>JAEUIN010000196.1 GCA_016793115.1 Planctomycetaceae bacterium
CTGCGAATCACGAAGGGGCCGAACTTCATCGGCGAGGGGCGCGGTGAGTTGGTCCGCCGGCGTTCGTTCGAGTTGGAGATCACCGGCGAAAAGATTATTGAAGTGATCGGCGGCGTCGGCGGCATCACGTCGAACGTGACCTTCACTGAATCGCTCTCCTTTCGCGGCAACGGCGGCCAACGCTTCGTGCTGATCGAAACGATGCAGGGCGAGCCGATCAAGCAGGTCGTCAACGAACGCACGATTTGCCGGTGCGTGCAATCAGGATCGGCGACGCGACGCGGGCAAAACCCGATCGTCCCGAATGCGATCTTCCCCGACGCGGAGAAGCAAGACGAGCGGCAGATTGAATTCAGCAACCCCGGCAAAGATTTGTACGGCGCTTCATGGTCGTACGTATTCGAGTCGGCAACGGCGTTACAGGGTTTTCCGAATCGCTAAGACACCGAACATCACCCACCTCCCGCAAGCCGCGGCGCACGCCGCTCTGGATAGAACAAGGAATCACACGACATGGCCACCGTTGAATGGATCGGCAATGCGAAAGCCGTCGCCCAAGTTACGACCGTAACGGCGTCGGCTGCGAACTCGACGGAATATTCGCTCACGATCAACGGCAAGGAGATTTCCTATACGTCGGACGGCGACGCCACGGCGGCGGAAATCTTGCTTGGGCTCTACGAAGCCTGGACGGCGGCCGCGATCGTCGCCGGCGAATACAACGAACTCACCGCCGAACTCGACGACGCCGAAACGCCGACCGTGATGACGATCACCGGCCCGGTCGGCTTGCCGTTTGTTCTCACTTCGTCCGGCGCGGGCACGCTCACCGTGAATGACGACATTGACGCCACGGGTCCGAACCACGTCAGCGACGTCAACAACTGGTCGGGCGGCGCGCTCCCGTCGAGTAGCGATACGATTCTGATCCGTACGCCGGTTTCGCTGCTTTACGACCTCGACGCGCTCGCCGCGATCGCAACCTCCACGTTCCGCGTGTTCGCCTCATTCTGGTCGGGCGGCGCATCGATCGGCTTGCCGAAAATCCACCGCGTAAGCAACACGCTTTCGTACAACGAATACCGCGATCGCTCTTTACAGCTCGACGGCGCAACGAAAGTCGAGATCGGCCAGGGCATCGACAACGGCGGACAGGCGATCATCAATCTCGACTTCCAAACGTCAAACGTCGACGTCACGGTTTATCGTTCGCCGAAGTCGAACGACCTCACCCGCCCGGCCATTCTCATCACCGCCAACCCCGGCGCGGCCTCGGGCTTCCCGCTCGAGGTGCTTGCGGGAAGTGTGGGAGTCGGGTTCTACGGCGAAACGTGCAAGGTGACGCCGAAGATCGGCCACAGCGGCAACGTTGCGAACGATTCCAACGTGATCCTCGGCACCGCCACGACGATCGGCAGCACGTTCGACCAGTCGGGCGGCGTCGTCGAGATCAGCACGGCCACGACGGCGATTGCCAAGACGGGCGGCACGCTGATCATCCACGGCAGCGGGGCTCACCCGGTCGTCGACAATCAAGCGGGCCTACTGGTCTACAACTCTTCGGGGAACATCGGCGGAACGTCGGTGAAGTGCGGCGGCGGCGGCACGATCGATTTTTCGCAGGACATGACGAGCAAGACGTTGAGCAACGCGATTCAAGCGTATCGCGGAGCCACGATCATCAATCCGAACGGCGTGGTGAGCGGCTTCGCGGTCAAGGCGATGGGCTGTCGGCTTGGCGAGATCACGATCGTCAGCCCGGTCGATAAGACGTGGACGCCGAGTTAGTCGCGCGTCAAACAGCAAATCACCCACCTCCCGCAAGCCTTTAGCCGCCAATGTCCGAACACCTTCAAGCCGTTGCCCGATTTCCCGGCGTCGAACGCATCATCGGCGGCACGATGACGTGGGCGCACGGCACGGCCCCCGGCGTTTGCACGCTAACGATCGCCCCGCAACTCCGCCCGCCCGCGCTCGTCGGCACGCTCGAAATCAGCTACGACGGCCGCACGCTCTCCTTTCCCGAATGCCGCGCCGTACAGGCGAGCTATCGCCGCGACTCGCGCGGCCGCATCGTTTCTTTTCTGATTGAGGATTGGCGGTGGAAGTGGCGATTCGGTGAAATCTCCGGCCGCTACAACCAACGCACGCCGGCGGGCGAGATCAAGCGCGATTCGCAATTCAACGAAAAAACACCCCGCCAACTCGCCGCGATTTACTTCGAGGCGATGGGGCAACGCAACTACGACGTCAAGCAACTTCCCGACGAGCCGCGCCCGTTCGTCGAACACGATCTCTCAAACCCCGCGCAATCTCTCGACTCGCTTTGCGATTTGCTCGGCTGTCGCGTGGCTCCTCAACTCGGCAACATCGCGAAGATCGTACGACTCGGCGGCGATAAAAACGGCGCGAGCGATTCGCCGGGATTGCCGGAAGGCCCGACCTCCGGCCTCATCGAGATCAACGAATCGCTCGATCCGCCGGAGAAGCCCGACGCCATTGAAATCTTCGGCGGGCCGGCGGAGTTTCAACACGACTTCGAACTTGAGGCCGTCGCGCTCGAGGCCTCCGGTGAATACGTCCTGCTTAACGACGTTTCCTACAAACCCGCCGGCGGCTGGACGTTCGACGCCGACGACGACTTCCACGGTATTGCGAACCTCAAAGATCGCAAACTCGCGCAGGCCTCGGTGTACCGTGCGTTCCGCGTGAAGATCCCGACGGGCATGGAGGAAGATGCGACCGGCAAGGGTTTGGACATTCCCGGCTATTCGAAGCGAACGGCCCGAAGAGTAAACGCCCACCGCCAACTCATCTTCCTCAATCGCCAATGCGTCGAAGAAGTGCAACTCGGAGTTAAGACGTTCAAGCCGATGATCCTGTACGGTGCGTACGAGGGCGAGAACAATTTCGGCGATGAGGCGCTGGAGAACACTGTCGACATTCCTGAGGCGATTGAGGACGAAGAAAGCGACCTTGCGAAGAAGTGTATTTATACGCGCGGCTTCTCCATCGACGCCGATAAATCC
>JAEUIN010000233.1 GCA_016793115.1 Planctomycetaceae bacterium
TCGACATGACCACCAAATACTAGCCCCGACGCGCAAGCGAGGGGGCATGGGAAATTCACCACAGAGACACAGAGGCACAGAGAAAAGTGAAAAGAGAAAAAGAGAAACGCGATCCTCGTCTTCTCGTCTTCTCGTCTTCTCTGCGTCTCTGTGGTTCAAAATGTCCCCTTGCTTGCGCGGCGGGGCTAGTGTGCTCCGATTACGGTAATTCTTTGATCTCAATATTCCGGAACTGCACGAGCGACGGCGGGCTGGTCCATTCGCCGTTCTTCTTACTGCCGTGGTGTTGCAGGCCGACGGGGCCGGCTTCCGGCAGGTCGGGCAGTTCGGCATTGTCGATCACCTTGTGGCCGTTGTTGACGACCGTCAGGCGGTTGCCGATCACGGTGATTTCAAACGTGTTCCACTCGCCAATGTTGTTGTCGGCGTTCACCTTCGGCACGAGTGCGGCCCGCACGGCCGGCGGCATCTTTTCGTCCATGCGGTAGCCGTACACTTCGCCCGAGCCGCACGGCCAGCACCAGATATTGCACTGCGACTTCATCGAGCCGCGAATCAGCAGGCCCGAGTCGCTGTCGGGCACAGTGATCGTGATCGGCTTGCCGGCCGCGTCGAGCTTGTGCGTGCCGTCGAACTTGATGATCGGGACGCGCGGATTCAGATACGGCGTCTCTTTGATGCGCCAGTCGACCTTCACGGTGAAGTTCTTGTACTGCTTCTTCGTCCACAGATGCTTATCGTCCTTGGCTTCGCTCTCGCCATCGTAATCGATGACGCCGTCGACGATTTTCCAATGCCCGTTGTCTCCTTCCGGCACTTTCCAACCGGTGAAGTCTTTGCCGTTGAAGATGGGCGTGAAACCGTCGTCGGCGCGGGCGACCGACGAGGAAAGCATGAGGGCGGCGACGGCCAGAATGCGGTAAGCCATGATGAACGCTCGGCAGGGTGCGACGATGAAAGCGGAACGCGCGGTGCGAACCGTTCATCGTAGCCGCGAGCGGAAAACCGGGCAAACGTGCGATGTCACGGGTGCCACTGGTGGCTTGCCCACCAGTGCTTCGTGAGGCGTCGAATCCGGCACTGGTGGACGAGCCACCAGTGGCACCCGAAATCAGCTACGTCACCCCGAGCAGCTTGCACGCCTCCGCGTAGCCGGCCGCCGGTTGGTTGGCTTCGCTGGCCGTGACGCGGGCCAGGGCTACGAGTTGTCGCCACTTGTGCGGCGCGCGGGCTGCGGCGAATTCTTCGCTGGCCGTGCGGTAGAACTTCTCGGCGTGCAACGCCCCTTCCTCACTGCACGCAAACTTGAGCAACACGTCGAACACCGGTCGTTCCGAGTAGCCGAGCAGGCCGACGCGCTGCACGATCGCGCAGGCCCGTTCTTGATCGTTGTCGCGGATCGCGCCGTTAAGCTCTTTGAGCAGACTTTCCTGATCGTTGGCGGCGACTTTTTTGAGCACTTCGTCGGTCGGCCGCGGTTGCCAGTTCAAGAAATCGCCGCCGCGTTCGATGCGGTCGAGGGCCGCTTGGTAGCCGGCCATCACGAGGCACGCGGCCCGATTGCGGGGATTCGCCGCGGCCGCCATCGTGCGCCAGGCGTGGGCTGAATCGCAGGCATGAACGCCGATCGAATCGCCGTGAACGCTTCCTTCCGGCTTGCCGGGCTGCACCTGTTTGCCGGTGCGACCGGAGTCGCGAAGAATCAACTCGTTCGTGGCCAGCGCGATCGCTTGGCCGATGGCCGTCGCATCGAAACCTTCGGCAATGGCCCCGGCGACGGCGTCGGCGGCCCGATCCGGTGTCGACGTGAAGATCACGCGGCCGAGTTCCGCGACCCAAGCGTCGTCGGCCGTGCGCGTGCCGCCGCTTTCTTTGCCGATCAGCTTCCCGTCGAGTTTGAATTGATCGAAAACGCGCGGCAGCACCTTGGCGATCTGCGGGTGCACGCGACGGTTCCAAGCCTCTTCTTTCACGCAGTAATGCACCGATTGCCGGAGCATCGTCTGAGCCTGTTCGAGGCCGACGATGCCGAGCATGTCGTAACAGCGCGAGGCCAAGACGATGCGATGGACGTCGGCCCCCTCGGTCACGGTTTCCAGCAAAGCGTTGAACGCCGCATCCGCGTCGCCCGCCGCAACGAGCGCAGCGTCCGCGGCCGAGCGGTTCTTGCCGTGCACCGCCTCACGCAATCGGGCCGCGGCTTGGGCGGCCGACTTGCCGTCGGCGGCGACTTGCTTGAGCGTTTCGCTCTTGCGGCCGCCTTGTTCCTGTAAGCGCTTCGTATTGCGATAGAGCACTTTGAGCACGGGAAGCGCTCGCCGCGCGGCCGGCAGTTCTTGCGACATTCGCAAGGCCGGCGCCATGGCCATGAACGTGTGAAAACCGACGTAGTCTTCGCCGCCGAACGTGCGGGCATTCGCCAAGGCCGCGCTGGCGACGAGTTCCTGGAGATCGGTGCCGTTGTTGATTCGCTGGACCACGAGCGGCAGCAGCTTTTCGGCGGCCGTCTCTTGCAACAGGCAGACGAGTTCTTCGCGCGCGCCAAACTCCAGCGGCTTCTCGCCATCGCCCTCTCCGGCTTTCGCGTCGGCGGACCAAGCTCTGGTCAGGCCCAGGTCGTAGGCCGCGCCGTAGCCGACGCCGGCGATCAGCATCCCTCGAGCGATATCGGCCAAAAATTCACGACGATCGCGGCGGTCCATGGCGGGTCTCCTGCGGTCGGCAAAGGAGCAAATCGACGCACGCGGCGGGACGGACGAACGTGATCCTAGCGCGCCGCCCCGAAAGACGCAAAGAATCTCTCGGGGGGCGGGATCGGCAAGCAGCGTCGTCGAGCATTAGCCCCCGGCGAGTCGCCGGGGGCCATGTATGGACGTCACTGAAAAGCAAAACGTGCGTTTAGTTGGATTGACCAGCGTTCGTCGCCCATCTATCCCAATTTCGTGGAACCCTAGCGTATTTGGAAAAGACATCGCGGAACTTCAGATATGAGTCAAAGAGTACAGTTGAAACGTCAGCAAGATCAGTCAAGTCGGCGTCCTTGAGTTGATTCGGCGTTCCGGCCAAAAACGCTTGCTGCCAGGCACGTTCCACTTGGACAGCCGACTTCGGTAGGACACGCACGACCCGCGCAGCTCCATCACTGTACGGAGAGACCTGCGATAGCGCGGAAGATCCAACGACCATCGATCTAACCGCGGGATGCGGATGACATCGAGAGCCACGACAATTAGCGAATGACGCGTTTGGATAAAGGAGCCGAAATGTTGCCGCGACGGCAACAAGAAATATCGAAATCGAAACGTCTTGCTTTTCCCAGCCGCAGTCTCCGAACAGTTGAACAAGGGACTCGCTGCTGTCTTCCAACGAAGCTACCTCTGCAGGAAAATGCGCGGCGAAAGCGTCTGCATCGCATTCCAACAAATGACGAAGCACGTCGATCTCCGTCTCTGCGTGCTCAGCGCTGAACTCAGATATTGAAGTCATCCCCCGTGACGCATTCAGCAACTCGCAATGCCCTCCAAAGATATGGCCGAGTTCATGAAACACCACAAAATCCATCGCATAATTCGCAAGCGTCATTGCGAAGGTACAGCGAGTTTGGTCTTGCGGAAAAAAGAATGCACCGAACGTCGGGTCGTCGAAGTCCTTTGTCTTCATGGGGTAGCCGCAAAACTCAGAATCGGCAATTTCCGGCATGACTTCCTTTGCAACATCTCCCACGTTTGGAAGGAAATAAGGAAGGCTCATCAGCCCATGCATTGTTCCGTAAATTTTTTGAATGAGTCCGAGGTTAATCTCAATGACATCAATCTGGCCTTGACTGTATGCTCGCGCGTTAACCTCTTGCGTATCGATTATCGCGATCGAAAGTTGTCGCCCGCGATGTACTTGCGCAACATGTTGCTGAAGCCCTTCGTAGAGCGATTTGCCGCTCAAAACGCAATCGGCAATCATCTTCGCCGATGTGTCACCGAATTCCTCTAAGTCAATAACGTTCATTCTTGGCTGTGGACATAAGCTTAGCGTCAGCAAGCGTTCTGCTTCGCGTGAATACTGCCGTCGCCGGGCGTGCGGCCGTTGGTCGCGTGGCCGTTTGTTGAGGCTGGGCCGTTGGCTGAGGCGGTGGCGTTGGCTTGGGCCGTGCTTAAGAGAACAAACGGTTCGACGTACGCTTCCGGTTTCGTGTTCTCCGCCGGCGCCAGCGAGATCAGCACGCACTTGAACGCCGGCGTTTTGGACGACGGGTCGCGTTGGCGCGGCACCAGAACGTTCGCTTCCGGGCAGTACATGAGCGCGTTGCCGGGGCGGATTTTTTCGAAGGCCCGAACGATGACGTTTTCCATCCGGCCCGTCTCGTTCCAAATGTGGCAACGATGATCGGCCTTGAGCCCCAGCCGTGCAATGTCGTCGGGATGCATGGCGACGATATCTCGGCGGTCGATGCCCCGGTACAGGTCGTAGTCTTCGTAGACGACGGTATTGAACTGCCCTTCGCTCCGCACGGTCATCATGCGGAGTTGGCCGACGGACGGATCGCGCAAGTCGCCGCCGGCGAGTTCCGGGAGGTCGTGCGTTTTCAGCAGGGCCTTGCCGCTGGGGGTCGGGAACTTCGGCGAGTGGAACGTGCGACCGCCGATCTGGAATTCCTTCTTGGTGTCGTCGACTTTGCCGATCTCTTCGAAGCCTGGCACGACGGCGGCGATCGTTTCGCGAATCTTCCGCGTGTTCTCCATGCCGCGCCAATCGATGGGGCCGGTCGCTTCGGAACCGAGCACGCCTTGTGCGATGTGGGCGATGATCTCGATTTCGCTCCGCGGGCCTTCGTGCCGCCGCGGGCCGCCGTCGCTGATGCGAATGTAGCTGAACATCGATTCCTGCGTCGTCGGCTGCGGCTCTTCGTCGCGGGCCAAGACCGGCAGAATAATCGTGTCGCCGCCGGCCAGACCGTGCGCGTGGCCCGTGTTCAGCGTCGTGCTCATGTAGACGAGCAGGTCGAGCCCGCGGAGAGCGCGAGCCGCGTAGGTCGCGTCGGGGTTGGAGCCGAAGAGGTTGCCGCCGAGGCAGAAGCCGAACCGCATGCGGCCCTGATCGGCGGCTTCCATGCAGCCCATCGTGTCGAGCCCGACGGTCGTCGGCAGTTTCACGCCGAAGCGATTCTGCAGGCCGTGGAAGATGGCGTCCTTCAGCTTCGGCGTGACGCCGACCGAGCCGATGCCTTGCACGTTGGAATGGCCGCGGATCGGCATCATGCCGGCCCCTTCGCGACCGACCATGCCGCGCATCAGCGCGAGGTTCGCGATGGCTTCGACGTTGAGCACACCGTGTGTGTGGTGCGTGATTCCCATCGTCCAGGAGAAGACGACGCTCTTGGCCCGGGCGTAGCGGTCGGCCAAAGCATCAACGTCGGCCTTGGAGACGCCCGACTTTGCGATGATCTCGTCCCACGGCGTCGCGCGGAGTTTGGCTTCGAGCGCGGGCCAGCCTTCGCAGTAGGCCTCAAGGTACGGCCGGTCGATCGCTTCCATTTCGAGGATGCGTTTCGAGATGCCGGTCACCAGCGCCAAGTCGCCGCCGATGTGCGGTTGCACGTAGAGCGTGGCGATCTTCGTGCCGAAGAGCAGGCTCATCGGATCGCTCGGCACTTTGAAATTCACCAAGCCGGTTTCCACGACCGGATTGATGACGACGACTTCGCCGCCGCGCTTGCGGAGCTCTTTGAGCGACGTCATCAGCCGCGGATGGTTGCTCGCCGGATTGCCGCCGATGATGAACACGCAGTCGGCCTTTTCGAGGTCGTGCAGTTGAATCGTGCCGACGCCCGAGCCCAATACGTTCGACAGGCCGACGCCCGAGGCTTGGTGGCAGTAGTAGCTGCAGTTGTTCACGTTGTTCGTGCCGTACACGCGGGCGAACAGTTGCAGCAGGAAGCCGGCTTCGTTGGAGCTGCGGCCGCTGAAGTACCAGAAACTTTCGTCGGGCAGCGTGGCGCGGAGCTTCTCGATGATGCGCTTGTAGGCTTCGTCCCAGGAGATCGGCGTGTAGTACTGGGCGCCTTTCTTCAGGAGCACCGGTTGCACGAGCCGGCCGCAGGTCTCCATTTCGCGCGGGCTGAAAGCCTGAAGCTGCGCGACGGAGTACGTCGACCAAAACTCCGGCTTGATCGCGCCCTGCATGTCGCTGGCCATCGCCTGCAAACTTTTCTTGCAGACTTCGGGGAAGTGGCCGGTTTCATTGACCATGCCGCCGGCTTGGCCTCCCATCCCCAAAGCGCACGTCTTGCAGGCGTTCTTCGAGCGCATCGCGCTCCAGAACTTCCAAACTTTCCAGCCGCTCGATTCACGGGCCTTCCGCCACGTGTACCAAATGGCCTGCCAACCGCCGCCGGAGGTGAGTTTTTTCATGGGCTTGCGAACAGTCGAGCGCTGTCGGGGGTGTGCAAACGATCGTAGTAATTAGTGTACCGCGCCACTGCGGGCCGACTATAAGAATCGGCCTCATGGTCGCGGCGGCGGGAATGTTTTAGAATTCGGCCGGCTGCTCAGATCGAGCGGCGTTGAAGCGTACTTTCCCTCGCATCGCGAGCGATGCGGCTAAACGAATCGATAGACATCTGTCAGCGAGCAAGTTTGCATGAGTTTTGAAATTGATCCCGCGTTGTGTCGACATCGTCAGCAGCGGTTGCAGGCCGAGATGCGGCGTAGGGATATTGATCTGGTGATCGTCGCCAAGACCGAGCATGTGCAGTGGCTCACCGGTCCGCGTTTCGGCTGGGTGTTCGAACCGTTGGCGGCTTTATGGAAAGACGGCACTTGCACGCTCGTCGCCCCGAACGCAGCCCCGCCGGTGCACGCGGCCGACGCCGTCACGACCTACGAAGCGCAATGGCTCAGCACGCTCCGTAACGATCAGCGGCACGCGGCGGTCGACGCCTTGAAGAAGGTGCTGCACACGCAAGGTCGGGCTCGGCGGATCGGCGTCGAGTATTCCTGCTTTCCACGGCACTTCGGCGACCGCAGTATTGACGAACTCAGCGACTCCCTGGAGATCGTCGACGTCGAGCCGGCGCTCTACCATCTGCGACGCCGCAAAGATGCCGATGAGCTGGCCCGCATCAAGCACGCCATCGGAGCGACCGGGGCGATGTACGCGAAGGCTCGCGAGATCATGCAGCCGGGCCTGAGCGAACTGGAGATGTTCAACACGCTGCAAGCCACGGCGGTGAACTACCTCGGCGAGATGCTGACGGGCACCGGCAACGACTACGCCAGCGGTGTGCCGGGCGGTCCGCCGCGGCCGCGAAAGATCGAAGCCGGCGAACTGTACGTCTTAGACCTCGGCCCGGCCTTCCGCGGTTACTTCGCCGACAACTGTCGTGCCATCGCCGTCGACGGCAAGCCGACGCCGCTGCAACTTTCGGCACAGAAGCACATCGCCGAAGTCTTCGCGATGGTCACGGAGTTTGTGAAGCCGGGGGCGAGCTGTCGGGCGCTGTTCACGAAAGTGAAGGCCCATCTTGACGCCTTCACCGGCGCACGGTTCGACCATCACCTGGGGCACGGCATCGGACTCTTTCCGCACGAAGCGCCGCATCTGAATTCGATGTGGGATGACACATTCGAAGTCGGCGACGTCTTCACGGCCGAGCCGGGCCTCTACAGCGACGAACTCCGCGGCGGCATCCGCTTGGAGAATGATTACGTCGTCACGGAGACGGGCGTCGAACTCTTGAGCGATTTCCCGCTGGGGCTCACCTAGCTCGCTACCATCCGAGCGGGCGGCGGTGCATGGGAATCGTCGAGCTGCGGTGCGGGGCGACGTTGCTTGCCGCCGCACCTCCGGCGCCGCCGGCCGTGCGCGCGTTTTTCCCCGCAGCAGCGCCACGCGGCGGCACGAGTTCGATCGGTTGCCGATGCGGGGCCGATTGTTTTTGCTCGATGTTGAGCGTGCCGCCGAGCGCGCCGAAGTTCTGTCCGAGATGACCGAACGGCTCTTGCGGCATCATGAACAGCGGGGTCATCGTGGCGATCGGCTTTGGCGGCCGCAGCGGCACGACGGAGCCGTCGGGAATGAGCTGCGTCGGCGGACCGAACGGATGGAAGTTCGTCGGCGGCAACGACGGCGGCGTGGCTCGCAAAAAGCCGGCATTCGCCCACACGACCGCGACGACAACGCCGGCGCAAATCGCGCGGCGGCGATTCCAACAGGCGGCTGCGATAGCAAGGCGATGGACCATCATCAGGTACATCGACTTTCGCGAATCGGAATATTTAGCCCCGTTTACGCCGGCGTTAATCGCCGGATTTCCCGCACAGGCAGGCCGTCGCCGGTCGATGCCTTTTCTTAGGCGGACCAAGCGGCGCACGACGCGCCGGCAGCATCCGCCGGCATTGCAACTTGCGGGGCCTCGCGCACTCCCATGGCCGGTCGCATTCGTTCGCTTTACCTCGCGTACTTCTCGAAGCCGAAGCAAAATCGCACGCTCTACAAGTTGCTGCGCAAGCAACCGGTGCGGCGGATCACGGAGCTCGGTATCGGCACCGGCGAGCGCACGTTGCGAATGTTGGAACTTTGCCCCGGCGGCGAAGAAACGCATTACGCCGGCATCGACATGTTCGAAGCCCGCGGCAATGGCGACGGCCCTGGCCTGGCGCTGAAGGCGGCCCACTCGCTGCTGGCAACCACGGGCGTGAAGGTGCGATTGGTCCCCGGCGACCCGATGTCGGCCTTGTCCCGCACCGCCAACAGTCTCGCTCGCCAGGACCTGATCATCATCTCGGCCGACCAAGACCGGGAGTCGCTTGCGAAAGCCTGGTTCTACGTGCCGCGAATGCTGCACGAAACGACCGTGGTCCTGCTCGAGGAACCCACGGAAGAAGGGACCTCGCTTCGCCGCGTCTCGCACGAAGAAATCGCGAAACTGGCGACACCCCCGAAGGGACGACGAGCGGCATAGTTCGCGTGACTGTAGGGAACGCCCTCCGTGGCGTTCCGAATGCGATATCAATTCATCGCAACGTCTTTCTGTTCAATAGCCCCGGATGTATATCCGGGGTGCCCCAGGTATTCACCTGGGGCTATTGAAAGACTGCTTTCTTATTACGCCCTCGTCACGCTCCGCCCCTATTCGCCGGGTTGCTCCGCTCGGTATGATGGGGGCGTTCTGCTTTTAGGGGCCCGCTGGTAAGGAACACGGTCGATGACCGGTCCCCGCCGCGATCTGCAGCCGATTTCGCCGCAAGATCAAACACTCGACGCCGCCAGCTTGCGCACGCCGAGTCCCGCGCCGTCGTTGCGTCATCCCGTCGACCACGCCCGTTGCGCCCAGATCAAATATCTGGAAGGGAGCGAGTCGGGCGAGACGGCTCAGACCAAAGCCCTGCTTGGTTACCGGCTGCGCAGCGCCGCGCTGGTGCTCTTCATCGGCTCGGCCGTGTTCTTTGCGTGGGGCGCCTTTCGCGACGTCGGGGCGACGCTCGACAATCTGAACCTCCGCTGGGAGCGGTCGGTCTTGCGCTGGTGCCACCTCGCGCACCTGCTCGGCCTGGGCATCTTCGCGGCCATTCTGTGGCGATCGACCGAGAGCTTCTGCCTGAAGTCGCTCCGCTGGATGGAGTTGGGCATCTTCGGCCTGACGACGACGTTCTTCGTGAACGTGCAGCACTTCGACATGATCTACACCGCCTCGCTGCACAACTTCATCCCGAACACCGTCGGGCTCTGGTTCACGCTGATCTTCACCTACGCCGTTTACATTCCGAACACTTGGCAACGGGCCGCGGCCGTCATCGGCTTCATGCTTACGGCGGCGATCGGCGGTTACGCCTACAACGTTTGGACTCAGCCGCGCATCGCCGAACTGGCCGATGCGCACGCTCCGTTCTCGTCGATGCTCCTGCTCACGGCGTTCGGCTACGGCGCCAGCGTCTACGGAACGTATCTCACCAACTCGCTGCGCCGCGAAGCGATGGAAGCTCGCGAGTTTGGGCAGTATCGCCTGAAGCGAATGCTGGGGGCCGGCGGCATGGGCGAAGTGTATTTGGCCGAGCATCGGTTGCTGAAGCGGCCCTGTGCGCTGAAGTTGATCCGTCCGCACAAGGCCGACGACCCGCGGACGCTGGCCCGCTTCGAGCGCGAAGTGCAGACGATCGCCACGCTCTCACACTGGAATACCGTCGAAATCTTCGACTACGGCCGCGCCGACGACGGCACGTTTTATTACGTCATGGAGTACCTGCCGGGCTTGAGCATTGCCGATTTGGTCGATCGGCACGGGCCGCTGCCGCCGTCGCGTGTTGTTTACTTGCTCGAGCAAGTGTGCGACGCGCTGCGCGAGGCCCACGCCATCGGGCTGGTGCATCGCGACGTGAAGCCGGGCAACATCTTCGCGGCCAAGCGGGGCGGCATCTACGACGTGGCCAAGCTGCTCGATTTCGGCTTGGTGAAGGGGAGCGTCGAAGTCGAAGGGGCTCACCTCACGCTCGACGGCACCATCACCGGTTCCCCGCTCTTTATGTCGCCCGAACAAGCCACGGGCGAGAGCGAGCCCGACGGCCGGAGCGATATTTATGCGCTCGGCGCCGTGGCTTACTACATGCTCACGGGCCACGCCGTCTTCGAAAGCGACAAGCCGCTGAAGATTTTGTTTGCGCACGTCAACGAAACCGTGACCCCGCCGAGCCGGCTGCGGCCGGAAATTCCGGAAGACCTCGAACGCGTGGTGCTGAAGTGCCTCGCGAAGGCGCCGAAGGATCGCTACCAAGACGTGGCCGCGTTGCGGTTCGCACTGCGCGATACGGACTGCTCCGGCCAGTGGACCCGCGATGACGCCGCCAAGTGGTGGACCTCGGCGGGGAAAGAAGCGTTCGAGACGGTGGAAGCGTAGCGAGCTTGGAGACTGGAGCTGGGAGCTAAGAGCCGACCGCTT
>JAEUIN010000239.1 GCA_016793115.1 Planctomycetaceae bacterium
AAGTGATCGGGATTCCCTCCGCCATCGCCGCTTCTTCGCGATCTTTCGGAACGGCCAAATCCGCCGTTAGCGCGCTGCCGCCGATCCGCGATAAATCGACGTCGATTTGGATATGATCGCGGGCCCCTAAGGCCTTGGCGACCTTGCGGCTCGCGTCGAGTTCGAAGCGATGCCGCTGGCCGTAGTCGACCGAAAGCCCGAACCACTCGAAGCCCTGCGAGCGGGCGACGGCCGCCGTAGTCGCCGAATCGAGACCACCGGAAAGTAGAACGACGGCACGAGACATGATAGCGCGCTCACCGAATCAAGACCGCGTGTTGCTCCGGACGACGGTTTCGACGCGGCGCCGGTCGCCCCCACTCTACGGCCCACTGGCCGATTTGGGTCCATCATGCCACAATGATGAATTCGAGAAAAGGAGCCTGCCCGTGCCTTCGGAACCGCCTGCGAATGAGTCGTCGCCCCTGGCTAAAATGCCCGGCCGCGAACTCCTGGAAACGTTTGCCAACCAGTTTCCCGACCGGGAATACGAGATCGAGATCATCTGCCCTGAGTTCACCTCGGTCTGCCCGAAGACGGGCCATCCCGATTTCGGCACGCTGACGATCACCTACGTGCCGCATAAAAAGTGCGTCGAACTGAAGAGCCTGAAGCTCTACTTGCAACAGTTCCGCAACGCGGGCATTTTCTACGAACACGTGACGAACTACATCCTCGACGCGCTCGCCGAAACGGTCGAACCGCGCTGGATGCAACTCCGCGCGGCGTTCACGCCTCGCGGCGGCATCAGCACGAACGTGACCGCGGAGTTTGAGATGGAAGAAGGGAAGCGGAACTAAAGCCGGAAGGCAAAAGTGAAAACGCAAAACGGGAGATTGCTCCCCCGTTTTGCATTTTTGAGTTTTTACTTCTGCGTTTGCGTCAGCTCAAATCGCGGGCCACTTGGGCGAAGATTTCGTACATCGCGTCCAGGTAGTCGCGAGCCTCGTCGAGCGGCATGTTGAGCGGCGGGCTCACGCGAAGCACCTTGCCTGCCAGAGGGCCGAGCAAGTGGATCGCCCGGCCGCGGTCGTCGCCGAGGTAGCAAGCTCGCACGCAGGCATTGGCCGTGTCGGCGGCCGTGCCGGAGCCGATCGGAGCGCACTCGACGCCCCACACCAAGCCTTCCCCGCGGATATGCGCCACGGCCGGTAGCGTGCCGAGTTTCACTAGGCCGGCTTCAATCACTCCGGCGAGCTTGCGCCCCTCGGCGAGGATGTTCGTCGATTCGAATTCATCGAGCGTCGCCAGCACGGCTGCGCTCGAGAGGGGGTTGCCGCTCCAGGTGTCGCTTCCTTCGCCATAGTTCATGGCCTCGAAAAGTTCGGCCGGACCGACCGCGGCGCTCACCGCCACGCCGTTGCCCAAGCCCTTGCCGAGCACGACCACGTCGGGCTCAATCCCATAGTGCGTAAAGGCAAAGAGTTCACCCGTACGGCCGAAATTGGCCTGCACTTCGTCGAAGATCAAGAGAATGTCGTGCTTGCGGCAGAACCGCTCGAGCAGCTGCATGTATTCCTTTTGCGGATGGAATGAGCCGCCGCCGCCGAGATACGGCTCCGTGATGAGGCAGCAAATCCGGTTGCCGTGTTCGCGCCAGACGCCTTCGAGTTCTTGTTCGTACTTCGCGAGATCGAGCGGCTGCTTGCGGCTTTCGAGCGACAGGCATTCTTCGCGCGGGAAGCTGATGAACTTCACGCGCGGATCGCGGTCTTTATCTTGCTCGCTGCCTGTGACGGCGCCGGCCAACCCCTTCTTACCGTGGAAGCCGTAACGCGTGGCGAGAATGATGTTTTCTCCCGGTCGGCGATTGAGCGCGCTCCAGAGCGCCTTCTGCACGGCCTCGCTGCCGCTCGCGGCCCACATCACTTGTTCGCAGCGTGCGCCGCCCGCCTGTCGACGCAACAGGGCGACCAGGCGCTCGGAGGCTTCGACTTCCACTTCCGTCACCGCGTTGTAGGCGGTGAGCGGCACGGCGGGCAGGAAGGTGCATTCCTCGCCTTCGGTCGTGTCGAGCGAGCCGGCGAGCGAGTTCAGATCGAGACGCAGGTATCCGAGCATCCGCTGCCACCAGCGTTTGGGATTGTGCCCCAAGTTGGCGACGAGCACGCCCGACGTGAAGTCCGCAAGCTTGCGTCCTTCATGCGTGTAGTGGTAGCTCCCTTCGCTGCGAGCAAAGACGGCGAGACTGGGCGTGTAAGTGCGTAAGCAGTGCGGTTCGACGCTTTGAATACGCCGACGCAGATCGTTCGATTGTTCCTCTCCGGGATGTTCGATCGGCGGCACGACGGGGTCGACGGCTTGAGCCATGGGCGCGGTGATCCTGTTCCTAAGTGGCGTCTGCTGCGTTCGGCTCTCTGAGCCTGGCGTGAGCAGCGGATTCGTATCTTAAAATGTCAACAAACTTTGATGCTAGCGAGAAGAGTTCACTTTGCCGGAATAGAGAACTTCCGGTTCCTTCGTGCCGGGGGCGAACAACACCAGTCCGCCGGCTCCGTGGTCGACTTCCACCACGCAGTTCGGCGTGCCGGCCGCATGTTTGGCGAGGATGGCTTCCATGGCTTGAACCGCCGCGACAGTTTGTCGATCGGCGGCGATGTCGTTGTAAGCCAATTTTCGCACTTCCTCGAGCCGACGATCACGACCGGCCTTTGCCCCGCCGTGTTCGACATAGGCCAATTCGCGCACGAAACGCTCGATGACCTCGATGCCGTAGCCCCGTTGTGAACGCTCTCCCCACGGTTCCAAGAACGTCCCGTTGTAGTGGTTGTTCATGGTCGTTTTGCGTTTAAACGGCGTACTTCCTTCGATCGTGCATTCAATGCCGCGTTTGCGGCTATGCGCGTTCCACACGCCGTTGTCGAAGCGAAACTGCACTTCTTGTTCGACGTAGCCCGGGAAGTTGTCTGGGGTGACCCAACTCGTATGGATGTCGAAGGCCGCTTCCCGACGATCGGGATATTCGTAGATCAGGCGGAGTTGCGTCGAATCCCAGGTCGGGCCGTCGGCCGGGCCGACGAGCCCGCGCTGCCCGGTGCAGGTGACGCTCTTCAAGCGACCGCCGAAGGTGAAGTCGATCAGCTTGATGTAGTGGACGGCGACGTAAGTGCCCGGATTGCGGCCGACGATCCACTCGGCGAACTGGCCGCCGGAAATCGACTTCGGCTCCAAGAGCGTGCAGTAGCCGTTATTGACGTGCTTAAGCTCGTCGTCGACGACCAGCGTGCGCAGCTTCTTATGATCGGGATCGAGCAGCTTGTGATAGACGACCTTGGCGAGCACGCCCCGCTCGACGGCGAGTTTCTCGAGCTCGTCGAGTTCGTCGAGCGACAACACCGACGGCTTCTCGATCAGCAAGTGCTTACCGGCCGCGAGAATCGCCTTGGCCGCTTCGAAGTGGCGATTGTCGGGCGTGGCGACGCAGGCGAAGTCGACGTTCGACTTCAGAAGTTGCGCGGTCGCGTCGGCACCGGTGAAGCTTTCGAACGGATGTACCTTGCCGGCCGACGACTTCCGATAGGCTTCGGCGCGCGAACCGGTACGGCTGGCGACGGCCGCGAGATCGACGCGGCACAGCCCAAAGCGGGAGTCGTAGAGGCCGCCGGCCGCATAGGCCTGCTCGAAGAAGGGGCGATACGTTTCTTCGAAGATCATCCCGATGCCGACCATGGCCCCGCGGAGAGCAAGTTTCGAGGCTCCGTCGGCGGCCGATTCCGACTGTGTTGCTAAAATAGTGCTCATAGTGTTTCCTATAGCCATCGTCGCAGCGAAATGCGACTTACCCGCCCGCACGGTGAATTCACTTCTCGGGGTAGGGGAGGTTGCGCACTGCTCGAACGAGCGGTGCCTGCCGGCACCAGGAAGTCCCAAAAACCACAACGAACGCGCGATCCCGCAACCTCTTTGCTTGGCGCGACAAACTGAAGATCGACCCACCAAGTGAATACACTTTAGGGATAGTCCCCATGGTTGTCAACAAAAAATCCAAGAGCTCCCACGAAAAGGACTCCACGCCCCCTCGCAAGTCCCGTGGAACTCTCAACGGCCGCTTCGACCAAGACGGCGTCGGGGCGGAACAAACGCTCGTCGACGGCGTTTATGAGCAAATTCTGCTTCGCATCATTCGCGGCGAATTGAGCAGCGGCCAAGAACTGAAGAGCACGATCCTGGCCCAGGAACTCGGCGTCAGCAGGACGCCGGTCGTGCAGGCCCTGCAGCGTTTGGCGGCCGACGGCATCGTGACGCTGGAGTTAAATAAGCGAGCCGTCGTGCGGCCGGGCGCTGAGAACTGGCTCGTCGAGATTCACCAACTTCGCGAATTGCTCGAACCGCCTGCCGCCGCCTTGGCCGCGGCGCGCATTCCCGACGAGGAACTCGCAAAGCTACGCTCGTTGGCGGAATCAGCCGCCGACAAGCGGAGCCCGCAATGGAAAGATGCGGTCCGCCGCTTCGACTTCGCGTTGCACTTGGCGATCGCGGACAACACGGGAAACGTCGCGCTCCGCGAGGCGATTCGCAAATGCTGGAGTTACAAACGGCTCTCCTATTCAGCCGTCGAGGATCCGGAAAACTTGATGAAGGCCTACGACGAACACTTAGCGATCGTGCGTGCCCTGGAATCGCGCGATTCGCAAACGGCGTCGGCCGCGATGCTCTTCCACCTGCGCTCGGCGGCGATCATGCGGCCGGAGCGACGTATTGTCTAAAGTCCGTTACTCTCTCCTGCCGCCTGCGCGGAACGTATAGAGATCGGCGTCGCGCAGAAAGAATTCCAGGCGAATCGTTTGCCCGGCGAGTTGATTAAGGGATTTGCCTCCCCACGCCACCACTTGCGCCGTGCCGTCGCCGGTCAACGGCGTGCAGTCGTCGTAGTTGAGTCCATCAAGGGGCTTGCGGGCTTCGTCGCTGACACGCACCTTCAACTCGCCGCGGCTCGCTTCGGCGTTGATAACGAGGTCGCCGCCCGGCCAAACAAGTTTCCGCGTGACGAGCACGCCGCCCGACTTCGGCCCGCGCATCGAGATCAAACCTTCCTTGCGAACCACGGCGAGACCGACGCCGACTTGCCGCTGATCGGCATTCGCTTCGTGCGGCCCGTTCCAGCCGGTGTAGTAGATGCGCCATTCGTCGCCGACTTCCCCCCAAGGGAATTGGCCGAACGCCATGCCGTCGTCCCACGCGCCGTCGTCACCGCGCGGGATGAGCTTGGGGCGATCGGGGAGCCGCTCGAAATCGACGCCGTCGCGACTCCAGGCGAGTTCGGTATGAATGTCGGTGTTCATCTTGAAGCACCACAAGGCGCCCCAGTAGAGCCCTCCGTAACGCACGGTCGGCATGCCGTAGAAGCAGTTGAAGCCTGCCCGCTCGTCGAGTTCGTCGGGCACGAGAATCGTCTGCGGCTCGCCTTGCCACGCGGTCCACAGTTCGCGACTCGCAAGTCTCGCAATGCGGCGCGATTCGCCGGTGTCGATCACGTCGCCTTGGAACGTCCGATAGATATGCTTCGGGCGACAATAAAGAACATACTCGCCCCGCTGCGGATCATGCACGAGATTGTTGTGCGTGTCGCTGTGGAGCTTGTAGATCGGCGTGACGCTCTCGATTTCCCAGCGGAGGCCGTCGCGCGAACCGACGAGATGCAGCCCGCGCTTTGAGCGGTAGAGGGCCACGTGTTCCCAGCCGCGCCGTTGCGAATCAGGGATCGATAGCGGGAAGAGCGTACGCGCTTCGTGTGTCCCGATGCCGGGCCAGACGATGTTATTGTCTTTGGTTCCGTCGCGCTCGAAGAGCCCGAGCTTCGGCTTTACCCAAGAGAGACCGTCGGACGATTCCGCATAAGCGACGGCATGGCCGGACGATTCTCCTGCGCCGCCGTCACCGACGTCGTACCAGAGCTGATAGGTTCCGTCGGGCCGACGGCGCACTTGGACGTGGTTCCCTTCGCCGGCGATCAACGGATTCCGCTCCGATTTTCGCGGCGCATGAAAGACGCGCTCGAGCGATTGGCTTTTGTATTTAATCGCCCACGAGTTATCGACCACGTATCGGTCGAACACAAACTGAGGCTCAAGACCGATCACGATCGGTTCGACGGGAAGTTCGGCGGCAGCCACGGTTGAGGGCACGGCCGCAACAACGGCAGCCGCGGCAAAAATGGCGGCGACTTTCATAACGGCACTCCGAGAGGAGTCGCAGGAATTACGGGATCGCATCGCAAGCGCAAAATTGACGTCTTCCGTCGCATGTTTATTCATCTCCCGAGTTCGACGCCGGCCGACGCGCCCCTTGCGAATCGCAATCGGTCTACGCACAATAAGCCCCTCGCACCGCTCTCAACATCGATCGACGGGAGCCGAAGCGACGTTATCTCTCAACGCCGGAATTTACGAGTACGCCCATCATGGCCGACAAGCCTTCCGTCATTCTCAGCGGTTTCGCCGATGAAAGCGCCAACCAAAAGACCGCGGTCCAGCAGTTTTGCGCTTTCGCAGCGATGGGTCTCCAGTACTACAGCCTTCGGTTCATCGATGTCGGTGATGGCATCAAGAACGTCATGAAGCTCACGAAAAAAGAGATTCAAGACATTCGCCATCTGGAAGATGAGTACGGATTGAACGTCTCCTCGATCGGCTCGCCGATCGGAAAGGTGAAACTCGTCGACAAGGAAGATGGGACGAAGAACGCTTTCATTCCGTTCAAGAAGTATCTGGCCGAAGACGTGAAGAAGGTCTGCGAACTGGCCCACGCCTTCGAGACGAAGCTCATCCGCGGCTTTTCCTTCTACCATCCGAAAGGCGAAGACCCGAAGGCTTACATTCCGCAGGTCGTCGACCAACTCGGCAAGATCGCCGAGGCCTGCCACCGCAGCGATCTCACTTTCGGTTTGGAAATCGAAGCGAATTTAGTCGGTCAGACGGGCGAACTTCTCGCCGAAATTCAAAGGCAGGTGAAACACCCGGCGATGATGCTGATCTTCGACGCCGCCAATATTCTTTGCCAAGGCTACACGACGCTCGACGTCTACAACCAGTATCTGGCGATGAAGCCGTACATCGGTTGGATGCACATCAAGGACTATCGACATCCATCGCCGCCGAAGCGCGTCGGGCACGTCGATGAGGAAGCGATCAAGAATTTCGTGCCCGCCGACATCGGTCAGTCGGCCAACGAGTTGATTTTGCGCGACTTCCGCGACATGGTTCCGGCGCTCACGAAGAAACTCGCCAAACGGGGCATTCCCGGCGTGTTCCTCGATCTTGAGCCGCACGTCAAAGGCGGCGGCCAGTTCGGCGGCTTCAGCGGACCCGACGGCATGGGAGTCGCCTTGCGCGGCCTCTGCAAGGTGCTCGACTTCGTCGGCCTCGACTACCACTTGCGCGACTTCGACGACATCCGCGCGGCCCGCGGGTTCTAGTCGTTCTTCGGCGTCTTGCCGCCCGATTTTTGCAACACGTCGTCAAGCGAACGCGCCGTCGTTTTCACGTTGCGGCGAAGCTTGATCGACTTAATGCCGAACAACGCAGTGACGGCCAAGCCGCCGAGTGCGGCCGGTAAGGCGTTCGGATAGCCGAGCAATGCCGCAACGCACGCCCCGACGGTGACGACCGCGGAAGCGAGCGCCAAACTACCCTTCCAACGCGAGGCCTTCGTGCCGGTGCGAATTTGGTGGCTGGCCACCGCGGTTCGGGCGTTCACGTTGGCCAGTTCGCGAAGCGTGCTCAAGTCGGACTTCCGCTCGGCGGCGACGCTGCGGGCCTTAAATTCGGCCGCCGACAGCGGCGCGACGGAACGCTCCGATGATTCCGCCGGCCGTTGGGCAGGCTCATCCTGATTCTCCGTCATCGCGGCCGCCGGTCGCGACGATTGTGAATGCTGCGGTTGGGGCCGCTGCGGCGTCGGACAATCCGCGGCCTGCTCGCCTCGCTGCACGCCAAGACGCTGGAACAACTGGGCCATATAGTCGCTCAGCGAATCATCTTCTTGTTCTCCCGCCGGGGCGGCGACCGCCGCCGGCTCCGCGCGACGGATCTGTTCGTCGATCGGAGGGGAGACGGCATGATTGTCGTCCAGTGCCGCAGCGAGGCCGAGCCGGCGCAAGACATCGGCCGCGCTTTCGCCCGCGCCCGAGCGATTCGGCGCCGGCTCAACGGGCTCTTTGTCGACTTTCCCCGGATGATCGTCGGCGATCTGCGCGGCATCGTCGTGCGGAGCGTTCACCGCCGCGGCGAACGCCTCAACCGAAGTTTTGAGTTCGACGGGATGTCCAATCGTTTCGACGGACTCGTCGAGCGATGCCGCCGCCGACGTCGAATCGTCCGAGCGGCCGGCTTCAGTTTCAACTTCCGCGGCGCACGATTCAAATGGTTCGGCGATTTCGGACACGGGCACGACGGCATCCGCCGGCGTCTCTCGGCTTTCTCGCGCCAAACTTAGCTCGGCGCGCAAGCGTTCGATTTCAGCATCACGCTGGGAGAGACGACTGTTGAGCAATTCCAGCATTTCGGCGGTCTCGTGCGATAACCTCTCGGCTTCACACGAGGCGGAATCGGCCGCCGTCGACTCGCCTGACGGAATTGATGCAAGCGGCGCCGCTGTAGAACCCTCGACATCGCGCTCTTCGAGCCTTCGCTCGCGTTCGACGAGTTCGGTCCAACTTCGCTTTAATGCTTCGCAACGCGACGCGACAAGCTCGCGATGCTTGGCGAGCGACTCGCGATCGGCCTGCAGCCTTTCGGACTCCGCGGCCAGTTCGAGCCGTTCTTTGGCCAGAGCCTCACCCTGCGACGAACATTCGGCTTGAGCAGAGGCGACCTCGGCATAACGAGCTTCAACGACTCCCGTTTGTCTTTGCAGATCATCCGACGATGCCTGGAGATCCGCTTCGCGTTTTTCCAGTTCTCGACGAAGGTCGGCCAAGCGTTGTGAAACTGCTTCCAGCTCCGCCTCACGCCGAACGAATTGCCCGGTGCGGGCGGATTCAGACGCCTGTGTCGCTTCGCGCTCCGCGTGAGCCGACCGCAGCGCCAATTCGGCGGTTTGACGAAGTTCGAACTCGGCGATCTTGTCGGCCGCTTCGGTTTCGCGTACGACGAGCGCCGCCAGCCTTTGGGCAAAAGACGCATCGCGCTCGGCGAGCGAAGTTTCCCAAGCGGTCATCCTAGATTCGATCTGCTGATGAGCCGCCGAGGCGATCCGCAGTTCTTGTTCACGGGCCGCCAAGGTTCGTTCGCGTTCGGCCAATTCGCGGTCGATCGTCGCATGACGGTCGACGCCCTCGCCGGCCAGCCGTTCCAACGCCGATTGACGCTCGGCAAGCGAAGCCAGTTGCTGAGACAGCGACCGCTCGCGCGTTTCGAGGTCGCAAGCCCGCGCTGCGCATTCGGCCGTCCGCTGGGCCGCCGCCGCCGCCTGCTCTTTGAGTTCGGCTTCCCACCGCAGCAGTTCGCCCGAGTCCTGCTCGGCACGCGCCTGGTCCGCGGCGAGTTGAGCGAGGCGTCGCTCAAGATCGGCTTCTTTCTCCTTAAGGCGCGCTTCGGCCGCTTCCAAATCGGCGCGCCGGGCGTCGAGCGCCGCTTGAGCCGCCTGGCGATCTTGGCTGGCCTGCTTGGCGAGAGTTCGTAAGCGTTCGCCTTGCTCGGTAAGCGAGCGTTGCTCTTCGGCCAATGCTTGGCCGCGGCGATCGCACTCGTCGAGCCGGAGTTGCGCTTCGCGCGTCAGAGTTTCCAGCCGACTCTGTTCGAGTTTGAGTTGAGTTTCTTCCTGCGAATGGAGCCGACGGCGTCCTTCTAGTTCCGACATTCGCAATTGAAATTTGCGCAATTTCGCGACAGCCGCACGCAGCCGACGCCGACCTTGCCGGTTGGCGAGTTCCAGCCGCGCCGCGAGTTGATCGAGCCGACGTTGATCGGCTTTGAGTTCGCCGCCGAAACGACGCACCGTGCCGGCGACGTCGGCCGCCTTTCCCGGCAAGCTCATCACTTGGAATTCGACGGAGCCGAACGCGAGCCGATCGCCGGCCTTAAGCGGAGCGTCGTCGAAGGATCGGTCGTTCAGCAGCGTCGAGCCGGCCCAGCGACGAATGATCGACTTTTGCGGGCCATGAAGTACTACGCACTGCACCGGTTCGATTTCCACGCCGTGGATTCGCAACGTGCAATACCCGGCCGAGCCTATGGTGCATTTTGCCGAAGACAAGCGAACCAATCGGCCGATCTGCGATCCGGCCGTGACTTTGAGTAGAAACTCCCCGGTCGTGCCGCCGAGCATCGACGACGTCGCGTCGGGCTTGCCGAGACGACGGCCGATCGTCGGGTCGCCCGCGGCGGCGGAGGTCACGAAGCTCGTCATGTTGGGTTCAGTAGTCACGGGCGGCACCGAGTAGGAAATCGGGAAGTTTCAGGCTCCCCCAGCCTGCGCCGGCATGCGGGGGTGCGCAGAGTGGGCCGCAAGCATCTACCTCACAGTTCACGCAAGTCAAAACCGTTATAGGGGTTCCACTTTGCCGAACTGCGGAATTCCGCCCGCGTTGGCGCATGAACATTTCGTCGGCCGGTGCGTCGTTAAGCAGGGCAAATACGGCCGACTCCGCCGGTCGTAGCGGAACTTCCGTAGAAAAAGAACTGCACAACTGCGACGGATTTGACGATCTACGGAAACTATCGTCCCGTCGGGTACCACGCGGCGGGACGCGCAGTCGCACCAAACGGCGTGCGATGCTCCGACGTGCCCCGGATGTGCGGGCGACGGCGGTTCGGCGATGACGTCGATCGCGGTCGTGCGCGGCGGCCCGTCTGCGCACCGCAAGCCGTGTCGTGCCAGGGGGTTCCGCTAAGCGAACTTTCGGTCCGGCCGAACGGATTTACTCAAACCGTTCTTGCCCGACTGCGTACTATAGTTTGGATGCAACGGGGTCGCCGGCGCTGAGTTTCCGGCTCTCACGCTCCAACGGGAACGTAAACGTGGATAACAAAAAACGACTGGCTCAGAAGCAACGCACGAAAAAGCAGACCGCCGGGAGTCAACCCGCCGGTGCGGCGACTCCGCGTGCGCGTGAGGAAAAATCCATGGCAGGAAAAGATACGGCCGTCATGAAGATGCGCGAAGTGCTGATGTTGCGTCGCGATGCGCTTCGTAAGGCTTTGGCCGGAGATCTCAGCACGCTCACCGAACTGCGCGATGGAACGGCGGGCGACGCCATCGATCAGGCCTTGGATTCCGCGCACCACGAGCTTAATTCGCAGCTCGCCGAAGTGGAAAGCCGCGAGTTGGCCAACATCGAAAACGCCTTAGAGCGGATGCGCGGCGGCAACTACGGCATCTGTGAAGGTTGTAACAATAAGATTCCGTTTGCTCGGTTGAGCGCACTTCCGTATGCCACGCTTTGCATCGAGTGTCAGCGAGAAGCGGAACGCGACGGAACCGCCGTGGGCATGGAATTCATGGATTGGGGACGTTTGGTCGACGGCGGCGGGGGCGGCGTCGGCGGCGACGATGTGGCGTCGATCAACGACATCGAAATCGATGTTTCTTGATAATCCGTACTCCTGGAGCAACAATTCGTTAAGCTCAAACGAGCTGGGCGATTGAATTCAGGAGGGCGGGACGATGCGGCAGTCGGGACAAACCGAGACGACATTCCTCAGCACAGGGCTCGCGGCAAAGGCGCGCCCTGTGCTGCTTTTTTGCGCCACGAGTTTGGCACTTCAATTCATCGCAGCCGCCGGTTCCGCTCAGGAACCGTTTACTCCGCCGCTGTATCGGCCGGAAGTGCGCGAGCAGCTCTATCAGCAGCTCCACCGAGACGTGGCGGAATTGGAAAAACACGGCAACATTCTGAAGACGGTCGTTAAGCTCGTCGCTCCCACGGTCGTGCACATTGAAGCGCAACGCAGCGAGGGAAGTCGCGTTTACGGCCGTAGCCGCACCGTGGAAGAAGCCGGCAGCGGCGCTATTTTCGAGCTGAGCGGCAAGTATTTTGTCTTAACCAATCGTCACGTCGTCCGCGACGCGGCGATGAAAGACATCAATATCGGTCTCGCAGACGGCCGGTTGATTCATCCGGAGAAAGTCTGGGCCGACAAAGACACCGATGTCGCCGTAATGAGCGTCGCCGCGACCGGCCTCGTGGCCGCACGGATCGGAGATAGCGACAAAGTCGAAATCGGCGACTTCGTCGTCGCCGTCGGTAGCCCGTTCGGGTTAAGCCATTCGGTCACCTACGGAATCATCAGCGCCAAAGGGCGTCGCGATCTGGAACTGGGCGACGGCACCGTGCGCTTTCAGGATTTCCTGCAGACCGACGCGGCGATCAACCCCGGCAACAGCGGCGGCCCGCTCATTAGCCTGCGGGGCGAAGTGATCGGCATCAACACGGCCATCGCCAGCAACTCCGGGGGCAACGAGGGAATCGGCTTCAGCATTCCGATCAACATGGCGATGACGATCGCCAAGCAGCTTATTGAGCACGGCGCCGTCTCGCGAGCCTTTCTCGGCGTGACGCTCGATTCCAAGTTCAACGCCGAAACGGCGACGAAACTCGGATTGCCGCGCCGAATCGGCGCCCACGTGATCCGCATTACTCCCGGTTCGCCGGCCGAAACGGCGGCGATCCAGGTCGGCGACGTCATTCTCTCGTTCAACGGCGTCCCGATCGACGACGACAGCCATTTGGTGAACATCATCAGTCTCACCAAGGTCGGCTCACAGGTCCCTGTCGCCCTCTACCGCGGCGGCAAAATGCTGGAAATGAAGACGGTGGTCGGTGACTACGACCAGTTCTTGCGCGCGGTTGAAGCGCAGACTCCGAAGCAGTAGGCTTGGCGGCGAAATTCAAATCGCCGATTTGAGCGCGAGCGAAGTCCTTCGCGGGTTAGCGGCGTTGGCTTCCGCCCTGTTTCCGCTATTGGAGAATCGACGACATGACGACCTTCGCGCGCTTGTTTATCGGACTCTTTCTGTTTGCGTACGCCGATAAACTCGGAGCCGACGAAATCGTCGGCCCTTGGAATCTGACGAAGCTGAAGAGCCATGTGCCGTCGATGACGTGGCTCGACCGCTCGAAGCCCGTTCATTCGCTGCTGTATGAAGGGGAACTGTTCCGCGGCAAACCGACTGAGGTTTTCGCCTTTTATGCTTCGCCGACGACGCTCGGTGAAGGCAAGGCGGGCGAGAAGTACCCAGGCGTCGTGTTGATCCATGGCGGCGGCGGCACCGCGTTCGTCGAGTGGGCTCATCTTTGGGCGAAGCGAGGCTATGCGGCGATCGCGATGGACCTGGCGGGCTCAAGGCCGAAGGAGCCGACGTTCGACGCCCGGACGGGCGCTCCGATCGGCCATGCCGCCAATCAGACGGACCGCACTCGCCTTCCGAACGGCGGCCCGTTCCACGGCCACGGCGAGAAGTTTGATTCGATCGGCGGCGATGTGAGCGACGACTGGCCGTTTCACGCCGCCGCGGCGGTCATGCGGGCCCATACGCTGCTCCGCAGTTTTCCGGACGTCGATGCCGACCATACCGCCGTAACCGGCATTAGCTGGGGCGGCTACACGACCTGCCTGGCCGCATCGCTCGACGATCGTTTTAAAGCCGCCGTTCCCGTGTACGGCTGCGGCTTCTTACAGGAGGGGGAGTCGGTGCAGAAGCCGAGCATCGACAAGCTCGGCGAGCGCCGTGCCGAGTGGGTCAAGGAGTACGATCCGGGGTCTCTACTGCCGCGCTGCCGCGTGCCGATTCTTTTCGTCAACGGCACCAACGACGTTCACTACCCGCTCGACAGCTACATGAAAAGTTACAATGTCGTCCCAGCCGAGAAGCAGATACGGATCGAGGTCAATATGCGCCACGGGCACACGCCCGGATGGGCTCCGCAAGAAATCGGCCTGTTCATCGACTCCTCCTGTCGGGCCGGCAAGCCGCTTCCCAAGCTCAGTCGACCGACAATCGTCGGCGATAAGGTGCGTGTGAACGTCGACACGGCGACGGCAATTAAGCAGGCTGAACTGCATTACACCGTCGACGGCGGCGTGCGATCGCAAAGAACCTGGAAGACGATCTCCGCAATGCTTGTCGGAGACTCCATCCTATCCGCGAAGCCGCCGGAGTCGGCGAACACTTGGTTCATCACAGTCACGGACGACCGTGGCGCAATGGTCAGCACGACCGTCGAATTCCAATAACCGGCGCCGTCCTAGGCGAATCGACGTCAACCGGTCTCCGTCGCTTTGCCGTTCTCGACCGCATCGTCGATGGCCTTTTTCGCCAAGCCTTCCGAGCCGGCGTGGTCGACCATTTCGCGGGCTTTTTTGTCGGTCACCGGCGACTTGTGTTCGTGGTCGCGCCACTCCTTATCGGCCGGGCCGGCGACCGCTTGCTCTTTGGCTTCCGGGCGAATATTCGGGTTGCTCGCCGGCTTGTTCGGCGTATCGCGGTACTCCGCCTGATCGAGCACTTCGTTCTTCGGCGGTTCCATTTTCGGAATCGGTTTTTTATCGCGTGACATGCAAAGCTCCTTCGTTTGAGTCTGAAGGAGTTACCGCACACGCGATGCCGAGCCGAGAAAGCCGGCCGCCGACTAGTGAAAAAGCGCGAAACTTGCGCAGCCTGACCGCCGCTCGTTCGATCGGAGAGTCGAAAGCGCAAGTTGACTCCGCGCTCGACGAAATCCTTTCGCCCGACACAAAGCGGAGATTCCCTACGCCGCCGCGGCCCGCTCCAAGCCGGTGAGCAAGGCGTCGACGACGCCCGAAACATTGACGTCGATCGCCACGTCGACGTTCGACGTCGACTGCAAGAGGTTGCGGCGATCGAACACGGTCATCCCGGCCGTGAGTTCTCCCGCCGTCTCGACATCGACCGACGCCCGCTGCGTCGTGAACAGTTCCGGGTGCGTCACGGCCAACAACGCGACGGCGTCGTGTAGCCGCACTCCTTCCAAGCCGAGTTGCTGCCGATAAGCGCGGAAGGAATACGGCAGAATCTTCCGCAGCAACCGGCCGACGCGCGACTCGACGTCGGGCATTCGCTCCAAGTGTCCGAAGTCGAACACCGGCTTCGAAAGCACGTCGAGCGGCACCACCGTTTTGGTGGCACGACACCTCAAGACGTCGCGCGCCGATTGTGGATCGAAGTACATGTTAAACTCGGCCGCGGGCGCAACGTCGCCCGGCAGGGCATACGTTCCGCCGGAGATCACCAGTTGCCCGATCTGGCCGACGAGCGCCGGATCGCGCCGCAAACACCGCGCGACGTTCGTCAGCGGCCCCAGCGTCAACAGCGTAAGTTGCTCGGCATCGGCGCGGATCGTTTCGGTGAGCACCTTTTCGGAGGGATGGCGCTGGTGCAACTCGGCGACTTGAAAGTCGGCGTTGCCCAAACCGTCGGCGCCGGTAAGAAAGCTCATCGTTTCGGCCGGGGCCTGATCCGGTTCGACGGCCGCTCCGACGCGCGGCCAGCGCGGCGGATCGAGTTGCTCGATCAAGGCCTGCACGTTGCGCGTCGCCTGCTCGGCCGAGACGTTGCCGGCGACGGCCGTCACGGCCAGCACCTCGAGGGAAGGATCAAACAACGCCAGCGCGAGCGCCACGGCCCCGTCGATGCAAGGGTCGATGTCGATCGCAATCTTTCGAGCGGGTGTGTCACCGGCCAAGTCGTCATCCTCCGGCTTTTGCCGAGGCCCGACCGCGCCGGTCGAGCCTTATGTCGCGTGATTCTAAGACGCTTCGCGAGTTCCGACAACCGCGCGCAAGCGAGTTTCCTCGACTCCCTTCTGAGCGGGCGACGCGCAGTTTACAATCATTCGTTCGTCGCGAGGTGCTCGCAGCGACGCTCAGCCCAGCTCTTCAAAGCCGCCGCCGAACCCTCCCGGCCCGTCCATGACAAACTCCGCTCAACGCGCCATCCTCGGCCGACTTACCGGCGGTGAGAACCTCGCGCTCGACGAAGCCCGATCGGCCGTCGCCGGAATCATGGCGGGCGAGTGGCCGGAAGGCGAAATCGGATTGTTCCTCACGTTGCTCCGCGACAAAGGGGAAACGGCCGACGAAATTGCCGGTGCGGCGCTCGCTATGCGCGGGCACATGCGGAAGATTCACACGTCGCGCACCGGCATCATCGACACCTGCGGCACCGGCGGCGTCGGTAGCGAGATTTTCAACGTCAGCACGACGGCCGCGCTCGTCGTCGCCGCGTGCGGCGTGCCGGTTGCGAAGCACGGCAATCGCAAAGTCACAAGCCGAAGCGGATCGGCCGACGTGCTCATGGAACTCGGCGTGAATGTGCAAGCCGCGGTCCCCGTGGTCGAGCAATGCTTGGAAGAGCTTGGCATCTGCTTTTGCTTCGCACCGCTGATGCATACGGCGATGAAGCACGTCGCCCCGGTGCGGCAGAAGCTCGGCACGCGGACGATCTTCAACTTGCTCGGCCCGCTGACGAACCCCGCCGGGGCCGAGTATCAATTGCTCGGCGTCGGACGGAGCGAGTTGCGGCCGCTGCTGGCGTCGGCCTTGCAACGGCTCGGCACGAAGCGCGCCGTGGTCGCGGGCGGCAGCGACGGCTTGGGCGAGGTCACGATCACGGGGCCGACCGAGGTCTGCGAAGTCGCTTCCTTCGGCGGCGCCGCACCCAGCTATGAGGTCAAAGACTTCCGTTGGACGCCGGCCGACTTCGACGTGCCGGTCGGCGCAATCGAACCGATCACGATCGACTCGCCGGCCGCGAGCGCGGCTCTGGTGCGCGAAGTCTTGCGCGGCGCCGTCGGGCCCGCGCGCGATATCGTCGTCGTCAACGCCGCGGCCGCCCTGTGGACGGCGAATCGCGCGCCGACGACGGCGACCGCAGCGGCCTTGGCGCGAACGGCAATCGACTCCGGCGCCGCCGCCAAGCTGTTGGAAGACCTCGTCCGGTTGACGAATGCTTAGCGTCAGAATTGTTTCCTGATTCACGACATTCCCTTTTACCTCGCACGTATCCGTCATGGCCAAGCTCGATCCCATTCAGCGCATGCTCACTTCCGGAGTCGTCGGCATCATTCGTGCTCCCGACGGCAGCCAACTCGTCGAAGTCGCCCAAGCCCTGGCCGCAGGCGGAGTCGACTGCCTGGAGGTGACGTTCACGGTGCCCAAAGCGCACAAGGTGCTCGAACAAGTGGCCGACGCCCTCGGCGACAAAGTGCTCCTCGGCGCGGGCACCGTGCTCGACACGGAAACCTGCCGCACGGCGATTCTGGCGGGCGCAGAGTTCATCGTCGCGCCCAATACGAACGTCGGCGTGATCGAGATGTGCAAGCGTTATTCGAAGATCGTTTGCCCGGGAGCGCTGACGCCGACGGAAGTCGTCGCCGCATGGCAAGCCGGCGCCGACTTCGTGAAGGTGTTTCCTTGCGACGTACTCGGTCCGGCCCACTTGAAAGCGCTGCGCGGGCCGCTGCCGCAAGTGAAGATGATCCCCACCGGCGGAGTGACGCTGGAGACTGCCGCCGACTTCATTAAGGCCGGTGCCTGCGCGCTGGGCATCGGCTCGTCGCTCGTCGAGCCGAAGGCGGTGGCGACGCGCGACTTCGCACGCATCGAATCGCTCGCGCGACAATACGTGCAGATCGTCAAAGAGACACGGGCCTCCTTGAACTAGCCGCGCCTCTCTTCTCGTTCAGAGAGGGGAATGCGGAGATTCGGACGAGATATTGGCGATGGAGCGCCAATGGTTCATAACGTCGACGACTGGAATCAGTCGGCGATTGAATCACCTCTCCGCTGATCTCCAACATCCCCTCCGCATCCCTGCGACACCGCCTCCCGGTTCAGACAGCCATCACCGCCGGCGGCGTTAAAGTTTGCCGAAGTTACCGGCGTTGTCCCACGCTTTCGACCCGTTCAAGCGGCAGCGTCTCAGGGTCCGATACCCTGAGATATGCGATCTTCCCGTCATCGCCGATTCAGGCTCCTACTCTGCGCGTTCGGATTCGTGCTCACCGCTTTGCCGGCGACCGCGAGCGCCGAGGAATCGCCGCTATTCCCGACGCGGGAAAGCGCCTTCGAGATTCCGTTTCAGATCGCCGCGCCCACGCCGGGGCAGGAACCGGTCGAAGTACAACTGCACGTGAGCGAGAACCGCGGAGGAAGTTGGTCGCAATACGCCAAAGTCGCGCCAACCGAAGGCCGCTTCGCATTTCGCGCCTCGCACGACGGGGAATATTGGTTTCTCGTGCGCACGCTCAGCCGCTCCGGCAAACTGCTCCCCGACGAGTCCTTCGCCCCTGAGTTGCGCGTGATGATCGACACGCTGCCGCCTGCGGTGAAGCTGCAGATTGAAAGCCCGCAACCGGATAAGATTCGGTGCACCTACTCGGTCGCCGATTCGCTGCTCAAGGTCGAAACGCTCGAGATCGTCTGCCGCGGCGTCGACGCGTCGAACGTCGTCAAGCCGACGTCGATCGTACCCGTCGCGACGTCGCGCCCCGCCGCGGAAGCGGCCGGCACGGCGCTGTTCGACGTCGCTCCGTCGCTGCGCGGCCCGCTGTTCGTGCGCGTGAGCGTCGCCGACGGCGCCGGCAACGTCGCCGTGGAAGAACGCCAAGTCGAGGCGGCGAATCTCGCCGGTCTGAATCCCAACGCCTTGCCGTCGACGGCGAGCCCGCAGCCGCTGGCCGCTGCGAGCGGCGGCACGGCGACGCCTTCGACCGGCGGTGCGCCTCCGAGCGGGCCGAATCAATTCTCCTCGAGCCCGTGGCGGCAATCGCTCTTGCCCGCGCAGCGCAACCCGCTCATTCCGAGCGAAACAATCGGTCCGCCGCCGACCGCCGACGGCGCACATAGTTCGCCGCCTTCGCTGGCCCGCAGCTTTCCCGGCAGCGAGAACATTCCCAAACCCGAGGTGCTGCCGTCGGCCGGCCCCGCCGCTGGGGCGGTGGTCGAGAACGTTCCGCCAGGGCAAGCCGCAGGGCAGTTCGCCCCGGCTTCGAAGCCGCAAACGCTCGGGCCTTATATGGCTGGGCGACCCGACTCCGGCCCAGTCGAATCGATCGGGCCCGGCGAAGTCGAATCGCTTCCCGTGCCGACTGCTGCGCCGACGACCATTCCTAGCTCCGCGCCGAGCGGCGCCGTCGCGGCCGAGTCGGGCCCGGCGTTCGGCAGCGCCGACGGCGGCGTGCCGCCGGCCGTGAATCGTTCGCAAGCGGCGGAGCGCCCGTTGCAAGCTCCGAAGTCGCTCGCGGCCCCGGAAGGCGACGACGCCGGTCCGGCCGGCGTACGGCCGCGGCTCGTGAACTCGAAGCGTTTTGAACTCGACTACGATATCGAATCGGTCGGCACGGCCGGAGTCGCTCGCGTGGAACTGTTCGGCACGCGCGACGGCGGCAAGACGTGGAACTCGCTAGGCGACGATCCGGACTCGACCAGCCCGTTCGTCGTCAATGTCGACGGCGAAGGAACTTATGGTTTCCGCATGGTCATCGAATCGACCAACGGCTTGAAGAGCCCGACGCCCGAGCCGGGCGACTTGCCGGAGGTGTGGGTCGGCGTCGACGTGACGAAGCCGACGGCGGCGGTGGTGTCGGCGAAGCCGGGGTTCGGCGAACATGCCGGCGAACTTGAGATTCGCTGGGAAGCGGCCGACGCGAACCTGACGACGCGTCCGATCGCTTTAGCCTACGCGACAGAGGCGAGCGGGCCATGGACGATCATTGCGTCCGGCCTGCCCAACCAAGGTCATTACACGTGGCGACTCGACAGCCGGACGCCGGGAAAGCTGTATCTCAAAGTCGAAGCGCGCGACGAAGCCGGAAACGTCGGAACGTTTATCACGCCTGAACCGGTGGCCATCGAGCGCGTGCGTCCGCAGGGTAGAATTCGCGGCGTGCGTCCGATCGGGGAATCGGCTAGTCTGCGCATGCCTGCGGCATTGCCGCGCCGCTAGGCTTGCGCCGCGTGAGCTTTGCGGCGGTCGGACTCAACCTACCGACCGCGATTACTTCGCGGCCGGAGCCGGTATCTTTTCAAGCGAGAAGCCGACGCCGAAGAGTCCGTCGGGGGTTTCGACGATCACCGCACCCGTCGGGCTCAGATACTTTCGCACGTTCTCGAAGGGCGGAAGCTTAGACCCATCGATCTTGATGTCTTTCCCTTCGCTCTCCGCTTTGCGATCAACTCCTTCGACGATTTGGCCGAGCACCGTCTTCGCGCCCTTCAACTTGCCGGAACGGGCCAGTTCGTAGTCGAGTTCGAGCATTTCGTCGAGCCTGTTGAAACCGATGGCCTGCACCTTCGGAGTCGGCCCCATCTTCACGATGAACGATCCGAGCTTATCGGCGACGGCCACATAGTCGGGCGCGGCGGCGAGGCCCGGGCCGGTCGGCTTGGCAAGCACCTTTTTCAATGCTTCCTCGTCGGAACCGATGAAGAGATGCCCTCCATGGACGATCACGATGACGCTGGCGACGACGCGCATGCCGTCGACGACGCCGTCCTGATTGGCTTGCTCCGGCGGAACTTCCTCCGTAGCTTCGATCCGCCAGCCGTCGATCTCGCCTTCAGGTCCGACGACTTTGACCTTGGTCACGGTCGGGTCGTTGTCGAACATTTTCCGAATCGATTCGGCGAGCTTGGCGTCGGCGCCGGGTTGAATCTCGACTGCGATTACTTGCTTCCCGCTATTGGCGTCGATGGGGCGAGTCTTATCGACGATGAACGACACGCGCTGACCCAACAAAGCGAACAGGTCCTTGCGCAAGTCAATCTTCGGGCCGTCTTCATCGGTGCGAATGCTTTCAACGACTTCTTGCCAGATCCCCTCGTCTTCCAGGAAACCGTCGAACAGCGGGCCGAAATTGTCGAAAGCTTTGAGCACGTCGTGGTAGAGCGTCGCGTAGCTGGTCACGTCGGCCGCGACCCACGGTTGCGGCATAAAGTTGGGCCCGGTGAGAAACGTGAGCATTTGCATCGACTTCTCATGCGGTTTGGGCGCGATGACCGCGGCTCGCACCAAAGCGCCGTAATCGCCGACATGCACGACAGCTTGCCCGCCGATCGCTTTGATGGCGTCGAACCCGGCATTCTTGAAGACTTCGAGCGGATCGGGCTTTACGACCTTCGGCGGGTATTCGTATGCACGCAGCGCCGCGGCCAAGCCGAGCGGATCGACGAATACGGCAAGGTGCGCGGTCGGTTCGCCGGCGGCCGTATCGGGCTTGGTGCCGTCGATCACCTTTTGGAAGGTGGCGAGTTTCGCAAGTGTGTCCGGCGGCGAACCGCCCGCCAGCGCGCCGGACACAATTTCGGTAACGGCCGGATTGTCGCTGACGATCCAAACCACTCCGTCCGCCGTTTTGTGCGCGGCTTCGACCATGATGAGCGGCCGGCCGCCTTCCTTGATCGGAGGAATGTCGTACTTCGTCCCCTGCGCGCCCGCTTGCGAAGCGTAGGGACTGGGTGTCGCGTTCTTTTGGGCCAGCGCCGTCGTGATTTTGCCGCGAACCGAAGCGAGTTCTTTATCTTTGCCCGTCACGTCGACCGTGACGACCGTGCCGGTTTGGCCTTCGCCGAGATCGACGACCGCGACGGCGAGTTCCCCTTCGCTCAAACCGCGGAAGTCGCGAATGCTGATGCCCAACGATTGGTTCGACTCTTGAATGCGAGCGTCGATCTGAGCTTCGACATCGTCGATAAACGGCTTCAACGATTCGTCTTTGAAGATCCCGCCGAACTTAGTTTGCTTCGCGGCGTCTTCAAAGGATTTGATGTTGCGGATCGCGACGAACAACCGCGTCGTCGCCGGCAACAGGCTTTCGGCGACCGGCGAGGCGGCCGACGCTTCGCGGGCCGGCAATGCCGCGCCGCCGGCGATCAAACCTGCTACGAGTAGACACCGAACCGACCACGTCATCGCCGACGGCAAAAGTCTGGGCACGATCATTCTCCCCAATCGTGTTTCGCTTGGCCCCCGCGCTGAGAAGCGGCGGCGGCCTGATGTACATCACCGCTGGTCACATCGTCCTGGCGTGCGATCAGCACTTCTTATGCCGACCCGGCGAATCGCCGCATGCGAGGACGCCCGAAGTTTAGCCGCGCGATCGTGAAATCACCAGGGCGGCGCTTGCAGCAACCGCGACGGAGCCTCCTGACCGGGCGCAATTGGAGCCCCAATGCAACGCACTTTGCCCAATCCGTAAAGCCGGGTTATCGTACAGGCCTAGTTCTGGTCCGCCGCCGCCCGATAGAAAGCTTGGCCGCCCCGCGCATGCGACTTTTCCGCAACGAAGCTCTGACCCACGACCCGCTCCACGGTTACATACCGTTCACGTCGGCCTTCGATTCGCCCGGCGACGAGGTGATGGAACGCGATCTAATCGACCACCCCTGGGTGCAACGACTTCGCCAGATTCACCAATTGCAAACCGCTTGGTGGGTCTTTCCTTCGGCCGAACACACTCGTTTTCAGCATGTGCTCGGGGCTATGCATTTGGCGAGCCGGGCCGTGGAAAAGCTTTACTCAAGCCTCGCCGAGGCTTGCCCCGACGTGCCGAGCCGCGGTTATGTCGAAACGCTTGCGCGCATGGCGGCCCTGTTGCACGACGTCGGCCATGGGCCGTTCGGCCATTTTCTCGACGAGCACCTGCTCGTCGACTATGGACTGACGCACGAAACGCTCGGGGCGGCCATCATTCGCCGGGAATTGGCTCCGCTATTAGTGCGGCTCCGCGGCAACCCCAACACCCGGCTCGACGACGATGAGCGACTTGATCCGGAACAGATTTGCTACCTGATCCAACGCCCCAAAGACGCCGACGAGTCCGGCGGCCCCCGCTGGCTCCGCTTCCTCCGCTCGCTCTTCTGCGGGCTCTACACCGTCGACAACATGGACTTTGTGTTGCGCGACGCTTATATGTCGGGGTTCAACACGCGGGCGTTCGATCTCGACCGGCTATTGCATTACAGCTTCTTTTCCGACCGCGGCCTGACGATTCACGCCCGCGGCATGCCGGCCCTAGTGCGGTTCATCGGCGTGCGGGCCGAGTTGTTTCGCTCACTCTACTTTCATCGCACGGTGCGGGCGATCGACCTGTCGCTGGAAGACCTGTTTCGCGAGAGCAAGCGTTATCTCTTTCCGGTAAGTCCGCTGGCCGACTTGCCGCGCTATCAGCGCTTCACCGAATGGTCGCTGTTGATCGACGTGGCCCGCTGGCCCGAGAGCGACGATCCGGTGCAACGCGATCTCGGACTGAAATGGGGAGAGTTGTTGTCGCGGCGGCGGCGTTGGCAGATGGCGGCCGAGCGCACGGTGTTCTACAGCCCGAGCTACGGCGAACGAGGCAGCATTTTCAGCCACGCCAAGTTCTTCGAGCAGGCGCTGCGGGAACTGTTGCCGCGCGAATTGAAAGAGATTCCGCTCCGCGTCGACTTGGCGCGCCACATGCATCGGCCCGGAACGCGCGGGCCTGCCGCAGGTCAGAACTTCCTTTACGACTCGGCCCGCGAGCAGATCCGCGATCTCGGCGATCACGAACTCTACCGCAACTTGCCGATGAGCTATCGGCTGTGCCGCGTGTATGCGGAGACGAACGAGTACGACGCGGTGCTCGCCGGGGCGCTCGACACGCTCGTCGGACCGAACGAAGTGGACGACCGAACGAACATGTAGCCTGCCGAGAGACGAACCTCGCGCCGAGCCGACGACGATGCCGAAATACCGATCGCAAAACGACTGGGACGACGAAGACGACTTCGACGACGGGTATGACGACGACTACGGCGACGACGACGCCGAGGTCGACACGAAAGTCTGCCCGTATTGCCGCGCCGAGATCTATGAAGAGGCCGAGGAATGCCCGGAATGCGGCAACTACCTCACCGGCCGCGAGGGCGCGGCTGGCGGCAAGCCGATGTGGATCGTCGTGACGGTGATCGTGCTCGCCGGCGTACTTCTGATATACGCCATTCGCTGAGCCGAACGCGAACGGCTTAGGGCTCAATCACTTCGATCGTCACATGCACGAGCGGCTTGAGCGGGGCCAGCATCGTGCGGTAGTCGGCGGCCGTGCGCGGAACGCGGCTCACGACCGCCAGCGCGCCGTAGAATTGATTTTTGCCGACTCGCCACACGTGCAAATCCGTGACCCGCGTTTCGCCGTCCGCCTCGAGCGTGCGGCGAATATCGTCGACCAACGGGTGATCCATTTCCCGGTCGAGCAGAGCCCGCCCGGCCTCGCGAATCAGCCGTACCGACCATAAACCGATCACGACGCCGCCGAGAATCCCCATCAGCGGATCGAGGCGGATCCAGCCAAGATACTTCCCGCCGACCAGCGCGCCGATCGCCGTCACGGATGTGAGCGCGTCGGCCACGACGTGCAGATACGCGGCCCGCAGGTTCATGTCGTGCTTGTGGGCGGGGTCGTCGTCGCGCGAATGCGCACAAGTGCCGTGGTCGTGCCCGCGGCCATGCGAGTGCGCGTGCGGCACGCCGCTGCGCGTCAGCAGGTAGGCCGAAGTCAGATTCACGACGAGGCCGATGCACGTAACGACGAGCGCTTCGTCGTAACGCACCGCGGCGGGGTGCAGCAGTCGCTCGCCCGATTCGACGACCATTTCGAGCGCAACGATTCCCAAGAGCAGCGCGCTGGAGAACCCGCCGAGCACCTCGATCTTGAACGTACCGAAGGCGAAACGCTCGTCGTCGGCGTAGCGGCGGGCCAGCCAATAGGCCGAGGCCGCGATGACGAGCGCCGCGACGTCGGTCCCCATGTGCCAGCCGTCGGCCAAGAGCGCCATCGAATCGAACATTCGCCCCGCGGTGATTTCGACGACCATCATCACCGACGATAAGGCGACGACGCTCCACGTATTGCGCTCCGCGCGCCGGTCGACCGTGTGCGTGGGGTGTGCGATCTGATAGGGGGTGATGTCGTCGATCGGCAAAACGCGCGGTCTCACAAGAGGCGGTAGTCGGCGGCGCAAACTCCGCGCGCCAGCATATCGCGGGCCGCCACGCCGGACAACGCACGCTCAAAGCCTTATCGAACCTCTCACCAAACGCTAAACTAACCGATCCGTCCCGACGCCCCCTCGAACTACTTAGCGAAGCGCCTTCGATGACCGAACTCTACGACAATCCGCTGATTGCCCGCTACGCCTCCGATGCCATGAGCAAGCTTTGGAGTCCGCAACGGAAATTCAGTACCTGGCGCAAACTCTGGGTGGCGCTCGCCGAAGCCGAGGCCGAACTCGGCTTGCCGATCACCGCGGCTCAAATCGCCGAACTCAAGGCGCATACGGACGACATCGACTTCGCCGCCGCGAATAAGCACGAGCGCAAACTGCGGCACGACGTGATGGCCCATGTGCACGCCTACGGCGACGTTTGCCCCGACGCGCGGGCCATCATTCACCTCGGGGCGACGAGTTGCTACGTCACCGACAACACCGACCTTCTGTTGATTCGCGAAGCGCTGACGCTCGTGCGCAACAGGCTCGCCGCCGTGATCGACCGGTTGGGCGTGTTCGCCGCCGAGACGCGCGACTTGGCCTGCCTCGGCTTCACCCACTTCCAGCCCGCTCAACCGACGACGCTCGGCAAGCGGGCCTGCTTGTGGATCTTCGACCTCGTGGAAGACCTACAGGAAGTGGAATTCCGCCTCGCCGGTTTGAAGGCCCGCGGCGTCAAAGGAACGACCGGCACACAGGCCAGCTTTCTCGAGCTGTTCCATGGCGACCACGCCAAGGTGCGCAAGCTCGACGAACTCGTCAGCCGCAAGATGGGCTTCGATGCGGCGTATCCCGTTACCGGGCAAACCTATTCGCGCAAGGTCGACTCGCAAGTGCTCGCTACGCTTTCCGGAGTTTCGCAAAGCGCGCACAAAGCGGCGACCGACCTACGACTGCTGCAGCACTTGAAGGAGGTCGAAGAGCCGTTTGAAGCCGAGCAAATCGGCTCATCGGCCATGCCCTACAAGCGCAACCCGATGCGCGCCGAGCGCATCTGCGGATTGGCGCGCTTCGTGATGAGCCTCGAGCAGAGCGCCGCTTCGACCTTGGCCACGCAATGGCTCGAGCGCACGCTCGACGATAGCGCGAATCGCCGGCTCACCTTGCCGCAAGGCTTCCTGGCGACCGACGCGTTGCTGATTCTCTATCAGAACGTGGCGAGCGGTTTCGTCGTCTACCCGCAAGTGATCGCCCGCCACTTGAAGGCCGAACTGCCGTTCATGGCGTCGGAAAACATCATGATGGCGGCGGTGGAGAAGGGGGGCGATCGCCAATCGCTCCACGAAAAGATTCGTCAACACAGCCAGGCCGCGGCGCTCGTCGTGAAGCAGCACGGCGGCGAAAACGACCTGCTCGATCGCTTGAAGAAAGACGAATCGTTCGCCGCAGTCGACTTCTCCGAAGCGCTGAAGCCGGAGAAGTTCGTCGGCCGCGCGCCGCAACAAGTCGACGAGTTTCTCAAGGAGTTCGTCGACCCAATTCGCAAGCGCTATGCCGATTCGCTCGGCGGCGACGCGCATGTGAAGGTGTAGGATGGGTCGAGCGCAGCGAGGCCCATGCCGCGCTCGACGTCGACCCGCCCGCGTGGGCCGCGCTGCGCTCGACGCGACCTAAGCACTTCGGAGCGGCAGCGAGATGTCGCTGCCGGTGTCGATCGCCAGCAGCGCCGCTTCCAGCACTTCCTGGGCGTCGCGGGCCGTGCGGGCTTCGCAGAGCGGCGCGAACTCGTCGCCGGTTTCCAAACAATAAAGAAAGTTCGCGCTCGCGTTTTGCAAATGCTGCGGCAACGGCGGCACGTCGAGCGGCGCGCCCGCCGGATTCTCTTTCGTCGCCAACAGCAGCTTGCCTTCCTCGCCGGACTCGACGAATAGCGTCCCCGCCGTGCCGTAAATCACCGTTTCGTAGGCCGTGAGATCGCCGATCTGGGTCCAACTCGCTTCGGCGATCGCCATAGCGCGCGGGTAGGCCATGAGAATCACGGCGTTGTCTTCGGCCAGCACATCTTCCTTGCAGAGCCGGCCGCCGACGGCCGTCACGCGATTCGGCAAGCCGAGCAAATAGCCCGCGAGGCAGGCGCCGTAGCAGCCGTAGTCCATCAAGGCCCCGGCGCCGTTGAGTTCCGGATCGTAGAGCCAGTTCACGAAGTAGTCGCTGCAGCCGTGTTCCAGCGGCCCTTCATGCGCGGCCCGATACTTCACTTGCCAGATACGTCCGACTTCGCCCGCTTTGGCGAGCGCCAAGGCACGCTGCATCTGCGGCCGCCAGGCGAACGGCCAATTCACCATCAGCCGTACGCCGGCGCGACGGGCCGCGGCCAACATGCGGTCGGCCCCGATCAAGTCGGCCGCCATCGGCTTCTCGACGAGAATATGCAAGCCCTTCGCCGCTGCGGCTTCGGTCATCTCGACGCTGATCGCGTTGTCGCCGAACAGATATACGGCGTCGAGTCGTTCGCGATCGAGAAGCGTTTGAAAATCTTTATAGGTCGCGCACTCGAACTCTTTCTTGGCTTGTTCGAGAAGCGGTTTATTCGGATCGGCCACGGCCGTCAGCAGGCCGTGCCGCGTGCCGAGCAAATCGCGCAGATTGCGCCACACGTGATCGTGGGTAAGTCCCAAAGCGCCGATACGAAGCGTCTTGCTGAGCTGCATGCGGGGGAAGTTCGGGGTTCAAGGTTCCAGGTTCAGGGTAGAGCGCGGAGCGACGTTTTGAGTTATTGTCCCCCGGCGAGTCGCCGGGGGGCGACGCCGTCGCGCCGTCACGTCGCTACTTCGACTCGGCGACTTCGCGCGGAAACATCACGGCCAACGCTAACGTACACACGGCCGCCAGCGCCGCGCACCAGAGCCAGATCGGATTCCACTCGTAAACGGTAGCTTCACCGACGCCGTGCGCGAAGCGCCCCCCCATAAAGCCGCCCCAAATGCCGCCGACGACCATCCCTAGCCCGACGACGAGCACGCCGTACACCGTTTGCACGCTTCCCTTGATGTCGCTCGGCGCGGAGCGATCGAGGTAGATGAACGCCGTCGCCAAGAAGAAAGCGAAGCAGAAGCCGTGCAAGGCTTGGGCAATCCCGGCGATCAGGCAAGCCGCGGCGAAGGGGAGCGGCCACGTCGGTGCGCCGGCCAGGAGCACGCAGCGAATCGCGTAGCAACTCGCGCCGAGCAGCAACACGCGTTTATATCCTAGCCGGGCGATCATCAAGCCGAGCAGCGCCATGGCCAGAATCTCGGTGATCTGGCTGATCGTCATGAACCGCTGCGCCCAACTCGCAAGTTGCTCGCGACGCAGCACTTCTTCGACGACCAACTGATTCCACTTAAAGTAGTATTGGTGAGCCATTGCGATGAAGAAGCTCACGCCGAACAGCACGGCGAACTCGCGCTTCCGCAACAATTGAAACACCACGCCGGGAGCGAACTTGCCGCTCCCCCGATCCGTCGGCGGCGTATGCGGCAGCGTGAAACAGTAAAGCCCCATCAGCAGTCCGCCGAACCCGGACACGGCGAACGCCACGCCGCGGGCCTTATTCAACTCCGCGCCAGAGAGCCCCTGCAAAAAGTAGAACTCGATCAGCCACGCCGGCACGATAAACCCGATCGTCCCCCACAGACGAACGAGCGGAAACTCGCGGTTGCGATCGGCCAAATGGTGAAAGGCCATGGAGTTGGTGAGCATGGTCGTCGGCACGTAGAGCACGCTGTAGGCCGTGCCGAGCAGCACGACCGGCCAAAACTCGGTCTGCCGATAGAGTGCGAGCATCAAGAGCCCCGAGACGAAGTGGCACGCGCCGAGCACGCGTTCGGTCGGCAACAGCCGATCGACAAGCTGCCCGACGACCAATGGCGCGAGCACGGGGCCGACGCTGATCGCCCCCATGAACCACCCGATTTCTCCCTCGCTGAACTCCAGCGCATTCTTCAGATACGCGGCGACGATGGTGAGATACGCGCCCTGCACGAAGTATTGCAGAAACATCATGCCGCAGAGGCGGAGCTTGACGGAGCGCGGCGTGACGGCCGAGCTTGAGTCACTGACGGTGTCGATCATGGCGCGAATGTGCGAAGTGAGGGGGAGGGCGATGCCGCCACTCTACCCGGCGCGTCGCCAAGCGAACATCCCGACCGCTCGCTTTGCGGCGGGAAATTGTGTTCGCGCGGCCGGGCGAGTATCGTAGCGGTTCGCTTTTTGACTTTGGAGTCGCCCGCTATGTCGCTTGCTCGCCGGCTTGTCTTTGCTGCATCGCTCCTCTTCTGCTGTTCGGTCGTCGCCGTGCAAGCTTCCGCACAAGATAGCGCGGCTTGGCCGCCGAAAATCGAACGCCGACTCCCGCCGCAAGCCAAACCGCTTGCGGAAGCGGATCGCAAGCGGGCAAAAGCCGCGCTGGAGGAGATCCAGGCCGCGCTGCAGGGGCTCGGCGACATCGACGCCGCCGACCGGGCCGATGTCGACATCTTCGCTAAGGCGCTCGACTATGCGCTGCGGCACAACGAATTCTTCGACGCCAAGAAAGACCTGGCCCGAGTCGAATCGCTCCGCAAGGCGGCCCTAGAACGCATTGCGGCGCTGAAACGGGGCGAAACCCCGTGGCAGTCGCAAAGAGGCGTCGTCGTGCGCGGCTACCGTTCGCGATTGGACGACTCGGTCCAACCATACGGCCTCGTCATCCCCGCAAAGCTCGACCTCAAGAAACGCGTGCCGTTGTATATTTGGCTGCATGGTCGCGGCGATACAAGTTGCGACTTGCAGTTCATCGCCAACTTCCTCGGCACAAAAGCGCCCGGCCCGCTGCAACTCGACGACGCGATTATCGTTCATCCGTTCGGCCGCTACTGCAACGGCTACAAGAGCGCCGGTGAATCCGACGTCTTCGAAGCGGTCGACAACGTGCGACGCCGTTACAACATCGACGACGATCGCATCGTCCTGGCCGGGTTCTCCATGGGCGGAGCCGGAGCGTGGCACCTTGGTGCGCATCATGCCGACAAGTTCTGCGCCGTTCACGCCGGCGCGGGCTTCGTCGACGTGAAGCGTTATCAAAACATCACCGCCGACACGATGCCTCCGTGGTACGTGCAAACGTTGTGGGGCCTTTACGACGTGCCCGACTATCGCCGCAACTTGTTGAACGTGCCGCTCGTCGCCTACAGCGGCGAGCAAGACAAGCAAAAGGCCTCGGCCGACATCATGGAAGCCGAACTTGCGAAGGAAGGGCTCAAACTCACGCATCTCATCGGCCCCGGCATGGGACACAAATACCATCCGGATGTGCTGCTCGACGTGCAACGGCGGCTCCATGACTTCGTGGAGCAAGGTCGCAATCGCTATCCGGCGAAAGTCTCGCTGCAAACCAAGACCCTGCGTTACCCCGGCTTGTATTGGGTCGAGGCCTTGCGGCTCGCGAAGCACTGGGACGACGCCCGCATCGACGCCGAATTCGACGGTAAGTCGAAGCTCGCGGTCGCGACAAAGAATGTGACCGCGCTGTCGCTGACCAGCCCGCGGCCGGGGCTCGGCTTCGATTCGCGTCTGGAACTCACGATCGACGGCCAAGCGGTTGCGCTCCCCGCGCCGCCGAAAACAAACACTAAGCCTGAAGGCACGGATCAGATCGTGTTTTTGATTCATGACGGCAACGCGTGGCGGCAACAAGAAGGCCCAAAGCTTTTCGAGGAAAAGCAAGTCAAGCAGCCCGGTCTGCAAGGCCCGATCGACGATGCTTTCCTGAGTCGCTTCACGTTCGTGAAGCCGAGCGCCGCGGCCGGCATGTCGGCGGTCGATCGGTGGGTCGCCTTTGAGTCGCAACACGCCGCCGATCGTTGGCGCAAGTTGATGCGCGGCGAGCCGCTCAACGCCGATGCGGCAAGCGTCGATCTCGTCGACGACCAAAACGGCAATCTGATCCTCTGGGGCACGCCCCAAACCAACCCGGCGATCGCCAAGATTCTCGACAAGCTTCCGATCAAGTGGACGGAAAAGACCGTCGGTATCGGCGATCTGGAGTTCGACGCCGCCAAGGTCGTGCCGGTGCTGATCTATCCGAATCCGCTCGATCCGTCGCGCTATGTCGTCCTCAACAGCGGGCTCACTTTTCGGGAGGCGCACGACAAGACGAACTCGCAGCAAAATCCGAAGCTGCCCGATTGGGCGTTCGTCGACGTCACTCAGCCGCCGACCGACGAGTTGCCGGGGAAGATCGTCGCCGCCGGCTTCTTCGACGAGCGGTGGCGCTATCAAAAGCAACCGGCGGTCGACGCGAAGTAGCTCGCGTCGGCGATATGCGATGTTCCGCGGTCGTGCTTGCACGGCGCGCTGCGCACTGCCGGCATGACAACTCGTTGAGCCCGCAAAATTTCTCCAGTTCCTCCGGTCGATGCTCGATATAGCGAGTGACTTAGTGCGCTTGCACTAGGCGCGGAGGAAGGGATGCCTCGCAGATCGCTGGCCTTGCTCGCCGTCGCCGTCGCGTCGATCGCGACGCTGGGCGGCTGCGCGCATTCCAAACGGCATACGGCGGCGCCTCCGGTCAAAACGGCCGGGTATGAACTGCCGCCGATCGAACGCGGACGCGTCACGGCCGTCGCGCCCGAGGTCGCTCTTGCGGCGGACGGCGAAGAGGTGCCGGCCTTGCCGACCGCGGCCCATGCCTATGTAGCGCTCAGCGCGGCCGAAGCCCAATGTCTCGCCGTCGAATACTCCACGCTGGGCAACTTGCTCGATCGCGAGCGCCGCGCCGTCGGCATGAACGATCTTAAAAAGTGCGCGCAGCCGGCCCGCTGCGCCGTGCTGATCGTCCTGCAGGCCGCGGCCCGCGAAGCGCGCAACAAGAACTCGGCGGACGCTCTGAAGCTGTATTACGGACTGGCGGAGGTGGAAGCCGGCCTCGACGCCGTCGCGGCGAGCGAGCCGATCCTAGCCGACCTGCTGGCGAAGGCCGACGAACTGAAGGCCGCGGATCTGGAGCGTCCGTTCGATCGGACGGAGTTTGAGCGTCAGCAACTCGCGCTGGCCTCGCGCCGCGCCGATCTGGAAATCAAGCAAGCCAAAATGAACGCCCAACTGCGGGCCTTGCTCGGGCTCCCGTCGACGCCGAACGACGCCTACTTCTGGCCGACCGAGCCGCTCACCGTGTCGACGACGCCGCTCGACGCGGAGGAAGAAGTGGGTTACGGGCTGGCGACACGGCCGCAATTAGTCGCGTTGCGGCAACTGCCGAATTGCGGTGCGGTCGACGGACTCGACGCGGTTCGCGAATTACTCGGCGGCACGCATTCGGGCCTCGGCCTGAAAACGAAACTGGCCGCGCTCAAGTTGCACGCGCTGTGCGAAGGCACAAGCAGTTGCGAACCGTGCGCGCGGCAAGGACAGTTGGCCGAATTGCGCGAGAGTCGCGAGAACACGATCGCCGGCGAAATTCGCGCCGCGGTCGTCGGCGTGGTCGCCCGTCGCCGGCAAGCCGCGCTCGCACAAGAGCAACTCGAATCACGGGGCGTGCGACTCTCGCAACTGGAAGAGCTGCGGGAAACCGGCGGCGCGAATTTCATCGACATCGCCACGGCCAAACTCCACGTGGTGGAAGCCGAGCAAGCCGTGGTGTCGGCCGTGGCCGAGCTCAAACGAGCCGAAGTCGAACTGCACGAATTGGAAGGGGCGCTCGTCGCCGAGTGCGGCCGGTAGGACGTTCACCGACACGCCGACCTCGTCAAGAGAGAAATGCGGCGGCTCACCGCCTTCGCAAAAACCTGCGATTTCGCGGCGGCGGGCTAAGACGAGTGAACGCGATTCGTCCGGCGTGACGCATTGCCGCTCATCCGCCGGGCGCAAGTTCGATCACGCCCAGGCCTACTCCGACGGAATCTCGAGAACCGTGAGGCGGTTGTCGATCCGCAATCGCGCGGCGCGACAGAGTCCGCGCAATAGCTCTTGCGCCAACTGCTTGTGATAGAAAGTGCGCACGGAACCGGTCAGAATCAGCCGGCCGCCGCTGATTCCGAGATACAAACCTTGCACGTTGAAGTGAGCCTCCTCCGTCAACAACGAGCGAGCTTCCGCGCACAATTCTTCATCCGACGTTTGCACGACCGGGTTCATGTCCTATCTCCGCACTACGAATCGTCAACCCCGGCGACTAGAGCAACTCCGATGCCGAGCGAAGAGAGCCGACTTAGATTCCCGGCAGTCGATACGAAGCTTCTGCGCCAATCCGCGCGGAAGCGATTCGGCGGCCGGACGACGAGAGTCGACTAGCGTTGACGTTCGAAGAGCACTTTGCCGATCTCCTCCTTGAACGTAGCGCTGGTTTGGCGCACGGATTCGTATTCCGTTTTATCGAGCGCGCAGAGATGGAGATCGGTTTTGGCCCGGACCGTGGCTTTGCGCGGTTCGCCGGTTTCCAGGGCCATTTCGCCGAAGAACTTCCCCTCGTCGAGCACCGCGACCGTCTCGTTTCCGGTCGACTTCTCCAGCACGACTTCGGCTTCGCCGCTGCGGATGAGATAGAAATTGTCGCCGACGTCGCCTTGTCGAAACACGACGTCGCCGGCCTTGCATTCGACGAGTTCCATTTGGTCGGCCACTTTCGTGAGCGTGTCGGGCAGTAGCCCGCTGAACAGTGGAACGCGGCGGAGAAACTCGCAGATCGCCTGCGACTCGCTAATCATCACGTCGCTGATGATCCGACCGTCGACCATGTTCACGATCCGATCCGCGACGTCGAGAATACGATTGTCGTGAGTGACCAAGAGGATCGTCGTCAAGTTCTCGCGCGCGAATTTGCGCAACAGGTTCACGACGTCGCGCCCGGATTGCTTGTCGAGCGCGGCCGTCGGTTCGTCGGCTAGTATCACTTTGGGGTTGTGCACGAGAGCCCGCGCGATGGCGACGCGTTGACGTTGGCCGCCGGACAGTTGCTGCGGCTTGTAGTGAATTCGATGCCCGAGGCCGACGGCTTCGAGCATCGCTTCCGCGCGCCGATTCATCTCCTTGACGTCGGTCTCCTTCAATTCGAGCGCCATGCGGACGTTTTGATGAGCGGTGAGCGACGTGAAGAGATTGTGCGCTTGAAAGATGAACCCGATGTCGCGGCGTACGTCGCCGAGTTGCTGGGCCGAGAGGCCGCGGAGTTCGCGTCCCATGATGGTGATGCTGCCGTCTTGCACCGTCCGCAGGGCGCCCAAAAGGGTGAGCAGCGTCGTCTTTCCGGAACCCGACGGCCCCGTCATGATCACGATTTCGCCGCGTGCCAGCGTAAGCTCGTTGTTGAAGAGCACTTGTTTCTTCAACTCACCTTCGCCGAAGGTGTGGTTCAGGTTGCGCACGCAGATGGCGCAATTCGCCGCGAAGGCTTCGCCGCGAAGGGCGGGATTCGAGCGCGTCGCCGGCTGCGATGGTCGCTGCTTCGTCACGGGTAAATCCATCGTCTAATCTCGTCTCGCTAGAACAGTTCCGCGGGGTCGGTGGTCAACACCTTGCCCATCGTCAAACAGCCCGACACGATGCACATCGCGGCCGTCAGCCCGGCGACTCCGAGCGTGCGCAGCGCGCTCATGTCCATCAGCAGGCCGGTGGCGAAGGCGACGACTTGGTACAGTGCGGCGGCCGTAATCGCTCCGGGAATAAAGCCGAACAGCGACAGCAACAGCGCCTCCTGCAAGACGACGCCGATAAAGTAGCGCGGGCGGTAACCCATGGCCTTGAGCGTCGCGAACTCGCGCAAGTGGTCGGCGATGTCGGCGAACAGAATTTGATAGCAAATGATCGTGCCGACGAGAAACCCCATGGCCGTACCGAGCGCGAACACATAACCGATCGGCGTGGCGCTGCTCCAGAAGCCGAGTTCGACGTCGAGAAATTGCTCTTTCGTGTAGACTTCGACTTGAGGCGGAACGAGCGCGCGCAGCTCCCGGGCCGCGACCGCGGCATCGACGCCGGGTCGGAGTTTGACGAGGCCGAAATCGACGTCGTCCAAACTCTCGGGCGCATGCGGATGGGAGTAAATCGCGGCGGCGAAGGTACGATCGGAACAAAGCGCCGTACCGTCGTCGGCGAAGTCGGTCCCGAGCGAAATCGTGCCGACGACGTGCACTTTTCGGCCGGCCAACTCCGCCGTGTCGCCCACTTTCAAATCGCCGAAGTCGCCTTTCGACTGCCGATCGAACAGCACGCTGTCGGGCCGAGTCAACAACCGGGCCTGCTCGTCGAGCCCCTTTAACAACAGCGGCGGGTTTATCGGATCGAACGCCAAGACTCGGATCGGCGGACCGACCACCGCACCTTCGATCTTCCAACTCGAGAGGTTGTTTTCGAAATAGAGCGGCGACGCCGAAGCGACGAGCGAAGACGACTCCGCGAGTTGCAGATAGCGTTTGGGAAATTTTTGTCGGACGGAAATCGTGTAGCGCTGCGGATTGACCAGCACGACGTCGGCGTCGAACAATCGCGGCAAGGCCAAGGTGCTGTCGAACATCGCTCCGCGAAACCCGAGTTGCATGAACATCAGCAGCACGGCGAACCCGATCCCGGCGACGGCCATGGCCAGCCGCTTCCGGTCGTGCGTCAGATTTCGCCAAGCCAGCGGAGTTTTCATGTCGTCGTCGCGACCGTCGCGATAATCCTGAAATCTAGGCGAACAAATCCGCCGGGGCGGCCGTGTGGACCTTTCTCAACGACGCCATGCCGGCCGTGGCGCACATCGCCACGCTGACGACGAACACGCCGATCGGCAGCAGCACGCCCATGTCCATCGGAATGTGGGCTTGGGCCCGCGTCAGGGCGTAGAGGGCGTTCGAGATCAACAAACCCGGCACGAAACCGACCGCGCCGATGATCGCCGCCTGCGTGAGGATCACGCTCGAGAGATAACCGCCGGGATAACCCATGGCCTTCAACGTGGCGTACTCGGGCATCCGCTTCGCGATGTCTGCCGAGAGTACTTGATAGACGATCGCCGCGCCGACCAAGATCGCCACGACGACGCCGAGTCCGAAGATCACGCCGACGCTTGTTTTCACCATCCAATAGTATTGCTCTTGGAAGATGAACTCGTCGCGCGTTTGCACGACGACGTCGCGCGGCAACATGGCTTTCAATTTCGCGACGACCGCCTCCGGATCCGCGCCCGGCCGAAGTTGCAGCAGACCGAGGCTGATCTGCTCGGTCGTGCGGGGGGCGAAAAACCTCGCGAAATTCGTATCGCTGGTCACCACCGTGCCGTCGGCTCCGAAACCGCAGCCCAAGCGAAACATACCGACGACCTTGATCGTGCGGCCGGCGATCTCGGAGATGAGCCCCGGACCGCGCTCGCCGTATTCCGGCCGGCTGAGTTCGTCCATCAGCACTTGGTCGGCCGGCATAATCTGCGGCAACTGCTCGGGAGCCACGACCGACACGTAGTCGCGCCGGGGGTCGATGCCGATGATCAAAATCGAGCGTTTGAAACCGGTCTTGGGATTCCGGTAGAGCTGCAGCGCCAGCGACATCGGCATGGCGTCGGCCACCTCCGGCAAGCTGCGCGCTTGCGTCAGCCGCACTTTGTCGAAGTATCCGGTCTTGAGCATCTGCCGATACTTAACGCTCGTGATGACGACGTCGAACTTCACGTCGTCGTAAACGATCCGCGCCGTCTTGAGCACGCTGCGGAAGAAGCCCAGCTGCATCAGCACCAGCACGACGGCAAAGGCCGTCCCGGCGAGCGCCGTCGCTGTGCGCGTTTTGTCGTGCCAGAGATTGAGCCAAGCGAGCGGGGTGCGCATGCTTCCCGCCTTTACGGTCCGGTGCGGATCGCGGCCGTCGTCTGCAGCCCGACGAAGCGGGCCGCGATCTGCGCCGAGGCGTCGTCGAGCTTGATGCGCACTTCGACGACGTGCGCGTCCGACGGCTGGGTCGGGTCCAAACTCAACATCCGGTTCTTACCGACCGTCTGTCCGACCCGTTCGACCGTGCCTTGCAGCTTGCGCGGCAGCACGTCGGCCGAGAGTTCGACCGGTTGCCCCTCGCGGATTCCGGCGACTTGGGTCTCATAGACTTCGGCGACCGCGGCCATCGAGCGCACGTCGGCGAGCCGAATCAGCGGAACCTGCGCGACCGAGCCCCCTTCGACCGCCGGAAGTTCGAGCACGACGCCGTCGATGGGCGACTTGAGCGTCGCCGACTTGAGCCGCTCTTCGGCCGCGGCCAATTGTTTACGCAGCGACTCCAGCGGCACGGTCGCGTCGACCTTGGCGCGCCCGGCCGCGGCTTGGCTGCGCTTCAGTTCCGCCTCGCGTCGCTTCAGCGCGATTCCTTGCTTCGCTTTGGCGATCTGCTCTTGCGCGGCGGCGTATTCGTTGGCGGCTTGATCGCGGGCCAATTTGGCCTGATCGAGCTGCTGACCGGAAATCAGCTCCTTGCTCAGCTTGCCGACGCGTTCGTAGTTGCGCGCCGAGGCTTCCGCTTGTTCTTTCAGCGACTTGGCCCGCGTCTCTTGGGCGGCCAGTTCCATTTCATCGAGCTGGAGCTGATCGACGAGCAATTGCGCTTCGGCGACCATCGCATCGGCATAGTCTTGCTCGGCCTTGAGGCGCGCTTCGGCCTCGGCGAGTTGCGTGCGTGCGGCGTCGACTTCGAGTTGCCGCAACGTACGGCTGTCGAAGGAGAGGAGCGGGTCGTCGCGCTTGACCGCTTGACCTGCCTTAACGTAAATCCGTTCGACTTTGTCGCCGGGCACTCCGCCGAGTTCGAGCACTCCCGCCGCCGGCTGCAATTTCGCCAAGGCGACGACCTGCGCTTGCGGAGGGCTCGTCGCGACCGTGCCGGTCGGCAAACGTGCCGGCAGATCGCCCGAACCGGTACGACTTACGCCGGGAAGTCGGCCGGTGTAGGCGAGGCCGGCAACGAGAATCGCCCCGAGGGCCGCACCGAGTAAGCTTCCCAACCATCGAGTCATGCTGCACCTTCACCGTAGTTAGCCCCAAGATACTCAGCACATCGCGGACCAACTACCGGAGATTTGGGGTGAAATGGGCGGCAATTCGGCGTCGCAAAGTCGGTCGGACGCCGATCCTACCGGCTTTTCGCAAAGTGGCGACCGGAAACCGGCGACAAGGTCGCACAGCGGGCCTGGAAAGCGTGCGGGTAAGAGACGGCGAACTCGCTTACGACTTCGCTAGGTTGCGCACCGTGGCGAGGGCTTCGACCACATGTCGATCCGAAGCCAAGAGCGCGCTGAACACATGGCGCACGGTGCCCGCCTTATCGATGACGAACGTTACTCGACCGGGAATCAGCCCGAGCGTTTTGCCGACGCCGAACAGCTTACGCAAGGCCCCGTCGCGATCGCTTAAGAGCGTATACGGCAGGCGATGATCGGCGGCGAAAGAGCGGTGTGAGTCGTCGGAATCGGCGCTCACGCCGATCACCGCCGCGCCGGCCTCGACGAAGTCTTGATAGGCGTCGCGAAAGGCGCAGGCTTCCTTCGTGCAAACGCTCGTGCCGTCTTTCGGATAGAAGAACACCACGAGCGTTTGCTTGCCCAAGTAGTCGGCCGAGCTCACTCGCCGGCCGTCCGCGCCCAGGGCGCTGAACGACGGAGCCGGCCGGCCGATCTCAATGGGCATAGGAAGGCTCCGCTCGAACGCAAACAGACGAAGGATTCGATTCACAAACGGGCTTTGTCGTCCCGCGACCACAGCTTACCATACACCCGCCCCGCGAACGAGCGGGTTCACACCACTCTTCGTCACTTCGCAACCGATATCTATGCGCGTGCTTCGCTTCTTCGCCGATCTTCTGGTTCATGGTCCGTCGTACGCCATCTTGAACTGGCTGATCCATAGTCCGACGCGGCTCGACGAAGAGTGGACCTGGAACTTCATCACGATGAAGGAGCACCCGTTGCGTAAATGGGCGCGCGAGGCTTGGCCGCCGGCGTTCGTGCGCAAGTGGGTGCTCCGCAGCAAGCAATATCAAGACCCGAGCCTGGGCATTCAGGAACACTACGACGTCTCGAACGAGTTCTACAAACTGTTCCTCGACCCGAAGTTCATGTTCTATTCCTGCGCCGATCATCTGCGCGGCGATGAAACGCTGATCGAAGCCCAAACGAATAAGGCCGACCATTTGCTCGGCCTGATCGATCCCAAGCCGGGCGAGAAGATCGCCGAGCTCGGGTGCGGCTGGGCGTCGATGTTGCGCTACGTCGAGCAGCACACCGGCGACCGCGACAACTTGGAAGGCTTCACGCTTTCGCGCGAGCAAGCGGCCTATATCAAGGAAAACTACGGTTATCGCGTGCGTCTCGAAAACTTCGTCGAAGCCGAGTATCCGAAAAACTATTACGACAAAATGTATTCGATCGCCGCCTGGGAGGCGATCCGCCCGCAAGAAAACCCGATCATCTTGAAGAAGGTGTACGACGCCCTGAAACCGGGCGGCCGGTTCGTGATGCACTTCTTCTGCCGGCTGCAGGAGCGACTTCCGCCCGCCGCGGCGGTCGCGCAGCTCTTCTTCCCGGGCCACGTGCCGACGTCGTTTCCGACGCACATGAAAGACTTCGAAGCGGCCGGCTTCCGTGTCACCCACACGTCGTGTCACGACTACCGCCTGACTCTTCGCCAATGGTTCGACGCAATGGTGGCCAAACGCGAAGAAGCGCTCAAGATCGTCAGCCTCGAGACGTACAACCGCTACGTCTGCTTCTTCCCGGCATCGTACAAATACTTCGACGATCGGACCGGCGTGCTGTTTCGCTTCGTGCTGCGCAAGCCGCCGATTGCGGAAGCCGAGGTGTTCCCCGGCGTGCCGGGCGCGAAAGCGTAGTGCCGCGCCGTCGAGATGACGCCCTTCCACGTCGCAGCGCCGTCGCACGCGGGCCAGGAGTGTGCCCGACGCGCGACAAGCTTGCGCGATCGTAATGACGGCGGCGCTCTCAAACTGACGGCGCGCCCCTGCGGTGAATGACATCATCGTTAACCGTCGAAATTCGTAGACAAAACTCCCGCTGATTCCGTAGGATTCTGATAGGGGACCGGGCAATAGATTTTTTCGAGATCGACTCGCGCGACGTAAAGCGCGGCGACTCGAGCCGACAATCTTTGCCAGGGAGTTTGTCATGTTACGGTTTGGCTTTTGGGGCGCATGGCTGGCGACGGCCGTCTTCGCGCTCGGACCGGCCGCGGCCTTCGCACGCGGCGGCGGCGGACATGGTGGCGGCGGCCACGGCGGGGGCGGAGGCCATAGCTTCGGCGGCGGCGGCGGCCGTAGTTTTAGCGGCGGGGGCGGTCACAGCTTCGGCGGCGGCATGAGTCGCGGCTTCAGCGGCGGCGGCTCCAGCTTCGGCGGCTCGGCCCGCAGTTTCTCCGGCGGAGGTTCGCGAAGCTTCTCCGGTTCGCTCGGCGGATCGCACAGCTTCGGCGGCGGCATGCCTTCGCGGAGCTTGGCGAGTCCTAGTCGCTCGCAGCCGAGTTTTTCCTCGCCCAGTCGCTCTTCGAGCGGGTTCTCCGGCTCCAACCTCGGCCGCTCGCTTCCTTCGTTCTCTTCACCGTCGCGTACGTTCGGCGGATCTTCTTCCCTCGGCTCGTCCTTGAGCGGTCGATCGTCGCTCGGAAGTCGGCCGTCGCTCGGCGGAGTTCCCGGCGCCTCCGGGGGAGCCTCGCTCGGTGCGCGCAGTTCCTTCAGTTCGCGTCATCCGGTCGGCGGCGCCGCTCGGCTCGGCGGCGGCTCATCGCTCGGTTCGCAATTTAATACCGGCTCGCTCTCCGGTCGATCTTCGCTCGGCGGCGGTCTCTCGGCCGGGGCTCGTCCCGGCGGCGGGCTCTCGGGCTCGGGCGCGCTCGGCGGCGCAACGCACGGCCGGTCGCCGTCCCTCGGCGGTTCGAGCCCGCGCTCCGGATCGAGTTTCTCCAGCCGTCACGGCGTGAACTTCGCCAACGTGCGCAGCAATCTGCCGGGTCTCGGCGGCAGTTCGAATCTCGGTTCGTCGCTCGCCACGCGCGGCCATGCCGGTTTCAACGGCTCAAGCTTCGGCGGCACCCGCTTGCACAACGCGTCGTCGACCGCGTCGCAATTCATGCAGCGCCACGGCAATATGTCGAACGCATTGCGCAGCGGAACGCAAAACTGGTCGAGCTCACTCGCCTCGCGCGGCGTGGCTTCGGCGCGCAACGCTTGGCAATCGGGCAACTGGAACAATTGGAGCGGCGCCGGCCGCAACGGCTTCGGCAGCTACAACTACCGCGGCGGCTTGCCTTACTACTCCTATCGCGGCTTCGGCGGCTATGGAGGCTACGGCGGCCTCGGCTACGGGCTCGCCAACTACATCGGCGGCTACGGCGGTTATGGCGGCAACTTCCTCCGCTACACCCTCGGCTCGGCGCTCGGCTACTACGGCGTCGGTTACGGCGGCTATGGCGGCTATGGCGGGTACGGTCTCGGCTACGGCGGTTATGGCGGTTATGGCTATGGCTACCGTCCGTATTACTGGGGCAACCCTTGGATCTATTTAGCCGCGCGCGCCGTGCGAGCCGCGGCGATCGGAGTCGGTTGGCTCGTCCGTCCAGGCTATTGGGGCGGCTATGGTTACGGCGGCTATGGCGGTTACGGATACGGCAACTACGTCGGCTACGGATCCGGCGGCTACGGCTACGGCTATCCGAGCTACTACACGAACTACACGTCGTACCCGGTGTACAACACGAGCACGACCGTCGCGACGACGGCGGGCGTCGACGCCCCGACCGCCGCTCAAGCGCCGCAAGATTTCGCGGCGCTCGGCGAAGCGGCCTTTCATGCGGGCGACTACCAAGGTGCCGCCAAGAACTTCCGGCATGCCTTGGTCGACGACCCGGAGAACGCCACGCTCGTGCTGTTGCTGAGCCAATCGCTGTTCGCGACCGGCCAGTTTGAAGAAGCGGCCGGGGCGGCGCAAAGCGCGCTGCAACAGATTCCGAAGGAAAACTGGAACGTCGTCGTCGCCAACTACAAGGAACTGTACGGCAACCAGCAGGACTACACCGATCAGCTTCGCGCGTTGGAAACGGCGAGCGAAAAGACGGCGTCGCCCGCGTTGCAGTTCCTGCTCGGCTACCACTACGGCTATCTCGGCTACCCGCGCGAAGCGGTTCGCGAATTGGACAAGGGTCTGAAGCTGATGCCTCAGGACACGGTCGCTCAGGAGTTGCGCGGCGTTTTCAACGCTCAGCTTTCTCCGGCGACGACCCCGGCGAACCCGCCGTTGCCGAAATCGTAACCCGCTTCGTCGTCACGAAGTGAACCGACGCTCGGCCGCATCCAGCGGCCGAGCGTTTTTTATTCCCCGCCGATATTTCCAGATGCACCACAGCGCGCGGAAGCCGTCGCGCCAGGTGATCTTCTTCCCTTCGGCGTAGGTGCGACCGCGATAACTGACCGGCCGCTCGTAAATCCGCACGCCGGGGATGCTCGCCACTTTCGCCGTCAGTTCCGGCTCGGTGCCGAAGCGATTCTCGACCAACGTCGGCGCCACTTGTTTCAGCACGCCGCGCGACATCGCCTTGTAGCACGTCTCCATATCCGAGAGGTTGACGTTGGTCATCATGTTCGAGAGCAACGTCAGCACATAATTCCCGATGGAGTGCCAAAAATAGAGCACGCGATGCTCGTCGCCCAGAAACCGGCTGCCGAACACGACGTCGGCCGCTCCTTCGACGATCGGCTGAATCAAACGGGGAAAATCGGCCGGGTCGTATTCCAAGTCGGCGTCTTGCACGACGACCACGTCGCCCGACGCCTGCCCGAAGCCGGTCTTGAGCGCCGCACCTTTACCTTGATTCCGTTCATGGAAGATGATCCGCAAGTCGCTCTCGCCCCGCATCCCGTCGAGAATGGCCCGCGTGCCGTCGGTGCTGCCGTCGTCGACGAGAATGATTTCCGTCGGCAGGCCGCAACGGCGAACGCGCGCGACGATCTCGCGGACCGTCTTCGCTTCGTTGAAGACGGGAATGACGACCGACAAGACGAACCCGGCCGGCAACCGATAGACGCCTAGCTGCCGCGCGACGGCGGGCCCGAGCAGTTCGATGAGTTCGTCGGCGGAGCGGATCTTGTCCAAGGGATTCGGGAGCGCAGCGAGCGCGATATCGATCGATCGGCTGTTCATCGTCGTTTCACGGCGAGCGGGAGGAATGGACGCGGCGCGCGATCCGTCTTACGATGCGAGCGCGGTTCCTTCGTGGGCGCTTGCCTGAAGTGCAAATGGGGCACAATTGGATCGTAATTCACCCCCCTCGCGATCGGCAAGCGCCGAATCGTTTTCGTAAAACCTTCCTTTCACCCCGGTCGCCGTTTCGCATGCTTTCCGATTTTACGGTCGCCGCCGTTCAAATGACGTCGACGGAAGACAAGCCGCAAAACCTCGTCGCGGCCGAGCGCCTCGCCATGGCCGCCGCGGAAGCCGGCGCGCAATTGATCGTCTTGCCGGAGTATTTCAACTGCCTGGGCGACCGGCGGGTGATGCTCGACGAGGCCGAGCCTCTCGACGGCTCCACGGCACAATTTCTTCGGCGACTTGCCGAGCGCTTGAACGTCGCCTTGGTCGGGGGGACGTTTTGCGAACGATCCGACGATCCGGAGAAAGCGCACAATACGTCGCTGTTGATCGCCCCCGACGGCTCGGTCGTCGCAGTCTATCGGAAACTGCACTTGTTCGACGTCGATTTGCCCGGCCGGCTGACCTATTGCGAAAGTACTTGGCTGGCTCCCGGGGCCGACGTCGTCGTCGCACGCATGCCCGTCGCGGCCTCTCCCTCCGACGACAGCGCTCCACGCGAGGAAGTCGCGCTCGCCGCGGCCGTCTGTTACGACTTGCGGTTTCCGGAACTTTTCCGACTGTTCGCCGATCGCGGCGCAGCGATCGTCGCGGTGCCTGCGGCCTTCACCAAAACGACCGGCCGCGATCATTGGGAATTGCTCTGTCGGGCCCGCGCCGTGGAAAATCAATGCTTCGTCGTAGCGGCGAATCAGTTCGGCCGGCACGCGGCTTTAGAAACGTACGGCCATTCGCTGATCGTCGATCCTTGGGGCTCGGTGCTAGCATGCGCCGGCGAGGGTGAAGCCTTCATCTCGGCGCGGCTTTCGGCCGCGCGGCTCGCCGACGTGCGGGCTCAATTGCCCGCGCTGAAACACCGCCGCGCGTTGTGAGCGCGGATTTTTTTCGCGGCGCACTTGCGCCGAATTTGCAGGCTCCACGCGCGGCGCTGCGCGAATTCGTGACGGGAGCGAACGCGCCGCGAATTGCAAGCATTTCTTTCCCAAGCGAGGAATTCAATTTTACCTTTCGCGAACTTGACAACCCGCGCGACGCCGACACAATACGCTCTTTGTCGCTCGGCACTCAACGCATCTGCAACCTGCGATTCACGCAGTTTTCTCACCGCGTTCGAAGTTTTCGAACATGGTCTAAGAACGTCGCCCTTCCGCTCGCAACGCTCCGTGATTCCGTCTCGGGCTTGCCGATCGCAGCGGTGAACGTGTTGAAGATCGTCGCCGCTCGGCAAGCCGCGTCGGAAGCGCGCAAGATGTGTCGCCTCGGACTGCACGGCTCACGAACAAGCTTGGGGGGCGTAACCGACGGATCGACTCGGCGACTCTGTTGCGGCCCGGAAGCCCCCCCCAACAATTTTCATGTTCTTCTCGCGCCGGCGTGTGCCGTTCGCAAGAGGAACTATTCGTCGCGCGCTTCGCGCCGTAAACTTGACGGCGCATGGCCCATCTCCTGATCAGTCTCGGCTCCAACCTCGGCGATCGGGCCGCTACGCTCGACGGCGCGCTCGCCGCCGTGGCCCGCACCGCCGGCTTCCAAGTGCTGCGGCGCAGCTCGTGGTACGCGACGACTCCGGTCGGCGGGCCGCTGGAGCAGGAGGAGTTTCTCAACGGGGCGGCGCTGATCGAAACCGCGCTCGCGCCCGAGGCGTGCCTCGCGGCGATCCTCGGCATCGAGCAAGAGTTCGGTCGGCGACGCGACATGCCGTGGGGACCGCGGACGCTGGACCTCGACTTGCTGCTCTACGACGCCGCCGTCGTCCGCACGGCCGACCTGATTCTTCCCCACCCGCGACTCGGCTTTCGCAAGTTCGTGCTGCGCGGTGCATGTGAAATCGCCGCCGAGATGCGTCATCCTGTCCTTGGGCGTTCGCTCGGTGAGTTGCTCCGCCATCTCCAGTCGACGCCCAAGTACGTCGCCTTGGTTGGTCATGCTCCCGGATTTCGCACGCAACTCGCCGGCGAGTGCGCCGAGGCGGGTCGAGCGCGGCTGGTCGAGCCGACCGGCGACGACGTCGCAGCAAACGCCGCGGCTTTGGCTGCGGCTCCCCTCACGGTCGCGTCCGCCGTACAATTCCTCGACGCTCGCCGCGCCGCCGTAGCGTCGTCGATCGCCGCGGCTCCCGACGAGTGGATCGTCGACGACGCCTGGTGTGCCGACGAAGTATGCGAACTTGCGAACGCCTTCGATGCCGACGCCCGCCGCGAATTCGCCGCCGCGCTTGAGTCGCGCCGCTCCGACCGTTCGGCGCCGATCGAGCCGCGTTTACTGGCCGTGTTGCGCTCGGGCGACGAACCGGCAGCGGGCGCGGCGCTCGCCGTGCGCGAGCGGTGCCCGCTCGACGTCGCGCTGCCGCCGGTCGTCGAACTCGATATCCGCGGTCGCGAGGCGGCGTTGCTGGAGTTCGCCGCCGCGCTCGAAGCGGCCGGCTAGCCGGCGCCGCTCACGATCACAACTTTTTTTAATCTCCGTTCGTCTTCGCATGTCCACTACGCAAGTCGTTCATACTATCGCCGAACTTCGCTCCCAAGTCGCCGCCGCGCGAGCCCGGGGCCTTAAGATCGGACTTGTGCCGACGATGGGCGCGCTGCATCCCGGTCACGTCAGCCTCGTCGCAGCTTCGGCCCGCGCGTGCGGCTTCACCGTGGTCACGGTGTTCGTCAACCCGACGCAGTTCGGACCGAAGGAAGACTTCGCGAAGTACCCGCGCACGCTCGAGGCCGACGTCGCGCAGGTCGCCGCCGCCGGGGCCGACCTCGTGTTCGCACCCTCGGTCGACGAAGTCTACCCGGCGGGCAATGCGACGTTCGTCGAAATCGGCGGCGTCGCCGAACCGCTCGAAGGGGAGTGCCGGCCGGGCCACTTTCGCGGCGTCGCCACCATCGTGCTGAAGCTCTTCAACATAGTCGGGGCCGACGTCGCCTACTTCGGCCAAAAAGATTACCAGCAAACGCTCGTCGTGCGGCAAATGGTGCGCGACTTCAACGTGCCGATCACCGTCGAAGTTTGCCCGACCGTGCGCGAGCCCGACGGTTTGGCGATGAGCAGCCGCAACGTTTATCTCTCGCCCGCCGAACGCAAGCAGGCCCTGGCGCTCAGCCGGGCCTTGCGCAAGACGGAGCAAGCAGTGACGGCGGGCGAGCGCAGCGTCTGGAAACTGCGCGACGTGCTGCAAACCGAGCTTGCCGCGACGCCCGAGGTGCGAGTTCAATACGCCGTCGTCGCCGACGCCGCTACGCTCCGCGAACCGGCCGAGCTCGATCGACCTTGCGTCGCACTCGTCGCGACCCACGTCGGCACGACTCGGCTGATCGATAATTGCTTACTTCGTCCTTAGTTCGTCGAAAGGTTCAGAGTAGGGGATAAGGAGATGCAGAGGGGATGAGGGAGATCTGAAAAGAAACGGGAGTAAATCCGAGCGCTTAGGTGCTCGGTTAAGTCCCCAATCTTCTCTGCTCATCCCCAGACATCTCCTCCGATCTCCTCATCCCCCTCTCTGGACCAACCAAAAGCATGCTCCAAACGCTGTTCGTCATTCCGAATGAAATCGCCGGCGTGCCGTTGTTCGGGTTCGGCGTCGTCGCCGCACTGTGGCTGGCTTGGTGCGTCGTCTATGCGCTGTTGCGCATTCGCAAGGAAGGGCTTTCGACCGACGTCTTGAGTTCGCTCGGCGTCATGGGCGTGCTGCTGTTCGCCATCGTCTTCGTCGTGCCGCGGATCATGGTTCGCGACGAAGCGACCGGTGTGACCGGTATCGCCATTCGCGGCTACGGAGTCATGCTGCTCTCCGGCATCGTCGCCGGCGTCGGCCTCACGATTCAGCGCGCGAAGCGCGTCGGCATCAAGCCCGATCTCATCCTTTCGCTCGCGCTCTGGGTCTTCGTCGCCGGCATGGTCGGAGCGCGGGCCTTCTACGTGATCGAGTATTGGGAAAGTTTCCAACGAGATTCGCTCAAAGAAACGCTCATCGCGATCGCCAACATGACGCAGGGCGGGCTGGTCGTCTTCGGCAGCTTCATCGGCGCGGTCGGCGCGCTCATCGCGTTTTGCTTCAAACACAGGTTGCCGATCCTGCCGCTCACCGATCTCGTCGCCCCCGGCATGGTGCTCGGCTTGGCGCTCGGGCGCGTCGGCTGCTTCTTCAACGGTTGCTGTTTCGGCGACGCCTGCACCGCCCCCTGGGCCGTGGAGTTTCCCGCCGGCTCGCCGCCGCATATTCGCCAAGTCGAAACGGGCAAGGTGTTCGGCTTCGTCCTCGGCCAACGTCCGCTCGCCGGCGATGCGACGAAGTCGGCGCCGACGATCGTCGAAGTCGTCGCCGATTCGCCGGCCGCGCAGGCCGGCCTCGCCGCCGGTGAAGTCGTCAAGCTCGTCGAAGGCCGCCCGGTCGGCGATCTCGCGGAAGCCCGCGCCGCGATTTACTTCGCCTTCCGCGACGGCCGGCTCCCGCTGCGCCTCGTTACCGATCGCGGCGCCCGCTCCCTCGAGCCGATCGCCGGCACGACGACGCACAGCCTGCCGACTCACCCGGCGCAGATTTACGCCGCGATCGACGCCGTGCTGCTCACGCTGCTGCTCCTCGCCTTCACGCCGCTCAGCCGGCGCGACGGCGAAACCTTCGCTCTGCTGCTCACCGTGCATCCGATCTCGCGGTTCCTCCTGGAAGAAATCCGCATTGATGAAGCCGGCATGTTCGGCACGCAGCTCAGCATTTCGCAGCACATCAGCATCGCGATGCTCGTCGTCGCCGCTTTGCTGTGGGCATATCTCGAGCGCCGCCCGCGCGGCTTCGCTTGGCCGCGACAAGCCGCGGATCACGGCGCGGCGGCGGCGACGTAACTCCCGGCGCGGCAATACGTTTGACATTTACGCAGGCCGGCCGGATATTGAACGCCCACGGGGCGGAAATCCGCACCGCCCGCAAAAAGCCCGCTTTCCCGCTCGTTTCGGGAACTCCCTCGAGCGTTGCAACGTCGAAGTCTTCGTGTGACCAACGTGACTGACGACCAACTCATCGACGACGCTCTCGCCGGACGCTCGGCCTCGTTTGGACTGCTGGTCTCAAAGTATCAAGACCGGCTGTTCACGGCGCTCGCGCACCTCGTGGGTTCGGTCGACGACGCCCGCGACGCGGCGCAGGATGCCTTCGTGCAAGCGTTCCTCAAGCTCGATTCGTTTCATCGACAAAGCTCGTTCTACACGTGGCTTTATCGCATCGCCTTCAACACGGCCGTGAGTTCGGCGCGGCGCAAGCGTCCGGCCGGCTCGCTCGATCAGTGCCGCGAAGCCGGCGGATACGAGCCGATCGATCGCCACGGCGCTCCCGACGAGCCGCTCGAGCGGCGCGAGCGGGTCGCTCAAGTCCGTGGGGCTTTGGCCGCGCTGCCGAACGACTACCGCACGGTGATCGTGCTCCGCGAGATCGACGGGTGCGATTACGACCAAATCTCCGAAATCCTCGACATCCCCGTCGGCACCGTCCGCAGCCGGCTCCATCGCGCCCGACTCCAACTGAAAGACCACCTCAAGGCCGTGGTCGCCGAATAAGCCCGCTGTCCAAAAACCGAAAACTAAAGATCCAAAACCCAGAACCGCTCCCACCGTGTCGCACATTCCCGACGAAGAACTGATCAGCGCCTACTTCGACGACGAACTGTCGAACGAAGAACGTGCGCGCGCCGAACAGTTGCTCGTCGAACGCCCCGATCTCCGCCGTTTTCTCGACGAGCTCCGCGTCCTGCGCGAGGGGCTGCACGGGCTGCCGAAATACGAATTGGGCGATCAATTCGGAGCCGACGTGCTGCGCCGCGCCGAGCGTGAGATGCTGCAGAGCGATGCCGCGCCCGCCGGCCCCGCGGTCGCCGCCGCGGCGTTGAAGTCCACGCTTCCGAAGGCCGTGCCGCCGCCGGCCGGTTCGCCTCGCGTGGAGCTTGCGAGGTTTTCCTGGGAGCGCTGGCGACGCCCGGCCGCGTTCTCGTTGGCCGCGGTCGCGGCCGCGGTCGTGTTGATGTTCGTCGAGCGAACGCAGCGGCCCAACGACGTCGCCCTCGGCCCGGCGAAACCGCAGGCCGGCGATTTGGTCGATCTCAACGGCGCGGACCGCAAGGCGTTGAAGAGAGACGATGCGGCGGACAAGCTTGCCGCGCCGCCGTTGCGCAAAGAAGACGGCGACTTTGCCGCCGGCGGTTTAGGCGCTGCGCTCCCGGGCGCGCCGCCCGCCGCCGCGATGCCGAAAGTCGTCGGCGATCCTCTGGCCGATCGATTCGTCCACGATGCTCGCGGCGCCGCGCAAGGGTCGGCCGTGCAGGCCAAGACCGGTGCCGGCACGCTGATGCTCGGCGTGAACGATTTCGCGCTGCAGCGGCAGGCCGATTCCGGCGCCGTCGCCTCGCTCGCCGAGGCCGACCTGCGGCGCGCTCTGGTCCTGGTCGACAACTACCGCAAGCTCCAGCAAGCCGCGCCCGACGGCAACGTCGCTCCGGTGCAACTCCAAACGCAGATCGCTCAAGTCGACCTCGCGTCGCAGCAAGCGGCCGGCGAGCGCCGACAATTGCCGGCCGAACGCGACAACGCCGCCGCAGCAGCCGGCCGCCAAGTCGCGACGCCGCAAAACGGCTCGGCCGCAACGCAAGCGAAGAGCGGCGGCTTCGTCGCCAAGAATCCTGCGGCCGAAGGCGCTGCGGCGGTGAGCGACAAGCCGGCCGAACGCAACTGGTCGCTGCAGCAAGCCGGGGCCCGCCGGCTCGTGATCGTCACCTGCGAAGTGACGCCCGAAGCGCTGCCGCAATTGATCGCGCCGGTCCTCGCCCGCGAGCAAATCGCCGACATCTCCGGCCTCGGCGACTTCGGCCGCTTGAGCCAAGTCGGCGGCGCGGGCGGCTCCACGGCGATGGGCAATGTCTTCCGCGAGAGAAGCGACGGGGCGCAACTCGGCGAAACCGCACAAGCGGCGACGGCGACCGCCCCCGCGGCGAGCCCTGAGCCGCGCGGGGCCGCTCAGAGCGCGGCGGGGGAAAAGCGATCGTTGAACGAAGCGGAGCAACTCGCCTCCCTGCGCTCCGGCACATCGACCGCGCGAGGCGAAGAATTTCTTTACATGGTCGCGCCGGAAGACAAGTTGGAATCGACGTTGTCGTTCTTCAACGGGCAACCGCAATATGTGCTGAACATGCACGTCGAGCCGGCCGAAGAGGCTCCGGCCGAAGCGTCGCGTTGGATCGAGTACAGCCGCGGTCGAGGAGCCGCACCGCGGCCGGCGATGGCTGCGAAGCCTGCGCCCTCCGCTCCGGGTGCGGCGGCCCAGTCGGCGCAAATCGAGCCGTCGATTGCGCCATCGACCCGCACGACGCCCTCCCAGACCGCGGCCGGCAAAGCGGGGGGCGAAAGCTACTACGCCGTTCAAAATCGCATGGCCGAAGCCCAACTCGACTCCGCCGCCGCCCCGCTGAGTCGCGCCCAGCGGCTCACGTCGCGGCAAGTCGAAGAATTCGAGCAGGCCGCGGCAAACTCGCCGGCGCCACAACGCTCCGCCGGAACTCCGCTCGCGCCGTTTGACGCCGTCGCGGGCGCCGAGCCGCCGCGCGAGGCCAAGAAGGAAGCGGCGAAGCACCAGTCGATCGCCAAGGGAGACGCACCCGCGACGCCGTCCGTCGCAGTTCCGTCCCCCGGGTCCGCCGCCCCGAAGCCGGTCGCAGCCGCCGCGACCATCGCGAAAGGGACGACCGAGCCGATGGCCGGTGAAAAGCAAGTCGATCTGCAGCAGTCGCAAAGCTTCATCGCGCCGCAACTCGCTTTCGACTCCGGGGCTCCGGCGCTGCCTGAGAACTATCGCGAGGCGTTGTTCATCATCCGCGTGGTCGACGACAAGGCGTCGTTGGCCGAAGAATCGAAGCCGCGCGCCGGCGCAGCGCTGCCGACGATCGAGTCGCAAGCTCCGCAGCCGGCGACACCGGCCGATTTGAAAGCCAACGGCGCGCAGGAAACGCCGCCCGCCAAGAAAGGCGGCTAGAGCGGCGCGCGGCTGGGTTCATGCCCGCCGTCTGCTTTTGCGGCACCCGTTCGACAGACGGCGGGAATCAACCCCTCCGCTCGCAAGACGCTTAGCCCTTCTTGGCCCGCAACTGCGCCAAGATCTCCGCCGTCGAAAGCTTCTTTCCTTCCTCCGCCGCGGCAGGCTTCGCAGCCGCGGGCTTCGCTTCCACCGGCTTCACTGCAGGGGCCTCGGCGACCGGTTCCGGTTCCGGCTCGGGAGCTTTCTCGACCGGCGCCGCTTTCGGAGCAGGTGCGGCGGCCGGGGCCGCGCCGCCGGCTTTGGCCGCGGCTTGAGCCCGCAGCATCTCGGCCACCGACGGCTTCTTTTCTCCCGTCGCCGCCGCTGCCGGTTTCGCGGCCGCAGGCTTCGCGGCCGAGGCAGGCTTCGCCGCCGCCGGCTTCGCGTGCTTCTCTTCCGCGGCCTTCGGCTCCGGCTTGGGCACGAACTTCAAGAAATCGGGGTTGATATCGAACCAGCCGATGTTGTTGTCGTCGCCGTCGAACCGCACCAACGCGCGACCGCTCATGTTCACGGTTTTGACTTGGCCGGTCATTCCTTTGAAACGTCCGAGTTCGGGCCGCGACTCGTCGACGACCACGTACTTGTCCGTGTACTCACGCTTCAGCTTCTCGATCTGCTCAAACATGGCGGGCCGCTTCGACGGGTGAGAGGTTGAGAGCCGGCGAACAACATCCTGCGAACCGCAACATTCTGCCGGGATGTGCGGCCAAAATCAAGAATCTTCGCCGGCGATCGCGATGCGGTACTTCCACGCGACCGTGGCCGGCGGCGGTGCAAAGGGACCGTCCGACGTCATTTGCCTGCCGTCGACGACCGGCCAAGGAGCCGCAGCGCCGCAAGGCTCCACGACGACTCGGCCCGCGCCGGCCGCCGGCCGCCTATATTCGCTGCCTAGTCGCGACGGCGCTTGCTGATATCGCACGGCCGCGTCGAACACGACGCTCCGCCGATCGGCCGACGCCTCGACGGCCGCCGACCAATGCGATTTCCCGGCCATGCCGACCAAAAACACGATCGCCCCCGTCGCCCGCTGCTCGACGTGCAACTGCTGAAACGGCGGGCTCGCCGGCCAAGCGTCCGCGTCGTCCCCTTCCACCGATTCCAGCGCCGTCGCCCAGCCGCCGGAGGCCCCATCGTCGGTAGCCGAGTCGCGTACCTCGACGCGATGCGCAAAACGATCGCCGCGATGAAAAAACACGACGCGCAGTCCGTCGGCTTCGAGAATCGTTTCCGCCATTACGAACCCTGCGCCACTTCCTTGCCGGCGCGCCATTGCAGCACGGCGTCGAGGAAGCCTTGGATGTCGCCGTCCATCACGCTCTGAAAATGCGTCTCGCCGTAGCCGGTCCGCGCGTCTTTGATGCGCTGATCCGGGTGCTGAAAGTAATTGCGAATCTGCGAGCCGAAGCCCGTCTTGGCCTGCGATTGATACTTCGCGGCCATCTCGGCTTCGCGCTTTTCTTCTTCGAGCCGCATCAGGCGGGCCCGCAGCATCTTATAGGCGAAGGCCAAGTTCTTATGCTGCGAACGTTCGTTCTGACACTGCACGACGATCCCCGTCGGCGCGTGCGTCAGGCGAATCGCGCTGGCCGTTTTGTTGACGTGTTGCCCGCCCGCGCCGCTGGAGCAGAACTTGTCGATCCGCACGTCTTCGTCTTTGATCTCGATTTCGACGTCGTCGTTGGTCTCCGGCGACACGTCGACCGCGGCGAAGCTCGTCATCCGTTTGCCTTCGGCGTTGAACGGGCTGATCCGCACCAAGCGGTGCATGCCGGTCTCGCCGCGCAGATAGCCGTAGGCGTAGGGTCCGCGGACGGCGAACGTCGCTTCGGAAATGCCGGCCTGCTCGTTTTCTTGCCGATCAAGAATTTCGACGTCGTAGTCGTGCTTCTTGGCCCACTGGATGTACATGCGAAGCAGCATGTCGGCCCAGTCGTTGGCGTCGACTCCGCCGTCGCGGGCGTTGATCGTGATGATCGCGTTGCGACTGTCGTACGGGCCGTTGAGCAGGCCTTTCAATTCCAGATCGGCCAGCACGGTTTCGAGCCGCTCGACTTCCGAAGCAGCTTCGACCGCGAATTCCGGCTCGTCGGCGGCCATTTCCAACAGCGCATCGAGATCGCCGAGCGACTTATCCAAGTCTTTGATCGGCTTGACGAGCGCGTTCAGCCCCTTGAGCTCGCCGACCGTGGCCTGCGCTTTCTCCTGATTGTTCCAGAAGCCGCCTTCGGCCATCTCGGCTTCGATCTGCGCGACGCGGCTTAGCTTGGCGTCGTAGTCAAAGAGAGTCTCGCAGTTGGGTGACACGACGGCGGATGGCGTCGGCACGGTCGGCCAAGGCGTTGTCCATAACGGGCGTTCAGCGTTCTCGGTTCAGGGTGAGGTGCGGGCCTCGCAGCAGTGCTATCGGCCGATCGCCGGCGATCGTCGCGAAACAGGGCGTGCATAGGCCGCTTGGATGCGTGAGGCGAATTATATCGCCCTCCGCCTGCGGGGGCGAGGGCGCAGAGCTTACTCAAGTTCTCCCGTCGCCGCGACCGATACCACCGGAAGAACCCGATTAGTCGCATCGGTGCGGCGTGCCCACAGGGGGGCGATCCGACCGAACGACGCGCACGACGACGTTTCGACGCCGTCGGAGGAGCTTCGCGATGCAGGCCGCAAACCAAGATTCGAATCGTACCCATCTAAGTCGACGTCCGGCACGAGTCGCCGCCGCACTGCTGCTCGGGTTCATGGCCGGCAGCGTGTGCGGTTGGAACCTCACGTTCGCGTGCCTCACCGCGCTGACGCTCGCGCTCAACGTGCGCTTGAGCGTCGCCGCGTGCGCCGCAGGCTGCGGCGCGGCCATGGCCGCGCTCGGAGCGCCGGCGCTGAACGCCGTCGGCAAAATCTTGCTCGATCAATTGCAATTCGGCCCGCTGATCTCGGAACTCGCTCCCGGGCCGCTCGGCGCGATGTTTCGCTTAGACGACTACCAAGTATTCGGCGGGCTCGTCACGTCGCTCGTCGTCGGCGTTCCGACGGCTCATGCCGCCGCGATGTTCGTCGCCGGGCGCGAAGCTTCCCGCACGGCGAACCCGACCGGCGCGGATCGCCGCGGTCTGCTGCGTCCGCACGGCGCGCTCTCGGCTTGCTGCTGCCTCGCCGCCGCGGCTTGCGGCGCGCAATTTCAAGGCGAGCGTCTGGCGACCGAAGCCTTTTTGCAACAGGCTTCGCTCGCGCTCGACACCGAACTCACGGCCGACGGCATCTCCTACGGACTCTGGAACGGCGCGCTCAAGATCGACAATCTCCGCGTGGGCGACGCCGCCGCGCCCGGGCGCACCGCGCTGCTCATTGAAAGCGTCGAAGCACGCTGCAACCCGAGCTTGTTTCTCCGCGGCCGGCTGCACTGCACCGA
>JAEUIN010000306.1 GCA_016793115.1 Planctomycetaceae bacterium
CCATCGACGCGACCGAACCGGAACTCCGCGCGAAGTTGCCGAACCGAAACGAATCAAAAGGCCCCTCTCCCGACAAAGAGAGAAAAATCCGGGCCTCCGCCCGAAGTGCATCTTGACCGGGAGCTTCCTATAGGTGCCACCAGATCACGCCATTCGTCATGAGCAAGCGACGATCCGCGAGCGCGAATTACTCCCCGATGGCGGGCAAGGCCTTACCGTCGACGTTGGGAATCTCCACGCCGAGCAACTTGGCGATCGTCGGAGCGATGTCCGTGTTGTGAATCAGGCCGAGCTTGGTGCCGGGCCGCACACCTGCGCCCCAAACGATGCAAGTTGCGTAGAGTTCCTCTTGGTCGGGGCGATAGCCGTGCGTGCCGGTCTTGGCGTCTTTCGCCACCGCGGCCTGCGTGCCGGCCGCGCTGTCGCCGAACGAATAGCCGCTTCGGCACGAAAGCCAGAGGTCGGCGGCGCGCGGGTCGTCTTTCAACGTCGGCTGACCGATCTCGGCGAATTCGTCCGGAGTCCAAACCCGCTCGACTCCTTCGACGGCCGCCAGGTCTTGGTCTAATTGCTTGATCAGTTCTGCGCGACGTGAGTCGTCGTGGATATAAATCGCACACGCGCCCCCCTCCGGTCGGCAGACGGCGACCTTCTCCGTGATCTTGTCGTTGTCCGTCTTCAAGAGACCCAACTCTTTGAGGCGTACGTTGACGCGAATCTCGCGCGTCACCGGACAGAAGCCGTGGTCGCTGCAGATGAAAATCGTCGTCTTGTCTTTGCGCGGCGATTGGGCGACGGCGTCGAGCAGTTCTCGAATGCGCTCGTCTTCATACGCCACCGACCAATACGCGTCGTCGGTTTGCGGGCCGAAGCGGTGTTGCACATGGTCCGCCTCGATCAAGTGCAGGAGCAACAAGTTCGGTTGATGATTCTTCAGCGCATGCACGGCCATTCGCGTGTACATCCAATCGCGCTGCACGCCGCCGCTCTTCTCCGACACCCACGCGGCATGACGATCGACCGGTATGCCTTCGGCCCGCAACTCCTCGAGCCAGGAGCGGGTGCCGAATTGCGGCCACGCTTCGGCGCCGCCCATGTCGGGCACGGTCCAGTCGAGCGTCTTAGCGTTGCGCGTCGCCGGCCAGATCACGCCGGCCGTCTTCAAGCCGGCTTTGTGAGCCACGTCGTAGATCGTCGGCGTCTTTACGATCTCGTCTTTGTCGAAGATCGGATCGGGGATGAACGGCACGTTCGCGCCCTTCGCGCGATCATAGTAGGCGTTGCCGATCACACCGTGTTTCGCCGGCGACACTCCCGTGACGAGCGTCGTGTGGTTCGGCCAGGTCACGGTGGGGAACGACGACACCATACCGTCGGCCCGCGCTCCTTCGGCCGCGAGCTTGCGGAGCGTCGGCAAGTGCGCCTTCGGGTCGTCGAGGTAGAAGTTGGCCAAGCCGTCGAGGCTGACGAGGATTACGCAGTGGTCCGACTTCGGTTCGGCCGCCGAGGCCGGCGGAGCGCTCCAGACGACGATCGCAGGGAGCAGCAGGGCGACAAAGCGGCGCAGCAAAACGGCGGGGCGATGCATGAGCAAACCTCTATCAATCGGCGGGATGCAGGCGGGGCGGTCCGTGGACATGCGTGTGCGTATGGTAAGCCGCGCGGCGGCCGCAAGCCAGCGATTGGGCCGATGGCGCAAACTTTTTCGCGCGACCGCGCTGATTCTTAGCCTCCGTTTCTTTAAACCGGGGGCAGTTCGCGCGGCTCACCAACACGGCGCTGCCCGGGGGCTAAGACGTCGATGGATCGCACTCTTAGAGGACGTCCGGTTCCTTGTGGCGCTGCGCGGCTTGGACTAGCATGGTGATTCGGTTTTTCCCGCCTTTCCGACGTCCGTCACCCTCCGAGCGCTTCGCACCTATGTCGACTTCTCCCGCACCCGCTGCGCGCTTGAACTCCACGCAGTGGCTGATCTGCATCATCGCCGCGATCGGCTTCGCCTTCGACATCTACGAACTCTTGATGCTGCCGCTGATCTTGCGGCCCGCCTTGCTCGAACTGGGCGGCATCAATCCCGGCACGCCGCAGTTCACCACGTGGTTCAGCATTCTGTTCTACGTGCCGGCCATCGCGGGCGGCGTGTTCGGCTTGCTCGGCGGCTATCTCACCGATCGGCTCGGTCGTCGTCGCGTGCTCACGTGGAGCATTCTGCTGTACGCGTTCTCGGCGTTCGCGGCCGGCTTCTCGACGAACCTCTACATGCTGCTCTTCTTCCGCTGCCTGGTGTTCATCGGCGTCTGCGTCGAGTTCGTCGCCGCCGTGGCTTGGCTCGCGGAACTCTTCGACAACCCGCACCAGCGCGAAAAGGTGCTCGGCTTCACGCAGGCCTTCTCCTCGATCGGCGGCCTCACCGTGGCGATCGCCAACGGCATGGCCGTGGCCTGGTCGACCGGCGCGGCGTACGACCTGGGCCTCGGCATCACCATTCCCGGCGTGCAACTGCCGGCCATCCAATTGCCCGGCTTCCTCTCGTTCCTCGGCTCCGTGCAAAACGAACACGCCCCCTGGCGCTACACGCTCATGTCGGGCCTGATCCCGGCGATTCCGCTCCTGGTGATTCGTCCGTTCCTGCCGGAGTCGCCGGCGTGGAAGCAAAAGCGCGAGACCGGCAAGCTGCGCCGCGCCAGCATCGGCCAGTTGTTCTCGCCGCAACTCAAGCGAACGACGATCATTACGACGATCATGTTCACCTGCAGCTTCGCGGCCGCGTTCGGCGCGATTCAGCAGATGCCGCAAATCGTGCCGGGCCTGCCGGAAGTGCAGGCTCGCGTCAAGGAAGCGCTCGATAAAGGCTTCCCGAAAGAGAAGGAAGACGCGCTCGTCGCCAAGCTCAAGAGCGAGAACAAGTCGGAAGCCGACATCAAGAAGGCCGTCGGTGCGGAGAAGCGCAAAATCTCCGGCCCGGTCGAACAAGCGGCCGCCTCGCACGCCACCAAGATTCAAGAAGTCGGCGGGCTCGTCGGCCGCTTTCTCTTGGCCGGCCTAGCGCTCTATATCTTCAGCCGCCGCTCGCTGCTCCGCGTGTTCCTCATTCCGGGCCTCGTCGCGATGCCGCTCATCTTCGGCTGGGCTGCGATCAACAGCTTGAGCTATCTGCACATCGGCATGTTCGTCGCGGGACTGCTCACCGTCGGTCAATTCAGCTTCTGGGGCAACTACCTGCCGCTCGTCTACCCGGTGCACTTGCGCGGCACGGGCGAGAGCTTCGCGGCCAACATGGGCGGACGCTTGGTCGGCACGAGCTTCGCCGCCGTGACGACGACGATCGCCGGCGCACTGGTCGCGCAAGGCCCGAACGGCGCGCCGCCGAGCGCGATCGACGTCGCCCACACCACGGCCTATGTGGCCGCCGGCGTGGCGTTCAGCGTGTACTTGGTGAACTTCATCGCTTCGTTCTGGTTGCCCGAACCGAAGGAAGGCCAGTTCGACGAGTAGAAAAGTCCGGCCCAATCGCAGCAATCGACGGGAGGGCGAGGCTCCCGCAGAGCCGTGTGAAATCGCGGCCCGCACTGGGCTCGGCGGGAGCCTCCCCCTCCCGCAGATGTTTGTTGCCGCCCGTTTTGAATTTTCGAGATCGCAGCTGAACCGAGGACGTCGCCCTATGGCCGCACATTCGCAGAACCCGTCCGACGACGTTCTCCCGCCGGCGGGCAAAGATCCGAAGACGGCCGGCGGCGGCGCGTGGATGGCGCTGGTCGCCGCGCTCTTAGGCTGGCTGTTCGACGGCGCGGAGATGGGCGTGTTCTCGATGGTCGGTCGCGCCGCCGTGCAAGACATGCTCGGCTTCGGCCTGACGCCCACGCCCGAGCAAGAGCAACAGATCGGCTTCTACTTCGGCATCATTATCGCCGTGTTCTTGGTCGGCGCGGCCACCGGCGGCGTCGTCTTCGGCTGGCTCGGCGATCGCGTCGGCCGTGTCCGCGCCATGAGCTTGAGCGTGCTCACCTATGCCGTGTTCACCGGTCTTTGCGGGATCGCTCAAACGCCGTTGCAGCTCGGCATCCTCCGCTTCATCGCGTCGCTCGGCATGGGAGGCGAGTGGGCCTTGGGCGTCGCCCTCGTCATGGAAGTGTGGCCGAATAAGAGTCGGGCCTTTATGGCCGGCCTGATCGGCGCGGCGGCCAACGTCGGCTACATGCTCGTCGGCTTCATCGGCATGGGGCTCGGCGAAATCCTGCATCACTTCGAAACTTGGCTCCCGACGCTGGGCCTGGGGCCCGACATGGTGCAGAGCCTCGTCGCCTTCAAAGGCTGGCGCTTGCTTATGATCATGGGGACGTTGCCGGCCGTGTTGACATTCTTCTTCCGTATCTTCGTGCCCGAATCGCACAAGTGGGAGGAAGAAAAGGCCAAAGGCGGCACCTCGAACTGGGCGACCGTCGATTTGTTGGGCGTGATCCTCGGCGCGATGGGGCCGGGCCTGATCGTCTATGTCTGGGGAACGCCCAGCTACTCGCAGTCGACACGCGTCGTCGGTACGCTCATCGGGGTCGTCGTCGCCGTCGTCGGCTACACCTATCCCGTTTACCGCTACTTGCAGCGGACGATCGAGGCCCATCAGCCGGGCGTCGCGACTCCCTGGCCGACGGTGCGCAAGATGATGCTCGGGGCGCTGTTGAGCGGCGTGGCATTGCTCGGCACCTGGGGGAGCACGCAATGGGCTCCGACGTGGGCCGGCCAACTCACGCAGGGGACCGACGCTTCCTACCCGCGCGAATGGACGCAGATTTATCTGGCGATCGGCGCGATCATCGGCACGATCGTCGCCGCGATTTGCGGCGGCCGGTTCGGCCGGCGGATCACGTATTTCGTGATGTGTATCTTGTCGATGCTCACGGCCGTTTATTTCTTCCAATCGCACAAGGAATACGGCACCTCGTTCCTCGTGTGGTCGCTGCTCGCCGGCATGACGACCGCCTCGTTCTACGGCTGGCTGCCGCTCTACTTGCCGGAACTCTTCGCGACGCGCGTCCGCGCGACCGGCCAAGGCTTCGCCTTCAATTTCGGCCGCATCATCGCGGCGATCGGCAACTTGCAGATGAGCGCGCTGTTGAGCACGGAGTTCATCAAGACGCAACAGACCGCGGCCGGCATCACCGGCGGCTATCCGGTGATCTGCAGCTTCGTGAGCGCGATCTACGTCTTCGGCATGATCATCATCTGGTTCGCCCCGGAAACCAAAGGCCGCCCGCTGCCGGAGTGAGAGGAAAAGCTAAGTGATAAATGATAAGTGATAAATGCTAAATGTGCGGACCTAACACTTATCACTTATCATTTATCACTTTGCACTGATCCCCCCCTTCCGTTATGACACTTCCCTCGCCCATCATCCGCCACGGTGCCGGCCCGCGCTGGTCCGACGTCGTCGTCCATCGCGGCGTGGCGACGTGGGTCGAGGTCGCCGAAGACTCCGCGCGCGACACGGCCGGCCAAATCGAGCAGGTCTTCGCGCAGATCGACGCCACCTTGGCGAGCCTCGGCGCGACGCGCGAGCGGCTCCTGCAGATCACGATTTACTTGGCCGATCTGGCCGACGCGCCGACGCTCAACAAGCTCTGGGACGCCTGGGTCGTGCCGGGCCAAGCCCCGGTCCGCGCCTGTGTTCAAGCCGGCCTCTCCGGCCGGCTCCGCGTCGAAATGATCATCACCGCCGCGGTGGAGTGAGATTACTCAAAAAAATTGAGGCACGCTTCAAACACCTCTCCCTCCGGGAGAGGTCGACGCGGAAGCGGCGGGTGAGGGTCGGGCCGCAGGCGAGTGGAGAGTGCGATCATGGTTCACGTCGTGGCTCGCAGTTCGGGGATGCGGTGTCAACTCGAACGCGCAGCACGACCCTCATCCGGCCTTCGGCCACCTTCTCCCGGAGGGAGAAGGGATTCGAGCCAAGCTTCCGGGAGGAGACCATGAATCAATTCGCGCACAATCTACCGCTCCTCGAATATCTCAAAACATTCGCACGCGAGTTACGCGGCCGAGCGACCGACGCCGAGACGCTGATTTGGTCGGCTCTACGTGACCGTCGTTTTCTCAAGCTCAAATTTCGCCGCCAACAGCCCATCGATCGATACATCGTCGACTTTTACTGTCACGAATTGAAATGGGCGGTCGAACTCGACGGCGGCCAACACAACACGATCGCCGGCCGGCACGACGATGTCGAGCGTACGACGACGCTCGGGAAACACGGAGTCTTCGTGTCGCGATTCTGGAATCACGAAGTTCTCAGCGACTTCGAAGACGTGTTGGAATCGATGTATCGCACGTCGGTCACGTTGCAAACGGATCGCAACGAAGCTCTATGAAATAGGGCGAGTAATTCAACGTCTCGCCGAGGGCGAGATTTAAGATTGACGGGCGCGAGCTTACTTCGTCGTCGTCAGATCGACTTCATACGGCAGCTTGCCGCGCCACAGCGCCAGTGCTCTGCCGGCGTGCGAGAGATACGTGAAGTAGTTCTCGGTTTGTTCCGGCGTGAGATTGTCGATGGTGCGCACCATCCATTGGCCGGCCTTCGCCAACACTTCGCGCGGCGGGTGGCATTCTTGCGGCGCGAGCGCCCACCATTCCAGCGCGTGGCCGGTCGCCAAGATGCGGTCGGCGAGGCCGTCGCCGCTGAGGTTCACATTGACGTCGCTGCCGGCCGGCTGATCGGGCCATTTGCCGTCCCAATAGCCGTCGGAATGTTGATGGCGGATCAGCTTCACCGTGTTGTCGCACAGGAAGCCGATGATCTCGGCCCGCGTGCCGGGCGTGAGCACGTGCTGTTCGTCGTCGATCCGCAGGAACATCGTGAGCGTGTGCAGACGATGATTGCCGAAGCAGACGCCGCGCGGCAGTTCTTCGCGCATCAGGCGTTGGGCGATCCGGTCGAACGTGATCTCTTGCCCTTCCGCGGTCCGCCAACCTTGGGCCGGCGGCAGAAACGAGATCATCGCCAGCGCAGTCCATTCGTATTCGATTTGGTTCAAGCTGAAATCGTGCAACGCTTGTTCGAGCATCGCCCGATAGGTCGTGACGTGCGTCGGCGTGACGACGGGAAACGTGAGAGGCGTGCCGACCTCGGCCAACCCGGCGACCGTGTGGTCGACGTGGCTCGACGATTGCAGACCTTCCTGTACGCGGACGCGGACGCCGTAGGGGCCGTCGCTCAAGAGCGGCGCGGCCGTGGGGCCGTAGAGGGCCATGAACTGCCGCGTGTCGGTCAGCACGCCCCGAAGTTGCTCGCCGGAGAAGAACGCCGGGTCGTAGAACTTGGCGTGCGGCGTCCAGAACCGCAGAGCGTGGTCGATGTGATTGATCTTCGTCTTCGCGCCGAGGTTGCGCGGGCGGAGCTTCAGGAGCACGCGGCGGAGTTGGTCGTCGCCGACGACGACCGGCATATCGTAGGTCGGCCGCACGGTGAGCGGCTCCTCGCGAAACGCCGGCAATTCCAGTTCGGCTTTCCAACTTTGCCAACGCACGGCGCCCCAAGCGGTGCCGATCGAGAGCAACACGGCTTGCAGGATCAAAAAGCGAGTGAGGTTAGGCTTCATGGCGGAAACGACGGGAAAGGATGAACGATGCGCGAGATGAACGAGAACGCATGCGGTGCCCGGGGCCGGGGCCGCAGGCGCGCGAGGCCGGAACGCTAGTGACACACGGCCGGCTTCGCGGTCGCCTCGGGTTTGGCTTGCTCCGACTTCGGCTTCTTGCGAAACACTTGGGCCTGCGCGTCTTCGTAGGCGGGCACCCATTCGCCCGAGCCGCGGAGGGCGCGAATGAAGCCGGCTTGCCGCGCCTTGTCGACGATGATCGTTTGCACGTTGTAGCGCGCGAGCGTCGCGTCCCAACCGGAGGTGACCGAAGAAACGCGGCCGTAGTCTTGCCAGGTCATGCGCGGGATCAAGTGAATGTTGGTCGTCGCAAACACCTGCATGCCGGGAGGGCCGTCGACGGCGAGCCAGTCGCCCCAGTATTGCGGATTGAAGACGGCTCCCTGCGGCGGGTTTGCGCGGAGCCAAGCGGTGAGCTTCAGCGGCGAATCGCCGTACACGGCTTCCGGCGCACGGGGCGGCCCGCCCAACAGCGGCCGACTGACCGAGGAGAACGCGAACGCGATCCAAATCAAGCCGACGCAGCCGAGCGTGTAGCGGAAGGAATGCCCCTCGGCCAACTGCGGCACTTCGTCGTCGTCGCCTTCCAGGGCCGCTTCGGCGGGCTCCCCTTTCTCACGCGCGAACCACGCGGCGACGACGTCCCAAGCGTGCGGCGCGATCGCCACGGCCCACACGGCCGCGAACCAGCCGATCATGCGGAGTTGCAGCGCGGCGGCGAGGCCGAAGAAAGTTAAGAGAATCAGGTCGGACGCCGCCCACGGCTTGCGACTCAGCTTCAACAGCGCGGCCGTCGCCAAGCAGGCGCAGGCGAATTCCGGCCCGCCGACGCTCGTGAGCGCGAGCGGCGCCCATTCCATGACTTCGCGCAAGTTGGCGTTGCCGGAGAAACGCAAGACTTCGACGTAGGCGTCGATCGTATACGGATTGATCAGCACGGCCGCCGCGGCCAGCTCGCACCAATAGAGCAAGCGACGCGCTTCGCGGTCGGCGAACACGGCCGCAACCGATCGCTCGCTCCACAGCACTTCGACGACGCGCCCGGCGAAAAACCCGCCGACCAGCGCCAAGCCGCAGAGAAACGATCCGTGCAGATTGGCCCAGGCGGCGAAGATCGCCGGCACGCCCAGCCAGAGCTTCCAATCGCCGCGCGTGTCGTCGGCGAGCACCGAATCGGCGCGGCGCACGCGCCGGCCGACATAGAGCCATAGCAGGCCAGCGAACAGCAGCAGCGCGAAGTTTTCCGGCCGGATCGTCGCAATCCGGCTCCAGCCGACACCGAGCGCGGCCGCGGTGACGATCGTGCTGAACAGCGCGTGCCGCGTCTGCAAAAAGCAAGTGCGCGCAATCAAGACGTAGGTCGACCAGACGACCACGGTAAACAGCCCGACGAGCGCTTCCGGCCCGCCGAAGCGTTCGGCCGCGGCGAAGATCACCTGCGCGCCCCAGCTCAGGTCGACGACTTTCATGCCCGCCGCCAGCGGCTGCAGCGGGTCTTGCGTCGGCAGCGTTTTGTGTTCGAGGATCCATTCGCCCCAGCCGAGATGACCCCAGAGGTCGGTCCCGCGCAGCGGCAGATGATTCAAAAAGACGAACAGCGCGCAAAACGCCGCCGTCGCGGCCAAATGTTTGACGCTCAAGGCCCAGCGCGGGCCGAGCACCGGAATCAGGACCGGTTCGCGCGTCTCCGGCGCGGCCTCGGCGGTGAGCGACGGGGCCTCGTTTTCATCCGGCGGAGTCGTGAGTGTGCTGCTCATAAAGAGACTGTCGTGAAGATCGATGTGCGATAACCCGACCGCGGTGGCTTGCTTGCCGGGGCGTTCCCTGCTCCGGCCCGCTCCGCAAGTTCGCGGCTTGTGCGCGGCGAGCGGAGTCGTGGTCGTGCACAACTCTAGGTCGCCGTTTCCGTGCAAAAACGCCGACGCCTCCGGAACTTTCGAACGTTCCGAAGGCGTCGGGTATCACGGGGAGGAGAGAGACTTGGTCGGCGATCGCAGCCTTGTCAGTTCGTTAGAATCGGTGCGATCGCTAGCGGATTAACTTTCCGAATCGGCGTAGGCGGCGACGTTCACGCACTTCGATTCTTGCCCGCCGCCGTACGGGTAGCCGTTGGCGTCGCAGAAGTCCTGCGAGTCTTTGAAGTGGCCGCCCCCGGTCGAGGCCGCATGGCCCGTCGTGCCGCTGTAGCAGTAGCTCTGGTTGATGTTGGCGAAGGCTTGAGCGACGTCGGCGAGCTCGGTCACGACCGAATCGCGAACGCTCTTCAGGCCGACGATCACGCCCAACACGAGGATCGTGCCGGCGAGCATGATTTCGGCGGAAACGACGGCACCCGTTTCTTCGGCCCACAAACGATGGAACATGGTCTTCATAGCGAGGTCCCCCGGATAAATGATGCGAACGGTGTTCTGTGGCGCCCCGTGCGGCGTCTTCGCTCGTTGCGAAGGTGAGATCGATCTCAAGCAGCGACCATGCCGCGGGCCGCGCCGGCGACGAGAATCCCGACCGGTGCGATCGCATCCGCAGCCCGGAAAACAAGGCGTTTCCGCGCTCCGGAAAATTTTTCGCCCGCTGCGCCGACGCGCGCTCGCTCCCCTTCGCATGTTGCTCGGCGGCAACGCTTGCTCCGGCGCGCGCGTTGCCGAATCGCATCGTTGCGGCCCGTCCGCGACGCCGCCGCGCCCGCGACGACGCGGCGCGAAGCCGCGCGGCTCTTTGGTCGGCCGTCGACCAAGTCGATGCCGCGGCAGGTCTTAGCGTCGGGGTCGGCTCGCGGAGGCCGGCGGCGGGTGCGGCGTCGCGGGGAAATCCCCCGCCGCCGGCGAAGCGTTCGCAAAGGTTTCCTTCCCGCCGCGGTCGCCGTACGCGCCCGCGGGGTCGCTCGCCCGGTCGGTCGTGCCGGTTGTGTCGACCGCGCCCGGCATGTCGCCGAATCGCCTCCTCCGCACGCTTTGCCCGATCGCTACAAATTTGCTCCGCACTAACCGCAACCTATGGTCTTGGTGAGAGTTTCTCCGGACCCACGCCCGGAGTAGGCCCCGCACTTCAGCGAAAGAACAATCTCGTGGACACCGCCGACCTGATCAAAATCGCGTTCCTCGTGCTGTTCACCGTGACGGCCGCGGTTTGCGATTTTCGCACGAAGAAATTGCCCAACTGGCTGACGGTGCCGGCCTTCGCGCTCGCCCTCGTCTATCAGACCGCGGTCGGCGCGGTCCACGCCGGCTGGTCCGGGGCAGGCTCCGGCTTGCTCACGGCGCTGGCCGGCTTCGGCGTCGGCTTCGGCATTTTGTTCGTTCTGTGGCTGATCGGCGGCGGCGGCGCGGGCGACGTCAAGCTCATGGGCGCGCTGGGCGCTTGGTTCGGCCCGATGCAAACCTTGGTCTTGTTCTTCGTCAGCACGGTGTTCGTCGTCGTGCTCTCGGTCGGCGTGCTGGCTTGGCAAATGATTCAAAACGGCGCATGGAACGTACGTCGCAAGTATGTCGGTTCCGAGAGCGGCAAGGTCGACGCCCGCGGCCTCTCGGCCGAGGAAGCGGCGCTGCAACGCAAAGTGAAGCGTCGCCTGATGCCCTACGGCGTGCCGGTCGCGCTGGCCGCTTGGGTCGTGATCGCCTGGAGTTTCCGTTCGCAACTCTTCGGTTCCTAGTCTTCCCCGTCGCGTCGCCGACTTCGCAAAGTTCCGCAAAGTTCGCTCACATGCACAAATCCAAAATCATTCGCGGTCGGGGTCGCGGCCGGAGTCGCCGCCTGGGCGCCGTGCTCAGCATGGAACTCTTGTTCGTGCTCCCGATTCTGTTCGGGCTCTCGTTGGCCCTGATCGAGTTCGGCATGCTCTGGACCTCGGGACAGCGCGTCAAGGAAGCGGCCACGGCCGGTTGCCGCGCGGCGTCGTTCCGCGGGGCCGACGAAGTCGCCGTCCGCCGCAGCGTCGAGCGTTCGCTCGGCCGCAAAGCCCTAATTACGACCTACAGTCTGAATGTGCAGAAGAATGCTCCGTTCAACGACGAAGTCGCCGTGACGGTGCGCGTGCCGATGAAGGCCGCCGCCCCGGATCTGCTCGGCTTCATCGGTTTCGGACTCGGCAATCGCGACGTCGTCGCCCAGACGACGATGCGACTCGAGTAGCGTTCGACCCCGTTTCCGTTCGTCTATTTGCAGTTGATAGTTCCGCCGCCGCGCCAGTGCGACGTCGGTCCAAAGAACACGTTTCCGCCCCCGAAGAGAGGAAGAGTTTCTCATGGCTCGCATCAGTACCGGCACGATGACCGTCGGAATTTTCGCCGTCTTGTTCGGCTTGGCCGGGGCTTACGCCCTGCGGGCCGCGCTCACTCCGCCCGCCGCCGAGCCGCCGCCGGCGCCGCGCTCCGTACCCGTCCCGTTGGCCGGAATCGACATTCCCGCCGGCCGGCAAATCGCCATCGCCGACATGGTGCTCGTGCCGATGACGCAAGAAGACATGAAGTCCCGCAAGTACAACCTCGAAACGGTGATGCTCGACACCAACCAAATCGTCGGTCGCATCGCGCAATCGCCCATCAAGCAAGGGGAGCCGATCCTCACCACGAACCTCTACGTCGCCGGCGACGGACCCAAGCTCAGCGATAAGCTCAAGCCGGGCATGCGGGCCGTGACGATCCCGATCGACAACCTCTCGGCCGTCGGCGGTTCGACCGTCGAAGGGAGCTTCGTCGACGTCCTCTTCCGCTCCAAGAAGCAAGCGCCGGATCCGGTCACCGGTCGTCCGGAAATTCCGTCGACCACGGTGACGTTGCTGGAAAACGTCGAAGTCTTGTCGGTCGGCCGGATGGCCGCCGTCGACAACAGCGGCGCCTCGGGCGAACTCGACGTCCGCACCACCAACCAAGGCCGGACCGGCGCGTCGGTCAAAGGCTTCGGGGCCAACTACCAAGACGCCAACGTCGTCAGCGTGACGATCGCCGTTTCGCCGGACCAAGCCAACATCGTCAAGGCCGTGCTCGGTCAAGGCGACATGTCGCTCGCTCTCCGCGGCGAAGGCGGTTTGGGCGCCGTGACCCCGAACAAGTACACGCTCGAAGGCATCCTCGGCCTCAAGGGCCAACCGATCGCCAAGATGAACCGCATCGAAATCTATCGCGGCAATCTCACGCGTCAGAACATCAGCTTCTCCGACGCGAAGCTCGTCGATAACGAAGTCAGCATGGTCTCCGGCCTGCCGGCCAACATGACCTTCCCGGTGCCGGACAAAGTGCCCGCCACGCCGAAGACCGAAGACCCGTACGCCGATACGAAAACCTATCAACCGACGCCGCGCCGCTACGACCTCAACTGGGGCACCGGCTACGGCAACGGCTGGGGCCGCGGCTGGGGCGGCGGCTGGGGCGGTTGGGGCGGCTACGGCTACGGTTACTAGTCCCCCTCGAGCGAACGCCCTCCGGGGCGTTCCGTAACGATCTCGCCGAAGCGACCGAACTACGAACACCAAACGACCTCACGACCATGAACTTCGCCCCGACCAATCCGACGCCGATTCGCCGACGCCCCGCGTCGCCGGCCCGGCAGGGTCGCGCGGCGAAGCGTCGCGGCGTGGCCGTCGGGTTTCTGATCGTCACTTTGGTGTTCCTCGCCGGTTTCGTCGCCTTAGGGCTCAACACTTCGCGGCTCCTGCACACCAAGGCCGAGCTGCGGGCCGTTTGCCAATCGGCGGCTCTGGCCGGCGCGCGGGAACTGCTCGACGAAGGAGTGCTCTACGGCTATCCCGACAAGCGCGACGACGTGCTCATGGCTCGCGAAGCGGCCCGGCTCCTGGGGCGAGCCAACCGCGTCGACGGCCGCGTCGTCGTCTTAGACCCTAACCCGAAGAATCTTCCGCTCGGCGACGTCGTCGTCGGCACGGTCGATCCGCTCGGGCCCGTCGGACTGCCGCTCGGCTTGCCGGTCGATCCCGAGAAGCCGCAGGCCGTGAACACGGTCCGCGTTTCGGCCACGCTCAACGACAACGTTTTCAATCGGGTCAGCCTCTGGCTCGGCAAGCTCACCGGCGTGCTCACGGCCGATACGGCCGCGAGCGCGCAAGCCACGCTCGACACGCGTATCGCCGGCTTCAAGCCGGAGCGCGGCGTGAAAGCGCCGGTCGTGCCGCTTGCCGCCGAGTATGGAGCCTGGCTGAAGCAAGCCGAGGCCGAACCGGTCGCCGGCGTCAACGATCGCTTCACCGTGAATCCGCAGACGGGTCAAGTGACGTCGGGCCCGGACGGCATTCCGGAGATCGTCTTGAACTGCGGGCCGAATCCGCCTCCCGCGGCAAGCCGATCGACCGAGTCGACCGAAGTCGCCGACGCTGCGCCGACCGACGACACGAGCGCCGCAACCGCCGAGTCCGAAGACGCCGCCGACGAGTCGGCGATCGGTGCGGCTTGGTGCGTCGCGCTCGACCTCGTCAACGATCAAAAACTTCCTTACATCTGGCCGGTCCGCTGCCGCGAAGGGCTGTCGATCGGCGACCTGAGCGCGGTCGGCGGGCAATTGGTGCTCGCCGGCGGAGCGCTGGTGATGCCGCGCGTGCGGCCGCTTCCCGACGAAGTGCCGTACGGCTTGATGGACATCGTGGGCCAAAGCCGCGCGTGGCCCCTGTTCGAAGGCTACACCGAGGGAGACGCTCCGACGTGTACGCTCGTCGGCTTCGCCGCGGCGCGCATCCTTACCGTCGCGCAGTCGCCGGACGGCTCGTGGGAGCTGGTCGCGCAACCGACGACGATGGTCTCGAGCCAGGCCGTGACGGCTCCCTACATGAACTCGAATCCTTGGATCGGAAAACTGGAGCTTACGCAATAGCCATGAACACTTCCATGACCTCCGTCAACAACGGTCTCCACACCGTGACCGCCGAGGAGCACGAGTTCCAGCGCGTGAAGTCGGCGCTGCACGAGCAGCTCGTCGAGTCGTTCGACTTGTCGAAGATCACCCGCGTCAATCGTCAGCAGCTCGCCGACGAAGTTCGCCACATGGCGAATAGCGCGTTCGGCGCCCGCAAAGACCTGGCGAAGATCGACCGCAGCCGTCTGATGGACGAGCTGATGGACGAGATTTTCGGCTTCGGTCCGCTCGAGCGCCTGCTCAAAGACCCGACGGTCAACGATATCCTCGTCAACGACCCGAAGACCGTGTATGTCGAACGCCGCGGCAAGCTCGAGCTGACCGACGTGCAGTTCGCCGACGACGGCCACTTGATCCGCATCATTCAAAAGATCGTCGCCAAGCTCGGCCGTCGCATCGACGAATCGAGCCCGATGGTCGACGCCCGCCTTCCCGACGGCTCCCGCGTGAACGCGGTGATTCCGCCGTTGGCGCTCGACGGCCCGACGCTCTCGATTCGCCGTTTCGGCGCGGAGCCGCTGAAGATCGAAGACTTGCTGAACTTCGGCTCGATCCTGCCCGACATGGTGAAGTTCGTCGCCGGCGCGGTCGAGGCCCGCTGCAGCATTCTGATCTCCGGCGGTACCGGCGCCGGTAAGACGACGTTGCTCAACGCCTTCTCGCGCTACATTCCGGCCGGCGAACGGATCATCACGATCGAAGACTCCGCCGAACTCATTCTCCAGCATCGTCACCGCATCCGCATGGAAACCCGACCGCCGAACACCGAAGGTCTCGGCGCGGTCACCCAGCGCGATCTGGTTCGCAACAGCTTGCGTATGCGTCCCGACCGCATCATCGTCGGCGAAGTCCGCGGGCCGGAAGTCTGGGACATGCTCCAGGCGATGAACACCGGCCACGAAGGCTCGATGACGACGATTCACGCCAACTCGGCGGCCGACGCCCTCACCCGCTTGGAAATGATGGTCGCGATGACCGGCATCGAGTTGCCGATCAACGTGATTCGTCAGTACACGGCGGCGGGCATTAACCTCGTCGTTCACGGCTCGCGCCTCAAGGGCGGACCGCGCCGGATCATGCAGGTTTCGGAAATCGTCGGCATCAAAGACGGCCAGTACGTCCTGCAAGACGTGTTCGGCTTCGAGCAGACGGGCGTCGACGCCGAAGGAACCGCCGTGGGCGAATTCTACGCGACCGGCTACAAGCCGAAGTGTTTGAACCGTCTCAAGGCCGCGGGCGTCCACTTGCCGGACGACATGTTCACCGCCCGCCGCATCCGACAATAACCGACCCCGACCGCTCAGCGAACTCGAACCGACTCCGAACTCCTAAGCCGAATTATCGGCGGACGAAGACCATGGATACGACCTATCTCCTCTACTTCGGGATGCTCGCCGTTCTGATCGTCGCGGCGATCTATCTGATCGTTCGCGACCTGAACGCGGCGAAGCCGAGTGCGGCGGCCGACGACGAAACGCCCCGGCTCTCGACCTTGCCGTTCGCCGGCGAACAGACCGTTCCCGACGGCATGTCGGAACGGTTCGATTACCGCTTCCGCGAGCTGATTTATCAATCCGGGATCGATATCGTTCCCGAAGCGGCGTTTCTCGTGATGGTGTTCTGCGGTTTGGTCACCGGCGGCGGCGTGTTTCTCTGGCGCGACGACCTGTTGATGGCGGTGCTCGCCTTCGTCCCCGGCTTCGTCGCTCCGTATGTGTACTACGTCGTGCGACGCAACGGCCGCATGAAAATGCTCCGCGAACTATTGCCCGGGTCGATGGAAACCATATCGCGCGCCGTCCGCGCCGGCGAAACCTTGGACCAGGCGATCGACGTCACCGGCAAGAGCACGATGGAACCGCTCGGCGTCGAATGGCGTCGCACGGCCCGGCACCTCGACATGGGGCTCTCCATGCCGGCCGCGATGAAGTCGATGACGAAGCGGGCTCCGCTGATGGAGCTGCGCATCTTGTCGACCGCGCTCAACGTGCAACGCCGCACGGGCGGTAACTTGGGCGCGACGCTTGATCGACTGTCGCACGTGATCCGCGACCGCTTGAGCTACCAACGTTCGTTCCAAGCCGCGACCGGCGCGAGCCGCATGGCGACGATTCTCATCGCCTTGGCCGGTCCGCTGGTGTTCACGTACATGATGATCTTCCAGCCCGACTATATGGGGCAATTCTTCAACCTGCCCGGCGGAACGACGTTGCTCGCCGTCGCCGGCGTGTTGCAAGTGATCGGCCTGACGTGGGTGTTCGGTCTGCTTCGTAACGACTACTAATCAATCAACGACGGGGTACCGGGGAGTCGCTCGTCGACCCGCCGGACCCGCCGACGCTTCGCTTCCGACAACGCGTTCCTTATCGCGACTACCGCCATGTTGATCAACGTATTGACCGTCCTCGCCTTTCTCGCCATCGTCGCCGCGGTGCTGGTGATTCGCGCGCTTGTGTTGAGCTGGCAAGGAACGTTTGCCGCACAGGCGACCGTCGACGACGGTCGCGGCTACGCGCCGACCGACCCGGTGTTCGGCGACTTCACCGATCCGCTGGCGGCTCAATTGCCGCTGCTCGGGTCGACGGAAGATTCGCTGGAGCACGACTTGCGGCGGGCCGGCTACTACAAGCCGACGGCGCGGAACGAGTTTCTCGCGCTCCGCAACATCATGGCGATCGGCGTGATCATCTTCGTCGGCGTCACCGCGGTGATGGTCGGCCCGGAACGTCGCGACTTGCTGGCCAAGATCTTGATCTGGGGCTTCGCGGCCGCGGCGCTCGCCTACATCTTGCCGTGGTTGTTCCTGCGTTCGAAGGTTCGCCGCCGCACGGCATTGATTCAGCGCGGATTGCCCGACGCCTTCGACATGCTCACGATGTGCTTGTCGGGCGGCTTGGGCGTGAACGACTCGCTCGCGCACGTGAGCCGCGAGATCTACTCGGCGCACCCGGACCTGGGCGTGGAATTGGAAATCGTTCGCCGGCACGCGGAGATGAGCTCGCTCGGCGACGCCTTCCGCCAGTTCGCCGCCCGGATCGATATTCCGGAAACCGCCGCTTTGAAGGCGCTCATGCAACAAACCGAACGGCTCGGCACGAACGTCGTGCAGGCCGTGAAAGACTTCGCCGACGACATTCGCACCCGGCAGCGCCAGACGGCCGACGAACGCGCGAGCAAGGCGGGCATCAAGCTCTTGTTCCCGCTCGTGTTCTGCCTGGCCCCGGCGGCGATGATCATCCTCTGGGGCCCGGCCTTGCTTGAGCTTCGCAACTTCTTCCGCACCTTCAATCCGGGCGGCTAGTCGAGCGGACGTCGCGGCGAGAGCAGGCCGATGACGGCGACGAAGATCGTCGCTCCGATGATCGACCAGATCACCGGAAACGCCTCGCCGCCGATCTGCACGACGAAGATTTCACCGAGCCCGAGCGCCGCCGCGATCCGCGGACCGATCAGCGCTCCGATGAAGCCGACGGCGATCGCCACCAAGCAGCCGCCGCGCGAAAAGCCGGCGATCGCTTGGCCGATGGCTCCGCAAATGCCCGCGATGCAGAGCCAAACGATAAATTGCATGAGCGTCATGGTGTTGCCCTCAACTGCTTAGAAACGTGCGGAACGTTTACGTAAAGCAAATCGAGTGCCGCAACCCGGGCGACCGCGACGCCGAGCGCGGATGTCAGTTCCGTTGCTCGATCCGGTAGAGATGCGAGTCGGTGCGGAGGAAGAACGACTTGCCGGCGACCGACAGCCCGGCGAGCGTTTCCCCGTCGACTTGATTGACCGCGAGCTCGTTGAATTCATCTCCCGGTGCGAGGACAGTGCACTTGCCGTTTTCGTCGAGCAAGTAGACGCGTCCGTCGGCCAAAAGGGGCGAAGCCGACCAATTTCCCCCGATTCGGCGCTGCCATATCTCTAGGCCGTCGCCGGCATTTAGGACGGACAGAATCCCCTTGTCGCTAATCATGTAGAGTCTCTGATCGATGATGAGCGGCGAGGGATTCAGCGGCACCGCCTTTTTGGTCGTCCAAGCGACGTGGGTCTCGCTGACGTCGCCGCGGCCGCCGAGTTTGATGGCGTACATGCTCGGAGAATCGTAGCCGGTGCAGACGATGACGAGCCCGCCGGCGACGACCGGGCGGGGGACGAGGGAGTAGCCGTCGTACTTGCAGCGCCAGATTTCTTTGCCGGTTTCCGGCTCATAGGCGATTACGGCGTCGCCGCCGGTGCTAATGAGCTGCACTTGCCCGTCGACGTCGACCAAGAGCGGCGTGCTATAGGCCATGCGTCCTTCGCGCATCTCTTTCCAGCGGATTTTGCCCGTGTGTTTGTCGAGGGCGACGACGTATTGCACGTCTGTGCCGTCGCACGAGAGCAGCAGCAGGTCTTTGTAGACGACCGGCGAGCCGCCCGGGCCGTGGCGATGGTCGTACTTCAATTCTTGCGTCTTCCAAACGATTTGGCCGCCGCTGGTGAGGCAGGCCGTGCCGTGCTTGCCGAAGTGGACGTAAACCTTATCGCCGTCGAGAATCGGCGTCGGCGAGGCATGGCTGTTCTTCTTGTGGATCTTGCCGGGTTCGTCGATCCTGAACACGAGCACGCTGTGAATGATCTTGCCGCTCTCGCGGTCGAGGCAAATTGCCCGGAGTTCGATGGGCGGATATTTCTCCTGTTTGGGGCCTGCGGCGGCGCCGTCGACCGGCTTCTGCTCGGCGTCGGGCTTAGGGGCATCAACCTCAGGCGGCAGCGGTAATTCGACCGAGGTCGTCAGCCAAACCTGATTGTCTTGAATGACCGTGCTTGACCAGCCGCGTCCGGCGATCGGCGTCTTCCAAACGACGTTTTTGGTCTCGCTCCACTCCAGCGGCAAGCCGCGCTGGGCGACATGTCCTTCACCGCCGGGTCCACGAAACTGCGGCCAAAGAAACTCGCCGCCGGGCATCGCCACCGGCATGGCCTTAGCGACCGGCACGGAAAGCGCCTCGGGGGATGCCGCGATAAGACCGACAATCAGAAGGCCGATGGAACTCACGAAGGTAGCTCCCAATGTTGGGATGATTTGAAGAACAAGTGGGATGGCGGGAAGGCGACCGGAGCGGTCGACAAATGATCGCACGTGCCGGCGAATAGGGTTCTGGCGGGACGCCAAATTGGTCCTAGGACGGCAATTGCGGCTTTTCTAGGGGGGAAAAACAGAGGAGGCTCACGTCCAGGGTAATGACTCGGCACGGCAAATGCAAAACTGAGGCTCACGACCGGAAGGCTACCCAGTTGAACCGCCTCGTGACGAGCAGCTTGCGAGCGGCCTTTCCGGACCACACGCCAAGGAGTGAAGTTGTCATGTCCAGTATGCGTACGGGCTTTGCCGCCCTGATGATGGCCGCCGCTTGTTTCGTCGGCTGCGAGAAAGAATCGTCTGTAAAGACCGAAAAGACCGTGACAGGTTCCGACGGTCAGACCAAAGTCACGACGGAAACGAAAGTGGAAAAGAGCGGCAGCAATCCGCCTCCTGCCGGCACCCCATAAGTGCCGACCCCCGTCGCCCCGACTTTCGCCCCTTTTCGTCGAAAGCCTGAGCGAAGAGTCCGAGCGATCGCTCGACGTTGCCCTCAACGAGCGGTCGTTCGGGTCGAGCCTTCCCGCGTCCATCGCGGGAAGGCTTTTTTTGTTGGCAGAACGTGAGCCGAAAAGTTGACGTCAAGCTTTCGGGCGGCGACAACCTAGCGACGTCGCTAATCCGCTTTCCCGCTTGCCGACCGATCTTGCCATGCCCGACTTCGCCGCCCTTCCTCTGCCCGCCGGCGTCGCCGAGCAGCCGAAGCCCGCCGTTGCGCTTGTGTTCACCGAAGGCCCGGCCGTCGATGCCGACGGCACCGTTTATTTCTCCGATATCATCGGTAATCGAATCCTCAAACGCTCCCCCGACGGCACGCTGAGCACCTTTCGAGAACCAAGCGGGCGGACCAACGGCAACACGTTCGATCGGGAAGGTCGGCTCTTGCATTGCGAAGGGGCCGACTTCGGTCCCGGCGGTCATCGGCGCGTGGCGCGTACCGATCTTAAGACCGGCGCCTACGAAGTGCTCACCGAGCGTTACGACGGCAAGCGTTACAACGCTCCCAACGATATCTGCGTCGACGGCCACGGGCGGATCTATTTCACCGACCCGTGTTATTTCGATCGTTCGTCGATGGAAATGACGGATGAAAGCGTTTATCGCATCGACACCGACGATCGCGTGACGCGGATCATCACCCAACCGGCGATTCAACGCCCCAACGGCATCGCGGTGACTCAAGACGGCAAACACTTGTACCTCGTCGACAGCTGTCCGATCGTCGGCGGTCATCGAAAGATCTGGGGTTTCGATCTCGACGACCGGGGCTTCCCGGGTAATCAGCGCGTGGTGTTCGATTTCGCGCCGGGCCGCGGAGGCGACGGCATGCGTCTCGACGTCAACGGCAATCTCTGGGTCGCTGCGGGCATCATGACGCCGCGCGGTCCGCACGAGACGACGCTCGTGCCGCCGGGGCTGTACCACATTTCGCCGCAAGGCAAGTTACTGGGTCGCATTCCGATCGGCGAAGACGTGCTGACGAACCTCGCCTTCGGCGGTCCCGATGGGAAAACGCTCTACGTCACCGCCGGCAAGACGCTCTTTTCGTTGCGTATGCCCGTCGCCGGCCAAGTCGCTTTTCCGAAATGGCACGATTAGTCGCCAAGCTTGCTGTTCTCTTATGAAACAGCTTGGTGAGTTGTCCGGCGATTGAGAATCGTCCACCGGCGCACTACCGCAGGAAATGCTTGCGGAAACGACACTTTTGCGCGCTCGGGCACCTTCTTTGCCCTACGCGCCTCCCAACGTCTGAGGAAGACATTTCACTTCATAATCACATCGGGAGAATGGACATGAAAATCGTCAACTTGATGGCCGCAGCGGCCGTCGCAATCGGCGGTTGGGCGACGGCCTATGCCGCCGATGAGGAACCCAAGTCGTCGGACACGCCGGCCGCCTCGTCCTCGACTTCGGATAAACCTGCCGGTTCCAATGCGTCGACCAATAAGTCGACCGATAAACCATCGGGATCGTCGTCATCTTCGGGCTCGGCCTCGGGCACTAGTTCGTCGGGCGATACGCCGTCGACCTCGTCATCCAATACGTCGGATCAACCGCAGGCATCCGGAAATGCTTCGACAAGCGGTTCCGCCTCGACCGGAACAGCGGCAAATGCGAGCGGCGGCGTCAACGCTGGAACGTCGGGTAGTTCCTCGAATCCGACCGCCTCGGGTAGTGTAAGCGGCAACGTTTCCACTCCGGCGGGCGGCGCTTCGGCCACCGTCGGCGGTCAAGCAGGCACGGCGGGCTCGGCGCCCACTGCCGGCGCATCGACGTCGGGCGCGGCGCAAGCCGGCGCGAACATGCCCAGCAACTCCGCCTCGGGTTCGGCGCAAACGTCGACCTCCGGCCAAAGTTCGACGACTTCACAAGATCCCGCGAGCACTTCGGCCAACACGAATGCCAACTCGAACACGTCAGCCAACCCGGGTAACAACGCGAACGTCAATTCGAATACGAATGCCAATGCCGACGTCAACGCCGGCGAGAGCGGCAATGCAAACCTCAACGCCGCTACCAATTTAAACGCCGCCGCAAACGCCGCCCAAAACATCAATGCTCAAACGGCGACGCGTGTTAGCTCCTCACTGGGCTTGAACTGGGCCGCGACAGCGGCGAACGCCGGCCTGACAATCGCTGATCTGACGCAGAGCACCGCGTTTCGCGGCGTCGGCTTCATGCCCGGTGATCAAATCGTTTCCGTCGGCGGCCAAACGATCGCGAACCCCGTCGATTTCGCTCGTTACGTCTACACGGTTCAACTTGGCCAGCAGGTTCCGATCATCGTGACACGCAACGGCGTTCAACAAACGCTTTACTGGACCCCGGATCAGCAGTTCGTGCAGTTGCTACCTCAGGAATATCGCGCGGCTTCGGTTATGCCTGCCGCCCCGGACGCCGAATACCTCGGCATTCGCCTCGATCCGCGCGAGCAGCAAGCCGTCGTCGTAGCATCGGTCGCGCCGAATAGTCCTGCCGCGGAAGCGGGCGTTCGCTCGGGCGACATGATCACGGCCGTGAACCGTACGCCGGTGCACACCCCGGCCGAGTTTGTCGACATCGCCTCGCAACTTGGCCCGAACGACCCGGTCCAGCTGTCGTTGAACCGCGTGCAAAACGTCAATGTCTCGCCCGTTCAACGAACGTCCGTCGTCGTCGACGTGACGCCGGTCGCCCCGGCTCCCGCCGCGCCGGGCGTCGTCGTGCCGGCAGGTCGCCCGGTTCGGGTCGCTCCGGCTCCCGGCGGTCCGGTTCGCCGGATCATTCGTGGTCGTCCGTAGTCGACCCGCAAATTGAGCGTTTGGAAGGCGGAGCCGGTTCCCAGCGAGCCGGCTCCGCTTTTTTTGTTTTCGGCAGGCAACCCGAAAGCCGCGCCGGCTCCCACTGGCTGTCGTTCCAAGAGTCGGAAATAATTGCCGACAGAGACATCATTAACTCTTAATTTCCGGCCAAGTTGCGTTCCTTTTCGGAACTGTCCTGCAAGACTGTTCCTGCGGCGGCAACTATTTGACTGACGGGTCGGTCGTGATGCCGACAACTGAGGCCGAGGGCAAGCTCGGCCGACGGGAAGGATTGCCGATGGGACAACCGGCCGCGAAGCCGTCGATCGACTGGAACGCCGAACTTGCGCGCCACGAGCGTTGGCTGCGCTGCGTGATTTATGCGCGCCTCGGCGATCGTTCCGGCGTCGACGAAGTGTTGCAGGAAGTCTCGCTGGCGGCCGTCCGACAGCAAGCGCCGATTCAAGACGCAACCAAGGTTGGGCCGTGGCTCTATCGCCTCGCCGTGACTCAGTCGCTGCTTTATCGGCGCAAGTTGGGTCGCAAGCGGAAACTCGTCGAGCGCTATGCCGAAAAAGTGCGGCCGAGCGAGGGGGATTGCCGTCACGTCGACCCGCTCGACTGGTTGCTTGGTGATGAGCGGCGTCAACTGATTCGCAAGGCTCTGAAGCAACTACCGCCCCGCGACGCGGAGATCCTTCTGTTGAAGTATGTCGAGGATTGGAATTATCACCAAATCGCCGCTCGCTTAGGAATTAGTCATAGCGCCGTCGAAACGAGATTACATCGAGCCCGCGCAAGGATGCGTGCGGCCTTGACCGAATTGCAGGTGGTGGAGAGTTAGCGATGAATGAAGACCTGTTAACCCCGGAAGATCAATTGCTGCTCGATCGACTCGTCGACGGCGAGTTGACGGAATCGGAGCGACGCGAATTGCTCATGCGGTTGGAGCGCTCGCCCGACGGCTGGCGGCGCTGCGCTTTGGCCTTTTTGGAGGCGCAAGCGTGGCGGGGCGAAGCGCGGGCCCTGCTAAGCGAACGAGTCTCGGCTCCGGCGCCGGTCGGCGCATACCGCGTGTCGGCGGCCGGTCGCACGAAGTCGAACTGGAGCGGGTTGGGTATTTGGCTCCCGCTCGCCACCGCGGCCGGTTTTCTCCTAGCCGTCGGCTATCTCAAGTGGTTCGACGGCGCCGGCGGCGCGATGGGAACTGCGGTCGGTCCCGTGGCGACGACCCCGTCCCAAGCGGTGCCGCAGACGACGCTCGCCGGCGGCCGCAATGATGACAACCTTCGACTGGTCGTCGCACCCGGTCCGGGCGGCGAACGTCGCGTGGTCGACGTGCCGCTCGTGGAATCGGAGCGGATGAACGAAGCCCTGTTCGGTCCCTGGTCGCAACAGCAATTGCCGCAGGAAGTCTTGCGCATGCTCGAGCAGAACGGCAATCAAGTCGTCCGTGAACGCCGACTGATGCCGTTCGATCTGCAAGACGGGCGGCGCGTCGTCGTGCCCATGGATCAACTCGAGATTCGCCCGGTCGGGAATCAGTCGTTTCAATAGATCCGGTTCGATTGCAACGCAGCAGTCTGCTTAAGGAGTTCAATGTGTCGACCAAAAGAAGGTTTTTAGCGGCACTCATCGCCGGCACGATGCCCATCGGCGGAATTTGTTTCGCGGATCATGCCGTCGCGGGCGAGAGTCCGCGCGCCGCCGTTCTGCGGATGCCTTCGCCCGGCGGTGAACAACATTCATTTTGGATCGGCGCGATGTGCGTACCCGTCGATCCCGCCCTGCGTTCGCAGTTAAAGCTCGGCGAACCGGAGGGATTGCTCGTCGGCAATGTCATGCCCGGTAGTCCGGCCGATAAGGCGGGACTCAAACAATACGACGTCGTTACGGCGATCGACGGCAAACGCGTCGAGAGCTTGCACGACTTGGTCGCCGCCGTCGCCGCGGCCGGCGAGAAGGAAATCAAGCTCGACGTCTTGCGCGGCGGCGAAAAGCAAACCGTGGGCGTGACGCCCGCCAAACGGCCGGACCGCGACACGCCGATGTTCAATCCGCCTGATGTTCCGAGCCTGCCTCCGGGAGTCGACCCGCGTCCGCTTACCCAACATGTCGAGCGGATGCGCGAGCACTTGGAACGGATGCGGGCCACGCTTCCCGAAGGGGAAGTGAAGCGGATGGAAGAGTGGATTGAGCGCCTGCAGCGCGGCGAGCAGCAACCGTTTCGGATGCAAATGTTCGGGCCGGGCGTGGTGATGCCGCGGATCGAATTGCCGCCGGGAACCAAGATTCAAATTCAGCGGACGGATGGCAAAGCCAAGATCCACGTCGAACGTGAAGGTCAAGCTTGGGATCTGGCGGAAGACAAGCTCGACGAGCTGCCGGAAGATTTGCGCGGCCCGGTGAAAGCCATGCTTTCGCAAAACGGCGCGATTTCCATTCAAACGACTCCCGGCGGTGCGGCCGCCGCCGCGACTTCATCGGGCGACGGTGAAGTGAGGATTGAAATCAAACCGGAGGAGGCTGCGGGTAAGGGAATCGTCATCACCCCGCCGGGCGTCGACGTCGACCGCATGCGCCAAGAAGTCGAGCGACTTCGCAAGCAAGCGGAGGAATTGCAGAAGCGGGTCGATGAACTACAAAAACGCGGCGAAAAGCGGACGGAGTCGAAGCCGCCAAAGAAAGAATCGTCGGAGGGAAAGCCGGTCAAGCAGATTTGATAAGGCGTGTCGACAGATAATCGGCGATCGCTTCTCGTCGGGGAAGAACGGGGTTCGGTGCTTGCGATTGGAGAATTCGTCGCCGACTACGGCGACCGATTCTTAAGTCGCGAGTTCCGAACCCCGTGTTTGGTTTCAGGTAATTTGGCCGCAAAGACATATTCGGTTATCGTTGTCTCGGACAATATCGTCCCTGCATCCGAGCGCGACCGATGAAATGTCCGGCTCTCTTACTTGTCGCAGGCTGCGTCTTATCGACGGCTCTGATCGGCTGTGGATACGTTGGGACGGAGGCAGAAAATACGGCCGCCGAAATTCGAATAGCCCCGGTTTGGAACGTCGGCGAAGAGGTCGACTACCTCATTACTCGAAGGATCGCAGTTGATGAGGAGTACGGGCAGTTTGAAATGGAGAGTCGCGGAGACGTCGTGATCCGAGTCGAGCAAGCGGACGATGCCGGCTGCCGGCTACGTTGGCGCGTCGGAGAGTTCACCTTTAGGCTTAAGCAGGGGGGCATCGAACTCAGCAAGTATGAACGTGCGAGTAAGCCGGGCATCGATGCGATGCTCATGGGTTTGGAACGGCTCTATTCGAATCACGACATCCGCGTCCGGCTCAATCGACAAGGCGAGGTAGTGGAAATTCTAGACAGTGACAAGCTTCTCAGTTTAGTCGCCGCTCGATTACTTATGGCGATGCCCTATCAAGCTGATGTAGCCGGCCGCCCTCCCTTTAAAGAGATTGTCACGGAGATGCTGGAGCGAAATCCGCTCATGCTCTTGAGCGCGTCTTGTCCGGAAGCGTCAACTCTGTTCGCCTACGCCGACGGTCGATACTTACCCGGACGTCCTGAGGTCAGGAAGGGAGAGATTGCGGTCGAGCGCGGCGAAGGTTCTCCGTTCTTGAGCTTTAAGTGCGAAAATCGATTTGAGTTGCAATCCGGAACCAATGTCTCGACGATGGCCGTGATCGAATGTGAAACGATCGTCGAGCACGACTCCGCGACGATGGCGACGGACGACCCTCCGGAATTAACGGGTAAGAATTTACAAGAGTTCCAGGAGGCCTTGGGTCGGTTAAGCTGCAAGTCAAACTACGAGGTCAATCTGCGCCATGGCTGGCCTTCGAAATACGAGCAGACCAAGGTCGTGCCGACGTCGAGCGGAAGAATGAAGACTGATACCACGACGGTGACGCGCAACTCGAGCTAATCGGATGCGCCGTTAAGGAATACGGGGCTACGAAGTCCCACGAACGCCGCGGAATCGACCACTCGGCGATTGACGAAAATCGCCGTGGGAACTCGTCCGAGACGGGCTTTGGGCCCCCCTGGAATACGCCGGCTTAGGCCGGTAATCTGGAAGGTCTGTTTCGACCTTCGTGTCCCGCGTCTGTGAAAGCGTCGTCCCATGCCAAGCTGCGTTCTCGCCTACTCCGGCGGTCTCGATACTTCGGTCATTCTTGGTTGGCTGCAAGAAGAAGGCTACGAGGTCCACGCCGCCTACATCGATCTCGGACAACCGTGCGAGGATCGTCAGGCGATTCTCGATAAGGCCAAGACGTGCGGCGCGAAGACCTCGCGCATCGTCGATGCGCGCGAAGAACTCTGTCGCGACTTCGCCTTCCCGGTGCTGCAATGGCAAGCGAAGTACGAAGGCGTGTACTTGCTTGGCACGTCGATCGCTCGCCCGCTGATCTCCAAGGCCTGCCTCGAAGTGGCGCGCGAAGTGAAGGCCGACGCCTATGCTCACGGCGCGACCGGCAAAGGCAACGACCAATGCCGCTTTCAACTCGCGGCCGAAGCGCTCGACCCAAGCGTGAAGATCATCGCCCCGTGGCGCATTGAAAAATTCCGCGAGCGATTCCCCGGTCGGCAAGCGATGATCGAGTTTTGCAACCAGCGGAATATTCCGGTCAAGGCGTCGTCGACGAAGCCGTATTCGAGCGACGAAAACTGCCTACACATCAGCTACGAAGCCGGCAAGCTCGAAGATCTTATGGTCAACGGCGTCGAACTCGTCGACTTCGGCATGACCGTCTCGCCGCAGCAAGCCCCCGACAAGATCGAAGTCGTGAAGATCGGCTTCGAGAAGGGCGTGCCGGTCACGGTCAACGGCAAGAAGCTGTCGGCGCTTGGTATCGTCGAAGAGTTGAACAAGATCGGCGGGCGCAACGGCGTCGGCCGCATCGACATGGTCGAGAATCGGTTCGTCGGCATGAAGAGCCGCGGGGTGTATGAGTCGCCGGGAATGACGATCCTATACGACGCTCATCGCTACGTCGAACAATTGACGATGGATCGCGATCTGATGCACTTGCGCGATCGTCTTGCGCCCGAAGTCGCCGAAATGGTGTACTACGGGTTCTGGTACCACGCCAAAATGGACGCCTTGATGGCGTTCATCCGCGACGCGCAGAAGCACGTGACCGGCGAAGTGATTCTGAACCTCTACAAGGGAAATATCATCCTCGCCGGTCGTTCGAGTCCCAATAGCTTGTACGACGAAGGCATCGCCACGATGGAAGGGGGCGGTTCGTACAATCAGACCGATGCCGAAGGCTTCCTGCGCATCCAAGGCCTGCCGAGTCGCGTGCAGGGCCGCGTCACGCCGCGGAAGTTCTAGTCGCCGCGGCGGCTCGGCAACGCCGTCGTTCGGAACCATGTGAGGAAGGCCATGTCGCCGCGTTTTTCGCTGTTCGTGTTGGCATTCCTCGGTGCGACGACGGGGCGAGCGGAAGAGCATTCCGCCGACGTGGTCGTCTACGGCGCGACGCCGGCCGGCGTTTGTGCCGCCGTCGGGGCCGCCCGCGAGGGGGCCCGCGTCATTCTTGTCGAACCGACGGCTCATGTCGGCGGCGTGAACTCCGGCGGGCTTTCCTTCAGCGACTCCAATCAGACCGTGCGAGCCGCGCTGGGCGGTTTGTTCACCGAGTTCCACGAACGCATGGAAGCCGACTACGCGGCGCGCGGCGTGAAATTACCGTATTCCGTCGCCGTAAAGGACCACGCTAAGTGGACCTATGAGCCGCATGTGGCGATGCGCGTCATTCATGCGCTCCTCCAAGAAGCGAACGTGCAGGTCTTCACCGACCGACCGCTCTCATCCGTCGTCAAAGACGGACCCGTGATCAAGGCGATCGCCGCCGCCGACGGCTCGAAGTTCGCCGCAAAGCAGTTTGTCGATGCCGGTTACGAAGGCGACCTGATGGCCGCGGCGGGCGTAAGTTCCACGATCGGACGTGAGTCGCGTAGCGAGCACGGTGAGTCGCTCGCCGGTCGACGGTATCCCAAGAAGCCGATGGCGATCTCGGGGCTCGACGAAGCCGGTCGTCCGCTGCCGCTCATCACCGACACGGAGCCGGGCGCCGACGACGTGGGCGATAAGAACGTGATGGTTTACAGCTTCCGTCTTTGCCTGACGGCGAAGTCGGAGAATCGGGTGCCGTTTCCCAAGCCTGCGAACTACGACCCCGCCCGCTTCGAAGCGGCGCGCCGGTTCTACAAGAGCGAACCCAAAGCGCCGCTTGCCTGGGATCTCTATCCGCTGCCCGGCGACAAGTTCGACGCCAATAACGGCATCGGCAAGCAGTTCTCGATGGGCCTTGTCGGCGGCGGCAACGACTGGTGCGCGGCCGATCCGGTCGAACGGCAAATAATATGGGAGGCTCACAAGCAATACACGCTCGAGCTATATCATTTCCTGACGACTGATGAGGCCGTGCCGCAGCCGTTGCGCGACGAATTGAGCAAACTAGGTCTTTGCCGAGACGAGTTCGCCGCGACGGATCATTGGTCGCCGCAGCTCTATGTTCGCGAAGGGCGTCGTCTCATCGGCGAATATGTTTTGACGCAAGCCGATATTCTTACGAATCGGACCAAGCCCGACTCGATCGCCGTCTGCTCGTTTCCGATCGACTCGCACGATTGTCGCCGCATCGCCCGCGGCGCAAACGAAGTCGTCAACGAAGGAACGATTTTCCCGGTCCGCATCATCGACAAGCGGCACGGCCCGGCGTATCAGGTGCCGTATCGTTCGATCACGCCGCGTGCCGCCGAGTGCTCGAACCTGTTGGTGCCGACGGCGCTTTCCGCAACGCACGTCGCCTACTCCTCGGTGCGCGTCGAACCGTCGTGGATGACCATTGGGCACAGCGCAGGCATCGCCGCCGCACTCGCGGCCTCGACCGGCTCATCAGTGCAGGAATTGCCGTATAAGTCGTTGAAAAAGCGCTTGCTGGCTCAAAAGCAGGTTCTCGATCATCCGGAAACGACGGCCGACGCCCCCACCGGTCAGTAAGGTGAACCTTATTCTCGCATCTTTGCTCTTAGACTTCGAACCGCGGAAGGTTGCTCAACAATGATTTGCTTGAACATCTTGCTCAGCGTGAAAGATGCCGCCGACGTCGAGAAGGTCCGCTCGCTACTGGCCGAGCAAGCGCGGTTGTCGCGCCAGGAGCCCGGCTGCCTGCGCTTCGAAGCGTATCACTCCCAGAATGAGCCGACGTTTTTCATTTTGAACGAACAATGGGAGTCGCAATCGGCTCTCGACGCCCATCGCAAAGCCACGGCCTACACGACCGTGTACGCTCCGCAGGTTCTGCCGCTCGTAAATCGCACTCCCCACCCGTCTACGCTGATCGAATAGATCGTCGGCCGCAGCAAACTTCCTCGAGAATGACGACCCGAGCATCGGCCGCCCCGCGAACGAGTTTGGCCTCCGACGAGGCACGTGATGCTCGCGCGGGCGTGATACTCGGCGTCGCGGCCTACACGCTCTGGGGGCTAATCCCGCTCTACTTTCGCTTGCTGCGGAGCATCCCCTCGCTCGAGGTTTTGGCACACCGCGCCTGGTGGGCTTTTGTCACGCTCGCGGTGATTATCGTCGCCATGAGGCGCGGTGCGGCCGTCATGGCGGCGCTCTCTAAACCGCGCACCGCACTCACGCTCGCCGGCAGCACGGTGCTGATCGCAATCAATTGGTTCGTCTATATCTATGCGGTCTCAACCGAGCAGATCGTGCAAGCGTCGCTCGGTTATTTCATCACGCCTTTGGCCAATATGGCGATCGGGCTGGTTGTGCTCGGGGAACGGCTGCGCAAGCTCCAGACTGCTGCGCTCTTGCCGGCCGTGATCGGCGTCGTCGTGTTGGCCGTTCAGGCCGGACAAGTGCCTTGGATCGCGCTGATCCTCGCGATTTCGTTTTCGCTCTACGGCCTCTTGCGCAAGATCGCGGCGGCCGATGCGCTCGTCGGCCTGTTCACGGAAACCATGTTTCTCACGCCGCTTGCCCTGGGATATCTCGCGGTGCTTGGGGTTGAAGAACGCAACACCTTCTCTTCCGCCGCCCCCGACTTAAGTCTGCTGCTGGCGCTGGCCGGACCCGTGACGACCGGCCCGCTGCTGTGCTTCGCCGGTGCAGCTCGCAGACTACGGATGACGACGCTCGGCTTCCTGCAGTTTCTCGCGCCGACGTTGCAATTCCTGGTCGCCGTCTTCTTGTTCGACGAGCCGTTCACGGCCGCCCAGCGAACCGCCTTTCCCTTGATTTGGCTGGCCGTCGGCTTGTACCTCGTCGACGCCGTGCGGGCCGCTCGCAGTCGAACGCGACAAAGCGAACTCGCGGCCATGCCTTTGGAGGACGTCTAGCGCGCTGAGTTCCGCGTCGAGCGATACGCGAGTACGAGCAGGCCCATGGTCGCCGCGATGCCGACTGCGCGGGTCGTCGGCGGTCCGAAGACCACGACGGCGTTGAACGCCATGAACAGCAGAAAGCCGTAGACGGCGACATCGATCGGCCAAGCCCGACGCGCGTAGCTGCGCGGAGCGGCCAGTCGCCACACGACGTCGAACGTCCAGACCGCGGTGAAGAGGTAGTTGAACCACAGTCCGCCGCCCCACGACCAGCCGATCAGCTCCGCCGATGCCTGCGCCGTATGTTCATAGGCGGCGCGGTGGCTCCAGCCGTGGACTAGCGCGAACGCGCACCCGACGTGAATCAGGTAGACGAGCCAACCGGCGACGTAGCATGTCAGCGCCGCTCGGCTTCGACCAAGCCGGCTGTAGGCCGGTGCGAGCGCAAGTCCGAGCATTGCCGCACGGGCGGTCCAGCGAACCAGTTGGTCGACGGTCTCGGGATCGTTCATATCCCGAAAGGATAAACGAAAACGCTCGACCCTTTGAGAGGGACCGAGCATTTTCAGATGGGCATTTTCCGACGGTCCGACGCGACGGGCTCGTCCCTTCACGGCGAACAGTCGGCGAGCTTAGTGCGCCGGGCTGCTGAACCGATGGAAATCGCTCTTGGGAATCAGGTAACTCGGCGTGCGGGTGTAGCTGTAGCGCACAGGAGCATAGTAGGTCGTCGTCGGCGCAGTTGAAGGCGCGACGGACATGCTGCGCGTCCCGACGACCGTAGGCGCGGAAGCTTGCGCATCGGGCATCGGCACGGCTTGCGTTCCGGCCGCGACGCTCGGCGTACAGTTGTTCGGACACGAAGAACAATGACGACGACCGCGAGCGTGCGCATCGGTTGACAACGTAGCAGCCAACACCAGCGCAAACAGCGAAACGGACACGAGCTTAAACATCGGAGTACCTCCAGCTGTCGTGAGGCGACAAGTTCAGCGAGTCGGCCCGACACCGAGCGTTGGGCTCGCGAGGTTTGTTACCGCCCACTAAGAAACTCACAAAGTTTCCCTGACATATACCCCATACTACGACAGCCGATGTCCTGCGGCTTGCTGGATTCATGTGACAACTGCTTAAGGAAGCGGCCGGTACGGCAAAGCATTGCCGTGCACCCCGCGCATTCACTCAACTCGATAAACGGCCTTACCGTTGAGAAAGGTTCGATATACCTTCGTCGCGCGAAGTTCGTCGAGCGGACACGACAGCGGATCGCGATCGATGATGATAAAGTCGGCCAGCTTGCCGGTTTCGAGCGACCCCACTTTGTCGTCCAGAAACATCAGCCGAGCGTTGTGAGTTGTGTACATCCTCAGCACATCGGCGCGACTTGGGGTTTCTTCCGGATGGAGCGGCGTCGAGCCGTCGCGGGTGCGGCGGGTCATCGCGATCCACATGCCGAGCCATGGGTCATACGGGTTCACGCTCCGCAGGCCGCCGATCTTTTGCATATGGTCGCTGCCTCCGCCGACGGTGACGCCGGCCGCGAACAAGCTCTTTAGCGGTTGGAAGTAGCGCAAACGCTTGTCGCCGAATTGAGCCCGCAACGTCTCGCCGTCGAGCCACAACCAAGCCGGTTGAATGTCGCAAACGACGCCGAGTCGCGCCGCTTGTTCGACCGCCTCTTTGCTCATGAAGTTCGAGTGCGTCAGGCATGGCCGCGTCGGCGCGACGGACTGCGACTTGTTCACCTCTTCATAGGCGGCCAGCAGCGCATGCACAGCGCCGTCTCCCACGCTGTGGGCCGTAAACTGCAGGTTGCTCTCGACGGCGGCCCGAACCATCGGCACCAAGGTCTCATGCGGAATGTAGAGTAATCCACGATAGGCCGGATCGTCGATCGAGTAGATCGAGCTGACGCCCCACGGTTCGCGCATGTAGGCGCTGCCGGTCAGCATCCCACCGTCGAGGAAGCATTTGATGCCGACGATCTTCAACATCGGGCCTCCCTTGGCGAGCGGCTCACGGGCCACGTTGCGAATATTCTCCGCCAGCTTTTCAGCCGGGCCGGAGTTACCTACGCTGCGCGAGGCCGCGATGCGCACGGTGAGCTTGTCCGCTTCGAGCAAGCGGCGGTATTGCTCGAGCGCGTCGGTCCCGCAACTGCGATCGCAAATGCCGGTGATGCCTAGCTTGTTGTAGTCGGCGAACAACGTTTGCATCCGTTCATCGCGATCTTGCTGCGTCACGGGTCGCTTCTTGCCGGAACTCCCGCGCTTGAGGAACTTGCCGGCGCTGCGCAGGATGCCCGTCGGCTCGCCCGTCTTCGGATCGAGTTCCACCTTCGCCGCCGGATCGTCCGACTTGAAGTCTTTATCGATGCCTGAAAGCTTGAGCGCGAGCGAATTAACGGAACTATCGGGCCCGGTCGAGAAGACGACGGGGTTGTTCGGCGCGGCGGCGTCGAGTTCCGCTTTTGTCGGGTAGCGCCGCTCCTTGAGCCGCGTGATGAACACTTGGCTGATGCCGATCCATTCACCGTCTTCGAGCACACGAGCGCGCTCGGCCACATAGTCGAGCACGTCTTGAATGGTGTTCATCTCGGGGATGGGATGATCAAACTCGTGCATGCTCGCGCTCGTGGGATGCACGTGCGAATCGATCAGGCCGGGAATCACGGTTCTGCCGGCTAAATCGATGACTTCGGTATTGGGACCGCGGAACTTCAGCACCGCGGCGTCGTCGCCGACGGCGACGAGCTTGTCTCCGGTCACCGCCAGAGCCTGAGCGACCGACATACGCGCGTCGACTGTTTGGATCCGGCCGTTGTGCAAAATGAGGTCGGCGGGTACAGCGGCCGAAGCGGAGTCGCCCGACGCGGCGAGAAACACGGCAAGCGCGAAAAAGAAGCGAATCGGCATCACGAAAGTCTCCGGTCGGTGCGCATCTATTCAGGCGATAGTTGCGCACCTCTATTGTCTTACTTAAATGTGCGCATCTAAGGACCGAATAGCTGCGCGGTTTGCGCATCTATTCCAGCGATTTCGCCTCCGTGGTCGTCGCCTTCACTTCATGCCGAGAGCCGACTTCGCCGGCATCTTCAAACGACGCTCTCGTCATTCGAGCGACGACGCCCACGGCTCCCGGCATAATCCGGCGACTTAGAACTAGACGATCTCGCACCCGGCATCGTAATCATGGCGGCGAGCGTCGTCGAATCCGGAATCGGCCGGCCAAAAAAGCCATGTTGACAACCTGCGACGGACTGCGGCAGCGAGACTCCAGCGAAGTTGATAGAATCCCGTACGGCTTATTACCGCGGCCGGCAGCACGTAGCCGCCCGCGATTTTTTGGCGGGAGCGACGCGACTACAGGGAGCGCGCGAGCCGTGGCGCGCCCGTGCGAAGCGGCTCAGAGAATCAGAGCGCGCGGACCGCTTGAACAAATTCGCGCGGTGTGTCGTCCGCGCATGAGAATCACCGCAATTCTGCCGCGAGCGGAGCATTTGTTTCGGAGTTGGACGCGGCGCGCCGAGTCGGCGAGATGCAGAAAAAGGGGCTGGGTACGCCACTTGCGTTTCCCTTAATGACGTCGCACCGCCGCCGCGCTGCTTCAAGCTGCGGCGAACGAGACGCTATCGGGAGGGCATGGCTATGACGCGCAGCTGGATCGCGGCGTTCTACATCGGGTTCGTTACGTTCGGGGCTGCGGCGCAGGCGGAAGAATATCGACCGGGCGACATGGTCGTCGTCATCGCCGACGCCGACCTGCTCGTCGACCAGGAGGTCGTCGATCACGTTGGCCCAGGTTCCGTTTTGAAAGTCGAAGATATCAACGACACCTGGCTTTGGGTCGCCGCAACGAAGCCGGGTTGGTTGGAGTCGCGAAACGTCATTCCGCTCGATCGGCGCGCGATTGATTCACTGACCGAGATGATCCGGCGTCAGCCGCGCAGCGCCCGCCTTTACGACGGGCGGGCGGAGGTCTGGATGAAATTGGGCGAGTTGGATATCGCACTGGCCGACTTGAACGAAGCCCTGCGCCTCAGCCCCGAAAGCGCGCTTTACGACAATCGAGGTCGCATTTGGGAGGCCAAAGGAGAATTCGACAAAGCCATCGCCGACTACGACGAGGCCTTGCGTCTCGATCCCACGAGCGTCGAAGCTCACCACAATCGCGGCATGGCCTGGTACAAGAAGCGGGATCTCGACCAGGCGATCGCCGACTTCACGGAAGCGATCCGGCTCGGCGGGGCGATCGCGCTGGCGTATAGCAACCGCGGGTCCGCTTGGTCGGAGAAAGGCGAATATGGCAAAGCGCTGGCCGACCTCGACCAGGCGTTGGAAATCGACCCGAAATTGGTCAACGCCTATATCAATCGGGGCGTGGTTTGGGTGGACAAAAACGATTACGACCGGGCGATCGCAAACTTCGACGAAGCGGCGAAGCTCGACCCGACCAACGCCTCCGTCTTTCTGGATCGCGCCATCGCGTGGCGGCTTAAGGGTGACGCCGATAAGGCTTTAGCCGACTACGGAGAGTGCCTCCGCCTCGATCCCCAAAATGCCGTGGCCTACGAGCACCGCGGCGACGTGCGGCGGAGCAAGCAAGATTACGACAAAGCGATCGCCGACTACACGGAATCCCTGCGGCTCGCGCCCAACAACGTCGACGTCTACGTCAATCGCGGCCGTGCATGGCGCAGCAAACAGGAGTTGGACAAGGCGGTCGCGGATTACGACGCCGCCATCCGCCTCGATCCGAAGGCGGTCGACGCCTATAAGTTCCGCGCCGATATCCGCAAACTCAATCGCGACTTCGAGCGGGCGATCGCCGACTATGACGAGGCGATCCGCCTCGACCCGAAGTTCGGCAACGCTTATCTCAATCGAGGTCTGGCGAGAGCCGCGCAGGAAGAGTTCGATCAAGCCGTCGCCGACTTTAAGGCGGCGCTGCACGCCGACCCGCAAGACGCATTGTCGCAGTATTGCGTGGCCGTGGCCGGGATGTTGCGACGCGACAAAGCGGCCGGCGAGGAGTTTCGTCGTACGATTGAGATGAAGGAAGCGCCGAACGACGTGGTCGTGAGCGCCGTGATCTTCGGCAACCTCGCCGGACGTCTCGCCGGCGACGATCGCGCCGCGGAGTTTTTGACGAAGTTCAACGACGAATTCAAGCCGGAATGGCCGTATCCGTGCGTCGAATTCCTACGCGGCAAACTCGATGAGGCCGGACTGCTTAAGACGGCAATCGATCAAGCGAAGTTGACCGAAGTCCATGTCGTGTTGGGGCTCGACGCTCTGGCTAAGGGGCGTACCGCGGACGCCAAGAAGCATCTGCAGTGGGCCGTCGACGAAGGGGGACGGATCTACGTGGAGTCCATAATCGCCGTCGTGGAGGCGGCCCGCCTCGATCGTCCCGCGGCGCAAACAAAGAAATAACGACCGCGCGTCACAATCCGGCGTATGCCCCCGGCCTAACCGGGAATGTCGGCTTCGACCAACAGCGCGAGGAGCGTCAGCGATTCTTGCCAGCCGAGGTAGCAGGCCTCGGTAGGAATCGCGTCCGGGATGCCCTCTTGCACGATGTTCAATTCGGTGCCGCAGCTGACTTTCTTCAGCGTCACCGTGACGCGCATTTCGCCGGGCAGATTCGGATCGTCGAAGCGGTCCGTGTAGCAAAGGCGTTCGCCCGGTACGAGTTCGACATAGGTGCCGCGGAACGAGTGGCTCGCGCCCGTAGCGAAGTTCGTGAACGACATGTGATAGCCGCCGCCGACGCGAGCATCCAACTCATGCACCTTGCCGGTGAATCCGTTCGGCGGGAGCCATTTGGATTTGGCGTCGGCGTCGAGGAACGCTTTGTAGAGCTTTTCCGGAGTCGTGCGCAACACGCGATGAAATCGAACGGTACCGGGCATGGTAATTTCCTTAGCGACGGATTCAGAACGGTCGGATGCCGCTCGACAAGGCGGAAGTCAGTGCGCCGTGCGAACCACTCCGAAATAGGTGCGCGTATCGGGCCGACCGAGCGAACGGAAGGCGGCGGCGAAAACTGCGGCGAAGGCCAAGGTAACGCAGGTCATATAGAGTCGGCCTTGCCATGGGACCGGCACGCCGTCGGTCGCGAGCGGAGCGAAGGGGATAATGACGACGAAGCCGACAAACCAGAGCACGGCCAGCGCGGCGGCGATGCGGAAGGTGAACCAAGCCCAGCGCTGCGCGGCCAATAAACCGGCAAACAGCAGTAAGGCCGGCGGGAACAAGAGCGTCGTCCAGTAGAAGACTCGCCCTTCTTGGCGAACCAACCGGTCGCTCAATTCCAACGCGCAGAAGGCAAGAAAGATTATGTTGGCCGCCAGCGCGATCCGCGCTCCGCTCGGCGTCGCCGCGGTCGATCGAAGCCGCGAGCCGGCGCTAAGCAGGAGGAACCCGCAGAGCAATAGGGCGAAGCCGCTTGCGAGAACCGCACCGGCGATTTGGGCGGACTCTTCGTTCGCCAAATGAGCGAATACGACAGGCAAGATCGCGGCGGCGCCCATGAGCGCGGTCGCGGACCCGGAAGCGAGCAAACTACGTTTCATGAACGTCCTCGCGCCCACGTATGACAACGATTCTTTCGCGCAAACTCAAGCGACGGCGTGACTGCGTGTGCCGCGCCATGCTCGGCACACCCCTACATCCTACTTCGCCGCGGCCGGCGTGCGTACGGTTTGCGGGAAGCGATCTTGCAGCGATTGCACGGTCATCTCCTCCGTACGGAGCGCTTCGAGCGCCAAGAGCACGGCGTCGACGGCCGGGATCGTCGTGATGCAGGGAGCGCCGTGCATCACCGCGGCCGCACGAATCTTGCCTTCGTCGGTCCGCGCGCCCTTGCCGCTCGGCGTGTTGATGATGAGCTTCACCGCGCCGTCGACTAAATAGTCGATCAGGTTCGGATTGCCTTCCTGCAGTTTCTTCACCCGCTTTACTTCGATGCCGGACTCTTCCAGGAGCCGGGCGGTGCCTTCCGTAGCCAAGAGATCGTAGCCGAGTTCACGGAGCTTCGAGCCGATACGCACCGCGTGCTTTTTGGTCGGCGCGGCGAGGCTGAGGAAAATGGTGCCTTCTTTCGGCAACACGACGCCGGCCGCGAGCTGGCTCTTGGCGAAGGCGATGCTGAACCGCTCGCTGACGCCCATCACTTCCCCGGTCGAACGCATTTCCGGTCCGAGCACGATATCGACGCCGTGGAACTTGATGAACGGGAAGACGCTTTCCTTGACGCTGACGACGCTGGGGATCGGATCGGTCGTGATCCCCTGCTCGACGAGCGACACGCCGGCCATGATCTTCGCGGCGACGGCGGCCACCGGCATGCCCGTCGCCTTGGCGACGAACGGCACGGTGCGGCTGGCGCGCGGGTTGACTTCAAGCACGTACACCTGCTGCCGGCCGTCTTCCTTCTTGATGGCGAACTGAATGTTCATGAGCCCGCGCACATTGAGGGCGACGGCGAGACGGCGGGCCGCTTCACGAATCTCGGCGAGCACCGGGCCTTGCAAGCTATAGGGCGGGATCGCGCAGGCCGAGTCGCCGGAGTGCACTCCGGCTTCTTCGATGTGCTCCATGATGCCGGGCACGATCACGGTTTCGCCGTCGCTCAAACAATCGACGTCGACTTCGATGGCGTCTTCCAGGAAACGGTCGATCAGCACCGGCTGGCCTTGCGACACGGTGAACGCTTCGGCGGCGAATTTTTCCAGTTGGGCGTTGTCGTAGCAGATTTCCATCGCGCGGCCGCCGAGGACGAAGCTCGGCCGCACCAAGACCGGGTAGCCGACCTTAGCGACTTCGGCGCGGGCCTCGCTCATGGTGCGCGCGATGCCGTTCGCCGGCTGCTTGAGGCCGGTGCGATGCAACAGACGCTGGAATTTTTCACGATCTTCGGCGTCTTCGATCGTGTCGACGCTCGTGCCGATGATCGGCACGCCGTTCGAAGCCAGAGCGCGAGCCAGATTCAGCGGCGTTTGCCCGCCGAACTGCACGATCACGCCGTCGGGCTCGACGACGTCGCAAATGTTGAGCACGTCTTCCACGGTGAGCGGTTCGAAGAAGAGCAAGTCGCTCGTATCGTAGTCGGTGGAAACCGTTTCGGGGTTGGAGTTGACCATCACGGATTCAATGCCGAGCTCGCGGAGCGCGTAGCTGGCGTGGCAGCAGCAGTAGTCGAACTCGATCCCCTGGCCGATGCGGTTCGGCCCGCCGCCCAAAATCATGATGCGCTTCGTGCCAGGCGCCTTCTTCGGGGCTTCGTTTTCGTCTTCGTAGGTCGAATAGAAGTACGGTGTGTAGGCCTTGAACTCGGCGGCGCACGTGTCGACCGATTTGAACACGGCCGTAATGCCGCGGCGTTTGCGTTCGCGGCGAATGTCGGCTTCGTTGGCCTGCCAGATGTGCGCGAGTTGGCGATCGGAGAAACCGAACTGCTTGGCGCGGCGAAGCGTGAAGTCGTCGGCGGCCGAGATCGAGCCCAGCTTGCGAAGCGACTCCTCCATGTCGACGATCTGCTTGAGATTGTCGAGGAACCAGGGATCGATGTAGGTGATGTCGAAAATGTCGTCGATCGACATGCCCGCCTTGAACGCATAGCGCAGATACCAGACGCGGTCGGGGTTCGGCTTGCCGAGCTTGGCGCGGATATCGTCGATCGAGGGTTGTTTGTCGGTGTTCCAGAGGTCTTTGTTGTCGCAGCCGAAGCCGAACGCGCCGACTTCGAGCCCGCGCAGCGCCTTCTGAAAACTTTCCTTGAAGGTGCGGCCGATGGCCATAGTTTCGCCGACGCTTTTCATCTGCGTCGTGAGCAGGTTGTCGGCGTCGGGGAACTTTTCGAAGGCGAACCGCGGGATCTTGGTGACGACGTAGTCGATCGACGGCTCGAAGCAGGCCCTGGTTTCGCGGGTGATGTCGTTCTGCAATTCATGTAGCCGGTAGCCGACGGCGAGCTTCGCCGCGATCTTGGCGATCGGAAAGCCGGTGGCCTTCGACGCCAAGGCGCTGGAGCGGCTGACGCGGGGGTTCATTTCGATGACGATCATCCGGCCGTTCTTCGGATTGATCGCGAACTGGATGTTGGAGCCGCCCGTTTCGACGCCGATCTCGCGAATCACGGCGAGCGAGGCGTCGCGCATCCGCTGGTATTCCTTGTCGGTGAGCGTTTGCGCCGGCGCGACGGTGATCGAGTCGCCCGTGTGGACGCCCATTGGGTCGAAGTTTTCGATCGCGCAGATGATCACGACGTTGTCGTCGGCATCGCGCATGACTTCCATTTCGTATTCTTTCCAGCCGACGATCGATTCTTCGAGCAAGCACTCGCTGGTGGGGGAGAGCTCGAGACCGTGGCGGACCATGCGCTCGAAATCGGCCTTGTTGTAGGCGATGCCCGAGCCGCTGCCGGCGAGCGTGAAGCTGGGACGAATCACGCACGGCAGGCCGATTTCCTGCACCACTTGCTGGGCCTCTTCGAACGTATGCACGGTCTTGCCGCGGCAGACGTCGAGCCCGATCTTGTGCATGGCTTGCTTGAATAGCTCGCGCTCTTCGGCCTTGGCGATCACGTCGGGCCGAGCGCCGATCATTTCGACGCCGTACTTCTCGAGCGTACCGCGCTTGGCGAGCGCCATCGCGAGGTTCAACCCGGTTTGGCCGCCGAGCGTGGGGAGGAGCGCATCGGGGCGCTCGCGCGCGATCACCTTCTCCACCAAATCCGGCGTGAGCGGCTCGATGTAGGTGCGGTCGGCCGTGGCCGGGTCGGTCATGATCGTGGCCGGGTTCGAGTTGACCAGCACGACCTCGTAGCCCTCTTCGCGCAACGCCTTGCACGCTTGCGTGCCCGAATAGTCGAACTCGCAGGCCTGCCCGATGATGATGGGGCCGGAACCGATGATCAGGATTTTGTGCAGATCGTCACGACGTGGCACGGCAAACAACCTCTGGGCTAAAGCAAGCGGCGAAAGCGAACGCGCGGACACCGACCCGGTGAGTCGTCGGGTTCGGTGTAAAATCCCACCAACTTAACACGATGCGAGCGACGGGTTCAAGGGGCCGGAAAGTGCGGGTGCGAAGCGGAAATCGATCGCGGCGCGGCTAGGCGACGCCTGCGGGTTGCGGATCGCCGCGGGCGGCGGATTCGGTTTCGTCGTCGTCTTGTGTGGGCGGACTCCACCAATCGCTGAAGCCTTGGAAGATGACGAAAAACGTCGGCACGAAGAACACGGTGAGAACCGTCGAGGCGATCATGCCGCCGAATACCGCGGTGCCGAGCGCTTGTTGGCCGGCGGCGCCGGGTCCGTCGGCGACGACGAGCGGAAGGACGCCGAGAATGAACGCGAACGACGTCATCAAGATCGGCCGAAGACGCAGACGCGCCGCCTCCACGGCCGCTTCGCGAATCGATTTTCCCCGTCCGTGCAAGTCGCGGGAGAACTCGACCACGAGAATCGCATTTTTGCTGGCGAGCGCGATGATCAGCACGATGCCGATTTGCGTGTAGAGATTGTTGTCGAGATTGCGGAGCCCGACCGCGGCGACGGCGCCGAGGATACCGAGCGGCACGATGATGATCACGGCCAGCGGCGTGAACCAGTTTTCATATTGGGCGGCGAGAACGAGATACACCAACAGCACGGCCATCAAGAAAATGAGCAACGCTCCGCCGCGCACCTTCACTTCTTGGTAAGCCATGCCCGCCCAGTCGTAGCCCATGGCTCTCGGCAAGTTCCGCGCGGCGATCTGCTCCATCAAATCGAGCGCTTCGCCGGAGCTGTAGCCGGGAGCCGGCTCGCCGGTGATTTGCGCGGTCGGGTAGAGATTGTGGCGATTGATGATCTGCGGGCCGAACGATTTGCGCACTTCGACCATCGCCCCAAGCGGAATCATGGCGCCGGCCGTGTTGCGAACTTCGAGTCGGCGAATGTCGTCGGGCTCGCTGCGGAAGGCCGTATCGGCTTGCACGCGCACTTGGTAGGTGCGGCCGAATTTATTGAAGTCGTTCACATAGGTGGAACCGAGATAGGCTTGCAGCGTGCCGAACACCGTGGCCAAAGGCACGTTCAGGGCTTTGACTTTCGTGCGATCGACGTCGACGAACAGCTGCGGCACGCCGGGGCGGAACGTGGAATTCACGCCCGAAAGTCCGGTTTGCGTTTGCGAGTCGTCGACGATCGCCTGAGTCACTTGCTGCAATTCGGAAAGGCCGACGTCGGCGCGATCTTCGATTTGCATTTGAAAGCCGGCGCGGACGCCGAGCCCGCGAATCGCGGGCGGCGGGAAAGGAAATGCGATCGCTTCGCGAAGGCCGGCGAGTTTGCCTCCTAGTTCCTTGAGGAGCACGCCGAGCGTGCGCCCCTGCGGCAGTCGTTCGTCCCAATCCTTGAGCGTGACGAACAGCGTGCCGGTGTTCGAGGCGTTGGAGTTGTCGAGCAGCGAGAGGCCGCCGATGGTGATCCAATCGGCGACGCCCGCGGTTTCCGTGAGGATCTTATCGATCTCGCGCATCACTTCTTGGGTGCGCGGTTGGCTGGCGGCGTCGGGCAATTGCACGCTGATGAAGATGTAGCCTTGGTCTTCGGTCGGAAAAAAGCCGGTCGGCACGCGCTGATAGAGCCAGCCGGTCAGGGCGATCAGTCCGGCGAACGCCATGACGACGAGCGCCACGTGGCGCACCAGCACGCGCACGACGGCCGTGTAAATCCGCTCGACCAGGTCGTACGCCTTGTTGAATCCGCGGAAGAAGAAGTTTTTTCGCTTGGAAGGCGGCCGCAGCCAGAGGGCGCTCTGCGCCGGCTTGAGCGTCACGGCGTTGATCGCGCTGATCAGCGCCGTGGCCGCGATGGTGAGCGCAAATTGGCGATAGAGCTGTCCGGTGATGCCGCCGAAAAACGCGCTGGGAATGAACACGGCGAGGAGCACGAGGGTGATGCCGATGATCGGGCCGAGCACTTCCGACATGGCCTTGATCGTCGCCGGCTTCGGCTTCATTCCTTCTTCAAGGTGGTGCGTCGCGTTTTCGACGATCACGATCGCATCGTCGACGACGATGCCGATCGCCAGCACCAGACCGAACAGCGTGAGGATATTGACCGTGAAGCCGAGCGCATACATCGCCGCGAAGGCCCCGACGATCGTCACGGGCACGGTCGTCGCCGGAATGAGGATCGCCCGCCAATCTTGCAGGAACAGCAAGATGACGACGAGGACGAGCACGCCGGCCTCGAAGAGCGTCTTCCACACTTCGTGAATCGAGGCGGACACGAACTTGGTCGTGTCGAGGGGCGTTTCGTAGCTGACTCCTTCGGGAAACGAGGATTTGAGTTTTTCCATCGTCACCGTGACTTGCTCGGCGACGTCGAGCGCATTGGCTCCGGGAAGCTGATAAATGCCGATGCTCGCCGTCGGCTTTCCTTTCTTGAGATTGAATTGATCGTACGTCTGTGCGCCCAATTCAATCGTGGCGACGTCTTTTAATCGCGTCGCTTCCACGCCTTCGCCCGTCTTGACGATGATTTCCTTAAACTGCTCGACGTCGCTCAACCGGCCGAGCACCGAAACGGTGTATTGAAAAGCTTGGTCCTTCGGCGAAGGCGGCTGCCCGATGCGGCCCGCCGCGACTTGCACGTTTTGCTCCGCGATCGCCGCCGTGACCTCCGCCGTCGTCAGGCTGCGGGCCTTGAGCTTTTGCGGATCGAGCCAGACGCGCATGCTGTATTGTCCGGTGCCGAACACGTTGGCGTCGCCGACGCCCGGGACGCGCACGAGTTCGTCGCGGACGCGCAGCGTCGCGAAATTGGAGAGAAACAAGTTGTCGTGCTGCGGGTCCGTAGACGTCAGCGCGATGATCTTGATGATGTTCGTCGACTGCTTTCGCACCGTGACGCCCTGCCGCTTCACTTCCTCCGGCAGCAGCGCTTCGGCCAGGGCGACGCGGTTTTGCACGAGCACTTGGGCGTCGTCCAAATCGGTACCGATTTCAAACGTCACGGTGAGGGAATAGGAGCCGTCGGCCGAACAGGTGCTCGTCATGTAGAGCATGTTCTCCACGCCGTTCACCTGCTGTTCGATCGGTGAAGCGACCGTGTCCGACACGACTTTCGCATCGGCCCCGGGATAGTTGGCCGATACGCGGACCGTGGGGGGCGTGATTTCCGGATATTGTTCGATCGGCAAGGCGTAGAGCGCCACGGCGCCGATCAAGATCGTGATGATCGCGATGACGTTGGCGAAGATCGGCCGCTGAATGAAGAAATTGGAAAGCATGCTCTCAGCTTGGGGCGTTCACGCGGCCGGATCGCGATTCGCTTGGGGAGCGGTTGTAGGCGTTTTGACGGGCGGTGCGTCGACATTTGGAGCGCGGGGCGAATTCGGTTCTCCGGGCGGATTATGGGGGCCGGACCCCTTCGTCGGCGTCGCGAGCGGAGCCGCTTGCGAGTCTTCGGTGAGTCGCTCGTTCTTGTCGATCGACCCGGCGGGCATCCGGCCCTTCTCGGGAGTCACTTGCGAGCCGGGCCGAGCCCGCTGCAACCCGTTGATGACGATCCAGTCCTCCGCCTTCACGCCCGAAGTCACGACTTGCATGTCGCCGATGACGATGCCGAGCTTCACGGTGCGATATTCGACGACGTTTTTGTCGTTGACGAGAAGCAGATAGTCGCCGCGCTGATCGGTGCCGACGGCGCGACGATCGACGAGCAACGCCGGCTGCGGTTCGCCGAGCGTCGCACGGAGCCGGCAGTAAAGGCCGGGGATCAGTTTGCCGTCGGCGTTGTCGTACACCGCGCGACGGAGAATGGTGCCGGTGCCGGAGTTGACGCCGAATTGGCGGAAATCAAGTCGGCCGACGTGCGGAAATCCGGCTTCGTTCTCGAGGCCGAGGTACAACGTCGGGGGCTTCACCGCCGGATCCGGGAGCTTGTGTTCGCGCAGCATTTCCATGAAGCGGAGCAAATCCGCGTCGCTGACGTAGAATTCGGCGTAGATCGGTGTGATGCTCTCGATTACCGCCAGCAAGGACTGCTCGGCGTAGACCAAGTTGCCGACGTCGATGAGCCGCCTCCCGATGCGTCCGGAAATCGGGGCGCGGATTTCGGCGTAGCCGAGATTCAAGTTGGCTTGCTTGAGCGCCGCTTTGGCCGACGCGACGTTTGCCGCGGCCGTGGCGCGCTGCGCTTCATCGACGTCGAATTGTTGCTTCGAAACGGAGTTCGTTTCGACGAGTTGCCGCGTCCGAGCCAATGTGGCGTCGGCCAGCAGCAGCGCGGCCTCGGCCTTTTGCACTTCGGCGTCAGCCGCTTGCAGCGCCGCTTCGAACGGCGCTTTCTCGATGACGAACAGCAGTTCCCCCGCCTTCACGTTTTGTCCGTCGGTGAAGGCGATCCGTTCCAAGTAGCCGCCGACGCGAGCCCGCAGTTCGACGGTGGCGACGGATTTCGTCGTGCCGACGAAATCGATCGAGTCGGCGACCTTTTCCCGATGCGGTTGCGCGACGGTGACTTTCGGCGGAGGCGGCGGTACGAACTCGTTCTTAGGTCGGCAGCCCGTGGCCGCTATTGAGCACAGGCCGAGAACAACCGCGATGCGTTGCGACGCCCGAGTTCGGCGACCGGCGGGAATTCGAGTCATAAAGATGTTCGTCGCGGTGGTTGGCGAAGGTGATCATCGAGCTGTGCAAATCGGACGCCGCAGGTTGGACGCCGGTTTCGGTGCAGATCGCGCAGGCGTATGCAGAACTCTAGAGGTCGAGCGGCGAACGGCCATCGCGCGATTTTTGCTCAGTTGGTCCCTCACGACGTTTGTCGGCGTCGGCGACCCTCGTACAATGCTCGGCTCCTCGTTCCGCCGCCAATCGTTCTAAAGGGATTGCAAGCATGTCGTCCGACAAAGCGTCGCCGTCGCCCTCCGTTCAGGCGGGTTCGCCCGTGCAAACGATTTTTAAGCTGACGTGCGGGTATTGGATTTCGCAATCGCTCTATACGGCGACCAAGCTGGGCGTGGCCGACCTGATCGCGAAGGACGGGCCGCAAACTGCGGAGCAACTCGCGGCGGCGTGCGGCGCACACGCGCCCTCGCTCTATCGATTGTTGCGAGCGCTCGCAAGCGTGGGAGTATTTGTGGAAGACCGCGCCGACGACGGTGCGCGGCGCTTCGATCTCAATCCCGCGGCCGAGTGCTTACTCGATCGGCCCGGTTCGCAGCGCGCGATGGTTTTGATGATGGGCGAAGAGCACTACCAGGTTTACGGCAAGCTCATGTACAGCGTGCAAACCGGTAAGCCCGCCTTCGACCATTTGTTCGGCGAGCCGGTGTTTCAGTACTTATCGAAGCACGCGGAATCGGCGACGCTGTTCGATGCGGCGATGACAGGGATTCACGGCGCCGAGACGGCGGCGATGATCGACGCGTACGATTTTTCGGGGCTTGGCACCGTGGTCGATATCGGCGGCGGGAACGGCACGGTGATTCGCACCGTGTTAGAGAAGTATCCGGCGATGCAAGGCGTGCTCTACGACATGCCGCACGTCGTCGAGCGGGCCGCGCCGGCGCTCGCGGCGTCAGGCGTCGGCGGCCGCTGCCGCACGGTGGGCGGCAACTTCTTCGAATCTGTTCCGCCGGGCGGCGACGCCTACCTGATGCGGCATATCATTCACGATTGGACCGACGAACAGTGCCGCACGATCCTCGCCAATTGCGCCCGCGCGATGAAACCCGAGGCAAAGCTATTGGTGATCGACGCCGTGATCAAGCCGGGGAACGAGCCGCAGTTTTCGAAGTTTCTCGACATCACGATGCTTACGATTCCCGGCGGCAAAGAGCGCACCGCGGAGGAATTTCAAAACCTGTTCGCCTCGGCCGGATTTGAGCTGGCGCAAATCGTGCCGACGAAGAGCGAGGTGAGCATCGTCGAGGGGAGGCTTAGGGGATGAATGCCGACAGGCACGATGCTCCTTTAGCGGCGCGGCGCTCAGTTCCCGCAGCGAAGCGCAGAGCGGATAACAGGGCGAGAGCGCCAACATGAGTTTGTCCGACTCACGCACGACGCAATTCCGCCGCTTACTTGTTCGGGCTCTCAATGCCGGCCGATTTCAGGAACGCGAGCGCTTGCCCCATCGCTTCATCGAAGAGTTCCTGCGTCCGCATTGCATAGCTGTGGCTGCCGCGTTGGTGGGCGATAAGCTGCGCTTGATTGCCTGCGGCGTGCATCGCTTCGTCGAACGCCTTGGCCCCCGCGAACGGCGTCGTAGTGTCGCGCATGCCGTGTAGGACGATCGTCGGAGGTAGGCCGGGCTTGACCAAGTGGCGCGGCGAGAGTTCTTTCCAACGCGAGGCGAGCAACTCGTGTCCGTAGCCTTCGGCGGAGGTGTCGATCACCGGGGAGAACAGCACGAGAGCGTCGGGAACGCATGAGACCTTGAGATCGTCGGTCGCTTCGTCGAGGCCCGCGCCGAGCGCCGTCATCGCCGCGAGATGTCCCCCCGCCGAGCGGCCGCCGGCGACGATCCGGTTCGGATCGATGCCGAGTTCCGCGGCATGGGTGCGCAGATAGCGCATCGCCGAGCGAGCATCTTTCACGGATTCCCACGCGGTTGTGCCTTCGGTCGGCTTATGCAAACGATAACGCATGCTGGCGCAGACCCAGCCGCGGCGTGCCAAGTCCTCGCAGACGCAATACATGATCGTCGGCGTGCCTGCGACCCAACCGCCGCCGTGGATCGCAAGAAAGCAGGGGCGACGATCGCTCGGCTTATGTCCGGCCGGCTCGAACACATGCAACTCAAGCTTGCGATCGTCGATCGTCTTGTAAACGACGAGCCGCTTCGGCTTGACTTCTTTGGAGCGCGTGAGCGCGAAGTCGCCCTTTTTGATCGGGGCGGCCCCGACCGACGGCTTCGGATCGGCGGCACGCGAAACGCTTGCGGCGACGACGATGAATAAGGCGGCGAAAAACGGTGTGCGCGGAGCCATGTAGATCTCGGCGGCGAGGCGGGAAGGCGAGACGAGCGAGCCCATCGTAATCCGACGCCGATCGCCGAGCAATTCTTTGCCGCGCTTAGCTCGCCGGCGACGATTTGTCGCTGCAGTGTCGTTCGATCGCGCGCGTTTCTTCGCCGATGATGTAGAGCGTCAGTCGGGTTTCGAGCACGAGCATTCCCGAGCCGACGACCAAACCGAGCACGCCGCCGACGCCGACGACGAAGCCGACGTCAAGCGAAACTTTTTGAGCGATGTTGTGTTGCGTGAAAGAGAAGCCGGCGGCCAGCAGTGAGATGAGGCTCGCCGCGGCGAACGAACCGACGGCGAAGTAAAACGAAGTCAGCGCGCGGACTACGATCTTCGCGCGCCGTTGCGCGTAGCGGAGTTGCAGCACGCGAGATTCCGTAAGCCACCCCGGTTCGACTCCGGCCGCCTTCATTTCGGCACCGAGCGCGCGCACCCGATCGACGGCCCGCGCGAACCGGTTGCCGGTACCGAGCACCAAGATGCTCGAGGCGTTGGTGAGCATCGCCGGCGCGACGATGAACGTCAGAATGCTAAGCGGGTTGGAAGCGAGCGGATCCATCAAATTCTCCTGACAGCGCCGGTGAGATTCCGGAGTTTTAAACATCCATCGGCAATCGGGCCTTCGCAAAGTGAGGCCGGGACAAACGGCTGTGCGTGCGGCGGCGAGTGTGACGTTGCGGTGCATGAAGCGCGCCGGGGTGTCGCAAAACGTCGCGCAGCGACCATGATCGTTCGAGTCGAGTCGGCGCCGCGATGCCGCAATCGGCGGAACTCGGCTTTTATCAGACTGAGGTACGAGCTTCGCAATGCCTGTAACGACAAAATTAAGGAGACAGATCATGGCGACTCAAGAAGGCAACCTTTTCGACAGAATCGGCGGCGAACTCGGACTTGAGCGATTGCTTGCCGACTTCTACGATCGCGTGCTCGCCGATGCGGAACTGGCGCACTTCTTCGCGCGATCGTCGATGGACAAGGTGCGACGAATGCAGCGTGAGTTTTTCGGCGCCGCGCTCGACGGCCCTCAAGTCTATAGCGGACTCTCGCTCAGTTGGGTCCACTCAGGCCGTGGGATCACGACGCACCACTTTAACCTGTTTGGACAGCATCTCTTGGCCACGCTCTCCGAGAGCGGAATCGACGAAGTCGACGTTCGCGAGGTAGTCCACCGAATTTCGGTGCACAAGAACGACATCACCGGCGAAGGTTACTAGTCTTCGTCACCGACGAATCTTGCGGCATTCGACTTGCGCATGGCGAGTTCGCGGATTGGGCGGCTTAGTGCGAATATCCGGGGGTGCCGGCAAATTCCGCGGCGACGGGAACGCGGACGGACGTCTAACGCTACGCCCGGCAACCTCGCACCGTCGCCTGCTGATTAAGCCTCACCCGCCCTGAAACGCCGCAACCTCAGGATCAGTCCGCCAATTGACGCTTCGACGTAAGCTGTTTAGCATTAAACTGTTTACGCATTTCTTGGCGCCCTTCTGAGGCGCTCTCTACTTCGGAGCGGTCGGCAGAGTGACGCAAAAGGCTTGGAGCGGTGTTTTTGAGCAAGCGACCGACAAACGGGTCGAGAAGTTCACTGAAAGCGTGAGCTTCGACCACCGTCTGTACGTGCAGGACATCCGTTGCTCCATCGCCCACGCCCAGATGTTGGCCCATGTCGGCCTGATTACGTCGGATGAATGCCGCCAGATTGAGCAGGGCCTGGAGGGGATTCGCCGGGAGATTGAGCAAGGGACGTTTCCATTCCGAACGGAATTGGAAGACATCCATATGCACATCGAGCGAGCCCTGACGGATCGGACGGGCGACGTCGGCCGCAAACTCCACACGGCCCGCAGCCGCAATGATCAGGTCTCCACGGATCTGCGGGTCTGGGTCCGCGACACGATCGACGAAATCGACGCCCGCCTCGTCGACCTTCAACGGGCGTTCGTCAGCCGGTGTGATCGCGATTGCGATGTGATTCTGCCCGGCTACACGCACCTGCAGCGGGCACAACCGGTGCTCGCACCGCATTATTGGCTCGCCTACACCGAAAAGCTCGAGCGCGACCGAGGCCGCTTGGCCGATTGCCGTAAGCGAGCGAACGTGCTCAGCCTAGGAGCCGCGGCTCTGGCCGGCACCACGCTGCCGATCGATCGACACGACGTCGCTCGCCGGCTCGGGTTCGACGACGTGGCCAAGAACTCTCTCGACGTTTCGAGCGACCGCGACTTCGCCGTCGAGTTCGCCTTCGTGCTCTCGCTCATCGCCGAGCATTTGAGCACCTGGGCCGAAGAGTGGATTTTGTGGAGCACGACGGAGTTCAATTTCATCAAGCTGCCGCAGACGTTTTGCACCGGCAGCTCGATCATGCCGCAGAAGATTAACCCCGACGTGCTCGAGCTGACGCGCGGCAAGACGGCCCGCGTCGTGGGCAACCTAACTCGCCTCCTAGTGCTGATCAAAGGCTTGCCGCTGGCCTATAATCGCGATCTGCAAGAAGATAAGGAGCCGCTGTTCGACTCCGCCGACACGGTTCGAATGTGTTTGGAACTGGCCGCGCCGCTCGTCGCCGGGGCGGAATTGAAACGTGAGGTGATCGCCGCGCGGCTCGACCGCGGGCATCTCGATGCGACGACGCTGATGGAGTTGTTGATCAAGCTAGGAGTGCCGCAACGGACGGGGCATGAGATCGTCGGCAAGTTGGTGAAGACGGCGTTGGAGCGCGGCTGCCGATTGTCGGATCTCAAGCAGGAGGAGTTCACCGCGGCCCACCCGAGCCTGGACGCACGGGTCTACGACGTGCTGGGGCCGGAAGCGGCCGTGCGCGCATTCGTGAGCTATGGATCGACCGCGCCGGCCGAAGTGGCTCGGCAAGTCGAAGCATGGAAGCGCAAACTCGCCCTTTGAGTCGCACCCCGAGCTTCCGCACTTCGGTGATCGTATGAAAAGCATTCTTAGGCATTTCGCGCCGTTGCCCCTTGGACTGTGCGTCGCAGTCGTCGTGAACCTGGCGAACGTTTCCGCGCAAGTCCCCGCCGCCGCGCCGCCGGTCGTCGACGATCCGGCCGTGCAAGCGCTCTTGGCGACGAACCCGCAAACGCCGGAAGACCTGCTTAACACGGCTCTGCTGCTCGTCGACTTGAAGTACCCTCAGGTCGCGAAGCCGCTGTTTGACCAATTGCTGACGACGGCGGTGGAACCGGAACAATTGGCGGCGCTGGGGCGCAGCGCCGGCATCGCGAAGTTGAACCGGCTTACGACGGTCAAGGAATTCCAGCCGCAAGCCGCGGACTTTGTGAAACGGGTGATTGCGGCGACGAACGCCGCGAATCGTGATCCGGCTCGACTGGCTGAATTGATCGAACGCTTGAAGCAGCCGAATACTCAAGTGCAAGCTGCGGCGGTCGTCGCTCTGCGCAGCGGCGGAGATGCGGCGGCGCAAGCGTTGGTGGACGTGCTGCTTGATCCCGCGCGCGCCTCGGAGCACAAAACGATCTCGACCGCGCTGGCGGGGCTGGGGGGCGAAGGCGCCGGACCGCTCGCCGTGTTGGCGGTCAACGGGTCCGAAGCGCAAAGGTTGATTGCACTCGACGCTCTCGGCTACGTCGAAACCGACGCGACGCCGCCGGGCGTCGTCGAAGCGCCGCTGTTCGCGGCCGCCTTCGGTGAACAAAGCTCGCCTGAAGTGCGCCGGGCGGCCGAAGCCGCCGTCGTGCGCCGTCGCGGCGCGCTGCCGAAGCAAATCGAAGCGGCGGCCGAACTCTATCTGCAAGCGAAACACGCCTACTTCACTAAGCCGTTTGATCTCGACGGCACGGGCAACGCCGCGATTTGGACTTGGGACGCTTCGGCCAAGAAGCCGGCACGCGTGACCGTACCTCGAGCCGCGGAGTCGTTCGCCGAAGCCGCATTACTGGCTCGCACCGCGGCCGAGCTGTCTGCGAACGATGCGGCGGCGCTCCAGTTGGCTCGCGCCGCTTCGTTGGAAAATGCTCTAGTTGCCCAAAATGCTCAAGCGTTGAAGGCTTGGGTCGCCGAGAAGCCGAGCGTCGCCGAACTGGAAAAGTTGCTCGACTTCGCGATCGCGAACGATCGAACGTCCGCAGCGATCGCGCTCGTCGACATCTTAGCCGCTGCTTCGGGCTCCGCCGCTCTCGATTCGGTCGGTGGCAAGCCGGCCCCGCTCGTGCGGGCCGTCCAGTCCGCGGATCGGCGGATCCGTTTCGCTGCGCTGCAGCAGATTTTGAAGCTCGACCCCAAAGTTCCGTTTGCCGGGTCGAGCGGCGTGAACGACGCGCTCGGTTATTTCGCCGCCGGCTCCGGAGCCCGCAAAGCGTTGGTCGTCGACGCTCATCCGACGCGCGGCCGCGACGTCGCCGGCATTCTCGCGGGGCTCGGCTATCAGGTCGATGCCGTGCCCGATGCTCGGAGCGCGGTACGTCGCGCCGCGGCCGACCCCGATCTGGAGTTGGTCTTGATGTACCGGACGATGGTCGACCCGGCGCTCGGGCAATTGCTGGCCCAATTTCGCGCCGACTATCGTACGGCTCGTCTGCCGGTCGCCGTGTATTGCGAGCCGAACGACGTGGAGCGAATGCGCTCCGCGGTGCGCAACGACATGTTCGCGACGGCGATCTACCAGCCGCGGATGGTCGATACGCTGAAGTTGCAACTGGCCGAATTGGAGGCGGCCGCCGTCGCCGCTTTGCCCTCCGCCGCCGAGCGCGTGACCGAAGCGCAGGCCGCCCTGACGGCGATCGGCCGCTTGGTCGACGTGCGGAGCAAGGTGTTTAATGCGCGCCAGTTCGAGCCGGTGTTGTTGACCGCGGCGTGGAATTCTTTGGTCGGCAAACAAGCTCTTGGTGCGCTTGGTTATCTGGGATCGCCCGCCGCACAGCGCACGCTGGCCGACGTTGCGAGCGCCAACGCGTTGCCGCTCGAGTTGCGTCAAGAGGCGACGAAAGCGTTTTGTGAAAGCGTGATTCGCTTCGGCACGCTGCTGACGACGACCGAAGTGCTGCGACAATACGATCGCTATAATGCCGCCGAAAAGCTCGACCGAGCGACGCAAGAACTGCTGGCGGCTATTCTCGACGCCGTTGAAGCTCGCGCGGCGAAGGTGCCCACAGGTCGGGCCGCGTCTGCGTCGTCGCCGCAGCCCGAGGAAGCTTCCAAGCCCGCCGGGGAATCGATTTCCGCGCCCGCAGTCGTTCCCGCCGTCCCGACGGTGCCCGCCGCTCCATGAGTCGTTTCTCCAGCAGTTTCGATTCGCGCGAGCAGCGCGGCCCGCCGATTCCCGGATTGATCGGATCGGGGCCGGCTATGGAGAAAGTCTACGCGCTCACGCGCAAGGTAGCCGAATCGAACGCCAGTGTGCTATTGCTCGGCGAGACCGGCACCGGAAAAGAACTGATCGCCAAGGCCGTGCACACGTTGAGCCCGCGCGGCAGCGGCCCGTTCGTGCGCGTGAATTGCGGGGCGCTGTCGGAAAGTCTGCTCGAAAGCGAATTATTCGGCCACGTGCGCGGCTCGTTTACCGGCGCGATCGACAATCGAACGGGGCGCTTCGAAGCGGCGCACACCGGCACCGTGTTTCTCGACGAGATCAACTCCACCACGCCGAAGCTGCAAGTGAAGTTGTTGCGCGTGTTGCAGGAACGCGAGTTCGAGCGCGTCGGCGATACGGCGACGATTCGCGTCGACGTGCGCGTTATCGCCGCGAGCAACCGCGATCTGGCCGACGAAGTCGAAAGCGAGCGGTTTCGCGAAGACTTGTACTATCGTTTGAACGTCGTGCCGATCGCCTTGCCGCCGCTGCGCGAGCGGCGCGAGGATATCCCCGAACTCGTCGGTTATTTCCTCAACATGTACAATGAGAGAAACGACCGCTACGTCGTGCATATCGATCCGCGGGCCATGCAAGCGTTGCAAGATCACCACTGGCCGGGGAACGTTCGCGAACTGCAAAACTACATCGAGCGGTCCGTCGTGATGGCGCCCGGCGACGAGCTCACGCTCGACCTGCTGCCGGAGAATGTGCAAGGGGGCGGCGGTGCGAAAGGACGCAGTCCGCGTTTCAAAGGGACCGACCTGGAGACGCTCACGTTCGAGTTGGTTCAGCAAGGCTTGACGACGTCGTCGCCCAATGAGACCGATCTGCACGCGAAGATCGTCGACCGAGTCGAAAAAGAGCTGATCGTGCAAGTGCTGGCCGCTTGTGACAACGTACAGATCAAGGCCGCGGCGAAGCTCGGCATCAACCGAAATACGCTGCACAAGAAGCTGAAAGACTACGGTTTGGAAGACGAAACAAAGGAATAGGGAGGCGGAAAGACAATGCGGAACGCAACACGCAAAATGCAAAACGTTTGAGCCACGGCGCATTTCGTTTTGACTTTTGCATTCCGCCTCTTGACTTCCGGATATCTTGCTCGCCGGCATTTCGCTTACCTGTTTCACGGCCAGCTACACGGTCGCGCTAGCTCTTGAGGCGACGCGGTTGTGGTTTCGCAGCGGACTTCGCGGCGCGCTGATGTTGGCCTTTGCCGCGGCCGGGGTGTTCGCCCAAACGCTTTATCTAGGCTACCGAGCGGCCACGGCAGAAGGTGTCCCGCTATCGAGCGAATTCGACTATTACTTGGTCGCCGCTTGGGCGTTGGCCGTCGTGTATCTCGGTTGGACGGTTCGCCAACTCAACGCCCCCAACGAACGCCGCACGGCGCTGGGGCTGTTTCTGTTGCCGCTGGTGCTTGGTTTGGTGGCGGCGGCGCACTTCTTCGGAGGCAAGGAGCCGCTCCCGCGTGAAACGGCACACGGCGTCTGGCTACGCATCCATATCATATGTCAGGCGCTCGGCTTGATGAGCGTGCTCGTCGGGTTGACGACCGGCGTGATGGAACTGGCCCAGATCTATCGCCTGAAGCACAAGGTTTCGCCGCAGCGCGGGCTGCGGTTGCCGAGCCTCGAGTGGTTGCAGCAAACGGGCGTGCGCAGCGTTTACGCGTCGTTCCTGCTGTTGGCGCTGGGATTGCTGACCGGCGTAATCCTGAATTTGGTCAATGGCCAGTTTCCCTGGAATGATCCGACGGTGCTGCGGTTTTCGATCGTCGTCATGTGGCAGACCGCCGCGGCGACGTTTTTGCTCGTCTACCGGCCCGCACGGCAAGGTCGCAAGGTGGCGTACATCACGATTGCCACGGCCGTCGTGTTGATGGTATCCGTCAGCTTGGGCCACATCTTGCCGAGCGCACACGGGGCGCCCAGCAAGGAAAAGGCGGCCCTTGCGCCACCGGTAGTCGACGCGAGGATTGCGCACGTCGATTTAAACTTCGGTCACCGGTCTTGCCCCTGCGTTATCGCCGCTCCTCCCGAAGGAGCGACGTCATGAAGCTTCAGATGGTCGGCTGCAGCCATCACAACGCCTCGACGGAGACGCGCGGCCGAATCGCCTTTAGCCCGGCGCAAGCGGCGGAGGCGCTGGTAAAACTCCGCGCCCGCTGGCCGGCGGCCGAAGCGGTGCTGATCTCCACATGCAATCGGATCGAACTCTACACGGCGGCCGAGGAAGATCAGGCCAATCCGACGCATCAAGACGTCGTGGAGTTTTTCGCCGAGTTTCACGGCATCCAGTCGATCGAGGTGTTCGACGACCTGTTCGAACGAACCGGCGAAGATGCGGTGCGACACTTGTTCACCGTGGCGGCGAGCCTCGACAGCATGGTGCTCGGCGAAGCCCAGATTCTGGCGCAGGTGAAGCAGGCTTATGAATTGGCGACGAAACAAGCGTCGGTCGGCCCGCTGACGAACCAAGCGTTTCAAGCCGCGCTCAAAGTGGCGAAGCGCGTGGCGACGGAAACCTCGATTAACGAGAAACGGGTCAGCATTCCGAGCGTCGCCGTCAGCGATTTTGCGAAGAACATTTTCGAGAGGTTCGACGACAAGCGGATTCTCTTGATCGGCGCCGGGGAGATGGGAGAGGAAACGCTTACCTATCTCAAGGCCGAAGGGGCGCAAGACATCGTCGTCGTGAATCGCAATTACGATCGCGCCCAGACTTTGGCCGAGATGTTCGGCGGACGAGCCGAGCGGTGGGATTTTCTGCCGCAGTTGCTGATTGACGCCGATTTAGTGATCACGACGACCGGCGCGACCGAGCCGATCGTCACCCTTGCGGATTTTCAACGTATCGAGGCGGAACGATTCCAGCGGGATTTATTCATTCTCGACTTGGCCGTGCCGAGAGATTTTGAGCCGGCGATCGGCAACAGTCTGGGCGTTTATCTCTATTCGATCGACGATTTACAGGAAGTCTGCCGAGCAAACCGGGCCGAACGCGATCGTGAGTTGCCTGCAGCGCTGGCGATCGTCGAGCAAGAGACCGAACGATTCATGGCCGACTTGCATCATCGGGCCACGGCACCGATCATAAAGCGGCTCAAGCAAGGGTGGCAGCAGCCGAAAGACGATGAGTTACGCCGTCTCTTCAACAAGTTGCCGGAACTCGATGACCGCGCGCGAAGCGAGATCGCCGAATCTTTCGAACGCTTGATAAACAAGCTTTTGCACCCGCCGCTCGAGTCGCTGCGCGACGAGGCCCGCCACGGCGTGCCGCACGGCCTGCTCGATGCTCTCAAACGCCTCTTCCGCCTCAAGGAGTGACCTGTCGATGAACAGCCGATTCCCCGTTTTGTTCATGCTCATTGCGGGAGTCGGTTGCCTCCCGGCCGCACTTCGTCCGCAATTTGCCGCCGCGCAAGCGACGACCGCAGCCGAGGAAGGGATTCCGAAAAACGCGCGGATTACGGCGGTGCTCGAGCCGTTCGTGAAACGACACGAAGTGGCCGGCGCGGTCACGCTCGTGGCGAACAAAGACAAAGTGCTGGCCGTCGATGCGGTCGGCTTCGCCGACGTCGGAGCGAAGCGGCCGATCCAGCGCGATTCGTTATTCTGGATTGCGTCGCAATCGAAGACGCTCACCACCGCCGCTCTGATGATTTTGGTCGACGAGGGGAAGGTGAGTCTTGGTGATCCGGTGGAAAAATATCTCCCTGAGTACGCCGACGTGTGGCTCGCCAAGGAACGCGACGCTAAGCACATGCTCCTTGTCCGGCCGGCTCGCAAGATCACCATACGCGACATTCTCAGCCATACCTCGGGCCTGCCGTTTCGCAGCGCCGCCGAACCGGTCGTACTCGACTTGTTGCCGCTCGACGTTGCCGTGCGCAGCTACGCCGTGACGCCGCTCGACTACGAACCGGGAAAGGGCTATCGCTACTCCAACGCCGGCATCAACACGGCAGGCCGCATTATCGAAATCGTGAGCGGAATGCCGTACGAAACGTTCATGCGCCGCCGACTTTTTGAGCCGCTGGGAATGAACGACACGGTCATTCGTCCGACGCCGGCCCAACTGCGTCGCCTTGCCAAGGGTTATAGGCCGAACGCCGCGAAGAACGACCTGGAGGAGACGACGATCACTCAGTTGACCTACCCGCTCGACCACGCGCGCCGACAACCGATGCCCGCCGGAGGATTCTTTTCGACCGCGGATGACGTCGGCCGGTTCTGCCGGATGCTGCTCAACGACGGCATGTGGGAAGGGAAGCAAATCCTCTCATCGGCGGCGGTGGCGGAGATGTCCAAGCGGCAGACTCCGCCGGAACTCAAGGAGAGCTACGGTCTCGGTTGTTCCGTGACGTCCGACACGTTCGGCCACGGCGGCGCAATGGCGACGAATATGACGATCAACAAGAAGCTTGGGCTGGTCACCGTGTACTTGGTTCAGCACCATGGGTTTCCGGGAAAAGGCGGGCAAGCCCAAGGGGAATTCCGCAAAGCGGCGGAAACGGAATTCGGAAAGTAGCTCGCGGAAAACCGGCTTCCGAGACGAACTCGGGAGCCGGGATCGGATCTACCACTTCAAACCGAACTGCGCGCCGCCGCTCTTTTTGGCGACGCCGCCCTTGAGTTTCTTCGGCTGTTGGGGAAGCGGAGCCGGCGGCGTTTCCGGTTCCGGTTCTTCCTCTTCCACGGCTTTCACCGGCTCGGGCCGCGCCATGAGCGCCTTGATCGAAAGACTGATACGTTTCTGGTCCGGATCGACCGCGAGGATCTTCGCCTCCACGGTCTGCCCTTCCTTGATGAAGTCGCTCATGCGCCACACGCGTTGATGAGACAACTCGCTAATGTGGATCAAACCGTCGACGCCCGGTTCGAGCTGCACGAATGCGCCGACCTTGTCGAGCGTGCGCACCACCGGCCCACGGATGACGTCGCCTTGCTTGTACTTGTGCGTGATCCCGACCCAGGGGTCGGCGAGCAAATCGCGGAGCGATAGCCCGATCTTGCCGGTCTCTTGGTCGATCTGCGAGACCATGACTTTGATCTTCTGGCCGACTTCCAGAATTTCGCTCGGATGCTTGATCCGCTGCCAAGCCATGCGGCTGACGTGCAGCAGGCCGTCGACGCCGCCGATGTCGACGAACGCGCCGAAATCTTGGATGCGAGACACGATCCCTTCACGAACCTGGCCGACTTGCAGTTCGCCCATCAGCTTGTCTTTTTGTTCGGCCTTTTCGCGCTCCAGGACCGCACGCCGGCTGAGCACCAAGCGACGACGTTCCGGATTCACTTCCGTGACCAAGCAAGTCCAGGTTTGGCCGACGAACTGCGAAAAATCTTCGATGCGATAAATCGCGACTTGGCCGGCGGGAATGAAACCGCGCAGTCCGCCGACTTCGGCTTCGAGCCCGCCTTTGTTGTGGCCGGTGACTTTGACGTCGATGAGGATGCCTTCGCTGATCTGCGAGTAGTCGCCGCCGACGTCGACCGCGCGGTTCGGCAGCGAAAGGGCGTACATTCCTTCGTCGTTGTTGAACCGGCCGACGATGACTTCGATGAGTGCGCCGTCTTGAGGTAAGTCGGTGAATTGCGTCACCGGAAGCGAACCTTGCTTGTAGTCGCCGAGGTCGACGAAGACGTCGCCGTGGTAGACCTTGATGACGCGACCTTGCACGCGCGAGTCTTGCTCCAGCTCGATTGCTTTCGTCGAGCGGCCGACGGGGTCGACCATTTCGTTGAGCGACGTCCCTTCGAGCGCGGCGGCGATTTCGGCTTCGAGGTCGTCGCCCAGGCCGGCGCGAATGTTCGGCACTTCGATCTTGTGCTTAGGCCCGCTCGACTCGAGCACCTTCTTGGCCAATGCTTTGACGCGCGGCGGCCCGCTCGGCGGAACTTGATTGGGACCGCGCTGCGAACCGATCTTCATGCGCGGCTCTTGGCGCGCGTCATCTCCTTCAGCGGCCCGACCTTCGGGCGTTTCGCCCGTGCTTGCGAGGGCGGCGTCTTGCTGAGCCGATGTCGGCTCGGCCGAAGCATTGGCGGAGGCGAGTTCAGTTTTTTCGACGGACTGTTCGGGTTCGCTGCTCATGGCCGGAGGCGGCTCTCGGACGATTGGGGTGACAGAACGTTGCGACGCTCGAAACGGAAGCCGTTTAGTGTACCAACCCCTGTTGGCAGCCGGTAGCGTCTGAAACATGGCCAATCGCCGTTCAATTAACTCCGCCGAACTCTTAAGATTGGTCCACCACGATCCCGAGGTGCCGCCGTGACCTTTGTGCCGGAAAACTACCCGAAAGCCGTCCGCGAGTTTCTCCTGCCGGAGGGGCAAACGATGCCGCTCGACGCCGGCATGCCCAACGAGGCCGTCGAGACGCGCTTGACGCGACTCGAAATCGACGACTTGCGCGAGGGCGACGCGCCGGCCGATCGCAACATGGCGGAAGCTTGCCTAGCCGGATTGTGGTTGCTGCACAATCAACTCGATCGCTCGCATCGATTGAGTCAAGAGATCCACACGCCGACCGGATCGCTATGGCACGCGATCATGCATCGTCGTGAGGGAGACTACGACAACGCCAAATACTGGTTGCGGCAAGTCGGCGATCATCCCGTTTACGCCCAGTTGCGGAAAGCCGCTCAGGCCGAATTTTGTCCGCAGAAACCGCGCGTCACAGACAGCACGCACGACTTTGCGCCGCTTGACGTGATGTCGTTCGTCGACGGCGACTGGGAGCCGAAGACGTTCGTCGATCTCGTTCGCGCCGCGTGTCGCAACCGTGCCGACTTGCAACGCCCCTGTCGCCGGTTGCAAATGATCGAGTGGCAAACATTGTTCGATTATTGTCTGGCAAGAGCGCGCGGGGAGTAGCTCCCGCACCGCTCCGCGCGGTGTTCACAACGGCCGTAGTTTCAACCGACGACGGACCACTGACAAAGGACCACGACGAAGCCATGCCCTTTCCGTTCTATTGCCCGCAAGGTCACCTCCTCGAAGGTCACGAGTCGCAACAGGGGACGCCGGGGCGTTGTCCGACATGCGGCGCGCCGTTCATGTTTCCCGTGTTGAACGCCGCCCCGGGCGCAGCTCCTCCGGGATATGAACACGGTGCGCCTCAGCAGAATAGCCCGATCCCGAGCGGCGCTCCTGGAGGCGGAGGCGTAGGCTTTGCCATGCCGCCGGGAGCCGGTGCTCCGGTGCGAACTCTCAATCTGCTTTGCCCGAACGGACACACGGTGCCGACGCCGGAAGACTTGATGGGCACGACGACGATTTGTCCGTATTGCAACAAGCCGGTCGAAGTCATTCGCGAAAATTCGGTGGAGTACAAGCGGCAACTTCAGCAAGCTGCCCGCGAGCGCGATGCGGCGACGAGTCGCCTCTGGATTCGCTTCGCGCTGGTCGCCGCCGCCCTCGTCGTTGCGACGTTTGTGGCGATGTTTATTTACGTCTCAAAGAATCGCTGATCGGGCGATTTGATCGAAAGAAGGCGATGCATTGAGTTGCGGACGATCGCTTGGCGGGTTCGATAAAATACAATTGTGATTCCAGGCCGGCGATCGCTCGTTTTCCCGTGCGTTTGGGCGTGCTGACAACGCGCGCGGCGGGTGCTACTCTGGCGAGACCGCTCACGTTTTCCCGCCCGCAAGTCGCACCTCTAGGAATCACTATGATGCGTCGCCGCTCGTTCCTCTGCGCGTTGATTGCGCTGTCGCTCGTTAGCAGTTCGCTTCTCGCCGCAAAGCCGCAATCGGAAAAGGAACCGATTGCCCCCACCGAGGTCATTAAGCTGTTCAACGGCCAAGACCTGACGCATTGGTACACGTGGCTCAAAGACACGAAGTACGAAGACCCACGCAAAGTGTTTACGGTGCACGACGGGATGGTCCACATCTCGGGCGACGGGCTCGGTTGTATCACGACCAAGCAAGCGTATCGCGACTATCACTTGATCGTCGAGTTCAAGTGGGGCGAGCGGACTTGGGAGAACCGTGTCGATCGCACGAAGGATTCCGGCGTGCTGGTTCACTCGTTCGGCGAAGACGGCGCGCACGGCGGAATTTGGATGCGCTCGATCGAAGCGCAGGTCATTGAAGGGGGCTGCGGAGACTTCATCGTGGTCTCGGGGGGCTCGGCCGATCCGCAGCAGCCGCTTTCGATTTCCGCGGAAGTGCGCCAGGATCGCGACAAGGAATGGGTCTGGCACAAGGGAGGCGAGAAGCGAGTCTTTGAGAAGGGACGCGTCAATTGGTTCGGCCGCGACGAAGATTGGAAAGACGTGAAGGGCTTCCGAGGTAAGCAAGACGTGGAGAGCCCCGACGGCGAATGGACCCGCATGGACGTGATCTGCCAAGGAGACACGATCACGAATATCGTCAACGGGGTCGTCGTGAACCAGGCGTTCGACGTGAAGCCGGCCGCCGGGAAGATTCAGATTCAAACGGAACTGGCGGAATGCTATTTCCGCCGCGTCGAACTGTGGCCGATCGGAAAAGCGCCGAAGGCGGAAAAGCCGGCGCAGTAATGCGCATTCGGGGAAGATTTGAGGCGGGAAACGGCTTCCGGGCTCTCATCCGGCCGTTTCCCGCCTTATTATCGCTCTGGGCCGATTGTTAATCGTGCGGTATACTTACGGCGTAATGAGGTGGTGAGAGCGACGTCTTCCGATTCGTCCGAATCCGATCGCGTCGACGTGATTGCAACTTCTGGTAGCGGCCGTTTTTCCCCGTTTTTCGGCTTTTCAGCCGATTCGGGCAGTTCCTCAGGTTGATCCTCGAGAGAACGCGAAAAGCATCTGTCTCTCGGCCTGCGATTCTTACTTGCCCCCTCCGCCGAACTCCGCGGTCGTTTTTGCGACCGCCGCCGTTTTGTCGGGCCGCTGATTTGAGCGGCGGCCGGGAATCGCTTGTTCGGCGCGTACTGGGGTCGACTGCTCTGCGAAGCTTCGCGGGCCTGCGATTTTTAAAATCGCGGCCGCAAGCTCTTCAAGCGGCGATATTCGGCGCAACCGCTGCGCCCGCCCCGCACTTGCCGCGTCCGCCGCGAACGGCGGGCCGTAGCCGTACACCGTCCGTAATTGTTTGAGGATGTTTGAGAATGACGACGTTTGAAAGTTTGGGACTCACGGAGACGACATTAAAGGCGCTCGCAGGCGAAGGCTACACCGAGCCGACGCCGATTCAGAGCAAGGCGATTCCGCATGTGCTCGCCGGCCGCGACTTGTTCGGCTGTGCGCAAACCGGCACCGGTAAGACTGCCGCCTTCGCGCTGCCGCTCATCGAATTGATGCTCTCCAAGCCGGTGCAACCGGGCCCTCGACGTTGCCGCACGCTCGTGCTGGCGCCGACGCGTGAGCTCGCTTCGCAGATTCAAGACAGCTTCCGCGCCTACGGGAAGCACGCCCACATTAAGAGCACGGTCATCTTCGGCGGCGTCAACCAGCGGCCACAAGCCACGGCCATGATGCGCGGCGTCGACGTCTTAGTCGCGACGCCGGGCCGCTTGCTCGACTTGATCAATCAGCGGCTCGTGGACATTCGTTCGGTTGAGTTTCTCGTGCTCGACGAAGCCGACCGGATGCTCGACATGGGCTTCATTCACGACGTTCGCCGCATTGTCGCCATGCTGCCGCGCGAGCGCCAAACGCTGTTCTTCTCGGCCACCTTGCCCGCCGAAGTGCGTAAGCTGGCCGATTCGATGCTCCGCGATCCGCTGGAAGTGAAGACGACGCCGATTTCGACGCCGGCCGAGACCGTTGCGCAGTCGGTGTTTTTCCTGCCGCAAAAGCAAAAGAAGCATTTGCTCGTCCATCTGCTTAAGACCGAGGGAATGAGCCGTGTGATCGTGTTTACGCGCACTAAGCACGGCGCCGACAAACTCAGCCGCGATCTCGAGAAAGCCGGCGTCAACGCCGCGGCGATCCACGGCAACAAAAGTCAAAATCAACGTGAGCGGGCCTTGGCGGCGTTCAAGTCGCAGCGCCCTCCCGTGTTGATTGCAACGGATATTGCGGCCCGCGGCATCGACGTCGACAACGTATCTCACGTAGTCAATTACGAACTGCCGCACGAACCGGAGACGTACGTGCATCGCATCGGCCGCACGGGTCGCGCCGGCATGACCGGCAAGGCCGTGGCATTTTGCGATCATGAAGAACGTCCGCGCCTGAAGGCGATCGAGAAATTGCTGCGACGGGCTGTGACCGTGCGTAACGACTTGCCGGAACTTCCGAAGATCGAGCAAAGCGGCGAAGCTCGTCCGCCTCACGCCGAAGGCTCGCGTGAAGGAGGCCGCAGGTTCGGCAAGCGGCCGCACGGCGATCGTCGCGGTACGGTGATCGGCGGCGAACGGAGCGGCGACGGCGAAGGCCGTTCGCACGACGAGCGACGCGGTGGACGTTCGACGATCCGCCACAAGCACACCCGCGGCGGACACACGGGAACCCCGAAGCAACGTCCGGCGACTTCGCAAGCCGGAGCGGCTGCGCACGGTAACGTCGCCGCGCCGACGCATAAGCCGAAGAAGAAACACCGCCGCGCGCTGTAAAAAGCGTTTGCCGATCGTCAGCCCCCGGCGAACCGCCGGGGGCGTTTTCTTGCGCTCGCGAAGGGGAGTGCCGCTCTCTATAATGCCCCGCTTTCGGGCGGGCGCACTACTTTGGGGCAACTTCATGGACGACGACGGCGCCGATTCTTCGCTCTTGGCTAAGCTGCGCCTGTCGCTCACCGACGGCATCGGTCCGAAGCTCACTCAGTCCCTGCTGGAGCGTTTCGGCTCGGCGGAGGAAATCTTCGCCGCGTCGCAAGAGGAACTGTTGAGCGTACCAGGTATTGGTCCGAAGCTGGCGGATTCCGTTTTGCGCGCGCGGAGCGAAGTCGATCCGGCGGAAGAACTCGCAGCATGCCGTTCCGCCGGCGTCGCGGTCGTGGCCCGCGGCACGCCGCAATACCCGAGTTGGCTGGCGTCGATCGTCGATCCGCCGACGGTGCTCTACGTGCAAGGCACGATCAAGCCGCAAGATGCCGTGGCCGTGGCGATCGTCGGCTCGCGACACGCCACCAGCTACGGCACTCAGGTCGCCGAGCGACTCGGCCAAGCTCTCGCGCGGGCCGGAGTCACGGTCGTGAGCGGTCTGGCTCGAGGGATCGATGCTGCGGCTCATCGCGGGGCCCTCGACGCCGGCGGACGGACTTTCGCCGTTCTCGGCTCCGGGCTTGCAAAGATTTATCCCCCCGAGCACAAAGCGCTCGCCGCCGAAGTGGTCAATCAAGGCGCGCTGCTTAGTGAGTCGCCGCTACGCGCCGATCCCGTGAGCGGCGCGTTCCCGCAACGCAATCGGGTCATCGCCGGGCTTTCGCTCGGCGTCGTCGTTGTGGAAGCGGCGTTTCGTAGCGGTGCGTTGATCACCGCCAAGCACGCCATGGAACAAGGGCGCGACGTGTTCGCCGTGCCCGGTCGGATCGATAGCCGCATGTCGCACGGGTGTCATCAACTATTGCGCGACGGTGCAAAACTCGTCGAGTCGGTCGACGACATTCTCGAAGAACTTGGACCCCTGCCCGAGGCGGCAAAACGCGAAGACGGCCCGCCTGTCCATAAGCCCGCTGAACTCCTGCTCAATGCGAATGAGAAGCTTGTGCTCACGGCGATCGGCGAAGGACGTACCACGACGGTCGACGAACTCATCGCCTGCTCCGGCCTCGCGGTGGCGCAGGTCCTGACGACCCTGAGCGTTCTCGAAATGCGCCGGCTCGTTAAACGGGTCGGCGGCAATGCCGTGATGCGGATCTAATCGAAGCGCCGCACCGCGACGATCGCCGGCGTGTAATCGCGGACGTCCCACTCGTCGGGTTCCGGTAATTTTGCGGCGTCGAACTGCTTGTCATATTCGACGACGAACAGGCTCCGCGGCGGCGCCATCGCGCGAAGGTCGTCGAGAAGTTGCAGCAGGTCTTGCTCGCGCGAAGCGTAGAATTCGTACGGCGGCGAGCAGAACACGGTCCACGGCGTCGGCGGCGCGTACGGATCAGCAGGCGGCGGTGCGAGTGTGCGGCCGTCGCGACGCAACATGCGGACTTGCAAAAACGTATCACCCGCCGTAACGGTCCCGCGCGTTTCCAGCCCCAACGCGCGCAAGTTCTCGCGGATCAGATCGGCCGTCGGAAAGTGCTTCTCCAAAAACACCCCTTGCACGGCGCCTCGGCTCAGCGCTTCGATGCCCAGCGCGCCGGTTCCCGCGAACAGGTCGACGACGAACGTTCCGGCCACTTGAGTGCCGACGAGATTGAAGACAGCCTCACGAACGCGCTCTTTCATCGGCCGGGTGCGGACATCCCCGCTGTAGGCGAGCTTGCTGCGCCGAAGCGAACCGCCGATGACGCGAAGCCCGGCGACGCCGGGCGGTTCCTTCTCATCGCCTTTTGCGGGTCGCGAATCGTCGGGTTTCGAGCGCGAAGCACGTTGCTCGCGTCGCTCGGGTCGTCGTTTCTTTCCCAAGCCGGCACCGCTTTGAATGGAGGAATCGTGTGCGTCGCGCTCGCAGGTCATTTCCGCGCGAAGCCCCTTTGCCAGAACCGCGGGAATTCAATATCCTGCTGGTTTGGCCGATTCTGCCCGCGGCCTACGTATCGTATCGCGCTCGATTTCCGTGGGGAAGGAACCTAGCATGTTCGCTCGTATCGCCGCCGCCGCATTGCTGATGAGCCTGACTGCGACCACGTTCGGGCAATTGCCGACCGGTCCAAGTTTGACGCCGCCTGCGAACGATGAAGCGGCAAAGCCGGCCGAGAAGGTGACGAGCGGCTCGCCGGAGTTCGACAAGCTGCTGACGCAGTGGGACGAACTACGCGACCAAATGTATCAGGCGCAGGTCGACTACAAGCTCGCGAAGCCGGCCGATCGGGCTCCGCTCGAAGAGAAGTTCGCCAAGCTCAAAGCGGAGGGCGAAAAACTGCGACCGGAATTGCTCAAGGCAGCCGAGGCCGGTTTGAAAGCCAATCCGAAAGGAACGGCTTTCCTCACATTCCTGGCTTCGACGGCTACCGGCTTGTTCAACGCCGATCGCTACGACGAAGCGTTGGCGATCGCCGAAAAATTGATCGCGGCGGACTATGAAAACAAACGCATCTACAATCTCGCCGGCAAGGCGGCGTTTGATTTGAACGATTTCGAAAAAGCCGAGAAATACTTGAAAATCGCCGAGCAAAACTCGGCCCTCGACGGCGTCGCCGAAGACTATCTGAAGCTCATTCCGGCCTACAAACCATTGTGGAAAAAAGAGCAAGAATTACGTACCGCCGAAGAAAAGGTCGCGGGCGACGCGGCCAAAGCATTGCCCCGCGTGCTGATCAAGACCAATGAAGGTGACATCGTCGTCGAACTTTTCGAGAATGAAGCTCCGCAAACAGTCGGCAACTTCATCAATTTGGTCGAAAAGGGATTCTACAACGGTACCACGTTTCATCGCGTGATCCGTGAGTTCATGGCGCAGGGAGGCGATCCGAAGGGGGACGGTACTGGTGGTCCGGGTTACGAAATCCTCGACGAAGCCGACAAGCCGAACCATCGACTTCACTTCCGCGGCGCGTTGAGCATGGCCCACTCCAATCGGACAAACTCCGGCGGTTCTCAATTCTTTCTGACCTTCCGACCGACGCCGCACCTTGACGGCAAATCCATCGATGCCGAGAACCAAGGCCTACCGCATACCGTGTTCGGCCGCGTTGTCGACGGGTTTGACGTGCTTGCTAAGTTGAACCGTCGGGACCGGCCTTTCGCGGCCCACGGCGAAACACCCGGCCCCCTGCCGCCGGCCGACAAGATTATTGAAGCCAAGGTTTTGCGTAAGCGGAACCACGCCTATGAGCCGACGAAGGTCGAGGCTCCCAAAGCGAACCCGGCCACGCCGTAACGGCGTGTCGCCAATCTCCCGCTCTTACGCCGAGTTCTCCAGGCTCGCCGCAGACCCCCCGAGGTTGCGTCGAGCCTTTTTCGTTGACCTTGGTCATTTTGCCACGCCTTGCCGCCGCTTCGTCGTCAAAAAAATGCGATTGAGTTAGCGGATTCGGTGGGGGCGCGCCTCCACTGGCCGCCAGAATGTGCGGGCACTGATGACAACTGCGCCCCTGGAGTAACTTATAAGCTCCGCGGTTTGGCTGCCGGTCCGCCGCCTTCGAACGTCGGCCCAGCCAAGTGAATTCACAAGTCCCGGCAGGCTCGTTGCTTACGTCCGCTCCTACGAACTTTTTTGTGGAAAAGCTGTCACTTACCAGGTTCAAAAAACACGATATTAGATTCTTGACACTATTAGATTACCTGAATATTCTCTTATCCGATCGGCAAATACTGCTTCTACTTATTATTGCCTGCTATGAACTTGGCGGGCCAATCGTGCGGCCGCAGTCGCATGCGGATTTGATAGCGTGCACCTCAAAGGTCTCAAAGTTTTCTGCGATGTCGTTCAGCAGCGGAGCTTCTCGCGCGCCGCCGATGAGAACGGCATCTCTCAATCGGGAGCCAGCCAACTGGTGCAGCAGTTGGAAGACCATCTCGGCGTGCGCCTCATAGATCGTTCGAAACGTCCCTTCGTGCTCACTCCCGAAGGCGACTTGTTCTATAGCCAGTGCCGAGAAATCGTCTCCCGTTACTTCGCCTTGGAAGAAAAGGTCCGCACGATGCACCAAGAGGTCATCGGGCGAGTCCGCGTCGCGGCGATTTATTCGGTCGGCCTGCACCTGATGGCCGACTACATCGGTTCGTTCATGAGCGCCTTCTCCAAGGCCAACGTTCGGCTTGAGTACCTGCATCCCCATCGAGTCTACGAATCGGTCGAAGACGACGTCGCCGACATCGGCCTGGTGAGCTATCCGAAGTCGTCTCGCACGATCGACGCCATCGAATGGCGCGAAGAGAAGATGGTGTTGGCCTGCGCGCCGCAGCATCCATTGGCTCGCCGGCCGAAGATCGCGATCAATGAACTGCACGGCCAATCGATGGTCGGCTTCGACAGTGAACTGACGATTCGTCGCGAGATCGATCGCGTGCTCAATGCTCACCACGCCGAAGTGATCGTGCAGATGGAGTTCGACAACGTCGAAACGATCAAGCGGGCCGTGGAGATCAACACGGGAGTCGCCCTCTTGCCCGAGCCTTCGATTCGTCGGGAAGTCGATTCCGGGTCGCTCGTGAGCGTTCCGCTTGATACGGATGAACTCGTTCGCCCGTTGGGCATCATCGTTCGTCGCGGTAAGGAGTTGAGCGTCACGGCTCAACGGTTCATCGAACACTTGCAACGGCAAGGTTCCGCCGAGGCGGGCGAAGCGGCCCCGGCGGCGTCGGCCGAGAGCCCGTCCAACGGCCACGCCAACGGCGCCTCGCACGTCGCTTCGCCCGTCGCCGGTTCCGCCGCGACGTCTTCCAAAACAGCCACAGTTTAAATTTTTCCCGCGACGGCAAGCCGCCCGCCGTCGCCGCGTCCGAGGAGCGTCGTTTCATGACACAACATCCCCATCACCAACGCCCGCAGCAGGCTCTGAAGAACCAAGGGCTGCCGCCGCGCGAGGGCCTCTACGATCCGGAAAACGAGCACGACGCGTGCGGCGTCGGCTTTGTCGTCGACATCAAGGGTCGCAAAAGTCACGAGATCGTCCGTAGCGGCTTGGAGATTCTCGTCAATCTCACGCATCGGGGAGCCACCGGTTGCGATCCCCTCACCGGCGACGGCGCAGGCATTCTCACGCAGATTCCGCATGACTTTTTCGCGGCCAAGTGCGGCGAACTCGGCATCAAGCTCCCCGAGCAAGGCGACTACGGGCTCGGCTTCGTCTTCTTGCCGAACGATCCCGAGGAGCGCAAGTGGTGCGTCGATCTGTTCGAGAAGTTCATCGCCGAAGAAGGTCAAACGCTGCTCGGCTGGCGCGACGTCCCGGTCGACAACGAACACATCGGTTGGAGCGCCCGCGACGTCGAGCCGGTGATGAAGCAAGTCTTCATCGCTCGCGGCAAAGATACCCCGCGCGACATGCTCGAATGGAAGCTGTTCGTAATTCGCAAGCGGCTCGAAGTGGCCGTCTACGACAGCGACCTGAAGCAAAAAAAGTACTGCTACCTGCCGAGCTTGTCGACGCGCACGGTCGTCTACAAGGGGCTGATGCTGGCCGAGCAAGTCGAGCGGTTTTTTCTCGACTTGGCCGACGAGCGGTTCGTCTCCGCGTTGGCCCTCGTCCATCAGCGCTACAGCACGAACACGTTTCCCACTTGGGATCTTGCGCACCCGTTCCGCTTTTTCGCCCACAACGGCGAAATCAACACGCTGCGCGGCAACGTCAATTGGATGCGGGCTCGCCAAGCTCTGTTGGCGAGCGAGAAGTACGGTCCGGACTTGCATAAAGTGTTGCCGATCTACACGACCGGCGGCAGCGACTCGGCCAATTTCGACAACGTGCTTGAGTTACTGGTCGTCACCGGCCGCTCGTTGCCCGAAGCGATGAGCATGATGGTGCCGGAGCCGTGGGCCGGTCATGAGAGTATGAGCGACGAGAAAAAGGCCTACTACGAATACAAGGCCTGCCTCATGGAGCCGTGGGACGGTCCCGCCTCGATGGCGTTTACCGACGGCGTCGTGATGGGCGCCACGCTCGACCGCAACGGCCTGCGGCCGTCGCGCTACTGGGTGACCAAGAAAGGTTGGGTCATCATGGCGTCCGAGGCGGGCGTGCTCGACATCCCGCCGGAGGAAGTCGAGTCGAAGGGGCGTCTGCGGCCGGGCCGAATGTTCCTCGTCGATACGGCCCAAGGCCGCATCATCGCCGACGACGAAATCAAGAATGCCTTGGCGAAGCGGCATCCCTACCGCAAATGGCTCAACGAGAATCAGCTCAAGCTCGACGAATTGCCTAAAATCAAGGAGTTCAAGAATCCCGGCTACTCGCAGCACGGAGGCTCCAACGGACACGCCGCGAACGGACATGCGAAGAACGGCGCGCCGCTCTCGGATCATGAACTGCTCCGCGAGCAGCAACGGGCCTTCGGCTACACGCTCGAAGATCTCAAGATTCTTATGGCTCCCATGGCCGAAAGCGGCATGGAGGCGATCGGCTCGATGGGAAGCGATACGCCGATCGCCGTGCTCTCGAATCGGCCGCAACTGCTCTACAATTACTTCAAGCAGCTGTTCGCGCAAGTCACGAACCCGCCGCTCGACGCGATCCGCGAAGAGATCGTGACGATGCTGATCACGACGATCGGCAGCGAAGGGAATCTTTTGGCCGAGACGCCGGAACAGGCTCGACTGTTGCGGATCGACTCGCCGGTGCTCACGAACGAGCAATTGGCGCGCATTCGCGCTCTCGATAAGCCGATGTTCAAGACGGCGACCGTGTCGACCCTGTTCCGCGCGAAAGACGGTGCGGCCGGGATGCGTCGTCGGCTCGACGAAATTCGCAGCGAAGTATCGCACGCCGTGGCCGGCGGCGCGACGCTCGTCGTGTTGAGCGACCGCGGCGTGAGCGCGGAGTTTGCCCCGATACCCGCGTTGCTCGCCGTCAGCGCCGTGCATCACCACCTGATTCGGGAGAAGAGCCGCACGCGTTGCGGGCTGATCGTGGAAACGGGCGACGCTCGCGAAGTGCATCACTTCTGTCTGCTCTCGGCCTACGGTGCGGGCGCGATCAATCCGTACTTGGCGTTTGACACGATCCATCAGATGCAGCGCGAAGGGCAATTGCCCGCCGACATTCCGGCTGAGAAGTTGGAAAAGAACTTCATCAAGGCCGTAGGGAAGGGCTTGCTCAAGGTGGCGTCGAAGATGGGCATCTCGACGCTGCAAAGCTACCGCGGAGCGCAGATCTTTGAGGCGATCGGATTGAACAAGGAATTCGTCGACGAATTCTTTACCCGCACCGCCAGCCGTATACAGGGCGTCGGGCTGGAGACGGTGGCCGAAGAGACCTTAAAGATGCACGAGCACGGCTTCCCCCGCACGAAGGTGCCGGAACTGTTGGACCTCGACGTCGGCGGTCAATACGCCTGGCGTCGCAAAGGCGAAGCGCATCTCTTTAACCCGGAAACGATTGCCAAGTTGCAACTTTCGACGCGGCTCAACAGCCGCGAAGAATTCAAGCGATTCTGCGATCTGATCGATAAGCAAGAGCGGCAACTCCTGACGCTCCGCGGCTTGCTCGAATTCAAGAAGTCGAGCAAAGCAATTCCGCTCGACCAAGTGGAACCGGCAAGCGAGATCGTCAAGCGGTTCGCGACCGGCGCGATGTCGTACGGTTCGATCTCGAAGGAGGCGCACGAAACGCTGGCCGTGGCGATGAACCGCATCGGCGGCCGCAGTAACACGGGCGAAGGGGGCGAAGACCCGGTCCGTTATCAACTTGAGCCGAACGGCGACAACAAGAACAGCGCGATCAAGCAAGTGGCGAGCGGCCGCTTCGGCGTGACGAGCAACTACTTGATCAACGCCAAGGAACTGCAGATCAAGATGGCGCAGGGCGCGAAGCCCGGCGAAGGAGGACAACTTCCCGGCCACAAGATCGATAAGGAAATCGGCCGCATCCGGCACAGCACGCCGGGCGTCGGCCTGATTTCGCCGCCGCCGCATCACGACATCTATTCGATCGAAGATTTGGCGCAACTGATTCACGACTTGAAGAACGCGAATCATCACGCGCGAATCAGCGTGAAGCTGGTCGCGGAAGTCGGCGTCGGCACCGTGGCTGCCGGCGTCTCGAAGGGAAAGGCCGATGTGGTGCTCATCTCCGGCTACGACGGCGGCACCGGTGCGAGCCCGCTGACGAGCATCAAGCACGCCGGCATTCCCTGGGAACTCGGCTTGGCCGAGACGCATCAGGTGCTCGTGAAGAACGACTTGCGCGGCCGGATCATCGTGCAGACCGACGGTCAGCTCCGGACGCCGCGCGATGTGGCTATCGCCGCGCTGCTCGGCGCGGAGGAGTGGGGCATCGCCACGGCGTCGCTCGTCACGATCGGTTGCATCATGATGCGCAAGTGTCACTTGAACACCTGCCCCGTGGGCATTGCGACGCAAGACCCGGCATTGCGGGCCAAGTTCTCCGGTCAGCCCGAGCACGTGGTGAACTATTTCTTCCTTGTGGCCGAAGGCCTCCGCGAGATCATGGCGGAGCTCGGTTTCCGCACGGTGAACGAGATGGTCGGCCGCGTGGACTTGCTCGACAGCCGCAAGGCGATCGACCACTGGAAGGCCAAGGGCTTGGACTTCACCGAAATGCTGCACAAGCCGACCGTGCCGCAGCACATCAAGACGTTCTGCGCCGAAACACAAGACCACGGGATCGAGAAGTCGCTCGACATGACGACGCTCGTGCCGCAGTGCCGACCGGCGATTCAGGACGGCAAGCCGGTAACGCTCAACCTGCCGATCAAGAATGTAAACCGCACGGCGTGCACGATTCTTTCGAGCGAAGTCACGCGACATCACGGCCCAAAGGGGCTGCCGGAAGACACGATTCAGCTCAATTTTACCGGCACGGCCGGCCAGAGCATCGGCGCGTTCGCCGTGCCGGGCGTGACGATTCGCGTGGAAGGTGACGTGAACGACTACTGCGGCAAGGGCCTCTCGGGCGGCAAGATCGTCGTGCGTCCGCCGCGCGTCAGCTCGTTCAAGGCGCAAGACAACATCGTCGCCGGCAACGTGGTGCTCTACGGCGCGACGGCCGGCGAGGTGTATCTCAGCGGCATCGCCGGCGAACGATTCTGCGTTCGCAACTCGGGCGCGAAGGCGGTCGTCGAAGGGGTCGGCGATCACGGTTGCGAGTATATGACCGGCGGAGTCGCCGTCATTTTGGGCGAAACCGGCCGCAACTTCGCGGCGGGCATGAGCGGCGGCATCGCCTTCGTGCTCGACGAAACGGGCGGCTTCCCGACGCTGGTCAATAGGGAGATGGTCGAGCTCGAGCAAATGACTCCGGCCGACGAAAAGGAAGTCCTGCGACTCATTCGGCGCCACGTCGAATTCACGGACAGCGAACGAGGCGAGTACGTCGTCGAGAACTGGGAACGACTCAAGAGTAAATTCGTCAAGGTCATGCCCGTCGACTACAAGCGAGCCTTGGCCGAACAACATAAAGAGAAAGAAGCGGCCTCGGGCAAACCGGCCGCCGAGCTTGCGGAGGTGTCGCGTGGGTGACGTTAAAGGGTTCCTGAAGTACGGCCGCAAACACCACGGCAACCTGCCGCCGTCGGAGCGCGTGCAGAACTACAAAGAGTTCATGGTGCTGTTGCCGGAAGCGGAACTGCGTACGCAGGGCGCGCGCTGCATGGATTGCGGCATTCCGTTCTGCCACACCGGTTGCCCGCTCGGAAACATCATTCCCGACTGGAACGACCTGGTGTATCGCGGCCAGTGGCAAGACGCCCTCGCGCGGCTGCACGCGACGAACAACTTTCCGGAGTTCACCGGACGCGTGTGCCCCGCCCCGTGCGAAAACGCCTGCGTGCTCGGCATCAACGAAGATCCGGTCGCGATCAAAGAGATCGAGATGACGATCGCCGACCGCGGCTTTGCCGAAGGCTGGATCACTTCGGAACCGCCGGCGGAGCGAACCGGTAAGAAGGTGGCCGTCGTCGGCAGCGGACCCGCCGGTTTGGCCGCGGCCCAGCAGCTGAATCGGGCCGGCCACACGGTGACCGTGTTCGAGCGGGCCGATCGACCGGGCGGCTTGCTGATGTACGGCATCCCCGACTTCAAGCTCGAGAAAGACAAGGTCTGGCGGCGCATCAAGCAGATGGAAGCCGAAGGCGTGACGTTCCAATGCAACGCCAACATCGGCGTGAACGTGCCGACGCAAAAGCTCCGTGACGAGTACGACGCCATTCTGCTCTGCGGCGGCTCGACCGCGCCGCGCGATCTGCCGATTCCGGGTCGCAATCTGAAGGGCGTCTATTTCGCGATGGAGTTCCTGCCGCAACAGAACAAGCGCAACCAAGGGGACAAGATTCCCGACGACGTAGGTATTCTGGCGACCGGCAAGGATGTGGTGATCATCGGCGGCGGCGATACCGGCAGCGACTGCACCGGCACTTCAAACCGGCACGGCGCAAAGAGCGTCACGCAATTCGAACTCTTGCCGCAGCCGCCGGACCTCGGTTACTTCCCGCGGGCCAAGGAACGTCCCCAGCATTCGCCGTGGCCGTATTGGACGATGATGCTCCGCACGAGCTCGTCGCACGAAGAAGGATGCGACCGGCACTTCAGTATTCTTACCAAAGAGTTCAAGGGCGACGCCCAGGGCAACCTACAAAGCCTGACGACCTGTACGATCGAATGGTATCAGGAGAACGGCCAACATAAGTTCCGCGAAGTGCCGGGCACGGAGAAGGAATTCCCCTGCCAGTTGGCGTTGTTGGCGATGGGCTTTGTCGGGCCGGAGAAAGCCGGACCGATTTCCGATCTCGGCCTCGAGCTCGACGGACGCGGCAACATCAAGTGCGACTCGGACTACAAGACGAGCGTCGACGGCGTGTTTGCGGCCGGCGACACGCGTCGCGGCCAGTCGCTCGTCGTGTGGGCCATTCACGAAGGACGTGAAGCGGCGCGAAGCGTCGACAAGCACCTGATGGGCGTCACGCATTTGCCGAGCACGCACGCGGGCGACTTCGCGGCGCGCTAAGCCCTGCCTTGGCGAGCGATTTCACGGGTCCGTAGCGAGTCTTAGGGCTGCAGGCCAAGGCGAAGCTTCAGGTTCCTGTGGCAGTATTTCATTTTGCCCCAGGCGCCCAACGCTAGTTTTTCAGGCTTGCGCTACGCCAGAACCGGCAAGCTCGTAATCGGCGAGCGGCCGGGTATCGCGGAGAACATGGGGGCGGTGACCTCAGGCGCGAGTTCCTCGCGCCGAATCGCCACTTCGCGCGGCGCGTCGATCGCGAGTTGCACACGGCCTCGCCCAATTCGCGCCACGGTGACGCGAATGTTGTCGCCGATGACGATCGACTCGTTGGTCTTGCGCGAAAGCATCAACATGGCCCGGCTCCGAGAAGGCGGATGAACTTCGATTCTCGCCGGGAATGCTAGCCGAGGAGTGCTAGCGTTTTGTGAGCGCCCGTTGTAATCGGTATTCAGCTCACCGTTATTGGTGTTCGTCCTACCGGACAAGCGTCGACCGGTGATCGCCGATGACTAGCCGGCCCGCTTCAGTCGCCGGGTTTTCGTCTGCCGCACTTCTTGCTTGCCGCGGATCACTTCCGTTTCCGTGACGGTGCGGGCCGCCGGGTATTGCAGTTGCGGAGCGGCGTCGCCGAGGTCGCCGTGCAGCGGTCGGCCGTCGGTGTCGTGCAGCGGGGCGGTGACTGCAATCGCCTCCACCGGAAGCCGGATTGTTACGTTCCATTTTCCCTGCACGTCGCCCCGCACCAGCCAATGGGGCGTGAAGCAGGTGGCTTGCCGGCTCGCTTCCAGGCCGAGTTGGCAACGGTGCACGGCCTCGACCGGGTAGGTCCACAGCGCCGCGGCCCGCGAGGCGTCGAAACCGATGCGGAGGCCGAGATCGCCGTCGAGGAGCTCGCAGTTCTGTACGTTTGGAAACGCGAGCGGCGCGGCGAAATCACCGAGCCGGCGTCCGCCGGGGAGTTGCAAGTAGCGACGTTCCCCGCCGCCGAAACCGGCGAAGTTGAATTCCACCGCGAAGTGGCAACTCCAGTCCGGGGGCAAGTTTTCCAGCAAGTATTCGCAGATGAGTTCCTGCGAGCCGGCTGCGAGCGTGAACGTTTTCGTCAGTTTGACGGACGCGGTACCGACACGCCCTTCGCGCGTCATACGCAACTGGGCGGCTTGCGGCGTCTGACGGACTTGAAACTGGAAGCGACCGCCGGCGAAATCGCCCAGGTCGTGCGTGCGGCCGGCGGCCGCGTCGTCGAGCGTCGGCGGGTCGGAGTAGAAGTGTTCGACGAACGAGCGGCGGCCGCCGTCGTCCGGGCGACAATCGTGCAACACCCGTCGCGCCGCCTCGTCGATCGTCGCAAGGCCCGCTTCGTGATGAAACCGTTCGTCGCGCCTCGCAATCACGGCGAGCGCGTTGCGAGCCGCCGAGCGCTGATCGAGTTCATAGAGCGACCCGCCCGCGGCCGGCGAGAAGAATGCCATGAGCTTGTCGCCGCTGAGGCAAACTTCCGGGCGACCGTCTAGGTTGTGGTCGCGGACGGAAACCTCGCACCACTCGTCGGGCCGGTCGGCCGTGCGATCGAGGATTTCATCGGCGCGGATAAGATGGCGATAGGTCGCTTGCCGCAGGTGGCTGTAATACACGCCGCCGAACGTGCCGTGCCAGTACGCGCAATTACACTGGCCGCGATGGAGCTCGCGCCGCGCGACGGCTAGCACGTCGTCGGGGTAGCCGGCCGCTGCGGCCCGCTCGATCCGATCGCTCACCATGAGCATGCGGGCGTGCATCTCGCCCGATTCCGGGTATTTCACCAAGAAGTTGCGCCATTGTCCGGGGGCGGTGGTGCCGTCGAGCGACGCCCATTCGTTCATCTCGCGGTAGCTTGAATCCGGCAAATAAATTTTGCCGAGCGGTTCGACATGTCGGCAGGTTTCGGCGAGCGTCGTCGTCTCGATCCACGATTGCGATTCCAGCAGCGTGAAGAAGCGATCGAGCCAGCGATCGGCATGACAGTGCTCGCGCATCCCGGGCCACGAGCCGAATTTCTCGCCGTCGTCGGCGAAAACGAGCGTCGCGCCGGGCTGGGCTTCGGCGACGGAGCGCATGTAGGCGAACGCGTCTTCCGGCGGGGCGAACGGCAGCAAATAACGCAGGCGTTCGTTCCCCGGGAACAGGGCGACGACGCGGCCGGCGTCTTCCGTCAGGTAGTAGCCGTGAAGCTGCTCCGGCTTGAGGCCGGCGTTTTGAAAGTGAAACTCGTCGACCACCGTGTGATCGATGCCCGCTTCGGCCAGGTCGCTCGCGAGCTGCTGTTCCCACACCCGCTCGGCGAGCCACATGCCGCGCGGCGGCGCGCCGAAGCGCTTCGCCAGCTTCTCGCCGTAGAGGCGAATCTGGGCGAGCCGATCGCGCTGGGGAATCATCGGCAAAATCGGTTCGTAGTACGCCCCGCCGAGAATCTGCACACGGCCGCGCCGAGCCAGCGCCGCCAAACCGTCGAGGTATTCCGGATGCCGCTCCTCAAGCCAATCGTAGAGCGAACCGCTCAGGTGCATCGTCAACCGCAGGCCGGGATGACGCACGAGCGCTTCCAACAGCGGCAGATAGCTGTCGTGGTAGGCTTCGTCGACGACCGCGTCGAAATTACCGATCGGTTGGTGATTGTGAACGACCAGCGCGAGGCGAAGCGGCGGAGTCATGGCGCATCCGTGCGACGAGAGAGGCGCGCGAGGGTTCCGATCGCGCGGCGCCGAGCGGCGGCGCGGCCGAAATCATAGTCCGTCGGCGGGAGAACGACCAAGAGCAGTCGCTTCGCCGCCGGCCCTGCCCGCGTTCGATCGGAGCCTCTACGCGGAATTGAGCCCCGCCCAGGTCGCACAGACCCCCCCGGCCGTTTCCACCCGTAAAATGCGGGCTCCCAGCGATACCCCCCGCCAGCCGGCCGCGCGTGCGGCACTAGCTTCATCCTCCGAGCAGCCGCCTTCCGGACCGATCAAAAAGGCGACCGCCCGCGTCGGCTCGGCCGCCAGGGCCGCCGAGAACGACGCCAAACTTGCCGCCGCGCCCGGCTCGGCCAGCAGGCGCAACGTCGTCGTCGGCACCGCGGCCGCCGCGACCGCAAGCGTCGTCGGTTCGCCGATTTGCATCAACCGATTCCGCCGGCATTGCTTCGACGCCTCGATCACCGCGCGGCGCAGCTTCTCGCACGTGCCCGCCTCCGGCTGCACCACGGCCCGCTCGGTGCGCAGCGGCACGAGTCGGGCCACGCCCAGCTCCACCGCCTTCTCGACGAGCCACTTCTGCCGATCGCCGCGCGGCAGCGCCGTGAGCAGCGTCACCTCGCGCGAGAGCTCGCGATCGATCTCATGCCGCGCCAACACCGCGAGCGTCACGTCGCGCTTGCCCACGCGCTCCACGCGGGCCGTGAACTCCGCGCCGCCGCCGTCGAACAGCACGACTTCCGCTCCCGGCTTCAAGCGCATCACATGCGCCAAGTGGTGCGCCTCGGCGTCGCCGAGCAAAGCCGTGTCGCCGGCGATCGGCGTCTCGACGAAGTAGCGGAGAGTCATGGGCGGGCGCTAGGCGTCGGGCGCTAGGCGCTAGAGGAAAAGGAAAGAGCGAAGAGGAACAATCAAGAGGCGAAGACTGGGCGTGCCGGCTACTAGCAACCAGCTACTAGCTACTAGCGCCTGAATTTCCTCGTCGAGTTTACCGAATAGCTAAGGGATGCGGAACGAGCCGCGGCTCGCCTCCGTCATTTCGTCTTGTTTGTCTTCTTTGAGGATCGTCGGCATGAGCGCCGGAAACGCTGGTCGTCCGAGTTCGAAACGTTCCGCTCGTCCCCTGCTCCGCACCCCTTCCCATGAAGAAGGTCTCGCGCGGCTGCAGTTTCTCGTCGACCACGGCTCGCGGCTCGGGCTGCTGCTCGGCGAATCCGGCAGCGGCAAGACCACGCTCTTGGAGACCGTACACCAGGATCTGCGCCGCGCGTCGTGCCTCACGGCGCTCGTCAACGTCGCCGGACTCGATCCCGAAGAGCTCCTCTGGGCGATCGCCGCGAAGTTGCAAACCCCCGTCGAAACCGAGTGGAACCAGTTCCAACTCTGGCGGGCCTTGAACGACCGTTTCACCGAGTTGCGGTTCCTCCGCGAGCAAGCCGTCGTGCTCATCGACGACATCGACCTCGCCTCCAGCGACGTGCTGATGCATCTCTATCGGTTGGCGAAGTGCGAGAACGCGGCCGACGCGCGGCTCTCGATCATCCTCAGCGGCACGCCCGCCGCTCCGGCCCGCCTCGGTCGCCGCTTGCTCGACTTGGTCGAACTCAAGATCGAACTGCCGGCCTGGAGCGTCGCCGAAACGCGGGCTTTGATCGACGCGACGCCGACCGACGCCGAGCGGGTGGTCCGCTTCTCGACCGTCGCGGTCGAACGGCTGCACGCGCTGGCCCACGGCCTGCCGCGCTCGATCGTCCGCCTCACCGAACTGGCCCGCCTCGCGGCCGCGGCCGACGGCGCGGAAGTCGTCGACGCGGAAACGGTGGAAGCCGTCGCCGACGAACTCGGCGTGCATGCGGTCGCGGGCTAAGGTGCCCTCACGACCGGCGAGCGTCTCTGCGCAAGCGGCTCGAGCGGCGATGAGCGGGCGAAAATGTAGGGTGGGTCGAAGCGGTTCGTCGCCAGGCGACGAACCACTGAGGCCCACGCGGAATGTCGCGAGATAAAAAGGGGTCGGGTCTGCTCTGTAGAAAACCGGCTTTTGCCGGATGATCATCACGTTGAGCGTCAGCGCTCGGAGGTGGAGTTCGCGGCACTTGGCGTGATGACGTCGAGCCCGGAGCGCCGAGCCCAGCAATCGCTTGAGCATACTGTTGACGGTCTCGACCTGCCAACGTT
>JAEUIN010000309.1 GCA_016793115.1 Planctomycetaceae bacterium
CCGGAGCTAGTCGAAGAAGACGTTCGCCGCATCTTGAAAACCCGACAGTTCGTCAATGTCACGACGAGCTACCAGCGCGTTCCGGAAGGCGTGGTCGTGATCTTTCAGGTCATCGAGCGGCCGACGCTGACATATGTGAAATACGTCGGGGCCTCCTTGCGCCGCTCCACGCTCGACAAGCAATCCGGCATCAAAGTCGGCGATTCGATCGACCCTTACATGGTCGACGAAGCCCGTCGGAAGCTCGAGGAGTATTACCAATCGAAAGGCTTCTCGAAGGCCCGCGTCGTCACGGCCGAAGGCAACAAGCCGGGCGACCGCGGCGCGGTCTTCGTGATTACCGAAGGCCCGAAGCTCAAGATTTACAATGTCGAATTCGAAGGCAACACGATCGCCGAAGACGGCCGCTTAAAGACGCAGATTTCCAGCAAGCCGCCGATTCTGTATCTGTTTAAGGGAGAGGTCGACTATGAAAAGATCGACGAAGACGTCAATAAACTGACCGCCTATTACCGCTCATTGGGATACTTCAGCGCCAAAGTGGGGCGTGAAGTCGAATTCGGCGAAGATAGCCGCTGGGCCACCTTACGATTCGTGATCAACGAAGGTCCTCGCTATAAGGTGCGCAACGTTTCCGTCGTCGGCGCGAAGCAATTCTCGACCTCGGAACTGGAAACCGAACTCAAGCTCAAAGGCGGCTTGTTCTTCGAGCAGGGCGCGATGAACAAAGACATCTCAACTTTGCAGGACCGCTACGGCGCGATCGGCTATGTATTCTGCAACGTCACGGCCGACAACCGCTTCCTTGAAGAACCGGGTGAACTCGATCTTGTCTATCAGGTGGAAGAAGGCGATCGCTACCGGGTCGGGCGCGTTCAAGTTCGCATCGAAGGGGAGGACCCGCACACGCGGATCAACACTGTCCTGAATCGCGTCGACTTGCACCCGGGCGATATCGTCGATATTCGCAAGATCCGCGATAGCGAGCGGCGTTTGAAAGCGTCCGGCTTGTTCAAGAACGATCCGGCGACGGGCGTTACGCCGAAGATTACTTTCGAGACCCCGGAAGGGGAAGAAGTGCTCGCGGCTCGCAACGGCGACGGGTTTCGCGGACAAAGCCCGGACGACGCGCCGCCGCCTGTCGTCTACAGTTCGCCACGTTACGAAGGGAGCGACAAAGTCATCGACGTCACGGTCGACGGCGCTATCGCACCCGGTAATTCGGCGGAGCAAGTTACGCCTCCCGCCGCCGTCGCACCTACGCAGGACACGTCATCGCACCGCGGCAATCCGTTCTGGTCGCCCGGCGGCCGCCGCACTCGCTTCAACTACGGTTATCAAAACTCCTTCGTTCCGCAGCCCGAGCACACCGAGCAAAGCTTCGCGGCATATCCGCCGAGCACCCACGATAGCGCGATTTCGAACGAAGCCGGCGGTTCCAACTCAATTTGGGATGCCGCTGCGCCTCCGACGATGGGTTTTGCGCCGCAAGAACAATTGATCGTTCGCGGACAGAGTCCGCAACAATCGCCATCGGGCTACAACAACGTTCCGAGCGATCAATTCGGACAAGTCCAAATGGGCTCGCTCAAGCCGCAAGGCTCGACGTCGTCGTACGCCGGCACCGGCGGAGTTACGCCCGTTCAATACACGCCCCCCGTCGCGCCGTCGCCGAATTACTCGAGCGCACCGGTCTACGGCCAGCCGTCGCCCTACGCCGCGCAGCCGGGAGTGCCGTCCACGCCGCCGGTGACCGGCTACGGCAGCGGCAATGACTTATTCAATCAATCACCCGCGCCGTTCGCCAACGAACCGGCGACGCGCGATCTCACGATCATTCCTCAAGTCGCCGAAGCTCAAACCGGTCGTTTTATGCTCGGGGTCGGCGTGAACTCCAATGCCGGCGTACTCGGCTCGATCGTGCTCGACGAACAAAACGCCGACATCTTTCGGCTGCCCACGTCGTGGCGAGACTTTATCGAAGGTCGAGCCTTTCGCGGCGCCGGACAGCAAGTGCGTTTGGAGGCCGTACCCGGCAGCCAGGTCTCGCGCTACACCTTCTTGTTCCGCCAGCCCTATTTGTTCGATACGCGAGTCAGCTTCAGCACGAGCGCCTACTACTTCCAACGCTACTACCGCGACTGGTTTGAAGAACGGACAGGCGGTCGAGTCGGTTTCGGCTATCAATTCCCGTTCGTACCCGACTTGTCGGTCAGCGCGGCGATCCGCGCAGAACACGTCAATATCGAACAGCCGACGCTGCCCACCCCGCCGCAATTAGCCGCGGCGCTTGGCGGCACCGATCTCTTCGTCGGGGAATTCGGCATCGTGCACGACACCCGCGACAGCACGTTCATCGCCACCGAAGGTCATCGTATCGCGCTGAACTTCGATCTTGGATTCGGCGAGTACGACTTCCCGCGAGCCAACATCGAGGCCCGCCAACACTTTTTGCTCGGCGAGCGTCCCGACGGTTCCGGTCGTCAGGTGTTGACCTTGCAGTCGCAACTCGGCTTCACCGGGTCGCAAACTCCGATCTTCGAGAATTACTTCGCGGGCGGTTTTTCGTCGATGCGCGGTTTTAATTTCCGCGGCGTCGGTCCGGTCGTGCAGAACGTGAACGTCGGCGGTCAATTTCAATGGCTCAATACCATCGAATACATGTTTTCAATCACCGCCGACGACATGATTCGGGGCGTCGCATTTTGCGACTTCGGTACGGTCGAAGAGAATATTGAACTTAACGCCGACAACTTTCGCGTGGCACCGGGCCTCGGTCTGCGAATCACCGTCCCCGCCTTGGGGCCGGCTCCGATCGCGATCGATTTCTCGGCTCCGATTCTGCACGCGCCGGGCGACAATCTGCAGAACATCGCCTTCTACTTCGGCTTAGGTCGCTAAACACCTAACGTCCGCGAATGATCGCCGTATCTCGGTAGTCATCGTAGTAACTGCCGCGTGTCTGTCGCTCATTGGCGTGTCGCGCGCCGAAGTACCCGTAAGGATATGTCGGCGTCGACAATTCATATTGCCGCCACAATTGTGGCGCGGGCCCGCCATGATGAGCCGCATGTTTTGTCGGTTGATACGTTAGGCCGTTGGTCGACGAAGTTCCTATGTTATTCGGCGTTCCTGCAGGAGGGACCGGGTCGATCACCACATAGTGGCGAACCTGTGGCTGATATGGGCCGTCGCTCGTGCGAGTGAACAGCGACAGAATCGGATACTTTGCCGACGCCGGAGCTGCGGCGGCGCCGTAAACAATCATCGCCAATCCGAGTATAAAAATGCGGCGCATGGAGATTCAGCTGAGAGCGAAGCGGAAGCGGAACGCAGAAAGTCGCTCTGATGCTTATCGGCCCGCGGCACCTCAGTTCGCCATAAGCCGGCACGCCACCGCGAAAGCCTGAGGCGCAAATAAAAAGCGGGAGGGCCTCGGCGATGGCCCTCCCGCTTCACAAGACTTCGCACGAATTCCACGGAGCGTGGCGGTTACGGCTTACCAGTAGAAGCCGCCTTGATAGCCCCAGCCGGCAGGGCCCGTGCCGCCCCAGCCCCCCCAACCGTAGCCGCCCCAGCCTAGATAGCGATAATCGTAGACGCCCGACGGCGAATTCCAGACGGGGAAAGGACGACCATAGGTCGAACCCGACGACCCCCAGATCCAGCCGTTTTGATAATAGCCGTAGGGGTTCGGCGTCATGTAACGATAAGCGCCGGCCCCGGGATAGTATGACGTATAAGCCGCATAGGGCTGGTACGTGGAGTAGCCGGAATAAAGAGCAGGCGTCAGACCATAGCCGGCCCCGTATGACGGTGTCGCCCCGCAGCAGCCGCGACGGTGATGTCCGAATGCGACATAAGTTGGAGCGGCGGAATTCTCAGCTTGCACGGCCGATTCGAGCTGGGTCGAACCGTAGTTGCGAACAGCTTCTTCTGCCGAGGCGACCGAGCAGATGGTGCCCAGCGCAGCGAGAGCGAAAGCGCAAAAAAGCTTAGACTTCATAGGAACGATGACCTCGACGATTTCGCAAATTGCGTAAACTAGGGGGAACCTGTCAATACTAGGTCGCCCTCGTCAACACGGTCAAGAAAAATGGCCTGAATTGATCGTCAACAATTCACGAGTCCGAATCGCTCGTCGAGTTTTCGCTGAAACTCGCGAATCTTTCCGCTGGCAACATCGGCCGGATTAACCTCAAAACCGGAAAAATCGGACTCGAGAAGCGCATAAGCTGCGGCCAAATCGCACAACCCCTCTCGTCCGCTCGTCTCGGGCTCACGCCTCGCGGCCACGGCTTGAAGCCAATCGAATTGTGCTAAAGCAAAGCTGTTTTCGAGACCGAGCGGGAAATGCCTTCGCTGCAATTGATCGGGAGCCTGCACACGGTAGACAGCAGCCAATGAACGCGGCGTAGAATCGCCGTCAAGCTGTAGCCGATCTCCGGTGATTCGTCCCTTTCGGCCATAGTAGACGGTCCCCTCCCCGGTTTTTGTCGCCGGACCATGTCCGCCCCAACTGGCATAGAGACTCCCGAGCGCACCGGATTTGAGTCGCAACTGCGCAACTACCGTATCGTCGGCGTCGCAATCCTGTTGCGCGACAATACGGCCCAGAGCGTCGCATGTCGTTCGCCGTGGTTCGAGCACGGCGGTGCGCGCCGAAACACCGCGAATTTCACCGGCGACATAACGCAGTTGATGGAGGAAGTGCACTCCCAAGTCGAGACTGATCCCGCCCGCTTCATCGCGACGATGTCGCCATGGAGTCTGTGCGACGATGCGATCAGGCGCCCACCAAACTCCCGCGTACCCGAGTAGATACATTTGCAGGTCGCCGATCAGGCCCGACTGAAACGCCCAATGGAGATGACGCGTTGACGGCGATTGGCGGAAATTCTCGAAGACGCCGAACGTCAAGCCCGCTGCCTCTGCGGCTTCGCACATGCGTCGAGCGGCGGCGACGGTCACGGCGAGCGGCTTTTGCGTCAGCAAGTGCTTCCCGTTCGCGAAGGCGCAATCGGCGACTTGATGATGCAGCGAGTGTGTGGAAAAATCGTTGACGGCGTCGATCGGCCCCGACGCGATCATCGCGCGGTAGTCAGTGTAAAGGTCGACATCGACCTCCGGCTGAAAGTCGGAGAGATATTCATCGCCGATTGCCAGCGGATCGCCCGGCAAATCACTGCACGGCGGACGTTGCGACGGCCCGCTTCCCCGGCGTACATACATCGCCGCATCGTCACGCCGGCGCGAGCAGAGAGCCGTGATTTGAAAGTCATCGACGCCGGCCGCACGCAACAAGCGATAACCACGCAGGTGCGCGGCGAGGATTCTACCGCACCCGACGATCCCGATTCGAATCATAAGACTCCGCCGACGTTAATACTTCAGAAGACTGAACGATTCATGCGGCTTGAGAAATCCGGCGCCTTTCAGATCGAGCAGTTCGATCACGAACGCACATCCCGCGACGCGCGCCCCGCAGTTTTCCACCAACTTGCAGCAGGCGGCCATAGTTCCACCGGTCGCCAGCAGGTCGTCGACGAGCAGCACGTTTTGTTCAGGAGCGAAACCGTCTGTGTGGACTTCGAGCGAATCAGTTCCGTATTCTAACTCGTAGCGAAACGCATGAACGTCGTATGGCAACTTGCCCGGCTTGCGAAAGGGGACGAAGCCGACTCCCATTTCAATCGCCAACGGAGCGGCAAAGATGAAGCCCCGCGCCTCGGCCGCTCCAATGACGTTGATTCCGTGTCCGCGGTAGCGATCGGCTAATCGCCCGACCGTCTCTCGAAACGCCTTCGGGTGGGCTAAGAGCGGTGTGATGTCGCGAAACAGGATCCCGGGTTTGGGAAAGTCCGGAATGGAGCGAACATAGTCGGCGAGATTCATCGATAATCCATTAATACAATATGGTTCCATGCCGGTGCATTGTGACCGAATCGCCCACTTCCGACTACGTCCGACACGACGTAGCCGGAGGCCCCGCCCCAATTCCGTTCATTCATCGGGAATATCGTTTCTGCCCGCTTAAGTACCCGACTACAATCGGACCATCATGGCCATCTCGATGGAACAATTCGGCAAGGGCGTCGTCGCGTCCGGACTCCTCACCGCCGATCAACTCAAGACGTGGTTCACCGCTCTGCCGGCGGCGGACCGCCCGCGGGATCCGGAGCAGTTTGCCGCTCAACTGATCAAATCGGGCAAGATCACCGGCTATCAGTCAAAGGTTCTGTTGCAGGGAAAGCCTGCGGCGCTAACCTTCGGCAACTATCTGCTTGAGGCGCAACTCGGCGTCGGAGCATCCGGAGCCGTGTTTCGGGCCAAGCATAAGCAGTCCGGCCGCACGGTGGCGATCAAGGTTCTCTCCGCGACCATGGCTGCGGACCCGACGGCCGTGAAGCGTTTTCAGCGCGAAGTCGAAGCCGCCGGCCGCTTAACCCATCCCAACATCGTACGTTCGATCGACGGCGGCGAGTTGAACGGCCAACATTACTTGGTCATGGAGTATGTCGACGGCGCCGATTTGGCGTCGATCGTAAAAACGAAAGGCCCCCTCCCTGTCGCACAAGCCCTCGATTGTCTTCGGCAAGCCGCATCGGCGTTAGCCTACGCTCACGAACAAGGCGTGATCCACCGTGACATTAAGCCCGGTAACTTGCTGCTTGAAAAATCGGGAACTGTGCGGCTGCTCGACATGGGCTTGGTGCGTTTCGAAGATTCCGGCGAAGGACTGACCGGAACGCAGCAGGTCATGGGGACGATCGACTATATGAGCCCCGAACAAGCGGCCGACACGCGACACGCCGACGCGCGGTGCGATATTTACAGTCTCGGCTGCACGCTGTGGTTCCTCCTGACCGGCAAGAAAATCTACGACGCAAAAGGGGTCGTCGAGCGCGTGATGATGCATCGAACCGCTCCGATTCCATCACTCGCCGCGGAGCGCAAGGATCTTCCTCCGCGAGTGGAAGAAGTCTTTCGCAAGATGGTCGCAAAAAAACCCGACGACCGTCTCCAAACGATGCGGGCCGTCGAATCCGCACTGGCCGGCATTCTCAACGGGCAAGAACCTTCTTCGGATGAAGTCACCGAAGCGGAAGACGAGGCCGTGGAATTGGCCGAGGTGGAAGAACTCGGCGAACAGTCATTTAGCAACCTTTCGACCGGCGCACTCGCCACCGTCATTCCGACAAGCGACGCCGTCGGGCAATTTGCAAACCTAGCGGTCTCCGGCGCCGTGTCACCCGTCGGCGATTTCGCGATCAATGTCGCCGGGCCGACGACGACTGCACGTAAAACCGCGGTCGGGGTCAAGAAAACGACTTCAACAAAAGCCAAGTCGCTCGACAAGCGATTACTCTACGGCGGAATCGCCGCCGTCGTCGCTCTCGGCGGTGGGGCCGTGTTATGGTTGCTGCTGAAGTGAATGCCCGCCGCCGTGGACTAAGCAAAGTTCGGCACTGCTAGAAGTCCATCTGGACTCGAATGTCGAACAAGTCGGTGTTTGCCAACACCGATGTCGCATTTGTCGAGAAGGCGTGAATGTAGTTCAGTTGGCACTTGGTATAGGGATTCAGATACCAATTCAGCCCGCCGGTCACGTCGGTCAGCGTGCCGCCGCGAACGTCTTGATCATTCAGATGTAGATATGACAGGCGGGCGGCGAGTTCCCACGCGCCGCTGCCGCGACAAATCCCGCGGTCTTCGCCGCGAACTCGGAAAAAGTTTTCAAACGGCTTAATGCGGTCGATCGCGCCTGCTTTGCGATCGTAGGGACGGTGCTCGCCGGTGAGGAAGTAGCCGACCTGCGCATAGGCTCCGTAGAAAAACACATTCGAAGCATTGAGACGATTCACGAAGTTGGCCATTCCTTCCGATTGCAACGACCAAGGGCCGTTGACCCACAAGAGTTCGCTGCCGAGCACGTTGTAGTGATCGACCGGCAGCGTGCCGGTCGCCACGAAGAACGGCACGCCGCGAATCGTCGTCGGCACCGGCTGCTGGCCAGGGTTCGGATCGGCGGCCGAGTTGTACTGTCCGACATACATTTCGGGAATCGTACGGAAATTGACGGCGTGATCATTCGGAGCGGAGAAATAGTGTCCTGCTCCCATATGCAAATAATAGCGGCCGTCGGATTGCTCATCATAATACGGCAGCAACGTGAAACGCTCCGCCGTCCCGATGCCGCCGGCCGTGGCGATGGAACCGCCGTACTGATCTTGGCCGGCCGCAAATGCACTGGCCGCCCAGGTCGCAGTCAAATCGTCGTTGCGGTCGTAGAAGCCCGCGCCCAGATGGCGGAACGGCGTGAACGGCTGAAACAGGACCGACCGTTCGACGAACGTCGTATAGCGAAAGCTGCTTACGACTTCCAAACTGAACGGTTGCTTCCATTGGCCGACGCGAAAGTTGCCGAGAACCGGCAGGTCGGTTTGCTCGACCCACAAATCCGTGAACGTCGGCTTGCCGAAAAACGCGAAGTCCATCTGCAAGAAATAGTTGTTTACTTCCGTGAGCGCACCCGACGCGGATAAACGCGCACGACGAAAGTCGGCGCCGTTCTTGATCCGACCGTAGCGGGCCAGGCTGTCATCGTCTTGCGAGATCCACCCGAAGTCGGCTTGGAAGACGCCGTTGATTTTGACTGTCGGATAAGTGGTGGTCTTTGACGAGGTCAAGAAGTCGTTGAACTTCTTTTCGAGCGCATCGAGGCGCACGCCGTCGGAGTCGAGTTCGGGAGCGGAAGTCGATGTGGCGGATACTTGCTCTATGGACGACGGTGAAAAGGCGTCGAACTTCGGATCGCTGAAGCCGGCCGTCGTCGAATCGATGAAACTCGGCCCCCGGACGCCCTCCGCGGTGAAAGGTGTCTCGGCGTTCTCTGCGCGTAATGTGCTGGAGCAGAGCAGCGGTAAAGCCGAAACGAGGCAGACAATGAGCCTGCGCATAGGTACTATCCGAAAAGGCGTTTAAATCGGAGTAATCGCCACCTTTCGTATCGACCGAATTTCTCCTGCCGTTACATCAACCGGCGCATTTGTAATATGTGGAAACCTCGCTTTTACCGATAAACCGAGAATCTGTATCGATCGGGCGATCGGTAGGACCACTACGGCACAGACGAAAGTGGCTACGAACCCGTTCGTACGCGGCCGCCCCTTGAGGGTCTCCAACGACTTCAATTCACTCGTGTCGCGCGTCATGAAACGCGGGCATGTGGTTGCCGCCGCGACAATTCTTGCTGATTACATTACGGCAAGCTCTTATCCCGCAGGAAAAATCGCAGGTTCGCTTAATGTCTCGACATATAACGAGATAAGCCTGCACCGACGGCGCGATCCCTACGACGTTGCCGATTCCGGTCCTAATAAAGTTCGGCGATCCGGACTCGACGAACCGATAACTTTCGCCGTGGCGAATCCGCACACCATGCAATCGGGGTCGGTTCGGCACGGCAATTCTCGATGTATGGGATCTCACGCTCGATGGCTCGGCGACGCGTCATTCATCAACGATTGATTCCCATGTTGCTGGGATTGCTGGCTTCGATTCCGTCCGCGACATTAGGTACCGATGTGACCTCGGAGCGGAGCGACACTATCCCGCCGCCGGCAGTCGTTGATGTGCCGCCCCCTCCTGCCGATGTCGAGCGACAACTTTCCGAATTGCGAGGCGAAATCGATGCGCTTCGATCGGAGCGTCAAGTAAGCACCGCAAATGTCGAGCCTGACGGGAGCGCCGACATTCCTTCGTTTCGGATCTCGCCGGAATTACAACTCGACAACTATTTCTTTGGACAGAACTCCGCGAGCCGTGCCGCCGTCGGCGACATCCCGGACGGCGCGGCATTTCGTCGCGCGCGTGTCGCAGTGCTCGGCGACTACAAGATCACGGAATATCGGCTGGAAGTCGACTTTGCGCAGCCCGGGCGACCGACGTTTCTTGATATTTGGGGAGCCGTCAACGAGTTGCCGGCGGTCGGCCAAATCAAGATCGGCAATTTTTTTGAGCCGTTTGGGTTGGAGCGCTTGACGTCGAATCGCGTTGCGCCTTTTCTTGAGCGGAATCTGCCCGATCAACCGTTCGATCCGCAGCGCAATCCCGGCGTCGCAGTTCAAAATACCCATTCCGACAACCACGGAGTTTGGACGCTCGGCGCGTTCCGCCCACGAATCGACACCTTCGGCGACGGAGTCGCCGACACCGGCGACTGGGCGGTCGACGGCCGTTTCACTTGGCTCCCCTGGTACGATGAACCGAGCGACGGCCGTTATTACTTGCATCTCGGCACCGCCGCCAGCTATCGTCGCACGACCGACGACACCATCTCGTTTCGCGCCCAACCGGAAGCCCGCTTGGGGGCCGCGATACCGAATGTACCGTTCTTCATCGACACAGGCGATATTGCCGCCGACTCCTATCGGTTGCACGAGGTCGAGTTCGCTTGCAGCCTCGGTTCGCTCTATCTGCAGGCGGAGTACTTTTGGACGCCGGTCGATCAACTCATCGGTCCTTCTCTGCTGTTCACCGGCTGGTACGCACAAGCAGGATACTTCCTCACAGGAGAGCATCGCCCTTTCCGGCGCGACACCGCCACGTTCGATCGAGTTCGTCCGTTTTCTGAATTCTTTCGCGTCCGCGGCGCTCGAGGCATCGCCCAGGGTCCTGGCGCCTGGGAGATCGCCGCCCGCATCTCGCAGGCCGATCTGACCGACGCGAATATTAGCGGCGGACGACTAACGGATCTTACTGTCGGGGTGAATTGGTACCTCACCCCCTACATGCGGATTCAGAGCAACTACGTCCATGCCTTTCTCGACCCGGCAACCGCCTCTCGAACCGGCGCGGACATCGTCGGCATGCGCATGCAATACGATTTCTAGTCAACGCCGTTAAAGCCGGCACCATCGTCTCCGTCGTCAAATTCGAAAAAATCTGCACAATTCACAACACCCGAACGCACCACCGCCCCGATAAGGATTGATAAGGCGGAATTATCGTTTCAACCGATACTCATTCCGCCTTGCGTAGTTGAGCCCGTTACTTCACGGCCAAACTTCGCCTAACGTTTAGGATTGAGTAACCGCCGGGGGGTGGTGTGGTGACGGTCACGTCGTTTCGCTTTCATCGTAAGGGCCTTTGCGGATTAGCGTCGCTGCTCGTATGGAGCGCCGCGGCCGGCGAAGCTTCTTCACAACAATTCGTTCCCGTGGCGGCGCCGACGACCGTTTTGACGTCTGCCAGTGAGATCGTGCCGCTGCCGACGGTCGAGTCGCGGGAATCGGTCCGACTAGCGGCAAATTTTGAACCTACGGTGCAGCCCGCCGTCCCACCGGCGCCGAAGTTCGACTACTCTTCAGCCGCCCCGGCCGTGGCTCCCGAACCGCTCGAAGCCGAGACGTCGCTGTCGCGCGCCGAAGTTGAAAAGATCGTTGCCGACTATTTGGCCGAACGCGATGCCGAAGCCAAGGCGAAATCGGCCGCAGGCTACGAAGTCGGCTCCGATCCCGCACTCTCGGCCAAGTGGAACAACGGCCTCGAATTGCAATCGAAGAACAAGGACTTCAAAGTTCACGTCGGCGGGCGAACTCAGTTCGACACCAGCTTTTTCAGCAACGATGAGGCTCTGGAACGGCCCGGCAGCCTCGGCGGCATCAACGGCGGCCTCTCCGGGGGCTCTCAACCGCTCACCGATTCCATGCAGTTTCGCCGCGCCCGTTTGCGCGTCGACGGCACGATGTATGAACAAATACAATTCGCTTTCGAATACGAATTCTTGAACGACGTGAGCGTCGCCGCACCCGGCACGAACGCTTTCGGACAAACGTCAAACGCGCTCGCGACCACGGCCCCGGCGGCGACCGATCTCTGGGTCAACTTCTCGGAGCTGCCGATTCTGGGCAATATCCGCGTCGGCAATCAGAAGAATCCGCTCGGTATGGAACATTTACAGAGCAGCCGTTTTCTTGATTTCATCGAGCGTTCGTTCAATCAAGACTTGTTCTACGGGCCTTTCAACAACGGGTTTTCGCCGGGAATTATGGCCTGGGACACCGTCTTGGACGAACGTGCGTCATATGCGGCCGGCGCCTTCGCGGCCAACATGGACAGCGGCACCAACATCTTCGGCTACGGCCTCGGCAACGAGTATGTCTATTCGTTCCGCGGCACGGTTCTTCCCTATTTCGATACCGACGGCCGCTACATGGCTCATCTCGGCGCGACGTACGAATGGCGCGCCGCCGACGACGGACACGTACGCGTTCGTACGCGCGGCAATATCCGCAACGGCCCTCCCGGCCCGTTCAACGCCGTGTACGCCGATACGACCTACCTCACGGCGACGAGCCAAGACTTGCTCAATTTCGAGGCCGCGACCGTGTGGGGCCCGTGGATGATCCAAAGCGAATATTGCTTCTCCAACATCTACGACGCGGTTCAAACCGTGAACGTCGCCGCGCCCGCCGTGCGCGGCACCGTGCTCACCCACGGCGGCTATGTGGAAATGCTGTACTTCCTCACAGGCGAACACCGTGCCTATAGCAAAGAACGCGGCGCATTCGATCGGGTCGTCCCCTACGCCAATTCGTTCCGTGTGCTCGGTAATCGCGGCGGCATCTGTCAGGGCTGGGGAGCATGGCAAGTCGGTATTCGTTACGACCATGCGGACCTGAACAATTCCGGCGTCAACGGCGGCATTCTCGACGGCCTGACGCTCGGCCTGAACTGGTTTCTCAACCCGAACATGAAGGTTCAATGGAACTGGGACTATACGCACCGCTCCACGGTGACGACGGCGACCGGTTCGACGCCGTCGGGCGAAATCCTCGGTTTCGGTACCCGGCTCGCCGTAGACTTCTAGCACAGAGCGCTCGGCGACAGTCGGCAAGACCTACTTCTTCGGCGGTGGATCATAGCGATACGGTCGTTTCGACTTATAAAGTTTGACGCGATCTTTCATTCCTTCGAAATCATCTCCTTCGGTGAGTTCGGAAATCTCGATCGCCTTCTCTTGCATCGCGACGGCGTTATCGAAGTCGCCCGCCTCGGCATAGGCCGCGGCCAGCGTGTCGATTAGCGTGAATTGAGTCCAGTCGCTCAGTTCGCAGGCCTCAAGCGACAGTTTCACCGCTTTTGGCCCGTCGCGAACGGAATCGTCGCGCGACGTCGCCAACAACATCGCTAAATCGTTTAGCGCATCGGCGAACTCCGAATCGAGCTTGAGCGCCGCATTCAGATCGGCGACCGCCTTTTTCGGCTGACCTTCGTCCGCATAGATTGCGGCCCGCATGAGCAGATACTCAGGATCACCCGGCTCGGCTTTCATCGCCGCCGTCATATCGGCCAACGCTCCGTCGACGTCGCCGAGCAAGTAGCGAGTCGAACTGCGGTCGCCGAACAGCGCCGCCGAGTTGCGGCCGAGCCGGACGGCGGCGTCGTAGTCGGCCAAGGTGCGTTTCAACACGCTCTCTTCCAACGGGTCTTCGTCGTCGACGACGCACATCGTGCGCATCTCATAAGCCCAGCCGTCTTTGGCGTCGGTCGCGATCCGTAGGTCGTAATATTGTTTTGCCGCGGCGACGTCCATCACTTGCTCGATCGCGACGCGAAACTGCTCGCCGGTCGCCTCGGACGCGACGAGGTACGCTTCCCCTTCGACGCCGTTGACGAACAGCGGCAGCAAATCGAGCGAAGCCTCTTTTGTCTTGCGATCGACTTCCGGATCGACCATCACGAGTTGGCATCCCGCCTTCGGCAAGACGGCCTTGCCGATCAATCGCTGCGGATCGTCGGCCGCTCGAGCCGTGCTCGAAGCAAGGCCTGCGGCGGCCAGAACGATTAAGACACCGAATCGCGTCATGATTGCCTCGCAGCGGGGAATCCTCTGATGTATGGCAGGCTCAGTTTACCCGGATCTCCGCAGACATGGCGAGTTGCGGAACAACTGAAACACGGCCGTGACAGGACCGCTTGGCTTGATACTCACCAGCGTTTTGCAAGCATTTCGTAAATTCCTGCGGGACGCTTCCGATGGCGGACCGGCGGCGTTGACACCCCCCCGGCGCTGCGTAAAATAAGCCCTTTCCCCTGTCTTCGCCGGCGTCGACCGTGATGCCGCACGTCGGCAGGGTTTTTGGCGTTAAGGGTTTTGCGTTTTCCAGCTGCGTCCCTTCTCGGGACGGGCCCGCCGTTCGCTCCCGGAGAGTTCGCCGTTGAATACCGCCGTGCAAAAGGCCGACGTTTTGATCGAGGCCTGCGAGTGGATTCGCAAGTTCCGCGACAAGATCACGGTCATTAAGCTCGGCGGCAGCGTCATGGAAGACGAGAACGCGCTGCGGCACCTGCTGCTCGATATTCTCTTCATGGAAACGGTCGGCATGCGCCCGGTCGTCGTCCACGGCGGCGGGGCCAATATCAGCCGCGAAATGGAAAAGGCCGGCCTCAAGCCGCACTTCGTCCAAGGTCGTCGCTATACCGATCCCGCTACGCTCGAAATCGTCGAACGTGCGCTGGCTACCGAGACGAACGAAGGTCTCGCCAAAAAAATGGAAGAACTCGGCGGTCGCGCCGTGCCCCTGAACTTCCGTCGTAATATGAACGTGCTTTTCGGTCGAAAGCTGGCGTTGCCGGGCCCCGACGGCAAGCCGCTGGACCTCGGCTTCGTCGGCGAGGTGACAAATATCGACCGGTCGACGATCGAAAACTTTCTCGTCGGTCGCATTCTGCCGATCATTCCGTCGATGTGCGTCGACGAACTCGGCCAGAAGTACAACGTCAACGCCGATACGGCGGCCACCGCGGTCGCCGTCGCTCTGGGAGCCGAGAAGCTGGTGTTCTTGAGCGACATCAACGGCGTTCGGCGCGACAAGAACGATCCCGACACCGTCATTCGCTCGCTCACCGTGAGCGAAGCCCAGAAGCTGATCGACACCGGCGTCGTCGACGCCGGAATGATTCCTAAGCTGCAGGCCTGCATCGAGCCGATCGAAAAAGGCATTCGCAAGGTTCACATCATCGACGGTCGCGAACGCCACTCGCTGCTGCTCGAAATCTACACCAGCCGCGGCGTCGGCACGGAAATTTATCGCGGCTAGTCGCCGGGTGCGAACCTCGTTGCTCGCGAAAGCGTCCGTATTTCTTCCGCGTTTTCGCTTAACTCCGAACCCCGAACCGTGAACTGTTTATGAGCACCGCCCTGATGAGTTCCGCCGACGTCGTCGAGCTGTTCAAGCAATATGTCGTGCCGAACTACGGCCGCTATCCGGTTTGTCTCGTGCGCGGAGAAGGCTCCTACGTCTGGGACGCCGAGGGGAACCGCTACCTAGATCTCTTCCCCGGATGGGGCTGCAACTTGCTCGGCCATTGCCCCGAGCCGGTCGTGCGGGCCGTTCAGGAACAGGTGGCCACGCTGATCCATGTGCCCAACACTTGGTACACCGAAGCCCAAGGTCTCTGGGCCAAGGCGCTGAGTGATCGCAGCTTCGGCGGCCAAGCGTTCTTTTGCAACTCAGGTGCTGAAGCGAACGAGGCGGCCATCAAGCTCGCCCGTCTGCACGGCAAAGGCCGCTACAAAATCATCACGTTCGAAAACAGCTTCCATGGCCGCACGATGGGCTCCGTCAGTGCGACCGCTCAGCCGAAATATCACGAAGGTCTCGGCCCGATCCTAGCCGGATTTCAATATGCCCCGTTCGGCGATTTAGAGGCCGTCGCCAAGCTGATCGACTCCGAAACGATCGCCATCATGATCGAACCGGTGCAAGGCGAAGGGGGCATCAACATCCCGCCTCCGGGTTTTCTGCAGGGCCTACGCGACCTCTGCGACAAGCACAAACTGCTGCTCATTTTCGACGAAGTGCAAAGCGGCTGCGGGCGGACCGGCAATTGGTTCGCCTACCAGCATTTCGGCGTCACGCCGGACGTGATGACGCTTGCCAAGGCGGTCTGCGGCGGCGTCGCCGGCGGAGCGATGTTGACGACAAAGGAAATTGCTCCGAGCCTGCGGCCGGGCATGCACGCCGCGACCTACGGCGGGAATCCGATCGCGGCCCGCGCCGGCATCGCCACGCTGGAAATGATCGAGAACGAAAACCTACTCTCCGCCGCGAAGAATCTTGGTGAAATCTTCCGACGCCGCTTCACGTCGTTGAAAGAAGAGTGCGACTTGGTGACCGACGTCCGCGTGATGGGCGTGATGATCGGGTTGGAACTCTCGATCGAAGGTGCGGCGATCGTGAAAGCCTGTCTTGAACGCAAGCTTCTGATCAATTGCACGCACGGCACGGTGATTCGGCTGCTGCCGGCCATGAATCTCGCGCCTGCGCAGGCCGAAGAAGCCTGCGACATTATCGCCGAAGTCATCAAGCAACATGCCCGGTAACGCTATGCGACATTTGTTCTCGATTAACGATCTTTCCAGCGCCGAAATCGAGCGGATCTTCGCGATTACGCAAGATCTCAAATCGAAGTTCGAGCAAGGCGTCCGCGAACCGTTGTTGCCGGGTCGGGTGATGGCGTTACTGTTCGAAAAGCCCTCGCTACGCACGCGTGTCAGCTTTGAAGCGGGCATGAGCCACCTGGGAGGCAGCAGCCTCTTTCTCGGTGAAGACGTCGGCTGGGGTTCACGCGAAAGCATCGCCGATTTCGGCCGCGTCTTGAGCCAGTTCGTCGACGTCATCGTCGTCCGCGCCAAGGCCCATCAAAAGATCCTCGACCTCGCCGAACACAGCACCTGCCCGGTCATCAACGGCCTGACGGATTATTGCCACCCCTGCCAAGCACTCGCCGACCTCTATACGGTTCGCGAGCACTTCGCCGCAATGAAAGGGTTGAAGGTGGCTTACGTCGGCGACGCGAACAACGTGGCCCGCAGCCTCGGTGAAATCTGCGGCAAACTCGGCGTGAAGTTCGCCTGCGCGGCGCCTAACGGCTATCAGTTTTCCGACGAAGAAGTGAAGCAACTCCGGCAAGAGTCGTCGGGAATCAACCTGCAACTCACCGACGATCCTAAGGCGGCGGTTAAGGATGCGCAAGCCGTTTATACCGACGTCTGGACGAGCATGGGACAAGAAGCCGAACGCGAAGTCCGCCGCAAGGTGTTCGCCGCCTATCAGGTTAACGAATCACTGATGAAGGCCGCGCCGAAAGACGCCCTCTTTATGCACTGCCTCCCGGCAAATCGCGGTGAAGAGGTCACCGACGGCGTGATGGACTCACAGAATAGCGTCGTCGTCCAGCAGGCCGGCAATCGTATGCACGTGCAAAAAGGCGTGCTCGCTTGGCTGCTGGGCTCGAAAGCCTAAGCACGCCGTTTCGCCATATTCGGAGTAGTCATGGCCCGACACGACGGTCGCAAGCCCACTCAGCTTCGCGAGTGGAAAATCAAACGCAAATACACCCGCAACGCGCCGGGAAGCGTTCTGATCACCTCCGGGCGCACGACGGTGCTCTGCACGGCGAGCGTCGACGATTCGGTGCCCCCGTGGATGAAGGGCAAAGGCAAAGGTTGGGTCACGGCCGAGTACAACATGCTCCCCGGCAGCACCTCGCCGCGCAAACAGCGCGAGCGCGGCGGCAAAGTCGACGGTCGAACGACGGAGATCCAGCGACTCATCGGCCGCGGTGTGCGGGCAGTGGTCGACATGACGGCGCTCGGCGAGCGGACGATTACGCTCGACTGCGACGTGCTCGAGGCAGACGGCGGCACGCGCACGGCGAGCATTACCGGCGCGTTTGTCGCCCTCGTCGACGCCGTTCGTAGCTTCGCTTCCGCCGAGCAAGCGAAGGCGATCATTCGCGATTCGGTCGCCGCCGCGAGCGTCGGCATCGTCGAAGGTATTCCGGTTCTCGATCTCGACTACGTCGAAGACGTGGCCGCACACGTCGACATGAACGTCGTGATGACCGGCGGCGGCAAGTTTGTCGAAGTTCAAGGCACCGGCGAAAACGCCGTATTCGACGAACACGAACTTACGGCGATGCTCAAATTGGCCCGCGGCGGCCTGAAAGAACTCACCCTGCTGCAAAGGGATTCGCTCGGCAAGTTTTGGCCGTTCGGCTGATTCTCGCGAGGACGGCCGGCATGATTCTCAGTTGCGAATGCGGCGGCAAAGTATCGACGGAGGCCAAACAGTGCCCGCATTGCGGCAAGCCGGGACCGTTCGCGCCGCCGGCTCCGCCGAAGACTTCGCTGTTACCGCAACTGCTCTTGGCGGTCTTGCTCTCGATCGCAGGCATCGCCCTGCTTCTGAAGCTGATGTAGAGCTCGCGGCGACTCGCCGCGAAGCGCCTCGTCCAACGCGATCGACTCGTCGTCGTACGCGCTGACCAAGTTTTGCAGATCGTCGATCGCCTGTTTCATGCGCCAAGCCATGCCCCGCCAACTTGCGCCGTTCGCGTAGGGCAAACGGTAAATCGGCGCTATTCGCGAAAGCAGCGGCTTTTTTGCCGGCAGCGAACCGGGCCCTAGATCGATCGTACGATCACCGCGTCTGATTGAGTCTTCGACGACCTTAAGATACATCAGATTACCGACGCCCGCCTTCGCCGCCTCGGCGTCGAAGCCGGTTCGGCAACCGAACAGAGCGTCGCCGTAGCGGTAGCAATACAAGAATGCACACGGACGATCATTGAGATACAGCAGATTAATGTCGGCGGCCCCGGCACGACACGCCGTCGCGTGCATCGCTCGAAAAAAAGCTCGCACCGGCTCGTGTGTGAGAGTCGTGCCGTTGGTCGACGATCCTTGCCAACTGCGTTGTGCGACGCGTTCGCAATCGTCGTATAGCTCCCATCGCGGAGCGCCGTCGTCGTTTCCGCCGACCGGCCGGTAGCGCTCGTAGCGCAGCATGCCCAAGTCGGTGATCCGGCGCGACCACCGCCGAAAATTCGTGCGCCATTTCGCCGGCCTTGTAGACAAGTAGGCGTCGAGCGACTCCGGCAAATCGATAAACGAAGTGAAATCCGTGCGTTTGGGCGTCGCGCCGAAATTGGCTCGCGCCATAAGTTCCTGCGTCCCTGCCGGATCGCAATCCGGCGCAGGCGTAAATCGCAAATCGAGCATATCCCAGTCGCGGCGAGTCGAACCGAGATACTCCAGCGCGGCCGCGAGCGTTTCGCGCGGCCGGGGTCCGATCGGTCCGTAATACGATCCCCAATAAGCCAACGGATAAGTGAGAATACGCATCCGCCCCAGCTTGGTCGTCTCACGGAGTATCGTCAGCGGTACGATGCCCACCGTCTTCGGTCCGTGTCGCACCACGAGAATCCGCAGCGACTGCTCCGCGCCGTAGAACCGCCAATAGGTTTCCAACCAATCGAAGCTACGAAAGAAGGTCGCTTGGGGCGTCGCTCGGAGCAGTGCGTCCCAGTCCGCGCGCAATTCGTTTGCGGCCGCTAGATCGGTGACAAGTTCGACATGAAACATGGAGAGGCGGCCCGGCGGTGGCGGAGATGCGAGCGAACTCGCTCCCGCAATCGTAGCTCACGCCGAGCGGCCGCCGCCGAACATGCCGAACGTGCCGGTTGTAGCGGTCGACGGAATGCCGAATCGCTAAGAATGAAATCCGTCGTCGCCATGCGCCTCGAAGGCGTTGCGGAAGTGTTCGATCGAGGGCTCGCTGCCGCCTTCCGGCCAAACAATCGCCACGACATCGAATCGCGCGCGGCACCCCGTGAGCTTTCGGCTCTTCAGATAATGCATGGCGGCTCGAGTCATTCGAGCCTGTTTCTTGCGGTCGACGGCCAGAGCAGGTGTGCCGCGAGAGGTGCTGCGCCGCGTCTTCACTTCGACGAAGACAAGCGTTTCGCCGTCGAAGGCGATGAGATCCAGTTCGCCGGAAGGCAATCGCAGGCCACGTTCGACGACGCGCATGCCCGCCTTCCTCAAATACTGCTCGGCCGCAAGTTCACCTCGCTTGCCGAGCCCGCCGCCCGGCGACGGACGTCGTCGCCAAGCGTTCCAAAGGTTCGTCCAAGGCCAGGCCACGGCGCGAACCTCATTTTACGAGTGCGTCGGGGCCTACTTCGCGGCGGCGGCGAGTTTCTTCGACTCGGATTTCTTCGCGCCGGCGGCCTTTTTGGTTTCGGCCGTCGTCGTATCGCGTTCGCGCAGACGGGTCGACTTGCCGACGCGATCGCGCAGGTAATACAGCTTCGCACGGCGCGTCACGCCCGAGCGCTTCACTTCCACGGCGGCGATCTTCGGCGAGTGCAACGGAAACTTGCGTTCGACGCCTTCCCCTTGCACGATGCGGCGCACGGTGAAGTTCGCACGGCTGCCCGCACCCGAGCGCGCGATGACCAAGCCGTTGAAAATCTGAATGCGTTCCTTATCGCCTTCCAGAATCCGCGTGTGAACGTCGACCGTGTCGCCGACTTCGAACTGCGGAATGTCCTTAGCTTCTTTAAGGCTGCTCTTTTCGACGAGGGCGAGAATCTTGTGGGTCATGGCAGTAATCCTTTCCGATCTTTGGGCCGCCGCTCACAGGCGTACGCGGCGGACTTTTTATAGCAAACTCGTTTCGAACGATTGTCTCATTCTTCGCAACCCGACTGCGGCGTTTCGTCCGCCAACAAGTCGGCTCTGCGATCTTTTGTACGTCGGTAACTCTGCCGCTTTCGCCACTCGGCAATCGCTTCGTGATTGCCGCTCAGCAAAATCTCGGGCACTTCGAGCCCGCGAAACTCGCGCGGACGGGTGTATTGCGGAAACTCGAGCATTCGGTTGCCCGACGAAAACGAATCGTCGACCGAACTGCGTTCGTCTCCCAACACGCCCGGAATCAGCCTCATGCAAGCGTCGATGACGACCATCGCGGCGACTTCGCCTCCATTAAGGATAAAGTCGCCTACGGATATTTCGTCAGGCCGCAGGATCTGCTTGATCCGTTCGTCGAACCCTTCATAGCGACCGCACAGCAGCAGCAGCCTGCGATGCGTTGCTAGCTCTTCAACCGTGTCTTGTCGGAGCGGACGGCCTTGCGGCGACAGCATCACGAGATGACCGGACTCAAGCCCTTCCCTCTCCGCATTTCCGGCTGCGTCGCGACCGGCTTGAACGGCCTCGACGCAATCCACGACCGGCTTCGGCATCAGCACCATGCCCGGACCGCCCCCGAACGGGCGATCGTCGACATGCTTATGTCTTCCTTCGGCCCAATCGCGGATGTTATGCAACCGAACGTCGACCAGCTTGCGCTCGATCGCCAGCTTCAACAAGCTCTCGCCGATGTAGCCCGAGAAGATGTCGGGGAACAACGTAAGCACGTCGAAACGCATGGCGACCGGTTCCTCAAGCGGCACGACCGACGATCGGACGGCCGCCTGACAATTCGCTTAGCCTGCCGACTGTTCGGCCGCGGCTTCTTCCGCTCCGCCTTCGGCGGCGGGAGTTTCGGCCGAGGCCGCAGCTTCGGCGGGCTGCTCGCCCGGCTTGGCCTTGGCTTCAAACACCGCTTCCGGAGCCGGCGGCACGATCTTCGGCATGGCGAGCCGAGCCCGAGCCTCTTCTTGCTCCTTCAGACGGATGCCCGAAGGGCCGTACTTCTTGATGAACACGGCGACGTGCTCGCTCGGCTTCGCCCCGACGCCGAGCCAATAGCTCAACCGCTCTTGGTTCATCACGACGCGAGCGTCGACGTCCGGCACCTTCGGATCGTAGGTACCGAGTTCTTCGATCACCTTACCGTCGCGCGGGCTGCGCGAGTCGACGGCACAGATCCGGTAGAACGGGCGATGCTTGCGCCCCATCTGCTTCATGCGAATCCTGACTGCCACGAATCTTCTCCTCTCGAACTAAACGAATCGTTGAATCGAACTGAAAACGGTCGTCGCCGAGCGGCCGCTCAGTCGCGACGCCCGACCAAAAATCATTTGCCCTTTTGCTCGCGCTTCTTCTTGCGCATTTCCTTCTCACGCTGCTTTTGCAGCCGCTTGCGTTCTTCGGCCGTGAGCCGCTTGCCGGTCCCCTGCTTCTCCCGCGCGAGTGCCGCGCCGGGATTCATCAAGCCGCCGCGGCGTAGCTCGTCGACCTTCTTCAGCCGATCGCGCATGCCCATCGACGCCATCGAAGTCATCAATTGAGCCATGCCGTCGAATTGCTTGAGCAGCCCCGAAACCTCCGAAGGGTCGACTCCCGCTCCGGCGGCGATGCGGCGACGGCGACCGGCGTCGATGACTCGCGTCGGATTGCGACGTTCGTCCATCGTCATTGAGTCGATGATGCCGCCGATGCGTCGCATCTCCTTATCGGCGTCGGCGTCGCCCATCATTTCCTTAAGCTGGCCCATGCCGGGAATCAGGCCCATCAACTTATTCAACGGGCCCATGCGGCGGGTCTGGTTCAGCATCTTGCGGAAGTCGTCGAGCGTAAATTTGCCCGCGCGAAGCCTTTCCTCCTGCTTCGCCATCTCATCCTGATCGACCTTCTGCTGGGCCATCTCGACGAGCGACAACATATCGCCCATGCCGAGAATTCGGCCTGCCATCCGGTCCGGATGGAATTCTTCGAGCGCGTCGAGATGCTCGCCGGTGCCCATGAATTTGAGCGGCACGCCGGTCACGGCCTTCACGCTCAATGCGGCGCCGCCGCGAGCGTCGCCGTCGAGCTTCGTCATGATGACGCCGTCGAGCTCAAGCGCTTCGTTAAACGCCTTGGCGCTGTTTACGGCGTCTTGGCCGGTCATGCCGTCGACGACGAGGTAGACTTGCCCGGGTTCCACGCGGCGATCAATCCGCTTGAGTTGCTCCATCAACTCGTCGTCGATGTGCAATCGGCCGGCGGTATCGAGAATGACGACGTCCGCGCCCTGCTGCTTGGCCTGCTTAACGCCGTTCTGACATACGAGCACAGGGTCTTGCTGGCCCGGTTCGGTGTAAACCGGCACGCCGAGTTGCGTGCCGAGCACCTTGAGTTGCTCGATGGCCGCCGGACGCTGCAAGTCGGCCGCGACGAGCATCGGCTTTTTGCCGCGGGTTTGCAGCAGCTTGGCGAGCTTGCCGCAAGTCGTGGTTTTGCCGGAGCCTTGCAGACCGCACATCATCAAAATCGTCACGTCGCCGCGCAGGTGCAGCGAGTGATCGACGGGGCCCATCAAGTTGATGAGCTCTTGATGCACGATGCCGACAAGTTGCTCCGTGGGCCGCAATGATTGCAGCACCTTTTCGCCGAGAGCCTGTTCGGAAACGCGGCCGATAAACTCGCGGACGACGGGCAGACTGACGTCGGCCTCAAGCAGCGATTGCTCGACGAGCTTGAGGCCGTCGCGCATATTGCCTTCGGTCAACTTGGCCTTACCGGTCAAGGACTTAAAAGCGGCGCCGAGGCTCTGTTGGAGCGAATCGAACATCGTGGGGGCGTAAAACGGCGAAACGACAGACAAACAAAACGCAACCGCCGTCGCGATGAACGTTGCCATCGGACGAACGACGATCGACTACCGACCCTGGGCAGGCCGGAGGTAAACGGCCATTCTAGCGAAAAGGTCGTGATTTTCGCAATCCACGCCGGCACGAATCGCGGAGGTTTCCCCGGCACCCCCGGAATTCGGAGAAACCGCGCAATTTGCCGCAAATGACGAACTCGTCCGCTCGAACGGCGGCGACTTCCAAGAGTCCGACCATACGCCTTGACTGGTGCCGTGAATTCGGAAACAGAACGGTTCAACTAGATCAACCGCGCATAAAAAAGATCGCCGGAGCCCTGCGGTGGCTCCGGCGACCTGATCCAATCGCCAGGACTATGCAATCAGTAAAGCGCGAATCCTACGGATTGGGGTTCGTGCTCGGGGTCGGCGTGTCCGACTGGATTCGGCCGGTCGCTTGGCCGGCGGCTTCCGTCGCCGAGTTGGCGGCCGCGCCCGTCGCGTTACGCGAGCCGTCGATCGTCGCCTGGGTCGCCGTGTTCGCACTGCCTTGAGCGGCGCCCGACGCGTTGGGAGCAACGGAGCCGGAGCGAATCGAATTGGCCGCGTCTTGAGCCGTGCCGCTCAGGTCCAAACCGGCAAGTTGATCGCGGACGCCGTCAATCTGCTGACGGATCGCCGGGTCTTGGACTTGACTGCTCAGCTGATTCAAATCGCTGCGCAGCGATTCCACTTGCGAACGCAATTGAGCTTGATCGACCTTGTTCGCCGAATCCCGCAGGCTGTTTCGCAATTGGGCGAATTGCGAATTGATACGGCCGAAGTCGTTACGCAAGTTCACCGGCAGTTGGTTGACCTGAATATTGCTGAACGTATCGGCGAACTGATTGATGTTCGACGAAATTCCGGCCATCCCGGCGGTGCCGCGGAAACCGCTCGTCACTTGCTGGGCCGTACCGGTCGCGAAATTCACGTTCAAGTTTTGCAACTGGCCGTTGCGAAGAACTTGCAGACTAACCGGACGGCCAAGCTGCGCAGCGCTCTGAATTTGCGAAACGAGCTGCTGGTGCGACGTGATCCGAGTGCCGTTGAGCGATTGAATCGTGTCGCCGACCCGAACGCCGGCTAGTTGAGCAACCCCGCCGTCGTTCAAACCGGTGATCGAGAGGCCGTTAGCCATTTCACGCACGTTCACGCCGAGCGTCGGACGGTTGAGGCCTGCGTCGACCGAAGCGCTGCCGGCGGCTTGTCCGGCTTGCGTTGAAAGATTGCCCGCCGCTTGTCCGGCGGCATTGACGCCGCTTCGGCCAATGTTGCCCGCCGCGTTGCCGGCGGCTTGCCCGGCCGTATTAGACCCTTGTTGGATCGATGCACCGGCTTGGCCTGCGGCGTTCGCCGCGCCTTGTCGAACCGAGCCGGAGACCGAACCTGCGGCGTTGCCGGCAGCGCCGGTCGCTTGGTTCACGGCCCCGGTGGCCCCACCCTGAACACCCCCGGTCACGCCTCCTTGATTGCCGCCGGTGACTCCGCCCGTCACGCCTCCTGTGACGCCGCCCACTCCGGAGCTGCCCGTCGCACCGCCGACGGCACCCGCCGCCGCCGAGCCCGCGCCACCGGCCGCTCCGACGCCGCCGGCCCCCCCGGCGGCCCCGCCGATCCCTCCGCCGACGCCGCCCAGTTGAGCGGACGCGACGCCGCTCCAGGCGATCAACCCTGCAGCTACTGCCGCTCGACCCAAATTGCGCAATGTCATTTTCTCGACTCCCAATAGAATCCTTTGTTACTACGCGCATGGCGTGCCGCGAAAAATCGCACGTCGCGCAGCCAGTCTCGGCAAAGGGCATACCAATCGTTTTCGCCACGGCGCCCTAAACGCGGCTCGAACGACGCCGCGCAGCTACATTGAATCGGGCGAAAAGCGCTAATTGCCTTGCGACGATTGCCGGGCGTAGACCGAGGCGTTGGTGAGGATCAAGATGATTCCGTCATTGCGGTCGACGTCGAACCGCAAGAGCTGGTCGCGCATGGAACAACTTGGCAAAGAGATCGACACGCGAATCCCGCTTCGAGCATCATTAAAGACTGATAGATCGTCAGGCATGGATTTCGACGATGTCTCGATCATGCACGACATGGTCCCCTTTGACGGGCGTCCCGTCGTGAACGCCGTGCCCCCAGACGCGGGCGAACTTGAAGTTCGTCGCTAGGTCTTTGTGAATCTGCTCGGCGACGTCGAGCACCGTCCGGCCGCGCCGCACCGTGAACGGCTTCTCCATGTCGGGCTCTTTGGCCTTCGGCAGTTTCGAGTACACCCGCACGACGTCGAGCGACTTGTAAATCGCCGTTCGCAACTCTTCTATCCCCGTTCCCTGCTCGGCCGAGACGGCGAATTCCGCGAAGTCGAGCGACACAAACTCATGCAGCATCGCCAGTCGATCGGCCGCCTCCGGCAAATCGACCTTATTCGGCACCAGCAAACATTGGGTAAACGAGAGCCCGACGTCGCCTTCGTCGAGATAGCTTTCGCGCGCCAGCCGCGTCTTCGTTTCCTTCAATCGATTGAGCACGCACTGGCATTGCTCGATCCCGTCGTCGGAACCGAGATCGACCATCAACAGCGCCACGTCGGCGCCTCGAATCAAGCCCTGCATGTACGGCTCGAACAAGTCGTCGGTGATCGGCGGCGTGTCGATCAGTTGTACGACGGCGTCTTCCCAGGCCATCATCCCCGGCAACGGCGTGCGAGTCGTATAGGGATACGGAGCCACTTCCGGCGTGGCTCGAGTCAGCGCAGCCAACAGCCGACTCTTGCCGGCATTTGGGCCGCCCAAGATGATGCAGGTTCCCGCCCCTTGTCGCGGAATACTCACGCCCGGTTGCGACTTGTTCGCCGCCGCCTTCTTTTCTCCCTCGACCGCCTTCTTAGCCAAACTGATCTTCGTTTTAAGATCCGACTGCATCTTCTCCGATGCTTTGTGCTTCGGAATCTCCTTGTACATCACCTCCAACCACTTTAGTTCCTCGTCCGCCGTCGCCGCGCGACGATAGGCTTCCTGAGCTTTCAAGTACTGCGGTGTAAGATTCGCGGCCATCGTCGTAGGGTAGTTCGAGCGCGAGCAAGGCCCACGCGGTATTGCGGTAAGAATGAAGCGACGCGGGGATACAGTTATTCAAGATTCCGTCGGCGCGCCAAGCTCACGCGTCGACGCGAGACTCAAAACAAAGCGAGTACCCGTCGACGTCTATGAGTTCGACTTGCCGCATGCCGTAGTAAGTTGTCGTGGGGGGCGAGGTATCAACGCCGCGTTCAGCCAAGTCCGCATACATTCCGTCGACATCGTCGCAGACGAAGTAGAGCATCACACCCCGTCCGCGCCCCGCCGCCGGGCCGTCTTCATCGACGACCTCCTGCTGCAACATGAGCGCAGTGTCGCCGAGCTTCAGCCGACACCAGAACACGCGCCCGTCCGCCTCGGCCTGATCAACGACGCGGAAGCCGAGCTTGTCGCGATAAAACTCCAGCGCTCGCGGCAAGTCGACGACGATCAACAAGGGCCACAACTCACGCACCGCAGTCGACATCTGAACCTCCGCAGTTTATTCCCCCGGCTCGACCCGCTCGATGCACAGCGCTACGGCGTTGCCGCCGCCCAAGCAAAGCGACGCCACGCCGCGGCGTAGTCCTTTGTCGATGAGGGCGTACATCAGGGTGACGAGCACGCGCGCGCCGCTGGCCCCGATCGGGTGCCCCAGAGCGATCGCGCCGCCGTGGACGTTCACCTTCGCCAAATCGACGCCGAGTTCCCGCACGTCGGCCAAGGTTTGCGACGCGAACGCTTCGTTGATCTCGAACAAATCGATGTCCTGAAGTTTGAGCTTCGCTTTGGCCAAACATTTCCGTACGGCTTCGACGGGGGCGATGAAGATCTCCTTCGGCGGCACGCCGCTCGTCGCCGCCGCCAAGATGCGAAAGGCCGTCGTCGTCGGGTGAGCCCGCCGATAGTCGTCGTCGGCCACGATCACAGCCGCGGCTCCGTCGCTGATTTGCGAGGCATTCCCGGCCGTCACCGTACCGCTCGGGTCGAACGCCGGCCGCAGCTTCGCCAATCGCTCAAGCGTCGTATCGCCGCGTGGACCTTCATCGTCGCTGATCAACGTCGACGTCTTCGCTCCGGCGATTGCCACCGGGACGATCTCGGCCGTGAAGCGCCCTTCGTTCATCGCGGCTAGGGCGCGTAAATGGCTTTGCAACGCAAAAGCGTCCTGGTCTTCGCGACTCACGCCGCGCGACGCGGCGATGTAGTCCGCGGAACTCCCCGTCGCCGTATTTTCAAAGGGACACCACAATCCATCGTGAATCATCGCGTCGAGCAAGCGCTCGTGCCCGTACTTAAAACCGACGCGACTGCCGGGCAGCAAGTGCGGAGCCCGCGTCATGCTCTCCATGCCGCCGGCGACGATGCACTGGGCATCGCCGGCGCGAATCGCTTGGTCGGCCAACATGACCGCTTTAAGGCCCGAGCCGCAAACCTTGTTCACCGTCACGGCCGCCACGGTCGGCGGCAATCCCGCGCCGAGCGCGGCCTGCCGAGCCGGAGCTTGCCCGACTCCGGACTGCAGTACGTTGCCCATGATCACTTCATCGACGTCGCTCGGCTCGACGTCGCCGCGCGCCAGAGCTTCGCGAATCGCGATCGCCCCCAATTGCGGCGCGCTGAGCGACGACAATCCGCCCAGTAGTTTGCCGATCGGTGTTCGACATCCGGCGATGAGATACGAAGTCATGCCACTTGGACCAAGTTTCGTTTTGGTAAGGATTCGCCGACGCCTCAGAGCGGCGTCTCGGAATTTGGCGCGTTCCGCCTGGCGCATGAATTGTATGCCTTCGGGCGGCGTCATTCCTAGACAACCGTGGCTGCGATTCGCTCGCCGACGGCCGGCCAAATACTCGCCTGGAAGCGACGCGACGACGAAGTTACGTTGCGAGGTGCGGAATTGTTTTCGCCTGAGCCTCCACGACGTAGGGCCGGAACTGGCCGGCGCCGTTTCCGGAAGTCGACTCGAAAGCAAAACTTTGCGCGAATAGGTGCGCAAACCGCGCATCTATTCGGTCGATAGATGCGCGGATTTAAGTAAGACAATAGGGGTGCGCATCTACCGACCAAATAGATGCGCACCGGCCGGGGCTTACCGCTCCTTGTGGCCCCTCGTCAGCACACCTATAATCGCCCCTTTCGCAGAGCTCGGCCCTGTTTTTAGCGAGCGCAGACGCTCGCTCCTCCTTCGCAACGGAAGTCGGTCGCCGCATGAAAATTCACGAGTACCAAGGGAAAGAAATCTTCCGCAAGGCGGGCGTCGCCGTGCCGCAAGGCTTCGTCGCTCGTTCGCCGCAAGAGGCGGCCGACGCTTTCAAGAAACTCGGCGGTACAATCGCCGTCGTGAAGTCGCAGATCCACGCCGGCGGCCGCGGCAAAGGCACGATTAAAGAGAATCCGTCGCAACGCGGCGTGCAACTCGTGAAAAGCGCCGACGAAGCCGCGAAGGTCGCCGAAGCCCTGCTGGGCAAGACGCTCGTCACGATTCAGACGGGTGAAGCCGGCCAAAAGGTCAATCAGGTCTACGTCGAAGCCGGCTCCAACATTGCCCGCGAGTTGTATCTCGGCATCGTCGTCGATCGCAGCGCCAAAGGCCCGATCCTCATGGTATCGCCCGACGGCGGCATGAACATCGAAGAAGTCGCCGAGAAGACTCCGGAACGCATCTTCAAGGAATCGTTCTGCCCGTCGGCCGGGTTGCAGCCGTATCAATCGCGGAAGCTCGCCAAGGCGCTCGGCATCACCGGCAAGTCGGTCGGCTCGGCCGATAAGTTCTTCCGCGCTCTCTGCAAGATGTTCGTCGACTACGACTGTAGCATGGTCGAAGTCAATCCGCTCGTCGTGACGGCCGAAGGCGAATTGATCGCGCTCGACGCCAAGGTCACCTTCGACGACAACGCCACGTTCCGCCATCCCGAACTCGCCGAACTTCGCGACTTGGCCGAAGAAGAACCGGCCGAAGTACGCGCCGCGGAGTCGGGCCTCAGCTACGTGAAGCTCCACGGCAACATCGGCTGCCTCGTCAACGGCGCCGGCCTCGCCATGAGCACGATGGACATCATCAAGCTCCACGGCGGTTTCCCGGCCAACTTCCTCGACGTCGGCGGCGGCGCCAACGTCGATCAGGTCACCGAAGCGTTCCGCATTCTCTTGTCCGATAAGAACGTGAAGGCGGTTCTCGTCAACATCTTCGGCGGCATCATGCGTTGCACCACGATCGCCGGGGCCGTGCTCGAAGCCTACAAGCAGGTCGGCTTCAACGTGCCGCTCGTCGTGCGGCTCGAAGGCACCGAAGTGGCCGAAGGACGCAAGATGCTCGCCGAAAGCGGCGTGAACATCATCTCAGCCGAAGGACTCACCGACGCCGCGAAGAAGGTCGTCGCCGCGGCCGCCGGCTAAGCGCGGCGATACGTCACACACTCCCTGCCGCGGCCTGCCGTCGCGTTTCTCTCAAAACAAAAGTCCGACGATTCACATGAGCATCCTCATCAACAAAGATACGAAAGTTCTCTGCCAAGGCATCACCGGCAAGGTGGGCCAGTTTCACACCAAGGGGTGCTTGGAATACGGCACCAAGATGGTCGGCGGCGTCACGCCGGGCCGCGGTGGCGAAACCGTGCTCGGACTCCCCGTGTGGGACACCATGCAAGAAGCCGTCAAAGCCACCGGGGCCGACGCCACGATGATCTTCGTCCCGCCCGCCGGCGCGGCCGATGCCATCCTCGAAGCCGTCGACGCAGGAATCAAAGTCGTCATCGCCATCACCGAGGGCGTGCCGGTCCTCGATATGGCCAAGGCCTACAAAGTCGTCAAAGCTTCCAAGTCGGTCCTCATCGGCCCCAACTGCCCCGGCGTCATCACACCGGAAGAATGCAAGATCGGCATCATGCCGGGCTACATCCACAAGAAAGGCCCCGTCGGCTGCTTGAGCCGTAGCGGCACGCTCACGTACGAAGCCGTGTGGCAACTTACGAACCTCGGCCTCGGCCAATCCACGTGCGTCGGACTCGGCGGCGATCCGATCGTCGGCACCTCGCAAATCGAGTTGCTCGAGATGTTCGAGAAAGACCCGGCGACGGAAGCCATCCTGATGATGGGCGAAATCGGCGGCTCGGCCGAAGAAGAGGCCGCGGCCTACATCAAGGCCAACGTGAAGAAGCCGGTCGCGGCGTTCATCGCCGGCCAAGCGGCTCCTCCCGGCAAGCGCATGGGTCACGCCGGCGCAATTATCTCCGGCGGTAAAGGCACGGCGGCCGAGAAGATCGCCGCGCTCGAAGCGGCCGGCGTGGAAGTCGCTCGCAGTCCGGCCGACATGGGCGAGGCCATGCAGCGGGCCATTGCTAAGAAACGCCGCGCCTAGTTCCGATAATCTCCCGCCGCACGCACGCTCTCCAACTCCGACTCAACACCTATGACGCTCGCCCGCATCTCGCTTCTTGTGTTGCTCGGTTCCATCGGCATCCTCGCCTTATGGAACGGCAAGCCTTCGCACGCCGACGTCGTCGACGAAGTGATTCTCTTCGACGGCAAGAACCTCGATCAATGGACCGTGACGGAAGCGGTCGTCGAGGTGAAGGACGGCAAGCTGCTGCTCAAGGAAGGCGAAGGCTGGGTCCGCACCAATCGCAAGTTCACCGACTTCGTATTGCAATGGGACTGTAAAAACTTGAAGCCGAACCAGTACGACTCCGGCGTGCATTTTCGCGCCGAGTTGCCTGCCGCAAAGGCCCACTGGCCCAAGAAGTTTCAAGTGAACTTGAAGACGGGCGAGGAAGGGAATCTCACATCGATCAAGTCGGCGGTGAGCAAAGGCCTGTATAAGAACGGCGAGTGGAACCACTTCAAGCTCACCGTCGACGGCACGACCGCGGCCCTGGAAATCAACGGCAAGCCGGCCTGGAAGACCGACGGCATCGACACGACGACCGGCTACATCGGCCTTCAAGCGGAAGTCACGCTCGGTGGCCAATTCGAATTTCGCAACATCACGCTGACGGAGTTGGAATAAGTCTTCGCCGTAAGATGGGTCGAGCATCGCGAGGCCCATACTGCATTTTCTACGCCCGATCCGCGTGGACCTCGCGACGCTCGGTCCACCCTACGATTACGCCCCACAACGGAGTCTCTCGTCATGGAACGTACGCTCATCCTCTTTAAGCCCGACTGCGTGCAGCGAAAGCTCGTCGGCCGTATCCTCAGCCGCTTTGAAGACAAAGGCTTCAACGTCGTGGCGATGAAGCTGATGCGGATCACGCCCGACTTGGCCAAGCAACACTACGCCGAGCACGTGCAAAAAGGTTGGTACCCGACCTTGGAGCAATTCATCACCGGCGGCCCGATCGTCGCCGCCGTGCTCGAAGGCCTGGAGGCGATCCGCGTCGTCCGCGACATGCTCGGCGCCACGAGCGGTTTGAAGGCAGCCGCCGGCACGATCCGCGGCGACTTCAGCTCCAGCCGGCAAATGAACTTGGTTCACGCATCCGACGGCCCCGAAGCATCGGCCCGCGAGATCGCTCTCTACTTCAAGAAAGAAGAGATCATCGAAGGCACGCCGACGATCACCCCCTGGCTCCGCGCCGGCGACGAGAGCTAGGCTCAAAGACGATGGGTGGCACTGGTGGCTCGCCCACCAGTGCTTAACAGCGGTTCGCAATGTACTGATGAGCGAGCCGCAGGTGCCATCCAATGCCGTTATCCAGCAAGTTTTCCGACTGATGTTTCGGCGCGGAGTTCGTCGTTCATATCGCGGACCGCGGCTTCCACGGCCCGCTGCCAATTCGCCGCGCCGTACTTATCTGCGTACGGCTTGCGGCTGTGGGCGAAGATCACGCCGCGCGAGTTGTTGATCACCGCGC
>JAEUIN010000237.1 GCA_016793115.1 Planctomycetaceae bacterium
ACCGTCAACAGTATGCTCAAGCGGCTGCTGGGCTCCGCGCTACGCGCCCGCTCCTATCATTCCCAATGCCGCGAACTCCGCCTCCGAGCGCTGACGCTCAACGTCCTGATCCTCAGACGCGGAGAGCTTTTCGACAGAGCATGTCTGACACCTTTGTTGGGACCCACCACCTTTACTTCAGCGACGTGCCCAAGCCGTAGGAGCAGTTCATGGCGTTACAGGCGATCGTCGATCGAGAGCGGGTCTACCGAGTGGTGCTTGAAGAGTACGCCGAGGGTGTTTACGTACTGGTCTTCGACACCGCTTCGGCTGAATGGCCTTGCGAAGATCATTTGCAGAATGATTGGCCGATGGCTAGACGCGCCGCTCTGCATGACTACGGCATCACTGACGACCAGTGGCGGGAGGTTCCCGACACGAAGTTCAATGGATGATGCTGGACACGGTAGGTGCTGACGTGACGTCGACGTCGGCGCGCTTCCAGGCGTCGGGCAGCAGTTGCCGAGGTCGCTCGGCGGGAGGCCGGGAAGGCGGGCGAAGAGTCCGGTCAGATAGCGTTGCGGGTCGAGCTCGTGGCGCTCGGCCGAAGCGATCAGCGAATACAAGAAGTGTAAAGGGGTCAGGTCTGCTCTGTAGAAAACGGCTGAGATTGCTTGCCAGCTAGCGTCGGGTCGTCGGTAACGATGGTTATGTGAAGACCACGAAATCGCCGCGGCGGGTGCTCATCGTCGCGCATCGGGCGGGCCGGTCGTGCCTGCCGGATTATAGCCACCGCTCGAGTCCGAAGAAGTTCACGCAGCCGCAGTTGTTCGCGTGCTTGGTGCTCAAGGAGTTTCTGCAACTCGACTATCGCAAGCTCGCGGCCGTGCTCGGCGACGCGCCGGAGTTGGCAGCCGCGATCGAGCTGAAGGCCGTGCCGCACTTCACGACCTTCCAGAAAGCGGCCGATCGCTTGCTGTTATCGCCGCGCGTGCATCGCCTGCTCGACGAGACGCTCCGCCTCGCGCGGCGCGGCAAGCTCTTGCCGTCGCGCTGCCGTTTGGCGGCGCTCGACGGCACCGGCTGGGAGTCGCATCATGTGAGCAGCTACTTCGTGAAGCGCCGCGCCAGTTGCAGTAAATTCTGGCAGAAAGTCACTTATAAAACGTTTCCCAAGGCCGGCGTGCTGTGCGATGCGCGCAGTCATCTGATCTTGGCGCTCGTGCCGGGCCGAGGCCCCGGGCCCGACATCAAACACTTCCGCCGCGCGCTCGACGAAGCCCGCGCGCGCCAACCGATCGACGTCTTGGTCGCCGACGCCGGTTACGACGCCGAGCACACGCATGAGTACGCCCGCGAAGAGTGCGGCGTGAACACGTTCATTCCGCCCTTGATCGGTCGCCCGACGGAGAAAGGCCCGAGCGGCTTTTGGCGCCGCCGCATGACCCGCGTCTTGAAACGCTCCCGCTACTCGCAACGTTGGCAGGTCGAGACCGTCAACAGTATGCTCAAGCGATTGCTGGGCTCGGCGCTCCGGGCTCGACGTCATCACGCCAAGTGCCGCGAACTCCACCTCCGAGCGCTGACGCTCAACGTGATGATCATCCGGCAAAAGC
>JAEUIN010000331.1 GCA_016793115.1 Planctomycetaceae bacterium
CCCCGCCTTCAAGCTGCCGAGCAACAGCAGCAGCACGATGATGACCAGCAAGCCCCCTTCGGCAAGGCTCTTTTCGACGGTGCCAATCGTCTGCCGGACCAAGTCGGTCCGGTCGTAGAACGTGTCGATCATCACCCCCTCCGGCAGCGTCTTTTCAATCTCGGCGACTTTTTCCTTCACCCGATCAACGACGACCCGCGCGTTTTCCCCCATCAACAGCATCACGATGCCGACGACTCCCTCGCCGCGACCATCGCGCGTGACGGCCCCTTGCCGCAGCAGCGGGGCCAACCGCACTTCACCGACGTCGCGCACGTAGATCGGCGTGCCGTCGGCCCGATCGTCGAGCACGATGTCGGCGACGTCGTCGAGCGAAGTGATCAAGCCCTCGCCTCGAATGACGCGTTGCTCCTGCTGATGCACGAGATAGCCGCCCCCTTCGTTGGCGTTGTTTTGCCGTAGGGCTTCAAACACCCGATCGATCGAGATGCCGTAATTAAGCAGTCGGTTGGGGTCGAGTTGCACCTCGTAGGTTTTCAACTCGCCGCCGAACGTGTTGACCTCAATCACGCCCGGCACGCTGCGCAACTGGTAGGCGATGTTCCAGTCGAGCACCTCGCGCAGGTCCATCAGCGAATGCTGAAAGCCGGGCTTCGAGCGCACTTCAAATTGATAAATTTCGCCGAGGCCGGTCGAAATCGGCCCCATTTCCGGGTCGCCCATGCCCGGCGGAATGTCCGAGCGGGCGATCTGCAGCCGCTCGCCGACCATCTGGCGAGCCCAGTAAATATCCGTCCCTTCCTCAAAGACGACGGTCACCGCCGATAAGCCGAACTGACTAACCGAGCGGACCTCTTCCACACGCGGCACCCCGCTCAAGGTTTTCTCGACCGGCGCGGTGATGAACTGTTCCACCTCGAGCGGCCCGAGCGCCGGCGACGTCGTCAGAATCTGCACCTGCACGTTCGTGACGTCCGGCACGGCGTCGATCGGCAGATTGACCGTGGCCCACAAGCCGATGGCGATTAGCAGTAGCGTATTGAGCCCGACGATGAAGCGGTTTTCGAGGGCCCAGTCAATGAGTTTGGTGATCATGATGCGACGGCCGGTTATGCGAAAATGACGAGAAGTGCGAGCGAAAAGTAGGAGCGAGGGCCTCGGGTGCCACGGGTGGCTCGTCCACCCGTGCCTCGTTGGACGTTCAACGTCAATCGCCGGCCATCAACTCCTTCAACATCTCGCTCTTCAGCGCAAACCCGCCGGCGACGACGATCCGCTCTCCCGACTTCAATCCGTCGAGCACTTCCACAGCCTCGCCGACAGTTCGCCCGAGCCGCACCCGCCGCTTTTCAAACTCATCCTCGCCCCGGGCCACGAACACAAACGACTCCGCGCCATGCGATTGCACGGCGGCCGAGGGAACCTGGACCGTCGTCTTCTTCTCTCCCACGGGGAGCGACACCTGCACGAACATCCCCGGCTTCAGCACCCGGTCCGGGTTTTCGGCGACGGCGATCAGCCGCACGGCCCGCGTTTTCTCATCGACCGAGTTGCCGGTATGTGCGACCTTGGCCGAAAAACGCTTGTCGCCGTAGCCCGCAGCCGTGAACTCCAGCGTCTTCCCGGCGACGCGGACCAGCGCCGGCAAGTCCTTCTCAAACACGTCGGCAACGAGCCAGACCCGCGCCAAATCGGTGATCTCGTAAAGTTGATGCGTCGGGCCCACTTGTTCGCTGAGCACCGCATGTTTGCCGATCACGGTGCCGTCGAACGGCGCACGAATCGGATAGTGCGCCACGGCTTCCCCTTCGGCGAGCGGATCCATCTTATCGATCTCGTCTTCCTTGTAGCCGAGAATCAAGAGCGAAGCCCGTCCCATCCGTTCGGCCGTCACCGCTTCCTGCAGTTTCTGATCGGATTCGAGCAGACGTTGCTTGGTGGTGAACTTCAACTGTTCGAGCACGGCCTGGTAGGTGGCGGTCGACGCTTCGTACTCGGCCTTCGCGCGGATAAAGTCTTTTTCGACGCCGACGTTCTGCGAGCGCAGCGTTTCCAAACGCTCGAAATCGGCCTTGGTCTGTTCGTACTTGGCGTAGCCGGCCACGAGCAGTTGCCGATTGTCCCCCATCGGCTGGTCGCGAAACTTGACCTCAATTTCGCGCACCGGCGGGTTCTTGGCGAGCGCCGTAATCAGCGCCTGCGTGTTGTTATGAATCGTTTGCGCCCAATCGTGATTCGTCCGCGCAAAGCCGAGATTCAATCGATCGCGGGCCAGTTCCAGCTTGGCGGCGCCGACCTCTTTGCTGTCGACCATCGCCAAAAGCTGGCCGGCCTTTACGTCTTGGCCCAACTTCACTGGCGCTTCTCGCAGAACCCCTTCGACCATCGAATAAATGTGCGCCAGCCGATCTTCGTCGACCGCCAACTTACCGGTGACCGCGATGGAATCTTCCGTCTCGGCGGTTTGTACTTCACCAAGACGCACGCCCGCCGATTCTTGGCGGCTCTTCTCGAAATGCACGATGCCGGTCGATGCAGACTCGCTGCTCGCCGCGAGAGCGACGTCTTCCGTCGATGCCGCAATCGGAGCGGGCTTCTCACGACGTGCCTCCCATGCACGGCCGAGCCATCCGCCCAGCGCAATGAGCACGACGGCGGCAACGATTTGAACGAGAATCAACTTCGAACGAGATGACGAGCGCGAAGCGGGAGCAGACATGGCGGGCTCAAGCGTGAGATTTAGAGGCGGGATACCTCTCAGACTACGCGTGAGCCCGCAGAGCGAGAAGC
>JAEUIN010000388.1 GCA_016793115.1 Planctomycetaceae bacterium
CCCCGCCGTCTGCTTCCGATTCCGGACGGCGGGGATAAACCCCGCCGCTCGCACAGACCGGTGCCTAGTGTTTGCCGTTTGCGGCGCCGTTCGTTTCGCCTGTGCCGCCGGCGATCGCGAATTGATCGGTCCACGCGACGAGGTCTTCCGCCCCTTTGCGATGGCAGAAGTCGCCGAACGTTTCGTCGGCCGATCGCTCGTGCTTGAAGTAGTGGAACAGCGGCATGATCGTCGGCACGACGTCGGCTTCCGGGATCGAGTCGCGGAAGATGAAGTTGAGCCGGTCGCCGAGCAAGCGGCCGCCGACGAGAATCGTGTACTTGCCGGCCGATTTGCCGACCAGGCCGATGTCGCTGTTGTACGGCCGCGCGCAGCCGTTGGGGCAACCCGTCATGCGGACGGTAAACGCCTCACGGTGCAGTCCGATCTTCGCCAGTTCACGCTCGAACTGATCGATGATGCCCGGCAGCGCGCGCTCGGCTTCGGTGATCGACAGGCCGCAGGTCGGCCACGCCACGCAGGCCATGCTCCAGCGGCGCACGGTGGAAATCTCGTGCGACAGCTTCACGCCGTGCTCGCGCAAGATATCTTCCAGCGTGCCGCGGTCGTCGGCCGCGATGTCGCAGAACAAGATGCTCTGGTGCGACGTGAGCCGCAAGCTCGGTTGCAGCCGATTGCAGATTACGCGGAGCGCCGTCTTGATGCGGAAATCGCCTTCGTCTTTGAGGCGGCCGTTTTCGACGTTCAGGCCGTAGAACCAGCGTCCGTCGCCTTGCTCGTGCCAGCCGAGATGGTCGTCGAAGCCCCAGACGTCTTCCGGGTGCGGTTCCGGGAGCGGCGCGCCGTAGTATTCTTCGACCTTGGCCTTGAACCAATCGAGCCCGCGGTCGTGCAGCAGGTACTTCAAGCGGGCCTGCTTGCGATCGGCCCGGTTGCCGAAATCGCGCTGCACTTTGACGATCGCTTCGGCCACGGCCACGACTTGGTCGGCCGTGACGTAGCAGAGCCGCTTGGCGACGGCGGGAAACGTCTTCTTCGCGCTCGGCGTGACGCCGAAGCCGCCGCCGACCACGAGGTTGTAGCCGACGACGTTGAAATTCTCGCAGATCGCCATGAAGCCGAGGTCGTTGGCGTAGAGGTCGACGCAGTTGTCGCCCGGCAGGCCGACGGCCATCTTGAACTTGCGCGGCAGGTAGGTGGGGCCGTAGATCGGCTCGACGTCGTCCCCTGCGGTCGAGGCCGTGTCTTGATCGCCTTGCAGGCAGGTTTGTTCACCGGTGCAAGTGTCGCGGAGCCAGATTTCGTAATACGCCTTAGTCTTCGGTTTGAAATGCTCGGCGAGCGCGTCGGTCAGCGCTTGCAGTTGTTCATGCACCGGATCGAAGTGGTGCGGCGCGGGGCAGCACATCACGTTGCGGTTCACGTCGCCGCAGGCCGCGAGCGTCGTCAACTTGGTGTCGTTGATCCGCTTGATGGTTTCCTTGAGGCTCCGCTTCGGAATGCCGTGATGCTGCAGGCCTTGGCGCGTGGTGATGCGCAGCGTCGAGTTGCCGAGTTCGTCGCAGATGTCGAGTTCGGCGAGCATCTGTTGCCAGGTCAGCTTCCCGCCCGGCACGCGCGTGCGGACCATGAAGATGAACGCCTTCTCACCCTTGCCGCCGCCGGAGGCGCGCGCCGCGGCTCGCGCGTCGCGATCGTCTTGCTGATAGGTGCCGTGTGCCTTGAGCAGCAGTTCGCTCGTCTTGCCGAAGAAATCGTTGCCGTCGACAAGTTCGGGGCCGATGTCGCCGCGCAAGTAGCGGCCGGTGATTTTGGCTTCTTCGGCCGGAGTCAGTTTTTCTTTTTCGTCGGTGGCCATGGCGGCAACATGCGTCGTCGTTAGCGGCGACGCCTCAAAATGGGGAACCCGTACGGAAATAGCCCGCCAAATCATTGGCGACTATGTTTACTACCATTGTCGACATTCAGGTCTGCGAGTCAACTGAGTATAGCCATCCCCGCGGAAAACTCGCCATAGCTTTCCCGGCTTGCGTGGAACCTCGACCCACCGACTGTGAAATTACCGAGAGCGGCGAAGTTAAACCCTTTCGTCGAATCGACTTCGCGACGTAAGATCGATCGCCTATGAGTTCCCCCCCCTCCCCGCGCATCCACTCGCCTCTCGATAAGCTCTGCATTTTTCTCGCGGTCGGCCTCGGTGCCGGCTGGAGTCCGAAAGCGCCCGGCACTTTTGGAACTCTTGTCGGGCTGCTCCTCGCGGTCTTCGTCGGTACGCTCCGCAGGGCCGATCTGGTCGTCGCGGCGATTGTGATACTCGGCGTCGCCGGCGTGCTCATCGCCGACCGGGCCCAACGACTGCTCGGCCGCGGCAAAGATCCCGGCTGCATCGTCATTGATGAGATCGTCGCCATGCCGATCACCTTTTTTATGATCCCGCTCGGGGTCTGGTGGGTCGTCGTCGCAGGCTTCGCGCTGTTCCGCGTGTTCGACATTTCAAAGCTGCCGCCGGCGAAACAATTGGAACGACTCCCCGGCGGGCTGGGCGTGATGGCCGACGATTGGGCCGCGGCCGTCTATTCCAATCTCGCCCTGCATCTCCTACTCTGGGCGATTCCCTCGAACTGGATCGTTTAACAGAGTAGCAGGGCCTGATGACCGACGCCGACGCCGACATTCCGCACGAATCGCAACCGGACGCCCCCGGCGAGTTGCCGCCGATCGTCGAGTATCCCGACGACACGCTCGCCGCCGCCTTGGAGCGTCACGGCATCGCATTGCCCTCGGAGCAAGTCGCGCCGTTGGCTCGCTACCATGAACTGGTTTGCGAGTGGAACGAGAAGCTCAACCTCACTCGGCACACGTCGTTCGAGAAGTTCGTCGGCCGCGACGTCGTCGACTCCCTCAAAGTCGCCGCGCACCTTGATCCAGGAACGTCGGTCATCGACGTCGGCACCGGAGGCGGCGTGCCGGGCGTGATTTTGAAGATCGTGCGCCCCGACTTGCAGGTGACGCTCACCGATACGGTCGGCAAAAAGGTTCGCGCGGTCGACGACATCGTGCGCCGCATTCCCCTCGACGCCCAGGTGCACAACTGCCGCGCGCAGGACATTCTCGAAATGCGCAAAGTCGGCGCGCTGGTCGTTCGGGCCGTCGCCCCGCTCGACAAACTGCTTACATGGTTCACGCCGTATCAGCGCGGCATCGAGAAGATGCTGGTGATCAAAGGCCCCAGTTGGGTCGACGAGCGCTACGAGGCCCGGCAGAAGCGGCTGCTCAACAGTTGGGACTTGCGCAAGGTCGAAGAGTGGCCGTTGCCGGGCACGCACAGCCAAAGCGTGCTGTTGGAGTTGAAGCGCAAAGCGGATCCGCGGTCATGACCACTCCGCGGATCTCGCTCGATCACGTCGCCTTGCAAACGGCGCACTTCGACGAGGCGATCGAGTTTTACACGCGGATTCTCGGCGCGACGCTCTTGGAACGCCGCCCCTTCAAACGACGGCGACAGGCCTGGTTGCAACTCGGCGCGGTGAAGCTGGAATTGTTCAGCAACCGCGAGGGGGAAGCACTCTCCCCGTGGTCGGACTTCACGAGCGGCCCGGTACATTTGGCCGTGCGCGTGCCGAATTTGGATGAGTTCTTGAAGCACGCCCTAGCGGCCGGCGCGAAATTTCATCCGTCGCACCCGGAGCCGTTCACGCCGCCGGTGCCCGGCGCGCGGCCGATCGCCTACTTGCTCGGACCCGACGGCGAAGAAGTGGAAGTGCGCGACGAGGATTGACGAGCGGGCGGCACCCGAACCGGAACGTACCGCCGGCTTGCCGACTACGCCGTCGGCGGTTGCTTTGCGGCGTCGAACGCGCGATGCGCCGCTTCATAAACGTCTTTCAGCGCCACGCTCTGCGCCTCGGCCACTTTGCGGCAGGCTTCGAATTCCGGGGCGAAGCTCGGCTCTTGGCCGGCGACCCAGCCGAGCTTGCCTTCAATCGGTCCCCATTGGGTTTCGACCGAGTGGGCCTTGCGCTCCATCTTGTGGCGGCTGACCGGCCAGCGGCGGACGCCGAGCGTCCCCGTCTCGCGGAAGAGCGTCTTTTCGATCTTCTCCAAGTCGGCCGCTTGGCACAGCACGGTGATCGTCGTGCCGGGCCGGTTCTTCTTCATTTGGATCGACGTGGTGTAGACGTCGAGCGCGCCCTTCTCCCAAAGCTTGGTCGTGCAGTAGCCGATGATCTCCCCGCTGACGTCGTCGAGATTCGTCTCGACGACCCACACTTGATCGCTCGCGGCCGATTCCACGCTCTCGCCGACGAACAGCCGCAGAATGTTCGGATGCGTGGCGAAGTCTTTGTCGCCGGAGCCGTAGCCGATGCGATCGATCTTGAGCGAAGGGAGCGGACCGTAGGAATCGACGAGCGTGGCGAGGATCGCGGCCCCGGTCGGGGTCGTCAATTCGCCGTCGACGTGCGACTCGGCCAGCGGCACGCCTTGCAACAGTTCGGCCGTGGCCGGGGCCGGAATGCTGCAGCGGCCGTGTTCAATCTGGACGAAGCCGCGACCGGTCGGCACCGGCGAGCAGACGATCCGGTCGACGCCGAGCAGGTCCCAACCGACGGCCGCGCCGCAGATGTCGGCGATCGAGTCGACCGCGCCCACTTCGTGGAAGTGGACTTTGCGGATCGTCGTGCCGTGAACCTTCGCTTCGGCCTCGCCGAGCTTGGTGAAGATCCGCTTCGCCAAGTCTTTCTGCCGCGGCGTCAGTTCCGAGGCGTCGATCATGTCGGTGATGTGGTGCAAGTGCCGGTGGGCGTGCTCCGGTTCGTGCTCGACGTTGATCTTCGTCGCGCGAAATCCCTTCCGCTTCACTTCGGTTTGCACGAGTTTGCACGAAGGCAATTTCAACGAATCGACGGCCGCTTGAATCGCCGCCAAATCGACGCCGGCATCGACCAAGGCCCCGAGCGTCATATCGCCGCTGATCCCGCTCAAGCAATCGAGGTACGCAATCTTCACGGAGGCTCGCTTTCTGCACGCAAGGCCGACTTTAGGGGGCGATGAAGCGAACTATTCTAAAGTGCCGGCACGCGGCGACAAAGTGCCCCAATCGACTCCGCGTTGACCCTGCCGCGACCGCTCGCTAGAGTACCGCCCCGCTGAAGCCTAACCTCGTCCTGTCGCCGCGGCCGCGCCGGTCGCGTATCTCCGCATGAGTCCCACGATGCAAGCCTCGCGACCGGTCGGAGTCGTTCCTGTCGGAACGTTGCCGGCTCGTTTGAAGGTGCTGTTCATCACGGGAACGCATCGTACCGGTTCCTGGCTCGCGTCGGCCTTCGCGCACGACAGCGCCGTGCAGGTGCAGATCGAAGAAGCGCTCGGCATGGCCAACGGCTTGGCCCGGCTGCGCGACGAAGCGTACGACGCGGTGCTGGTGACGCATGAGCCCGGCGAGATCGACGGGCTCGACTTGGCCGAAGCCTTGTGCGCCGGCGGGTCGGAAGAACCGCTGATTCTGCTCGGTTCGCTGAGCGAGCAAGAGGTGTGCGCTGCGGCTTTGGAAGCCGGGGCCGACGCCTATGTGTGCGTCAACACGGCGACGACACGGTCGCTGATCTGGATCGTGGCGCGTGCGATCGAACGCCACCGCTTGATCCGCGAAAATCGCCGTCTGGCCCAGGCCGAGCAACATCGGCTGCAACAAGAACACCACGAAACCCAGCGTTTGCTCGACGAGCAGCGGGCCCTGATTCGCGACTTGGAAGCGGTCGCCGAATCATCGCAGAATCTGGGCGATTACCGTCGTCGTCGCCCGCTCGACGACGACGAACAAGCGGCCGCAAACGAGGTCGCGGCGACACGGCCGCTCAATTTGCCGGTCACTTTGGTGCGGCACTATCATGAGTTGATGCGGGCCTATGTGATCATGGGGTCCGGCAATCTGGGCGACGACATGGCCCGCATGGCGGAGTTGATGGCCGACGCCGCGGTGACCGCGCCGGAAACGATGCAACTGCACGTGCGCGTGCTCGAAGAAATGGTGCGCGGCCTCGGGGCCCGCAGCGCGCGGCATGTGATGACCCGCGCCGATCTGCTGGTGCTCGAGGTGATGGTGCACTTGTCGGAAGTGTATCGCCGACGCTACTTCGAACGCCGCAACCCGCCGACGCAGATGCTCCTGCCGGGTTTCGACGGCGGATCGTCGCAGGCCGCTTAGGAGTTTCGGCGATGAACGATGCGCAGACCACGATTGCGGAGCTGCGCGAACTGGTGCGGAAATTCGTCGACGAGCGGGATTGGAACCAGTTTCACACGCCGAAGAACTTGGCGATGTCCGTGGCCGTCGAAGCCGCGGAGTTGATGGAACACTTTCAGTGGCTGACGCCGGAAGCGGCCGCGGCCATGGCCGGCGACGCCGGCAAGCGCGACGCCGTCGGCGAAGAACTGGCCGACGTGCTCTGCTACACGCTGGCTCTCGCCAACGCGCTCCGGCTCGACGTCGCCGACTGTGTCGAGCGGAAGATGGTGAAGAACGCCTTGAAATACCCGGCCGAAGAATTCCGCGGGCGGTACGGAAGAGAACAGTAGCTAGTAGCTGGGGTTGCTAGTCGCTCGTTCGGAAACGCCCTCGCTCCAACTAGCTACCAGAGCCTAGCTACCGCCCGCGTCAATTGCCCTTTGCCGGGCGGCGTGCATTTGGTACTTACACCGCCCCCTCTCCCTGCTCATATCTCCACGGAGCTTCGCCATGCAGAAGCACCGCACCGCGCGCTATTTGGCGATTTCGTTGATTTCCCTCAGTGTGGTCGTCGCCGTCATTGCGGCCGCCATGCGCGAGACCGACGCCGAGACGCCTCCGCCGTCCGCGAACTTGGTCGACGTGGCTCCGGGCGCGGCACTGCCGTTGAACCCGTACGCCGTCGCCGAGGCGCGGCCGATCGCTGAAAGCAAGCCGATCGGCGAAGCCGCGACGACGAATCGGATTCGCTTCGGCACGATCGCCTCGGCGGAGCAATCGGCCGACGACGGCCATTCCTGCGGGCCGAACTGCACGCACGGCGTCGGACGTTCGCCCGCCGCGCTGCGCCAAGCGCAATTCGCGGCGGAAGCAAGCGCCGACCGTTATGCGGACGCCGGCGATTACCCCGTGCGCCAGGCCGCCGCCGAAGTTCCTTACGGCACGCGCGGCACGCCGACTCCGGCGCCGCCGCGCGAATCCATCGCGGCGATCAACGCTCCGCCGCCGGTCGCTCAAACGCCCAGCCCATACGGCGCCTCCGCTGCGACAACCGGCGATCGTTATGGCGCCGCGGCGACGACCGCGTCGCGCTCGCCGTTCCCCTCTACGCCGCTCCCGTCCAATCCATTGCCGAGCAGCGTCGCGCCGGCCGGGTCGCCCGCCGCGGGTTCGGCGAGCGCCGCGGCTTCGAGCGGCGGCGCACCGAGCACTTGGCCGTCGTCGCCGTTGCCTCCGCCGGCGACCACCTCCGCGCCGCCTTCGAGCCCGCTCCGCGCAACTCCTCCCACCGCCTCGGCCGCTGCTCCGTCGCAGCCCGCCGCAACGGCGTCGTCTGCCGGAGCGGCTCCGCGCGAGTTGCCCTCGGCCGCGGCGATGCCGTCGAGTCCGATGCGCGAACCGATCGCCTCGGCGATTCCGCCTGCCGCCGCCCTGTCCCCTGCGTCGCCGCCCCCTGCTGCGTCGCCGCCGCGGGCAGAGCCGCAAGTCGCCGCGGCTCCGACTGGTCCCAGCGGTGTCGGGCGTCCGGGTGAGAAAGCTTTGGAAGGTCAGCAAGTTCCCACGCTCGTCATCGAGAAGCTCGTGCCGGCGGAGATTCAGGTCGGCAAGCCGGCGCTGTTTGAGATTGTCGTGCGCAACACGGGCACGGCGACCGCGACCAACGTGGAAGTTCACGACGTCGTGCCGCAAGGGACGACGCTCATCTCGAGCAATCCGCAGGCCGCGCAAGGCAAGCCGGGCGAACTCGCGTGGCTGCTCGGCCCGATGGCGCCGGGCGACCAAGCGACGCTGCAAATGGAACTCCTGCCGCAGACCGAAGGCGAGATCGGCAGCATCGCGACCGTGCATTTTACGGCGGCCGCCTCGGCCCGCACGATCTGCACCAAGCCGGAACTGGTGATCGAAGTGCAAGCGCCGCGCACCGTGATGCTGGGCGACGAAATGCCGCTGAAGATTCGCGTGTTCAATCCGGGCACGGGCGTGGCGACGGGCGTCTATCTCACCGAAGTCGTGCCGCCGAACATGGAACATGCCGCCGGCGGCGAACTGGAATACGAAGTCGGCGATTTGCAGCCGAACGAAACCCGCGAGCTCGACCTGACGCTGCGCGCCGTGAAAGAAGGCTCGGCCGTGAATTTAATCCACGGCAAAGGCGACGGCCGGCTGGCAAGCGAGACGAAGACGCCGTTTGAAGTCGTCGCGCCGGCCTTGGCCGTGGCCATCGACGGCCCGAAGCGCCGCTTCCTCGATCGACAGGCGACGTACACCGTCTCGCTCACGAATCCCGGCACGGCCGCGGCCCGCGAAGTCGAACTGGCCACGTATCTCCCGCAAGGTTTGCAGTTCGTCGACGCCGACAACCAAGGCGAGTACGACGAAGCCACGCATAGCGTGCGCTGGCTGTTGGAAGAGTTGCCGCCGAAGCAGCGCGGCAGCGTGACGATCACCGCGCTGCCCGTCGAGCCGGGCCAGCAGATTTTGCGCGTCGAGTCGACGGCCGACCGCGGCGTGACGGCGGGCAAGGAAGAAGCGATCTTGGTCGAAGGGGCGTCGTCGATCGCGTTCCAAGTCGTCGACACGGCCGATCCGGTCGAAGTCGGCGGCGAAACGGAATACGAGATCATCGTCTCCAACGACGGCTCGAAGGGCGCCGGCAACGTGCAACTTCGCATCACGCTCGCCGAGGGGATGAAGGTGCTCGACGCCGACGGGCCCGCGAAGTTTACCTCGAACACGCGCCAGGTGCAGTTTGAAGGCCTGCGCGAATTGCCGCCGAAGAGCGAGACGACGTTTCGCGTACGCGCCCAATGCCTCGCCGCCGGCGATCACCGCTGCCAAGTGGAACTCTTGGCCGACGACATGAAGGCCCCGGTGACGAAGGAAGAAGGAACGCGCGTTTACGCCGACGAATAAGTGTCTTGCCTCGGCAAGGTCCGTCGGGAACGCCCTGCGCGGCGTTCCACAAGGGGCCGCAGCCGCGCTTGACCGGCGACGGCTCGCTGCGGAAACTTGAGGTATCGCCGGCGAGACGCGCCGGCGGAAGGCTCGACCCCGGGAACCGCGAACATGCCGATTCATTTCTATTGCCCGCTGGGTCATCGGCTGGTCGTGCCCGACGCGCGGGCCGGCAAAAAAGGTCGCTGCCCGGTCTGCAATCAACTCGTCATCGCGCCGGTGCCGAATCCGCAACCGAGCGGTCGGCCGAAGACGCCGAGCCCGCTCGTGCGCGAGCAACCCGATTTTGCGATCGACGACATCCTCGACAAGGAGTTGGGGATCAAGCCGAGCGATTCACGCGAGTTTCAACTCTAGCGCGGCCGTTCGCCGCCGCCTTCTTTTTCGACCGTTGGAACCGGCCTAGCCCCCGGTCCAGAACCGGCTTCTTCTGCTAGAATGGCCCGTTTCGTACGCACCGCCGAGCGGCCGTGCGCGCGGATCCGTGCGCATCGCCACGGTCGACTCTGAACGCTTGAACTTGGAACGCTGAACGCCATGAACGTACGCAGCACGCTTCGCGACCGGTTGGCCGCGGCTTTGGAAGGATTGGCCCCGGCGGCCGACGTCGCCGCCTTGTCGGAACTTGTCGTGCCGAGCGGCGATCCGAAATTCGGCGACTACCAGATCAACGCCGTGATGCCGCTGGCGAAATCGCTCAAGCGGCCGCCTCGCGAGGTGGCGCAAGAATTGGTCGCCAAGCTGCGACTCGACGACCTCACGGAAGCGCCGGAGATCGCCGGCCCGGGGTTCATCAACTTGCGGCTGCGCAACGCGAACCTCGTCGCCGCGCTCACGGCCGCGCTGGGCGACGAGCGGCTCGGCGTCGCCGCGACCGCGCAACCGAAGCGATACGTCGTCGACTTCTCCGCTCCCAACGTCGCCAAGCCGATGCACGTCGGCCATATCCGTTCGACGGTCATCGGCGACAGCATCTACCGCACGCTGAAGTTCCTCGGGCACACGGTCGTCGGCGACAACCACATCGGCGACTGGGGTACTCAGTTCGGGATGATCATCTACGGGTACAAGCATTTCCGCTGCGACGCGGAATACAAGCAAAACCCGTTGGCCGAACTGTCGCGTTTGTATCGTTTGGTCAATCAACTCGTCGACTACTTCGACACCCGCGAGCAGTTGCCCAAACTCGAGCAGCGCTTGAAGGAGGCCGAAGCGGCGCTCGAACGTGCGCGGGCCGTCGCGCCGACGGGCGACAAGAACGCCGACAAGAAGGCGGCGCAAGCTCTGAAGAAGGCGGAGTCGGACGTCGGGAACTTGCGCGGCGAGATCGTCGGCACGAACGTCAAGCTCGCGCAAGTCGCGGAAAACGAAACGCTTGCCAAGTATGCGATCGAGCACCCGCAGATCGGCTCGGCCGTGTTGGCCGAGACGGCGAAGCTGCACTCCGGCGATGCGGAAAACCTGCGACTCTGGAAAGAGTTCATGCCGCCGTGCCTCACGGCGTTGCAGGAGACATACGATCGTCTGCACGTGACGTTCGACGAATCGCTCGGCGAGAGCTTCTATCACGATCAGTTGGCCGCGGTCGCCGAGGAGTTTCAGGCGAAGGGCTTGGCTCGCGAGAGCGACGGCGCGCTGTGCGTGTTTCTGCCGGGTCAGGAAACGCCGATGATCATTCGCAAGAAGGACGGCGCATTTCTCTACGCGACGACCGATCTGGCGACGATTCGCTACCGCATCGAGCGGTGGAATCCCGAGGCGATGCTGTATGTGGTCGACCATCGCCAGAGCCTGCACTTCGAGCACTTGTTCGCCGCGGCGAAGCTGGCGGGCTACGACCAATGCGACTTCCGCCACATCAGCTTCGGCACGGTGCTCGGCCGCGACGGCAAGCCTTACAAGACGCGCAGCGGCGACACGGTGGGGCTCAAGGGGCTGCTCGATGAAGCGGTCGAGCGCGCTCTGAAGATCGTCAGCGAGAACGACGATCGCAAGCCCGACGGCGCGGAACTCGACGAGGCCCGGCGGAAGCAGATCGCCGAGATCGTCGGCATCGGCGCGCTCAAGTATGCCGACTTGTCGCAGAACCGGACGAGCGACTACGAGTTCAGCTACGACAAGATGCTCGCTACGACGGGGCACACGGCGACTTATATGCAGTACGCATATGCCCGCGTGCGAAGCATCTTTCGGCGGGGTGAGGTCGACGTCGACGCGCTGCGCAAGCAGACCGCGCCGATCGTGCTCGAATCGCCGGCGGAGCGGGCCTTGGCCGTGGCGCTGTTGCGGTTCGAAGAAGCGCTCGAACTGGCGACGGTGGACTTCCGGCCCAACTTGCTGACGACGTACGTCTTCGATTTGGCGAACGCCTATTCGACGTTCTTCGATCAATGCCCGGTGCTGAAAGCCCCGACGCCGGAACTGCGCACGAGCCGCTTGATGCTCTGCGACCTGACGGCGCGGACGATCAAGCAAGGCCTGGCGCTGTTGGGGATCGACGTCGTCGAGCAAATGTAGCGAGCGTCGGTCAAAGTGCGGATTATTCGCACGCGCCGTCGCAGCGGCCGAAGACCATGCGTCCGGCCGAGGTCTGCGCGACGCTCGTCACCGTGAGCCGCACCGCGCGATCGACGAACTCGCGGGCTCCTTCGACGACGACCATCGTGCCGTCTTCGAGGTAGCCGACGCCTTGCGTCGCTTGCTCGCCGGGGCGAACGATTTCGAGCGTGAGTCTGTCGCCCGGCAGGCACGGCGGCTTGAGCGCCACGGCGACGTCGTTCAGGTTGACGACGGCGACGCCCTGAATCTCGGCGACTTTTTGCAGATTGAAGTCCACCGTGACGAGCCGCGCACGGCGTCGCTTGGCCAAATCAATCAGTCTTTGGTCGACCGGCTGGGCGTCGTTTCCGTCGTCGATCGCTTCCAGTAACCGCAGGCTCGCCGGAGCGGCGGCGCGGAGTTTTTCGAGAACATCCAGCCCGCGCCGGCCGCGCGTGCGCCGCGTCTTGTCGGAGCCGTCGGCCAGCGATTGCAGTTCGGCCAAGACGAACGGCGGCACGTCCAGTCGGTCGGCGACGACGCCGATGCGGGCGAGCTCGGCGATCCGGCCGTCGATGAGAGCGCTCGTGTCGAGCAGCAGCCCGGCGGCCGACTCACCGGCCGGCAAGGATGCAGACGGCGATGCGACAGGCGAGCGCGACGTCGCCAACAAGAGTTGCACGCCCCAGAAGCAGGCGAACGCCGCCGTCAACAACTTCAACCAACGTAGATATTCAACCGGTATGAAGTCGGCGGCGAGTTCGCCGGCCAGCCAGGTGAACGCGAGGCCGAACAGCAGGCCGAGGCCGATCGCCGCGACGGTCTCGCGCGAGATCGGCTGGGGCGTCGGATCGCTCGACATGATTAGGCCGCGAAGAGACGGGTAAACTCGGCCTGGCAGAACCGGTCGGTCATGCCGGCCAGATAATCGCAGACGCTCCGCTCGAGACCATATTCGTCGCAGCGGGTGCGGAACGACTCGGGCATCAGTTCGGGACGTTGGCAGTAGCCGTAGAACATCGCGCGCAGTTGATCTTGGGCGATCCGCCGCGAAGCGACCACCAGCGGATTGCGATACACGCGAGCATACAGGAACTTTTCGAGCTGCGCTTTCAACTCGGCCAACTCCCCTTCGGGCGCGACGACGAAGTCGGCCGCACGGACGGCGGCGAGGCAGTCGATGTTCCAGGTTTCCAGCCGACGCTGGGCGACGGCGAGCAATTCGCCGATCTGCCAGTCGAGCAGTTCGTGGAGCACGGCGCGGCGGAGTTCCCCTTCGTCGAGCGCTTGGTAGCGGCGTCCGACTCGCTCCGTGGCCTGCTTCCAGAGCGGCACTTCGGCCAGTTCCTTCATCGAAAGCAGCCGGAGTTGCAACGCGTCGTCGACGTCGTGGGTGTCGTAGGCCACGCTGTCGGCCGCTTCCACCACTTGCACTTCCAAGAGCGGCCGCTCCGGGGCGCCGTGCTTGTTGATGCGCGTCTGCTGGCCGGCGAGCACTTCGTAGCTCAGATTCAGACCGGGGAACTCGGGGTAGCGCTGCTCGATGATCTCGGCGATCCGCAGCGCTTGCCGGTTGTGCGAAAATCCGCCGTGGTCTTTTAGGCACTCGTCGAGCACGTCTTCGCCGGCGTGGCCGAACGGCGGGTGGCCGATGTCGTGCATCAGCGCCAAGGCTTCGACCAAGTCTTCGTTCAGCCGCAGCGCTCGGCCCACGGTGCGCGAGATCGAGGCGACTTCATGCGTGTGCGTCAGCCGCGTGCGGTGATAGTCCCCCATTTCGCGCGTGAAGACTTGCGTCTTGCCGCTTAGCCGGCGGTAAGCCGTGCTATGCACGATGCGATCGCGGTCGCGCTGAAACGGCCCGCGGTAGCGATGGGCCGGCTCCGCGAATTTGCGGCCGCTCGAAAGCGCGCTGAACATCGCATAGGGCGCGAGCAGCAAGGCTTCGCGCTCCGCGACGGCGTCGAGTTGCGTATCTTGCGTCGCCATCGTTTAGCCGGCCTTCTCCGCGCCGAGCGCCTCGGTGAGCAATTCCCAGAGCGTGTCGAGCGACTGCGGAATGACGCGGGCCCCGGCGAAGACCGGCATGAAGTTGGTGTCGCCGCTCCAACGCGGCACGATGTGCCAGTGAAGATGTCCCGGCAGGCCGGCCCCGGCGATCTTGCCGAGGTTGAGTCCGACGTTGAATCCTTCGGCGTTCATGGTGCGCTCGACGAGTCCGACGAGCTTGGTCACCGTTTGCATCAGTTCCAAATGTTCGTCGTCGGCGAGTTGATCGAGCCGGCCTTTGTGGACGAGCGGGGCGACGAGGATGTGGCCGTTGTTGTACGGATAGCGGTTTAGAATGACGATCGATTTCGGCCCGCGGGCGACGACGAAGTTGCGGCGATCGTCCGGAGCGGTGGCCGCGTCATGGCAGATGAAGCACGTCTGATCGGCGGCCGGGAGCCACTCCGGTTCGGCACGCGGTGCCTCGTCTTGCTCTTCGCCGCCGAGAATGTAGCCGAGCCGCCAGGGGGCCCAGAGTTGCTCGTAGCGAGGATGCGAAGGCTGGTCGGGCATGTCGAAAAGCGGTTCGTTGCAACGCCGGCAGGGCCGGCAATTCGAGCGGATGTTTCGTACTTAAGTCTAGAAGTTTCGGCCGGTTAAGAAAAGGCGGGAACGCCGGCTCAAGCCGGCAAACCTTAACGGTCGAAACGATTATTCGGACGGACAACGTTGCCGGCTGCCGGCGGCGGAATCGGGCCGCGCAGGCAGATTTCCGCCGCGCCGCTGCGTACGATTGAGCATTCCCGCCGAAAGCCCGAACGCGGCTCGCGGCGCAGCTTAGTCGTTTCGCGGAGTCGTTCCTTTGAACGTGGCGCTCGCATCGTTACGCCGTCCTCGGCCCTCTCCTTTGGTCCGTCCGACGAGCGACGAATCCACGATGAACTTCCGCGTCGATCTCGAGGCCTATCGCGGCCCGCTCGATCTGCTGCTCTACCTCGTACGCAAGGAAGAGGTGGAGATCGTCGATTTGCCGCTGGCGACGATCACCGATCAGTTTCTCGCGCACATCGAAGTGTTGGAGAAGCTCGATATCGACGGGATCGGCGAGTTTTTGGAAATGGCCGGAGCGCTCATCGAGCTGAAGTCGCGGCTCGTGCTGCCGCACGCCGACGAAGTCGAGGAGCCGCTCGACGATCCGAAACAGGATCTCGTCCGCCAGCTCTTGGAATACAAAAAGTTTCGCGACGCCGCCAGCATGCTCGAAGATCGGGCGCGCGGTTGGCAGGAGCACTTCAGCCGCGTGGCCCGCGATAAGCCGATCGGCGACGCGCTGGCCGACGAGCCGCTGGCCGAAGTCGAGCTGTGGGACTTGGTGAGCGCATTCGCGCGGATCGTCCGCGAGAACCAGGGAACTCCGCAGTCGAACATCCTTTACGACGATACGCCGATCCACGTGCACATGCAGCGGATCGCCCGGCTGCTGAACGAGCAAGGGCATGTGGCGCTCGGCGAATTGTTCGAGCCGGGGATGCAAAAGTCGAAGCTGGTCGGCATGTTTTTGGCCGTCCTCGAATTGTCGCGGCATCACTCGGTCAAGACCGAGCAACTGAACCTGTTCGGCGAGATTCTCGTCTACCCGGGTCCGAAGGGGCACGTCTCGGTCGACGCCGACGCGGCCGACGACTACGACCATCCCACGGCCGGCGCGGCGCAAAGCGAAGCGAGCGCAGCCACGGCGACGCTCGAAGCGCCGGAGCCGGCGAAAAAGGGTCGCGCGAAGAAGGCGAAGTAGTTCGCCGATCGACAATTGCCGACCTGCGGCGGCAATCGTACGATGAACGGAGCGAAAGGCGGACGCTTGTTATGATGCCCGAACTGACTCCCGACCAGCGGCAAGCGATTCATCATCTTCCCGGCGGGGAGCCGTTACGGTTGGTCGATCCCGACACGCATACGGAGTACGTGCTCGTGCGTGCCGAAGATTTTGAGCGCGAATCGCGTCGCGGCTCGGAGGCCGAATTGGCCGCCACCTATGAAGCACAAAGCCGAACGGCCGGACTTGCCGGGTGGAACGACCCGGCGATGTCCGATTACGATAACTACGACGAGAATCGCAAGAAGCAATGTCCGTAAGTCGCGGCGACGTCGTTTTGGTGCCGTTTTCCTTTTTCCGACGCCTCGGGCTCGAAGCGACGACCGGCATTGGTCTTCCAATGCGACCGCAACAATGCCCGCCTCAACGCGACGGTTTTGGCTTTAATCACAAGCAATACCGCGCGCGGTCCGTAGAGCCGACTCAACTCGTAATCGATGTGACGACGGCTGACGGCAGACAGTCGGGTTTGCTCCATCCCTCGGCGGTCAAATGTGAGCAATTGATGACGATCCATCAACAACTCATCGACCGCACGATCGGTCGCTTGTCTGCGTCGCTTATGGCCCAGATCGACGGATGCTTGAAGGCGTCGTTGGATTTGCCTTAGGCCGGCGAGGCGCCGAGGGGCTAACGGCGTTCACTACTTGTGAATCGAGCGGCCGTCGCCGGCCAGGGCCGCTTCTTTGAAGACTTCCGCCAGCGTCGGGTGGGCATGGCAGGTGCGGGCGATGTCTTCGGCGCTCGCGCCGAATTCGATCGCCGCCGCCGCTTCGGCGATCAAGTCGCCGGCGCGCGGGCCGAGGATGTGCACGCCGAGGATGCGATCGGTCGCTTTGTCGGCGAGCACGCGCACGTACCCGTCGGTCTGGCCGAGCGCTTTGGCGCGGCCGTGGAAGCTGAACGGGAACGAACCTTTGCGGTAGTCGACGCCCGCGGCTTTCAGCTCGTCTTCCGTCTTGCCGACGCTCGCCACCTCGGGCTCGGTGTAGACGACGCTCGGAACGGCGTCGTAGTTCACGTGGCCGTAGCCGGTGGCGATGAATTCGGCCGCCGCCACCCCTTCGTCTTCCGCCTTATGAGCGAGCATCGGTCCTTCGATGCAATCGCCGATGGCGTAGACGCCCGCGGCCGTGGTTTGCAGATGCTTGTCGACCGGAATGCGCTTCTTCGAGTCGAGCTGAATGCCGACAGTCTCCAGGCCGAGGCCGTCGGTGACGGGGACGCGGCCGACGGAGACGAGCACCTTGTCGCAATGGATCGGCTCGCCCCCTTCCACGGTGACGACGCACTGCTTGCCGTCGTACTTCGCCGAGGTGACGCGGGTCTTCAAGCGGAACTCGAGGCCTTGCTTCTCAAACACCTTTTGCGCGTCGCGCGCGAGTTCGGTGTCCATGCCGGCCATGATCCGGTCGAGGAATTCCAGCACGGTGACTTTCGCGCCGAGCCGCTTCCACACGCTGCCGAGCTCCAAGCCGATCACTCCGCCGCCGATAACCACGAGATGCTCGGGGACTTTGTCGTAGCTCAAGGCTTCGGTGCTCGAGCCGACGTGTTTGCCGTCGAACTCGACGCCCGGAATCATAAACGGCTTGCTGCCGGTCGCGATGATGACGCTCTTCGTCGTAAGCTCGGCCGGTTGCTCGCCGTCGACGACGACCTTGCCCGGGCCTGCCAAGCGGCCGGTGCCGCGGTAGCGCGTGACCTTGTTCTTCTTGAAGAGGAAGTCGACGCCGCGCGTGAGCTGCTCGACGACGGAATCTTTGCGCTTCAGCATCGCGGCCAGGTCGAGGTCGGCTCCCGACACCTTGATGCCGTGCGCTCCCATCTCATGCCGAGCCATGTGGTAGAGATGGCTCGATTCGAGCAGCGCCTTGCTCGGAATGCAGCCGATCCGCAGGCAGGTGCCGCCGAGCGCCGCTTCCTTTTCGATGCAGCCGACGTTGAGGCCGAGTTGAGCCGCGCGAATGGCCGCGACGTAGCCGCCGGGGCCGGCGCCGATGACGATCAGGTCGTGATTCATGGTGTTAAACTCAAAACGCAAAAGGCAAAATGCAAAACGGGAGATCGCTCGCCGAGAGACCTCCGATGTTTTGCCTTTTGACTTCAGCCTTAGATTTCCAGAAGGATACGCGACGGGTTCTCGATCGTTTCCTTGATGCGGCGGAGGAACGTGACCGCTTCGCGGCCGTCGATGATCCGGTGATCGTAGGTGAACGCCATGTACATCATCGGGCGGATGACGACCTGGCCGTCTTTCGCCACCGGACGCTCTTGGATGGCGTGCAGCCCGAGGATGCCGCTTTGCGGAGGGTTGACGATCGGAGTCGAGAGCAACGAGCCGAACACGCCGCCGTTGGAGATCGTGAACGTGCCGCCGGTCAATTGGTCGAGCGTCAGCTTATTGTCGCGGGCGAGCTTGCCGTAGTGCTCGATCGTCTGCTCGACTTCGGCGAAGCTCATCCGTTCGGCGTTGCGGAGCACCGGCACGACCAAGCCCTTGCCGCCGCTCACCGCGATGCCGATGTCGTAGTAGTTGTGGTAGACGATGTCGTTGCCGCGGATTTCGGCGTTCACCTGCGGCACCATCTTCAGGGCGTCGATCGTCGCCTTGACGAAGAACGACATGAAGCCGAGCTTCGCGCCGTGCTTCTGTGCGAATTGATCTTTGTGCTCGCTGCGCAAAGCCATGACGGACGACATATCGACTTCGTTAAACGTCGTGAGCAGGGCGGCGGAGTGTTGAGCTTCGACCAAGCGCTGGGCGATGCGGCGGCGAATCGGGCTCATCGGCACGGCTTCTTCTTGGCGCGTGCCGCCGACGTTCAAACCGACCGAGGGAACCGGATGCGACTTAGCCGGAGCCGGCGGCGGGGCGACCGTGGCGACGGCGGCCGGAGCCTTGGCCGGAGCCGAACCTTGCCGCACGACGTCTTCCTTCAAGATGCGGCCGCCGGGGCCGGTCGCGGCGACGTCGCTCGGCTGCAAACCGCGCTGCGCCATTTCGCGGGCCGCGGCCGGCATGACGCGCGCTTCGGCGGCGGGGCCGTTCTTGCTCGAAGCGGCGATCGGCGTTTCGTCCGGAACCGTGACGTGCGACGGCGCGGCCGGCTTGGCGTCGCCGGCCGGGGCTTCCGTTTTCGGAGTCGCGGCGGCGGCCGTACCGGCTTCCATGTAGCCGATCACTTCGCCGACGGCGGCCGTCTCCCCCTTCTTCTTCAAGATCTTCGTGACGACGCCGGCCTGCGGCGCGGCGAGTTCGACGGTCGCCTTGTCGGATTCGATTTCGACGAGGTTTTCGCCCGAGGCGGCTTGCGCGCCTTCTTGCTTGCGCCACTCGCCGATGAAGACTTCAGTGATAGATTCGCCCAGGGAAGGGACGCGGAGTTCGATGGCCATGATTCCAACTACGAAGCAAAGTGAGATCGAGCGATGCGAAACTTGTAAGGGGGCTTCCGGCGAGGCGACGCCGGAGAGCGGTCGCCGAGGTCGAAGTCGCGAAACGCGAATCTTAAAACTCGGCGGCGGAAAAAGCGAGGCGAGCGACGCCGAAAACGCCGCTCGCCCCGTTTCCTAAGACAATGGTTTTACCGTCCGCCGAAAGCTTGGGCCAGGAGTTCGGCCTGCTCCAATTTGTGGCTGCTCGCGCTGCCCGTCGCGGGGCTGCCCGAAGCGTGGCGATAAACTCCGCCGAACTTCAGGCGGCCGAAAATCTTCTCGCCTAAATTCACTCGTAAAAACCGCCAAGCCCCCATGTTCTCGGGTTCTTCTTGAACCCACAAAACGGGCGTGTTGTCGGAATAACGAGCCAATTCGGCGCGGAGGATTTCGGTCGGCAGCGGATAGAGCTGTTCCAAGCGGAGAATCGCGACGTCTTCCCGGCCGAGTTCCTGCCGCTTGGCTTCGAGATCGTAGTAGATCTTGCCGGAGCACATCAGCACGCGCTCGACCTTCTCGCGGTTCGGATTGCTGTCGGGGATGAGCCGTTGGAACATCCCTTGCTCGCAATCTTCGAACGTCGACACGACCTTCGGGTGGCGCAAGAGCGACTTGGGCGTCATCACGATCAGCGGCTTGCGCCACTTCCGCAGCGCCTGACGACGCAGCAAATGGAAGAACTGCGCGGGCGTCGTGGGATTGCAGACTTGAATGTTGTCTTCGGCCCCTTGCTGGAGGAAACGTTCGAGGCGGGCGCTGGAGTGTTCCGGGCCGGCCCCTTCGAACCCGTGCGGCAGCAACATGACGATTCCGCTCAAGCGCCGCCACTTGTCTTCGCCGCTGGTGATGAACTGGTCGATGATCACCTGCGCGCCGTTGACGAAGTCGCCGAACTGGGCTTCCCACATGACCAAGCCTTGCGGCCAGTCGAGGCTATAGCCGTATTCGAAGGCCAGCACGCCGGTTTCCGACAGCGGGCTGTTGTAGATTTCCACCGGCGCTTGCGACGGCATGATGTTGGCCAGGGCCATGTAGTGCCGGCCGTTTTCGTAGTCGTGCAGCACCGAGTGGCGATGGCTGAACGTGCCGCGTTCGCAATCCTGACCGGTGAGGCGCACCTTGTAGCCGTCGACGGCGAGCGTCGCGAACGCCAGGGCCTCGCAGGCCGACCAATCGAGCGGCTTCGTCCCCTTAGCCATTTCCTTGCGGCCTTCGAGGAAGCGCTGCAGTTTGTGGTGAACGTTGAAGTCGGCCGGCACGGAGGCGAGCGTCTCGAGATACGACGCCAGACGATCGCGCGGCACGCCGGTGTTGAGCTCCTCGGCGTTCGACTCGGGGCCGCCGACGTAGCCGGCCCACAAGCCGGTCCAGGGGGCCACGCGCGGCTTGTATTCCTTACTGCGCGCGACGTTCAAGTCTTTCTCGAGCTGCTCGCGGCGGCGGGCCGCGATGGCGTCGGCCTCGACGCGCGAAATGCCGTCCATCTTCAGCAAGTATTCGAGATAGCCTTCGCGGACGTTCTTCGTGCGCTCGATCGTCTTATACCAGAGCGGCTGCGTGAACGTCGGCTCGTCGGCTTCGTTGTGCCCGCGCCGACGGTAGCAGTACATGTCGATGACGACGTCGCGCTTGAATTCGCGGCGGAAGTCGATCGCGAGCTGCACGACTTGGGCCACGGCTTCCGGGTCTTCGCCGTTCACGTGGAACAGCGGGCTCTGCAGCATCTTGGCGACGTCGGTGCAGTAGGCGCACGAGCGCGATTCTTCCGGCGGCGTGGTGAAGCCGATCTGGTTGTTGATGATGATGTGCAGCGTGCCGCCGATGTTGTACGGCCCGAGCTCGCTCATGTTGAGCATTTCTTGGACGACGCCTTGGCCGGCGAACGCCGCGTCGCCGTGGATGACGATCGCCATGCCGCGCTCGTGCTGCGAGTCGCTGAGCTTGTCTTGCTTGGCGCGCAAGCGGCCTTGCACGACCGGACCGACGAACTCCAAGTGGCTCGGGTTGAAGGCCAGCGACAAGTGAACCTTGCGGTTCGTGCTCGTGATCCAGTCGGAGCTATGGCCGAGGTGGTACTTCACGTCGCCGCGGCCGAGATGCATTTCGGGATCGACGTCGGCGAACTCGCGGAAGATCTGCTGCGGGCTCTTGCCCATGATGTTGGCGAGCACGTTCAAGCGGCCGCGGTGGGCCATGCCGAGCACGATTTCTTGGGTGCCCTGCTCCGCCGAGCGCTCGATCGCCATGTCCAACAGCGGAATCAAGCTTTCCGCCCCTTCGAGCGAAAAGCTCTTCGCGCCCAAGAAGCTTTTTTGCAAAAACTCCTCGAAGATCACCGCGTCGGTGAGCTTCGTGAGGATGCGGAGCTGCTCTTTGCGCCCCATTTCCAATCGGTTTTCGCTCCCTTCCATGCGGTCTTGCAACCACTGGCGGACGCGGTAGTTGTCGATATGCATGAACTGCACGCCGATTCGGCGGCAGTAAGTGTTGCGCATGCAGTCGACGATCTCGCGCAGCGTGCGCTTTTTCGGCCCTTTGATCGTGCGGGTCGAGAGCGACATTTCCAGGTGTTCGTCGTTGAAGCCGTAGTATTCCGGCTCCAACTCCGGCTGCGGCGGGCGCGGCAAGCCGAGCGGATCGAGCTGCGACACCATGTGCCCGCGCACGCGGAAGGCGCGCACCATCTGGTCGGCGCGATCTTGCAGCACGGCCATGTCGATGCCGTGTCTGCCGCCGGCTTGGCCGTTGCCGCCGGCGGGGGAGGCGTCGGCCGGCGGATTGAAGACGCTATGCGAAGGGAACGACGGGCCGATTTGCGGCTGCGGCCATTCATGCGCGCCGAACTTCGCAAAGAAGCGCTGCCAGTCGTTGGAGACCGAATTCGGATCGTTGAGGTAGTCCGCGTAGAGGGCTTCGACGAAGCCCGCGCTCATGCTGTTGAACTGATTTTGAAAGTCGTCGTCGCCGGAGCTACCGGTCTCCGGATCTTCGGTGAACAGTGCCATGATGGTTCAGAGGCGTGCGTGGGTAATGTTGAGGATGTCGAACGGTCGTATGCGTCGAGGCTGTTTGCGCCTGAGGAGGGTATGCCGCCGATCGCCGAGCGAAGCGAGCGGTGAGAATGCCTTCCGAGAATCGAGTCCGACACCTAGATCGTGTATCGGACTCTCAGGCGCGGCGACTTGGAAGGCTCGGAATAGTTTGTCGCTTAAGCAATCTGTAACGACCGCTCAAGCCAAACGGAATACGAGGAATCTATCGCTAAGCGCGCCTTTCCAGAGAATTCCGTCCGTCGAAGCTCACATGCCGACTAAGCACGCCAACTCGCGAGGAACCTCGTGTGAAATGCGAATCGGGATCGTCCAACGCCTTGTCATGCTTGGGGCCGAAGCGGGTTGCGTCAACCTTGCGGTCGCACTTCGTTCAGCACAATCACTACGACAAGTCGTCCGCCACACTTTCCTCTCATCTTACCGCGATGTGGCGGAAGTCGGCGAGAGAGGATTTTCCGCCCTGTGAATCACAAATCCGCAAGCGACGCGGCGACTTCACAAACACTTATGGCACGGCTACTTAGTAGTAGCCTCGCCCATTTCGAACGGCATGGGCCTCACGATCTGATCAAATCCGTGCATGACGGACATTTCCCCGTCTGTCATTGCTCAACGCGCCGCTTAGTCGGACCAGGGAAAAAAGCCGGGGCTTCCGTGCCCGGCGATTTCCTGTCGGCTCGCGGCCGCGCTCGACCGACTGACGCCGAGGCGGCGAACTCAAGTTCGAGCGCCGCTCCCGGCTTTAGTTCAACGACACGAGCGTGCTCGCCACGAGCAACCCCGACGTCTGCATGACCGCCGCGATTTCGCCGAGGCTGCGGGTGCCCAGCTTGGTGAAGACACGCTTACGGCGGGCCTCGACGGTTCGCAGGGCGATGCCGAGCCGGCTGGCGATGTTCTTATTCACCTTGCCGTTGAGCATCAGTTGAAGCACGTCGCGCTCGCCGTCGGTGAGCTGGGCCAAACGCTTTTGCGCCGCCGCCGCTTCCGCCATCCGTTGCTGTTTTTGCAGCGAACCGGCACAGGCCTGTTCCAACGCGGCCGGGAGGTGCGACGATTCCGTCGGCCATTCCAACACTTCGGACGCCCCGCGACGAATCGCGCTCACGGTCATCCGCGTATCGGGGTGCTTCGTCAGCACGACGACCGTCAGCGGCGACGCGACGCTTTCGAGCGCCGACATCAGTTCGCCTTCATGACCCGACCCGACGACGACGCAACCGGTTTTCGAGAGGTCGCCGGCGTCTTGGAATTCCCCGACATCCGCGTGAAACGCGAACTCAAACCCCCACCGCTGTACCAACTGCTGTACGGCCGACTCAATCGTCTGATCGCAGCCGATACAGTGACAAACCAACCTCGATTGCATGGCGTACATCTCACCCTATCTGCGGTTTTCAGCCGCGGTTGTTATTGACCTGCACCCTCTTGTGCCGCCCTCGTGAGGGAATGCGCCAAACCCGTCAGATAACCGCAGCGAAATTTCGTGACCCGCTCAAAAAGGGTAAAACGACGTGCCAAAACCGCTCACTTTTTGTGCGGGCCGGCAGTACAATTGCACCTGTCATGCGTAAACCCGCATGTAGGGGAATGTCGTGCCTGAGCTCTCGCGCTACCAAATCACGCAAATCCTGACGCAACTCCGCGACGGCGACGAGACGGCGGCCGATCGGCTGCTCCCGCTCGTCTACGATCGCCTCCGTGATATTGCGCGCGGGCAGTTCCGCCGCGAACGCAAGAACCACACGCTCCAGCCGACCGCCCTGGTGCATCAGGCCTATCTGCAGATGGTCGAGCACGACGCGGTCGACTACCAGGCGCGGACCCACTTCTTCGCCACCGCCGCCAAGATCATGCGGCAGTTGCTCGTCGACCACGCGCGGGCGAAGATGCGGCAGAAGCGGGAAGGGTCGCGCCGCCGTTTGCCGTTGTACGACGACGTGCTCACCCTGGAGCGCGACGAAGACGTGCTCGACGTCGAAGAAGCCCTGCAAAAGCTCGCCGTCGTCGATCCGCGGCAGGCCGCGATCGTGGAGCTGCGGTTCTTCGGCGGCCTGACGGTCGAGGAAGTGGCCACGGTGATGAAGCTTTCGAAGCGCACCATCGAAGCGGAATGGACGATGATTCGCGCTTGGCTGCGGAAAGAGTTGTCGGGAGACGATTCGTGACCGACGAACGCCACCAACTCATCAAGAAAATCTTTTTGAGGGCGTCGGAACTCGACGGCGAAGAGCGTAAGAAATACCTCGCCGAAGCCGCCCGCGACGACCCTCCGCTGCGTCACGAAGTCGAACTGCTGCTGGCCCATCACACCGGGGCGACGATCATTCCCAGCGCGGGATCGCGTCGCCCGCGGTCGAGCGACGCCACCAAATCGCGGTCGCGCTCCCGGCTCTCGCGCACCAAGACGGCTTGGAGCCGCGCATTAAATCTCTGGGCCAATCATCTCAGCGCCGCCGGCCAAATGGCCCTGGGCGCCGCCGTGATGCTGATCGTCATCTTCGTTCTCGCTTGGTGGTCGCAACGCTACATCTACATTTCATCCCGCGAGTATTGGATCGGCGGGCTGCAATCGATGCTCCGCTGCGACGCGGGCCAGATATCGGCCTGGTTCGATTCCGAACGCCATGCGGTCGACGCATGGTTCGCCGATCCGAAGTTCCGCAAACTCGTGGCCGACGTGTATGCCTCGCCGGCGAGCGCCTCCGCCGCCGGTCCCGCGGAGTCGGCCGCGCCGCCCGATGCGACGTCGACCGGCGACGCCGCAGGCGAAGCGCTGCTCGCCGCGATCGTCGAGCGGAGCCGCAAAGACGTCGTCGTCGTCGCTTGGGATGCCGAAGGCCGCACGCGTTTCGGCAAGCAAGACCGCGCCAAGCATTCCGTCGTCGCGGCCAATTTGATCGTCGTGGAGCGCGTCCGCGACGGCCGCTCGGCCGTGCTGCCGCCGCATCAATGCGAACCGTTCGCGGGGCCGGAGTGGCTCGGCGCGGGCCGAGCGCTCATGGGAGTCGCCGCTCCCGTTCGCGACGAAGCCGGAGCCGTGATCGGCGCGCTGTTCGTCGGCGCTCCGTCGATGATCGCCGACTTCACGAAACGCCTCGACACGGTCGCCATGCCCGGCTTCGGCGAAGCGCTCGCCTTCGACAAAGCGGGCCGCATGCTCAACGAGAGCAAGCATCTCGAGCAATTGGTCGCGGCCGGCATCGTCAAAACCAATCCGCCGACGTCGGTCTTGATGCCCCTTCGCGATCCCGGCGGCGACATCACACAAGGGTACAAATCGGAGATTCCCTACTCCGCGAACTTTCCCACCTTGGCGATCAATCGGGCCGTCGCGGGCGGCGACGGCGTCGAAGTCGACGGCTACCGCGACTACCGCGGCGTCATGTCGATCGGCGGTTGGCATTGGATCCCGGAACACGACCTGGGGATCATCGTCAAGCTCGACCTCGCCGCGGCCTACAACCAGCTCAACTATTTGCGCTCGTTCTTTTATGCCCGCATCGCGCTCATGATCTTGGCGTTCGGGCTGTTGCTCTACTCTTGGCGTTCGGCCGTTAAGCTGCGGCGGCAAGTCGCCGATACGCCCCGCATCGGCCCCTACGTGCTCGACGTACCGATCGGCGAAGGCGGCATGGGTCGCGTTTATCGAGCGCACCACGCGCTCTTAAAGCGGCCGACGGCGGTGAAGATCATCAAACCGGAACTCGTCAGCGAACAAACCAGTTCCTGGTTCGAACGCGAAGTCACCCTCGCCAGCCGGCTCTCGCACCCCAACACCATCGAAATTTACGACTTCGGCACCACCGAAGAAGGCCAGTTCTATTGCGCCATGGAGCTGTTGCGCGGGCTCACGCTTTCGCAAGTGTTGTTGATCGAAGGCGCGCTCCCGCTCGCCCGCGCGATCCACATCCTCAAACAAGCCGCCGCGAGTTTAGCCGAGGCGCACGAAATGGGGCTGATGCATCGCGACATCAAGCTCCACAACTTGATGGTCTGCTTCTTGGGCGGCGAGGCCGATTTCGTCAAGGTGCTCGACTTCGGTCTGGCCAAGCACGCCGACGGACTTTCCGAAGGCAAGACCGCCTCGACCTTGAACATCGCCGGCACGCCCCTCTATATGGCCCCGGAGCGGCTGAAAGCCCCGTACACGGCCGACGCCCGCAGCGACGTCTACTCGCTCGGCGTCGTCGCCTTCAAACTGCTCACCGGACGCGACCTCTACGCCGCCGACAACGATCTTGAGCTGTTCAATCTCGCGCTGCACAGTCCGGTGCCGTCGCCGTCGAGTTTCACGAAGCAACCGCTGCCGCCCGAACTCGAACAACTCGTCCTGCGCAGCTTGTCGAAGAATCCCGATCAGCGCTACGCTTCCGCGAGCGACATGGTCGAGACGTTCGATCTGCTCGCCGCGCAAAATCCTTGGCGGCAAGCGGAGGCGCACGCCTGGTGGGTCGCCAATCGACAGCGCATCCGCGATCTTTCGCCCGACTGGGACGCCCGCAACTTCTCCGGCTTTCTCCGCTCTGCGGGCAAGCGCGGCGAAGTTCGGCCGGCGAGCAAGTAGCCGATTTCGGCGCAGCTACACGACCGGCTCCCACCCCTTGCGGTATTCGCGACCCCAGAGCTTGGCCGCTTCCGAATCGGTCGGCTTGTGCGTCGCCGGGTCGATGTGCAACGTTTCGCCGCGCCGATAGGCGATGTTGCCGAGATGGCAAAGCAGCGTGCTCTTGTGCCCTTCTTCGATGTCGGCGTTGGGGCGCGCCCCCGTCTTCACGCACTCCAAGAAATTCTCGACGTGCGGGCCGTCGCCGGAGGCGAACTTTTGTTCTTCGACGAGCTTGCCGGCCGGGTCGTAAATCTTATAGGTGCGGCGATCGACCGTGAGCGTGCCGTCGTCGCCGTAGAAACCCACCTCGAACTTCGGTGCTTCGTCGGCGATCGGCTTATAGAAACTGCGCCCTTCCCAACAGATCGAGCGGTCGCCGAAATCGAACGTCGTCACGCTCGTGTCGGGCGTCTCTTGGTCGTCGTCGTAGCGATAGCGGCCGCCGCCGGTCGAGACGCGCGTCGGATAATCGACTCCCAAGCCCCAGCGGGCGATATCGATCGTGTGGACGCCGTTGTTCCCCAACTCGGCGGTGCCCCAATGCCAAAACCAGTGCCAGTTGTAATGAATGAGATTGTCGCGATACTCGCGCTCCGGCGCAGGTCCCTGCCAAAGGTCGTAGTTAAGCCACTCCGGCACCGGCGCGGCTTGGCCTTTGTTGATCGACGGGCGCGGATTGAAGTAGTACGATCGCGCGAAGAGCGGCTTGCCGATCGCGCCGCCGTGTAGTTTCTTGATGCCTTCCACAAACGAAGGCTCGCTCCGCCGTTGCGTGCCTAGCTGCACGACGCGATTGTGCTTGCGCGCCGCCGCGACCATCCATTCCCCTTCTTGCGCGTTGTGGCTCGCCGGCTTCTCGCAGTACACGTGCTTCCCGGCGTTGCAGGCCATGATCGTCGCCGGCGCGTGCCAATGGTCGGGCGCGGCGACGATCAGCGCGTCGACTTTCTTGTCGTCGAGAATCTTGCGGAAGTCGACGACTTGCTGCGGATTGTTGCCCGCCAGCTTCGTCACCAGGCTCGCCCCTTCGGCCAAGCGGCGCGAGTCGGTCTCGGCCACATACTCGATATGGCAGTTCGGGCTCGGCGCGAACGTTTGAATCAATTGCTTGCCGCGGCCGCAACCCATCAGCCCCACGACGACCTTCTCGTTCGCCGACGCGGCTCGCACCTTGGCCGGCTTGTTAAACGTAGCGCACCCGGCGACCATTCCGGCGGCCAACGACTGTTGCAAGAAACGGCGACGGTCGAGCGACATGATGCGCACACTCCCTAAGACGCGGCGACGGAAAGACGGCGGCGCGAAGACTCCGCCCGCAAGCGGCTCACGCTCGGCTCATCATCTCTAAACAGGCTCCCATCGGCCAGGAAAATTAAATCTCCCCCGCACGTCCTAAGTGCCGGCAAATCGCGAGAGCCGCGGCGGCAAACCGCGGCCGTTCAAAGTCGCAATTGGTGGCAATCGCTGTCGCGCGATTAAGCGATGCGAGGAGGTGCCGCAAAAATCTCCGCGAAAGAACGCCGCGAAACGCGGGTTTTCATGCTGCCCACAGTCGAGGCACCGACAGTTTGGCACACTTCTTGCCTAACACCTGTTTCGCCCCACGAAACATCGTGAGTCCGGGGCTGCATGAAAGGCGGATGCACAAAATCACGACGTTTGCTGCCGGATTAATGGGCAGGAGTAAGGACATGATTAAGCACTCGACGTCGCCACGCCAATTGCGTTTCGAACTGGCCGCTCGGTTCGACAAAATCCGCAATCTCCTTTTAACCGATCGTTACGCTCCGCAGTTGAGCCGGCCGCTCGCCAACTGGGCCCTCCCGGCCGACCGTCGACTGCCGCGCGCTCTGTTGCATCGTCCGCTCGGCGATCTGTTGCGCACGCCGTACGATTCGCTCGCCGCCGTACCCGGCATCGGCCATAAGAAAATGCAGTCGTTCCTCAAGCTCCTCGATCGGGCCTTGCATACCGACGAGCTCGAGAAGGAGCGACTGGAGGACATCGCTCCGCAGGCGGCCGTCGTTTCGGAAACGCCGAACAAGGTCGTGCCGGGCATCGGCGGCGATCCCTCGAACATTTCCGAAGTCACCTGGGCCACCTGGCGCGCCACGGTGCTCAATCACAATCTCGGCCACGAGCCGCTCGGTTGCTTCGCCGGCTCGCTCAGCGAACTGCCGCGTGTGATCTGGAGTATTCCGCTCGAGCACTACGCCGGCCTCACGCTCGACGCCATTCGCAAACTCAAGACTCACGGCGAGAAGCGCGTGCGCTGCGTCGTCACGATCTTCGGCCAACTCCATTCGCAACTCGACGGCAAGCCGACCGACGGACGAATTCAAGTTCGCCTGACGCCGGCCCGCATCGAGAAGGTCGATCAACAAGTTCAACAGCTCATCGCCGGCACGCTGCCGCTCACGGTCGATTCGATTCGCACCGTGCTGCTCGAGCCGCTGGTCGAGCAAATCGGCGTCGACGCCGGCGAGCAAACCGCCGTGATGCTGCGCGGCCGTATGGGTCTCGAAGGAGCGCCGCTCAGCGTCCGCCGCACGGCGATGCGGATGCGATTGACCCGCGCTCGGATCTATCAGTTGCTGGAAGACGCCGCGACGGTGGTCGACGTGCGTTGGCCGCGCGGCAAGGTGCTCATGTCCTCGCTGCTCGAGAAGGCCGCGGCGATGGGCGTCGACTCCCCCGAGTATCGCTCGCTCCGCAACTTGGCCGAGACGTTCTTCCCGACGGAGTTCCGTCCGGCCCCGACGTCGCTCCCCTTCGTCCGCCGCAACGAAGCCCCGCAAAGCTGGTCGACCGGCGCCGCTCCGCTGCGGGCCATGAACACCATGAGCACGATGCTGCCAACGCCGTCGTACGGTATGCGTTAAGGCGCTCGGCCGCCAAGCTGCGGCGAAGCGCTCGACAATTCAGAACGGGTGTGGTTCCTCGCGAAGCCCTCGGCGACTCCCATCGCCGAGGGCTTTTTTCATTGACGCCGGCTTTCTCCCCTCGCCGCGGAGCCGCGTTCGGCGTGGAGGGAGAGGGAACCGGAAAAGCGCGACGTAACGCCGCGCCCGAGTGCGGTGCGCCCGCTCCGGAATCGCAACGGGATTCGACAACACAGCCCGGAGTCGCGGTACTCCGCGCACTTCGGGGCTAGGGTCGTACGAAGTGCGGAAACCCTGAAAGGGTTTCACAGACCTGAACGCCGCCCTCTGCTTCCGGTCGCCGTTTCTCAGACGGCGGGGATAAACCCCGCCGCTCGCTCAGCGCATTCGGTTCGTGCAAGCGCCGCGGAGGGCGTTTCCCATAGAGTTCGGGTTCCGCCTTCCGTTCAGCGGCGCTGCGCCACCATTTCGATCCGGTAGTTCGGGTGCACGGTGAACTTCGGTACGTAGATGCGGTAGTGCAGGACGTTGAAGCCGCATTCGCGGAAGATGGCTTCGTAGTTGTGGATGAAGCAGGGGGGCATATCGGCCGAGCTGGCGCCGTGGACGACCGCGAGCGATTCGTCGCTCGGCAGCGAATCGGGATGCACGAACACGTCGCCAGGCAGGTGAAACAGCGGCTCGTTGATGACAAAATACGCGCCCGGGTTGCGAACGGCCGCCAAATAGCGGCGCAATTCCGCGTTTTTAAAGCGCGTGATGGTCGAACACGTCGGGTACAAGTCGCCCGCAGCTTCGCCGCGCTCCAGCAGGTCGAGCGCGTAGCCGGCGCAGAAGCGCAAGTTGGGCGCGGTGAACTCGGCGTTGATCTCCGGGAGCAACTTCATGAAGTCGATCCCCAAGAACTCCACCTGCGGATGCTCGCGGGCCAACAGATCGAGCACCCAGCCGTAGTAGCAGCCGATCTCGACGACCGTGCGAATCTGGGGATCGCCGGCGAGCAAGTCGCGCAAGAGCGGCACGGTTTGCCCTGGGAACGTTTCTTCGACGGGGCGCGATTCGTAGAGGCTGCGCCGGCCGACGATGTCGGACTCGTAGCGATCCCACTCGTAGTTGGATTGCTCGGCGATCTCGGCGTCGCTCAGCCGATCGGGCGGCGACACGGCGAGCCAACGCTCGGCCTTCTCGCGGATGCGACGATTGTCGTCGCGAATCGAACGCCGTCGTCGCAAGTTCAACGACTGCCAAGCCCGCCGCCAGGGAGACGGATTCGCGCCCGCCATTCGCGTGTCGCGAACGAAGGAAAGAGCCTGAGCCATGTCGGGAAACCCTCCGAGGAGACGTGGGACCGGCGGGCGAAGCAAGTCGCGCTCAGACTCGCTCCCGCCTCGTGCGCCAGGAGTGATATCAAAACCGGCAAGAACGACCAACGTCAGTCGAGGATGGGAAGTGCTTTAACGTTTCCAAGGGCGGCCCAGGTTGCTTCTCCCCTGCGGGGAGATAAGGGGATCAGGCGGCGCGCCGGCGAACTAGCGCGATTCTATATCGTGGGGGGCCGGCGATTGTGAGGCCCGTCGGCGAGCGTTAGATTGCTGGCCGACTTACGCCTTCCGCCACTTAAGGAACTCGCAGCGATGAACGTCGGGATCGTCGGCATTGGGTTTATGGGGATGATTCACTACCTCGCCTATAAGAAAGTGCGCGGGGCGAAGGTGACGGCGATTGCGACGCGCGATGCCAAGAAGCTGGCCGGCGATTGGCGCGGGATCAAAGGAAACTTCGGGCCGCCCGGCGAGCAGATGGACCTCGGCACGATCGGCCGCTACGCCGATTGGCGCGAGATGCTGAAAGACCCGAAGGTCGATTTGGTCGACATTTGCTTGCCGCCGTCGCTGCATGAAGAAGTGGCCGTGGCCGCGCTCAAGGCGGGGAAGCATGTCTTGGTCGAGAAGCCGATCGCTTTGGAGACGGCCGAAGGGGTGCGGATGGTGAAGGCTGCGGAGAAGGCCGGCAAGCTGTTGATGATCGGCCAGGTGCTGCCGTTCTTTCCGGAGTATGCTTTCGCGCTCGACGCGATTCGCGGCGGCAAATTCGGCAAGCTCTTGGGCGGGCACTTCAAGCGCGTGATCGCCGATCCGAAATGGATCAAGGATTTCTACGACCCGCGCGGCGCCGGCGGGCCGGTCGTCGACTTGCATATTCACGACGCGCATTTCATTCGCCTGGCGTGCGGCATGCCGAAAGCGGTGTTCAGTTCGGGGAGGATGAAAGACGGCGGCGTGCGATTCGTGAACACGCAGTTTCTGTTCGACGATCCGACGATCGCCGTGACCGCGAGCGGCGGCGTGATCGACCAGCAAGGGCGGAGCTTCACGCACGGCTTCGAGATCTACCTGGAGAAGGCCACGCTCGTGTTCGACTTCGCCGTGATCGACGGCAAGCCGACGCCGTCGACGCCGCTCACGGTGCTCACGCACGACGGCAAAGTGAAGCAACCGAAGCTCGGCGAGGTCGACGGGTTTGCGGCCGAGCTGACGGAAGCGGCCAAGGCCGTAAAGACGGGGAAGCCGTCGTCGCTATTGGCCGGCGATTTGGCGCTCGACGCCCTAAAGCTTTGCCACGCAGAGATTAAATCGACGGAGTCCGGTCGGATGATAACGCTCGGAACCGGCCGCTAGGCATCGGGACCCGGAAAGGCCTAATTTGTGGGCTTTTGAGCCGCGCCTCCCGATCGCGGCGCACGCTTCCGTAGAGGCTCCGATCGAAAACCGCTTGCCGGCAATGATGGAGCGGGGAGGGCGGATGGCCGGGGCAAACGCGGCGGCGAACCATTTCGCGAGTCCGGCGTATTGATAAGCACGCGGCGACCGAATCGGTCGGGCCGGCCGGCGCTTGGTGAGCCTCGAATCGCTCGCCGAAGTGTTGCGGTCGACCACGGATCGGTTCCGCCGCTTCTCCCGGCACTAACGATTGTGCCGACGACGCCCGTCCACATGCGCCGCTTGGAGCGCTGGTGCGGGCGACGACCCCGGCAAGGGAAGGCTCTTTTCACCGGTTTTTTTGACCGGTGAAAAATCGTGACCTATATTCCCTTGGCCGAGATTCTACGACCCCGATCTCGACCGCGTTGCTTGACGTGCCCCATTGACGTTACGCCGCGCGACCCACGGCCGCCGCTCGCTTCGCCGCGCCTTCCGTTTATCCTGGAGAGGTGCGTCGGAGATTGAGTCGCCGCCCGCGGGAGCTCGGCGTTCAGGATGTTGAAACGTATGCTGCGTCGGGTTCTTCGCTCGCTGTCGCTCTTCGCCGGATTGTGTTGTTGCATCGTTTCGGTCGATGCCGCACAAGCGCAGCTCTCATTCACGCAGACGCAAGCGGCGGTGCCGCAGAGCGCCGCGACGTCGGGCGCGGCCGACGTCCACCAGGACGTCGCGGAAAGCCTGCGACAGGGCCGCGAACTCGAAGCACAACGCCGCTGGAGCGAAGCTCTGGCCTTCTACGAAGAAGCACTGCGCCGCAATCCGCAGCAGCAGCCCCTCGAAGAACGGTTGCACCTGACGCGGATTCACTACGACTTGGCCGGCCGCTACGGCGACCCGCAATTTCGCGACGGCATCCGCACGATGGGGCGGGAAAAGACGCTGGAACTGTACGACGAAGTGCTGCTGAAGATTCAGTCGCACTATGTGGATCCGCCGCACTGGCAGCAACTCGTCGACAGCGGCACCGCGAGCCTGATGGAAGCCCTGCTCGATCCGCTCTTCCTCGAAGCCAATCTGCCGAACGTTCCGCAGCAACAAGTGGAGGCGTTTCGCCGGGTGCTCCGCGATCGGATGTTCGGCGCGAAGTCCGACGATCGGCAAGCGGCCCTCAATTTAGCCTCGTTCGCCGCCCAAGCCGGCCGTGAACAGCTCGGACTCATGGAAGCCGCGACGATTCACGAGTATATCTGCGGCGCCGCCAACGCGCTCGACCCATATTCGACGTTCCTCTCGACCGGAAAGCTCAACGAAGTCTATTCGCAGATCGAAGGCAACTTCGTCGGCCTGGGCGTGGAGCTCAAATCCAGCGAAGGCGCGCTGCTGATCGTGAAAGTGTTCGAGGGGGGGCCGGCGCATAAGGCCGGCCTGCGAGCCGGCGACCGGATCACGGCCGTGGAAGGCCGCACGACGCAAGAGCTTTCGACCGATCAAGCGGCCAATATGTTGCAGGGCCCGGAAGGTTCGAGCGTGGAAGTGCTGGTTCAAACGCAAGGCTTCGAGCCGCGCCGGTTGCGGGTACGCCGCGAACAGGTGGAAGTGCCGAGCGTCGACGACGTGAAGATCGTCGATCAATCGGCGGGCATCGGCTATCTGCGGCTGACCTGCTTCCAGAAGACGACGTCGCGCGATCTCGATTCGGCTCTTTGGCGACTGCACCGGGAAGGAATGAAGAGCCTGATCATCGACCTGCGGGGCAACCCCGGCGGCTTGCTGAACATCTCCGTCGAGGTGGTCGACAAGTTCGTGGAAGCGGGAATCATCGTGTCGACGCGAGGCCGCAATCCGTACGAAGATTACAGTTATCCGGCTCATAAGGCCGGAACGTGGAACGTGCCGCTCGTGGTACTGATCGACGGCGACAGCGCCAGCGCGAGCGAGATTTTCGCAGGGGCGATTCGCGATCACCGCCGCGGCACGATCGTCGGGTCGCGAAGCTACGGCAAGGGCTCGGTGCAGGGCATCTACCCGCTGAGCACGATCAACGGCGGCATCCGCCTGACGACGGCGAAGTTCTACTCGCCCAACGGCCATCCCTTCAGCCGAGTCGGGGTGGCGCCGGATGTGAACGTCACGGCAACGGCCCAACAGGTGGCTCGCCCGACTTTCGAGGGGCAAATGGTCGCGGCTCCTCCGGTCGACCCGGCTTTTGAGGCCGCAGTGCAAGCCGCTCGCGGACATGTAGCCCAACGCTAGCGGCCGTCCGCAGCGAGGTCGGCGAAAAGAAGATCCGATTTGTTAGCCGGAGGCGATAAGGCCCACGGCGGCCTACCGTCTCGCCGGAGAGGGGCTCCAGATCCCGCCGGCTCCGCCCACCATGGGGATTTGTGAGCATGACGGCGTCGCCCGGCCGACGGCGCAATTCGCTTTCTTGCCTTCGGTGGCCGGCGACCGCGGGCAGTGTGGTGCCGGTGGACGACAAGGTCCGTCTCATTTTCCCGAAGCTGCTGCAACGTCGCGACTTACGTGAGCGGAACAATCGGAATTCCGCAGCTTCAGATTGGCGAAAATCCCGAGCCGTCGGCAATGCGTCGTCTTGGAGATATGACAAAAAATGATTACGATCGAAACTTCGTATCGTTTTTGCACGACTGCGTTTTCGATTGTGTTTGATGCGTGTGAGGCCGTCACTTCGCGCTTGGCTTTGAGCCGAGCGGCGTCGGTACCCGCCTCGACCACGTTACGGAGGCATAGCAGAAGGCTTCGACCCCGCTCGTGCGACATGACGCCCAGGCGTCCGCGCTCTGCGCGAGTCGCAACGAGACGTGCGGCCGAACACCGAGAGGTCGCAGCGATCGTTCGCTCGGCTCCCAATGGAATCAAGGTGGATGCACCCTAGCTCATGTACGCTCACTTAGGAAAGTTCGTCTCGCGCCACTGGCTCCTCGTCTTACTGGTTTGGGTCGTGGCCACGGCGGCGCTGAATCCGAAATTCCAACGTTCGGTTTTAGGAGTCAAGCTGACGCCCACCTGGGACGAGGTGACGAAAGACGGCGACCTTGCCTATCTGCCCGAACGAATGACGTCCGTTCGCGGTCAAAAACTCTACGGCGAAGCGTTTCCGGATAATAAGTCGCGCAGCGAAGTCGTGGTCGTGCTCGAACGCGACTCGGGCCTGAAGCAGGAAGACCTCGATTTCGCCCACAAGCTCGGCGACTATTTCGACGGCGAAAAGGCCGCGATGTCGCAGTGGACGGAAGAAAACAAACGCCCGATGGATCGGCTTGCGGCGATCGAGGTCATGCGGCCGTCGCGCAATCTCGTTGCCGAGAACACGGCCGAAGATCTCGTCGGGCAGAAGCTCATCAGCCCGGATAAAAAAGCCGCGCTCGTCGTTTGCTCTCTCGAACACGAATTCATCGCCATCGACTCGGCCTTCGTGACGAATCGTGTCCGTGAGGAAGTGACGAAGCTGATGTCGGAGGCGGAAGCCGACAAGGCCTCTCCGCTTCCGGCCGGACTCAACTGGGGCATCAGCGGTTCGGCGGCGGTCGGCGGCGACACCCTGATCGAGTCGGACAAGAGCATCAAAAACATCCACCTCGCGACCGGCGTGCTGGTGTTGCTTATTTTGTTGGTCGTCTACCGCGCCCCGATTCTTGTGTTCGTGCCGTTGATCACGATCGGCATCGCCGTAGTCCTTGCCAAAGACCTCACGGCCTGGCTCACGCAGCTCGGCACGGTTCCCGGCTTCGGCTGGTTTCACTTCGAAATCTTCAAGACGTCGGAAATCTTTATTTTCGTGATCTTGTTCGGCTCCGGCACCGACTTTTGCTTGTTTCTCATTTCGCGTTACAAGGAAGAACTGGAACGCGGACTCGACAAAGCCCGCGCCTTGGAAGAGGCGCTCACGCAGGTCGGCGAAGCTCTGACCGGCAGCGCGCTGACAGTCGTTTGCGGTCTCGGCATGATGTTCTTCGCCGACTTCGGTAAGTTCACCTACAGCGGACCGTCGATTGCGCTCTGCTTGCTCGTCGCCTTGGCGGCGTGCATGACTTTTGCGCCCGCGCTGCTGCGAGGTTGCGGCCGGCTTGTATTTTGGCCGTTCGGCATCAAGTCGGCCAAGTCTTCGCATGCGGCGGAACCGCTCGTCGTTCAAGACAATTCGCTCATCGGCCGGTTCTGGCACTGGACCAGCGATCGCATTATGGCCCACCCGGGCCTCATCCTGCTGGTGAGCCTCGTCGTCATGACGCCGTTCGCGTTTGAAGGCTGGCACGTCAAAATCAGCTACGACTTGCTCGCCGATCTGCCGCCGATCGGTGTCGACAAGCACGGCAATGAAGTTCGCAATAGCGTGAACGGCACCGAATTGCTGCGCAAACACTACCCGGCCGGCGAAACCGGCCCGGTGACTATGCTTGTCAAGAAAGATGGTGTGAACTTCGACTCGCAGGAGTGGCGCACCGAGATTACGAAGCTCACGAAACAGCTCTATTCGTTCTCGATGGAAGTGCCGGATGACGTCGAGCCGACGGCCGACGTGAAAAGCGTCCGCAGCCTGACTGCCCCGCTCGGCGACTTGCCAAAGAAGCAAGGTATTCGCGGTTTGATCGGCAAATCAACGATGGCCCACCACAAGGCCAGCGAAGCGAAGTATGTGGCGCAAAGCGGTCCGCGGGCCGGCAGCGTCACCCGCTTCGACATCATCCAGGCTTACGATCCCTTCTCGCCGGAAGCCGAAGACTTTCTCGGGCGCTTGGAAGGCTTCACTCAAAAGCTTTCGAAAGATCCGGATTCGCCTTGGTATCAAGCCACATTCGACTTCATCGGTACTACGGCCGGCACCCGCGATTTAAAGGCTATCGTTACCAGCGACGAACGGCTGATTCAGCAGCTCGTCGTGTTATCGGTATTTGCGGTGATCCTGTCGATCTTGCGCCGCCCGATGATCTGCCTCTATTTGATCTTTACCGTCGTCTTCAGCTACTTGGCGACGATCGGGGCCACTGAGTTGCTCTTCACCTACATGTACGGGGCGGAATTCCAAGGGCTCGACTGGAAAGTGCCGATCTTCTTGTTTGTGATCCTCGTCGCAGTCGGCGAAGACTACAACATCTACCTCGCGACGCGCGTGTTCGAAGAAGAGCGTCGGCTGGGCCGCGAGAAGGGCCTCCGGGAAGCCATCATCAAGACGGGCGGCATCATTACCAGCTGCGGCATCATCATGGCCGGCACGTTCGTGTCGTTGATGACCGGCACGCTGAAGGCAATGCACGCTCTCGGCTTTGCGCTCACATTGGGCGTAATCCTCGATACCTTTATCGTTCGCCCGGTGTTGGTGCCGGCCTTCTTGGCTTGGCTCTACCGCTTGGTGCCGGAACGCAAGTACGCCGTGGGACACGGCGCAGTTGAACCAATGCTGGAGCACGCTTTATCGTCGTCACCTAACGGCGACACGATCACCATCCCGGCCAAGCCGCACACGGAAATGGCTCGTCGCGCGGTTAAGGGCTAAAGGTCGTCGGCAGGCATAGCCCAATAGCTCGCACGCGGTGGCATTTGGTTTGATTCACTAGGTTTGTGCCGGTACTGCGGCGAGCCTTTCAATCAAACCTGCGAACAATGACGCCTAGGAAATCTCTGCGGAGATGTCAGCATTTTTGATGCTGAATAAAACGGCAATTTTCTTCTGGCTGCTTGCAACTTCGGCAAAGCACTCCTAGGCTGAGTGCCTCTTATCGAGGTTTTAGTCGGTACGCTAAGCGTTTCACCGGTAGACACTTACGTCTTTTTGCCGCGGCACGACGCCACTGTAGCGGCACGGCCTTTGCCTAAGCGACGGCGTTCTGTTCTTTCACACGCGGGGCGACCCGGAGGAGTTTTCACTTGAGTAACGCACGTAAAGAGGCGGTCGAGGCGGTTACCGGATTCAAGACGTTAGGTTCGACGTGGAACTTCCGTGAAACGCCCAGTGCGCTGCTGTACGGTTCGAACGTGTTCAGCGACCAGGAAATGAAGGACCGCCTGCCGAAGGCGGCCTATAAGGCGTTGCAACAGACGATTAAGCAACAAGCCAAGCTCGACCCGTCCGTCGCCGACGCCGTCGCTCTGGCCATGAAAGACTGGGCGATCGCCAAAGGCGCGACCCACTACGCTCACGTCTTCCAACCGCTCACCGGCCTGACGGCCGAGAAGCACGACAGCTTCCTCTCCCCCGCCGGCGATGGCAGCGCTTTGGCCGAGTTCACCGGGAAGGAACTCATTCAAGGCGAACCGGACGCTTCGAGCTTCCCCTCGGGCGGCATCCGCGCCACGTTCGAAGCGCGCGGTTACACCGCGTGGGATCCGACCAGCCCCGCCTACATCCTCGAAAACCCCAATGGTACGACGCTCTGCATCCCGACGGCGTTCATCTCCTGGACCGGCGAAGCGCTCGACAAGAAGACTCCGCTGCTCCGCTCGATGCAAGCTCTGAGCAAGCAAGCGCAGCGGGTGCTGAAGCTGTTCGGCCACGCCAACCCCGGGCCGGTCATGGCCTCGGCCGGTCCGGAACAGGAATACTTTCTGATCGACCGCAACTTCTACTTCAACCGCCCGGACTTGATGTCGACCGGCCGCACGCTGTTCGGCTCGAAGCCGCCGAAGGGCCAAGAGTTCGAAGACCAGTACTTCGGGGCCATTCCGGAACGCGTGCTCGCCTACATGCTCGACTGCGAGCGCGAGCTCTATAAGCTCGGAGTTCCGATCAAGACGCGGCACAACGAAGTCGCTCCGGCGCAGTATGAAGTCGCGCCGGTGTACGAAAACGCCAACGTCGCCGCGGACCACCAGCAAATGATCATGCTGGTTCACCAGAAGGTCGCGCCGAAGTACGGCATGCAATGCCTGCTGCACGAGAAGCCGTTTGCCGGCATCAATGGCTCGGGGAAGCACGTCAACTGGTCACTCGCTACTTCGAGCGCGAATTTGCTCGAACCGGGCGACAACCCGCACGACAACGCCCAGTTTCTCACGTTCTGCGCCGCGGTGATTCGCGCCGTGCATTTGCACAGCGACTTGCTCCGCGTGGCGGTCGCGTTCAGCGGCAACGACCACCGTTTGGGCGCCAACGAAGCCCCCCCGGCGATCATCTCGATCTTCCTCGGCTCGCAATTGGCCGACATCTTCGAGCAGCTCGAAAAGGGTCCGGCCAGTTCTTCGAAGGCGGCCGGCACGATGAGCGTCGGCGTCGACGTTCTGCCGCCGTTGCCGAAGCACGCCGGCGACCGCAACCGCACGAGTCCGTTCGCCTTTACCGGCAACAAGTTCGAGTTCCGCGCGGTCGGTTCGAGCCAATCGATCGCCGGCCCGCTCGTGGTGCTCAACACGATCGTCGCCGAAAGCCTCGACTACATCGCTACGGAGTTGGAAAAGGCGACCGGCGGCGATGCCTCGAAGCTCAATGCGGCCGTGCAGAAGCTGCTGCAGGACATTACCGCCAAGCACAAGGCGGTGATCTTCAACGGCGACGGCTACTCGGAAGAATGGCACAAGGAAGCCGAGAAGCGCGGCTTGCCGAATCTGCGCAACACGGTCGACGCCTTACCGGTGCTCGTCAAGGAAGAGAACGCCGCGCTGTTCGAGAAGTACGGCGTCCTCTCTCCGCGTGAAGTCCACAGCCGCTACGAAATCTACCTTGAGCGTTACTGCAAGGACGTGAACACCGAGAGCCTCGTCGCCCTCAGCATGGCGAAGACGCAAATCCTTCCCGCGGCCTACCGTTACCAAGCCGAGCTCGCCGCCACGGCTTCGGCCTTGAAAAACATCGGCAAGACGCCGCACCTCGGCTCGCTCGACAAGCTCACCGAAGCCGTCGCGCAGTTGGAATCGGCGATCGATAAGCTCGAAGCGGCGATCAATCACAAGGCTTCGGGCGATTCGCTCAGCCACGCCAAGCATTTCCGCGACGAAGTGATTCCGGCGATGAACGTGGTTCGCGCCATCGCCGACAAAATCGAGACGATCGTGCCCGACGACATCTGGCCGCTGCCGACGTACCACGAAATGCTGTTCATCAAGTAACGCATCGCGGGTCGAGAGCAAAAACGAAGAAAAGCCCGGCGATTTCGGTCGCCGGGCTTTTTCTTTTGCTTCTTCGACGGCGCGCTGCTCGATCGATTATGATGAATTCACACTGCTCTCGTCATCTCTCGTCGCCCCGCACCCGGAGCCGCCGCGCGTGAAACCGAAGGAAGTCTTGGCCTACTGTCGCGAGAAGAACGTCAAAGCCGTCGACTTGCGGTTCATGGATTTTCCCGGCGTCTGGCAGCACTTCACGATCCCCGTCGGCAAGCTCACCGAAGACGTCTTCGACGACGGCCTCGGCTTCGACGGCTCCAGCATTCGCGGCTGGCAAGCGATCAACGAAAGCGACATGATCGTCGTGCCGCAGGCCGACACGGCCGTGCTCGACCCCTTTACTGCGATCCCCACGCTCTCGCTGATTTGTAACATTCAGGATCCGATTACCCGCGAAGACTACTCGCGCGACCCGCGCAATATCGCTCGCAAGGCGGTGAACTATTTGAAGAGCACCGGCATCGCCGACACTTGCTATATCGGCCCCGAAGCCGAGTTCTTCATCTTCGACGACGTCCGCTTCGATCAGAACGCCCACGAAGGCTACTACCACCTCGACAGCGCCGAAGGCGAATGGACCCGGGGCCGCGACGAGAAGCCGAATCTCGGCTACAAGCTCCGCCACAAGGAAGGCTACTTCCCGGTTCCGCCGGCCGACCAACTCATGGACGTGCGCAATGAAATGATGCACACCATGATCGAGTGCGGGCTCGATGTCGAAGCGCAGCACCACGAAGTCGCCACCGGCGGCCAGTGCGAGATCGACCTGCGCTTCCAAGACTTGGTGCGCATGGCCGATGCGATGTGCCTCTACAAATATGTCGTGAAGAACACGGCGAAGAAGCACGGCAAGTCGGTGACGTTTATGCCTAAGCCGCTCTTCGGCGACAACGGCTCCGGCATGCACACCCATCTTTCACTCTGGAAAAACAACGAACCGCTGTTCGCCGGAGGCGGCTACGCCGGCCTTTCCGAAATGGGCCTCTACGCGATCGGCGGCATGCTTCGCCATGCGCCGGCACTTTGCGCGCTGACTAATCCGACGACCAACAGCTACAAGCGGCTCGTTCCCGGCTACGAAGCGCCGGTCAACCTAGCTTACTCGCAACGTAATCGCTCGGCCGCCTGCCGCATTCCGATGTACAGTTCGAGTCCGAAGTCGAAGCGAGTCGAGTTCCGCTGCCCCGATCCTAGCTGCAATCCATACCTCGCCTTCGCCGCGTTGCTGATGGCCGTGATCGACGGCATTCAAAACAAGTACCATCCCGGGGCTCCGCTCGACAAAGACATCTACGATCTGCCGCCTGAAGAACTTGCTAAAGTTCCGAAAGCTCCTGGTTCGCTTGACGAAGCTCTCGCCAACCTAGAGCGCGACCATGAGTTCCTCCTCCGCGGCGATGTCTTCACCGCGGACGTTATCTCGACCTGGATAGAGTACAAGCGTAAGCGGGAAGTCGATGCCCTGCGTCTCCGCCCGCATCCGTATGAGTTTTGCCTTTATTACGACATCTAGTTTTCCGCCTCATCTTCGGGCCTCGACATCATTCCCGGCAGCCAACCTTGAGAATCGTCCGGAATCCTTCGGACAAGACGAGGCTTTGCACGTTAAAACCTGCCTCTTCGCTGCTCTATTTCGACCTTGGCACAGTGCTTGCGTTATAGGCGGCGTCGCCGCTCTTGGAACAGAGAGCGGCGGCCCCCAAAGGCTTCGGTCTTTGGGAGCGGATGATGAGGCGCCAAGCAGGGGCCGCTAACCGAGAAGAGGCGGTAATTCTGCAGGGCTCTCGGCGAAAAGCACGGTTTTTCGAAGTTCCGCAGGGCCGAAAAATCGCTGTGTCGAGAGCCTGAGGGCAAACCGGTCGTGGGTTGGAAGTCTGAAAGAGGCTCAGGCTTCCAACTCCGACTGTTGCAAAATAAGCCGCAGCAAAACGATACACATGCAGCATTTTGCAACAACCGGAGCTTCAGTCACGCTCCTCAAGCAAGGGCCGAGGAAACGACGGAAAGCTTTGAGATTGCAAGGGTTTTTGTTGACTTGAGGCAGCAAAATTTTAGGATGATTGATTGATCGTAGCGCGTACTTCTGAGGGGATGGAAGATCCGAGCGAAAGCTGCGCTGACTTGAGATTTGGGAATGGCATCGTCTTTCGAAAGGCATGGTCGGCTATGACCAAGAGTTTTCAATTTTTTTGCAGTTCGCTGGCGATCGCCGGAGCGTTGGGCGTCGCTTTGATCGACGGCGGTGCTCCGTCGACGGCCGCTGAGTTGGCCGCCGACGCCGGCGCGGCGCGAACATTGCCGAAGAGCGCCTCGGCCACCGTCGGCGCGAACGATATTATTGCGTTCATCAACGAGCAAATTCGTGCCGGTTGGAAAGAAGGCGGAGTCGGCCCGTCGGCCAAAGCCACCGACGCCGAATGGTGCCGTCGTGTCTATCTCGACCTCATCGGCCGCCTGCCGACGGTCGACGAACTCGACGCCTACCTAAAGTCCGGCGGCCCGGACAAGCGCGAGCGCCTCGTATCGCTGCTCACCGGGGAAGCGACCTCGGCGAAGGATCAAGCCGCGGCCGACAAGTATCTCGAAGAGTATGCTCGCAATTTCTCCACCAAGTTCTCGATCCTCTTCGTCGGCCGTCCGCCTGCTCAACGGCAAAACCGGGAACTCGTCAATCGCAACGGCATGCAGGCCTATTTGCGAGGCTCGTTCCTTCGCAATAAGCCTTGGGACAAGATCGTTGAAGAGATCGTCAGCGCTCAGGGCACGACCTCGCCCGGCTCGCCGGAGTTCAACGGCGCGACGAACTTCCTCGTCAACAAACTTGCTGAAAACGCCACCGAGGCGACCGCGAAGACGGCTAAGTATTTCCTCGGCATCCAAGTGCAATGCACGCAGTGCCACAATCACCCGTTCAACGACTGGAAACAGGATCAGTTCTGGGGCTTGAACGCCTTCTTCCGTCAAACGAAGTCGATCGAAAATCGTAGCGGTCAAAACGTCGAATATGTGACGCTCGGCAACGAGGATTTCCGCGGCGAAGGCAGCAATCCGAAGGAAGCGGAAATCTACTACGAACTTCGTAACGGCGAACTCCGCGTCGCCTATCCGACGTTCGTCGACGGCACGAAGATCAACTCCAGCGGCTACGTCAATGAAGTCGATCGCCGCACCGAATTGGCTAAGTTGATCGTGAAACACGAGAACTTCGGCAAGGCGTTCGTTAATCGCATGTGGGGCCATTTTCTCGGTTACGGCTTCACGAAGCCGGTCGACGACATGGGTCCGCACAATCCGGTTTCGCATCCGGAATTGCTCGACCGGGTCGGCCGAGAGTTCGCGGCCCGCGGCCACAATGTTCGCGAGCTGATCAAGTGGATCACGCTAAGCGAAGCCTATTCGCTCTCCAGCCGTACGACGCCGGCCAACAAGAAGGACGATCCGTCGCTCGGCGAGAAGCCGCTCTTCACGCACTTCTATATTCGCCAGATGCAGGCGGAAGAATTGTACGAATCGCTGCTCGCCGCGACCCGCGCCGCCGAAGGGGATCCGGACGAACAAGCCGCGAAGAAGAGTATGTGGCTGCAGCAGTTCACCGTCACGTTCGGCAACGATGAAGGCGACGAAGCGACGACGTTCAACGGCACGATTCCGCAAGTGCTGATGCTGATGAACGGCGACCTGACGAACACGGCGCTCACCAGCAACTTTATGAAGCAATTGGCCGCCCAAGGGGGCTCGCTCAAGGACAAGGTGGACTACCTGTACTTGGCGACGCTCTCGCGCCGGCCGACGAGCATGGAAGCGCAATTGGCGATGGCCGCTCGCGGCGCGGACCAAGGTGCGATTCTACAAGACGTGTTTTGGGCGTTGTTGAACTCCAACGAGTTCATTTTTAACCATTAGTGGAGTTACCGCTTCGGCCGATCTCGGGACGGTAGGTCGAAGCTTGCCGCGCCGCTTCCTCGAAAGCCGGCGCAATGTTCGAGACGAGTTCGAAAAGCTTGAGAGTGTGATCGAATCACGGAACTGAGAACACGGTCGTTTACCGCTTTGGGAGATTTGCAATGTCGATGAATCGTCGTCACTTCATGTCGCATTTGGCCGCGTCGGCCGCCCTGACCGGGCCGGTTGCGGCGTCGTTTACCAACATCATGCGGGCCAACGCCAAGGAGCTTCAAAAGAAGCACAAGGCGTGCATCCTGTTGTTCATGAACGGCGGGCCTCCGACGATCGACATTTGGGATCTCAAGCCGGGCGCCCCGACCGGCGGCCCGTTCCAACAGATCGAAACATCGGCTCCGGGCGTCAAAATCTCGGAACACATGCCGATGATGGCCAAGGTGATGGATCGCGCCGCAATTCTCCGCTCGATGAGCACTCGCGAGGCGGATCACACTCGCGGTCGTTACTACATGCACACCGGCTACGTGCCGAATCCGAGCATTGAACACCCGAGCTACGGCGCGGTCATCGCTAAGGAATGCAGCAATCCCGGCGTCGACATTCCCCCGTTCGTTTCGGTCGGCGGCGCGAGCTTCGGACCAGGCTTCTTGGGTATGAGCTACGCTCCGTTCGTGGTCGACGCCAACGGCGACGTCCGCAATCTGAACATGAACATGGAAGCTCCGCGGCTCGCGCAGCGGCTCCAAATGCTCGGCCAGATTGAAGGCGGTTTCGCCGCTTCGATGCGCGGCGAAGCTCCGATTGAGCATAAGAAGGTGATCGATCGCACCGTCGCTTTGATGACGAGCGATCAGATGAAGGCGTTCAAAATTGACGACGAACCGACGGCCGTGAAGGAACGCTACGGCGTCGCCGCTCCGGGTGCCGGGATGGCTGCGGGCGGCATGCGTCGCAACACGACGTTCGGTCGCAGCTGCTTGATCGCCCGTCGTTTGGTCGAACGCGGCGTGCCGTTTGTGGAAGTGGAAATGGGCGGCTGGGACTTGCACCAAGACACCCACAACATCCTCAAGAACACGCAATTGCCGGCTCTCGACCAAGGCATGAGCGCGTTGATCGAAGACCTTACCCAACGCGGCATGTTAGAAGACACCGCCGTGATCTGGATGGGCGATTTCGGCCGTACGCCGCGCATCAACACGCGTGCCGGTCGTGATCACTGGGCTCGTTGCTGGTCGACGGTCGTCGCGGGCGGCGGCATGAAGGGCGGCCAAGCCGTCGGTGCTACGAACGAGGACGGAACCGCTGTCGCGACCGATCCTATTAAGTCGGAAGATATGATGGCTTCGGTGCTCAAGGGTCTTGGTATCTCGCTCGAAACGACCTACACGAGCAAGAACAACCGTCCGATGAAGATTGCCAACGCCGGTTCGCCGATCAAGGAACTGTTTTCCTAATCGGTTCCTCAAGTTATTGTGCATCGTCGCTCCCGGGTTCGCCCGGGAACGACTTTCTTGCGAGGTGCGTCCTCGCAGAAAGTTCGCTCAACCGTGATTCTCATGACCGGCCGCGGGCCTCCCACCCGCGGCCGGTTTTTTTGCGCGCGCGACTCGTACATCCGAAACGCGCCCGCGTTCCAAACGATTTTCCGGCAAACTAACGCATCATTCCAACAACCGCAAACGGCGCCGAATCGGCAGCCTCTATCTCCTTCGAATCGTAGAATTGTTCATGTCGTATTCGCGAGTCTGCTCCGTTTTAAATTTCGCCTTCTCGATCGCTCTGATTCTTACGGCGGCAGAAAACACCGTCGCGGACGCACTGCGCGACGTGCAACAGCATCAAGCAAGCGAGCGGCCGCAAACCAATAGTACCGCGACACCCGTGCGGAGAAACCGGGCTCGCAAAGCTTCAAACAACGACCAGGGGAATGCGTCGAGCGAAGCTGCCGCCGCATTCCCGGAGTTCGATTACACGCCGAACGTCGTCTACAAGCAGGTCGACGATCGACGTCTGGAACTCGATATCTTGACGCCGAAGAGCCTCGCGGCGGAACGAGCGCCGGCGCTGGTCTACATTCATGGCGGCGGTTGGGCCGGAGGAGACCGCTATCGGATGCGCCGTCCGGATATCGCCGGAGTATTCCATCGTTGCGGTTCCGCGGGCATTATTTGCGTCAGCATCGAATACCGCTTGAACGATGAACGGGTGACGGCATTCGACTGCGCCGTCGACTGCAAAGACGCGCTGAGATTCCTTGCGAAGAACGCCGACAAATATCGTATCGATCCGGCCCGAATCGCGACGATCGGCGGTTCCGCAGGCGGGCATTTGTCGCTCGTCGCCGCGCTGGGCGAGGCCGAGGATTTTCCCGGCGACCCGCAACTCGCCGGCCACGACCCCGCGCTTCGCTGCGAGGTGGCCTACTATCCCGCCACGGATTTCACGGACATTGAGTTGGTCGGACGCTTTATGGGGCCGCGAGCCAAGCTTATGTTCGGCGGCCCGCCGGAGGAAAAGGCCGACCTGATTCGAATTCTCAGTCCCGTGCATTTGATACGCAAAGACTCGACGCCCGTTTTATGCTTTCACGGCGATCGAGACGGCGTGTTGCCGGTCGAACATTCCCGACGACTGTTCGCCAAGGGGAAGGCGGTCGGCGCCGACATCCGTTACACCGAAGTGAAAAATGCGCCGCATGGATTCGGCCGCGACGGTACTCCTTCAATCGAAGAGATTTGCGACCAAGCATCGGAATACGTGATCGGTCGCCTCAAACGGTGAAACGCGACAGACGGCGCCGTGGAACGCCCTAAAACTCAATTATCTTGCAATCTTCGGCCAACTCCGTTGCCGGAAAAATTCTCCGCGCCGCAGATAGCCCCACAGGATCGATCGAGTTTATCGCCGGATTCAGATGAATGAGCACCAATCGCTTCACCCCGGCGGAACGCGCCAGCTGCGCCACAGCGCTCGTGTGGCTGTGTCCGGTCGTCGTGACGAATTCGCGCGGTGCGTCGTCGTCGAAATAGCATTCGTGCAGTAGCAAGTCGACTCCCCGAATCTTTTCGAGATAGGGGGCATCCGCCGCCGCCGTCGTATCGGTGACGTAGGCCAGCGACCGGTCGGGCCAATCGAGGCGATATCCGATCGAGCCGCCCGGGTGAGCTAGCGGAAAATGAGTCAGCACCCCTCCTTTCGGTAAGTTTACGTGCGCGGCCAACGGCCGAAATTCCGCTTGGAGCGGAATGGGAAAAATCTCGATGTGAAACAGGTGCTCGCGGACCGCCGCGAGTTTCGCGGGAGCACCGTGAACCGTCACTCGCTTCATCGAGCGTCCGTACAATGCGCCCAGCAAGAATGTGAGTCCGACGATGTGGTCCAGGTGAGCGTGCGACAAAAAGATGTCGAGTTCGTCGGTCGCCAAAACGTTGGGCAGACGAAACATTCCGGTACCCGCATCGAGCACGACGCCGACTTCCGGCAACGCGTAACACGCCGTGTGACGGAGTTCGTTCGGATGATAACCGGTGGTGCCGAGCGGCGCGAGCTTCATAGTTGCCAGTCTACCGCGCCCCGGCGCGACTAGCGATTCTCAGTTGTCGTCGGATTCGCCGCACCAGGTCCGAGTAATCGGTTCAAGCCCCGATTCAACACTCCCTGAGCCGCATCCGTACTGCGGTTAATCGCATTCTGGGCGGCGTTGGTTCCCCGCTGTAGGAAGTCCGTCGCCGCGTTCTGACTCTTGGTGACCGTGTCTTGGGCCGTCGCGGCGGGCGATCCGCCGAGCGCCTGTTGCAATGCGCCCTGCGCCGCGTTTTGGATGAATTGCTGCGTCGCTTGTTGAAATGCGGTGCGATCAAGCGTCGGCTTCATGAGAGTTCCGGCGATCGGCACTCGGATCACCTGACCGGCGAGCGCCGCCTGCGCGATCGGTGCGTTTGCCAAAATCTGCGATGGAATGGGTACTTCGGCCATTAACGACAGCGATTGGTCCTTCACCCCCACGGACCCCATCGTCCGCATCGTCATCTGCGGAAACGCAAACTCCAAGTTTTGGTGATAGATCCGGCCTTCGATCATTTTGAAGTCGACCGTCGATTCGCGAGTCAGACTGATGTTGCCGCCGCGGCCCAGCAAGTCGGCCAGTTCCTGAGTGAGCATCCCAGGCCCGATGTCCACGTTGTGTACGGTCATTTTGCCCGTCACGGCTCCGGCGTCGATATTCTGGAGCGGAATCCGAAAGTCTTCCAGCGCGACCGAGAACTGACCGCCGACTTGTGCGACGCCCGCCATGATCGGCATGACGTATTTCAATCGCTCATCGGCCATTTCCTGCGTGATCGTCACGTGGTCGATGATCGTGCCCGGCTCAAGTCGCAATTCCATCGGTTCCGGGCCGATTCGCAATGCGGGCGTGGCGCGAACTCGACCTGCGCCCACCGGCACTTCCAGCGCACTTGTACGCAATATGCCTTGCTCCAGTCCGACGTCGACAAGGCCTTGGGGAATGTGAAATCCATACAAGTTCAATTGGTCCCAGCCGAGCTTCGTCGTTCCGCGCAACTGATGCCACGCCGTGATAGCGGGTCGCGCAGGATCAACAAGCGACCCCGCAACTTGAAATTGTTGTGTGCTCCGGCCGTTGAATACGACGCCTTTTCCGAGATACGCTTGCGCCAAGGGCGTAATCTTGGCCAAGTCATAGGTAATCTCACCACGACAATCGACGACCCGCGCTTCTGAAATCCGCTCAAGCTTGCCGTTGAGTAAGATGCGCAGCGTTTCACCGGCGAGTTCCAGCCGATCGAAAGCCAGCGCATCGCGGGACGGCTCGTAGATCCCCGACCCGACAAGGCGCAATTGCGGTTCGCTCCATGGCGTCGTTCCAGGGCGGCCGATTTGAAAGTTTTTCGCCAGTGCGTCGATGGCAACCGCCGTTACTGCGCCGGTCCGCTCCAGTTTTCCGGATGCTTCGACCACCCCGGACAATTGCAATGCCTTACCGTCCTGAGTCGATGCCGCCAAGATCGGCGCAAGAACTCTCGCGAGATCCGCCCGCACACCCATCTCGCCATGAAGTTCCGGCGGTTTATTGCCGCCCGGCGCGTAGACCAGATTACGAACTAAGGCTTGAGTTCCCGGACTGTTCAACACGGCTTCGCGTACTTCCGTTCCTACCGGAGAGTAGCGGCCGACGATCGAAAGATCGGCGCTCGGTTCATCGACGGCAAGACCGTAGGCGGCAAGCTTAAAGGGCACGGAGACAAGCTTCGATTGTACGATTGTGATTTCGTCAGGCATGCTAATCTGCCCTACGGCCGACAGTTGCAATTGCCCTTCGCCGATCAATTCCTTTGGTAAGCCGAGAAACGGCCGCAGACGGGTAAACCAAGTGCCCAGCTGACCGCGTCCTTCGACCGCCAACGGAATCACGGCTCGCGGATTTCGCAGGTCCGTCACCGGTGCGGTCAACCGAGCGGTAAGTTGATCGCCCGCCGATTCAAGCCCAAGCGTCGCTTCTTCCAAAAGCTCGATTCTCAAATCAACCGCACGTCCGACGGCGCGCGTGCCGACGACAAGTTGCTGCTCCGTCCAAGCGGGATACCCGGGCGCCAGCAGTTCGAAGTCGCGGACCAAGGCGGTCGCTTCCGCCCGAAACCGACCTTTGGGCTCTCGCGTCCACGATCCTTGTGCCGTCCCGGAGCCGCGAAGTTGGACATTGCCGAAATCGATGAATCGGCTCAATCTTTCTACAAGTCGATCGAGCGAATACTCGGCGTTCAACTCGAAGGAATTCGGAGAGTTTTTCCCATCGATGACCAAGAACTCCGATCGGCACGCAATTCGATCGATCACCGGTCCAGCCGGAGTATCAACCGCAGTTAACATTCCGCTCAACGGCTCCGTCCAAGTCGTCGAAACGCCGTACGAAGTCGAAGTCAGATTGCCTGCGCCGATATCGGCCTGCCATTGCCGCGTGCCGTCGGGCGTACGACGACTCACAATTGTGGCCGCTAGATCGCCGCCGGTGATTTCAACATCGTCGCGCAAGTGCAGCACGTGCGGCACCGCTCGAGCGACCTGGGCCAAATTGATGCGCCCCGTCGCTTGGCCGTCGCAATGCGTCACGACGTCCAGCAGACTTATGATGTTACCTGCGGACAAAAGCCGGTCGTAATCGTCGACGACCATTCTCACGTCCACCGTCGCGACATCGCAGCCGATACCGAGCCGATCGACTTGAAGTTGCTTGCCCGCAACCGAGAGACGGAACGGCAACTCGACTCTAGCAAGCCGCAATTCATCTCCCATCAGCAGCGCACCGCCGATCGACGGTTGCAGTAGGGTCCAGACGCCCTCCAAGCTCACCGCGGGTGATTCGGCGCTCCAATCGAAGCGAGATTCGATTGTTCCCGTCGCGGTACCGGAAAAGTTAAGCCCGGAGAGCATCCTCCTCGTCAAGGCCGCCACTAGATCAAGCGGAACGGCGGCGATATCTAGTTTGGCGTCACCGACCGGTTGCATCCGAGAGCCCGCTGCGCCTGCGTTGCGAAAGCCGAGCCGCAAGGCGAACGGACGCGGTCCGTCGGCGTACGCGACTGCTCCGCTCAAATCGATCGACAGCGGACTCGCTGACTCGGCCGGAACGATCACGACCCCATTGAGCTTCTGAAGTTGCCAGCGTTTGCCCGTGACTTCATCGAAAATATCGGCCGTTCCCTCCACGAATTCGATTGCGACATCGATGGGCGTTCGCGCACCTTCGGCTTCGAGGTATTCCTTCAGCACGTGCTCGACGTTCGTCGTGTTGTCGACGCGCGTCACTAAATTGAGCGTCGGCTTCTCAAGTCGCCAGCGGCCAAGTTTGGTCGGTTCGCCCGCCAAATTAAGCAGCGTACGGTCGGTCGTCACTTGATCGGCTCGGAGCACCGATTGTCCATGCTCATCTTCAATTTCGACTTGATCGGCATGGAGCGCAGTAAACCAATTGAGGGACGCTTGGCCGATCTTGATCTTGCCGCGCAGCTTGGCGGCCCCCCAATCCACAATATTGGCGAGCAGCGGCGTGCGGCAGATGACTTGCGGCGCGGCCACGACAAGAATCAGGAGTCCGACGAGCAGCAGCGCGAGATATCTCCAACCCCGACGACGCGTCGATCGATTCGCGGCCATTTCCTCCGCTAATAATTCCTCTACGTTACGCGGCGTCCCGGCGTCGCCGGCTAAGTGGTCGTCCGCCGAATTGCGTCGATTGGAGGAGCCCATAATCGTTACTCGTTCGCGGGCAAGAAATGCCGAAAAGGGCCGGGATTCTAGACTTCCAAGCGGTTTCGTTCCAGAGCAGCGAAGCCGGAGGAGCCGTCTTCATGATTTGCATCGCACGTTCGGCCGCCCAAGGATAAAATTTCCGCTTTACGGTCGCGCCCGTGGTTCCTACCTTTCCGCCGGAATTGATTTAGCGTGTCTAACCACCCTCGTGTTTTCCGCGTTCGTCAACAATTTACTGCGCCGACGGTCGCCGACATCGCCGCCGAAGTCGCGACTCAACTGCGCGGCCTCGGCCTCCAGGCCCGAATCAAGCCGGGCGACAGCGTTGCCGTCACGGCCGGCAGTCGCGGTATCGCAAACATCGCCCTTATTATTCGCGCCGCAGTCGATCATCTCAAATCGTTAGGCGCGGAGCCGTTCATTGTTCCGGCGATGGGCAGCCATGGCGGCGGCAACGCCGAAGGTCAAGTTGAAATCTTGCAGGGCTACGGCATCACCGCCGACTATTGCGGCTGCCCTATTCGCGCGAGCATGGAAACGATTATCGTCTGCCAAACCAAAGAAGGCTTCCCCGTCCATTTTGATAAGCACGCGTCTCAAGCCGATCATGTCCTAGTCGTCGGCCGCATTAAGCCGCACACCGGATTCGTCGGCGATATCGAGAGCGGCTTGATGAAGATGATGTTGATCGGACTCGGCAAGCATGCCGGTGCTCTGATTTATCATCGGGCGATTCAAGATTACAGTTTTCCGCAGATTGTTCGCAGCGTCGCGGCCGAAGTGATCGCCAAGTGCCGCATCGTTGCGGGACTTGGAATCGTGGAAAACGAAAAGGAGGAAACGGCGAGGATCGCCGCCGTTTTGCCGGAAGAACTTGAGGCCAGAGAGAAGGAATTGCTCGTTCTTGCCAAACGCTGGATTCCACGACTGCCGTTCGACCGTTGCCACATGTTGCTGATCGACCAAATCGGCAAGAACATTAGCGGGACCGGCATGGATACGAACGTCATCGGGCGCAAGTACAACGATCACAAGGCCGTCGAGGACGAGTTTCCCAAAGTGAAAGTGATCGCCGTTCGCTCCTTGACCGAGGAAACGCACGGCAACGCCACCGGCATCGGTATGGCGGAGTTTTGTCGTTCGCGCGTTTTGGAGCAGATCGACTTCCGCAAAACTCGCATCAACTGCTTAACCGGCGGACACGTCGCCGCAGGCATGACACCGTTCGATTACGCGACGGATCGCGAGATTCTCGACATCGCCTTACCGACGATCGGGCTCACGGATCCACCACACGCCAAGCTACTTTGGATTCATAACACACTCGATCTCGTCGAGGTCGAGTGCGGCGAGGCCTACTTGCCTCAAGCGCGTGAAATGTCGAATCTCGAGATCCTTACGGAGCCGCGTCCTTTACCGTTTGACGCGGCGGGAAATCTGCCGGACTCGGTAAAGGCGTGGCGCTAAATGCGACGAACGATTTTATTCAAAAATTCCGGCGCGCATCCTTTGAACATTGCGAATAATCGGGCGGAAAGCCATTTGAACTAGGATATCGCGCTCAATATCGATACCCGGTGCGATTTCTGTGAGTTCAAGACCATCTTCAACGAGCCGGAAGACGGCTCGTTCGGTCACATAGAGTACGTCTTGGCCGACTTCGCGACTTCGAGCCGCGCTAAACGCGATCAATTGCACGGCGGCGACGAATTTACGTACGCGCCCTTCTGCGACGATGCGCAAGCGACCACCTTCGAGCGCGGTCTGCAAACCTTCGGCGGTAAAACTTCCGCAGAAGACCAAGCGACGCGCCGTCTGGGTAATGTTAACGAAGCCGCCGACGCCCGCGAATCGGGTACCGAACTTGGCGACGTTGACGTTTCCCTCCGCATCGATTTCCGCCGCGCCCAAAGCGGCGAAGTCGAGTCCCCGACCGTCGTAGAAATCAAACTGCGATGGTTGATCGATAATCGCTTGGGGGCGATAGCTCGCTCCGAAACTCAATCCGCCCGCCGGACGTCCGCCGATCGGTCCGCTTTCGACGGTCAACGTCGCACTGTCCAAAAGCTCGCGCGCGGCGGCAGCCTCCGCAATCCCTTCCGGCATTCCGATGCCCAGGTTGCAAATCGCGCCGCGCGGAATTTCATCGGCTGCGCGCAGCGCGATAATGCGTCGCTCCACAGGCATTGTCAGCAGAGTCTCCCGTGCCGCGGCGGCCGCGATCGCCCCGTCCTCGGGTTCCGCGGCGCAACAGTAGTTTCCGTTGAAATGTTCGCCGAAGGTTTGCTCGTGTTCCTGTTCTTGCGCCACGACGATCCGATCCACTAAAATGCCCGGCACACGCACTTGTTGCGGCGATGCCGGTCGATCCAACAACTTCTTCACTTGCGCAATGACGAGGCCGCGATTGTTGTGGGCCGCTTGAGCGATCGGCAATATCTCGCCGACCAGCGCCTCTTCGTCCGTTACGAGGTTGCCGAAGGGGTCGGCCGCAGTGGCACGGATCAGTCCAACGTCCAACGCCGGAATTCGATACCAGAGCCATGTTCGATCCCCCAGTTGAATCCGTTCGACGAGGTTCAGTTGCGTGCGTTCGTTTAACCGCCCACCGCATTGCTCCGGGTCAATGTAGGTTCCCAATCCAATATGCGTGATGCAACCAGGTCTGCCCGCAGCCGTGTCGCGAAATAGTTGGCAAACAACTCCCTGCGGAAAGTTATATGCCTCAATCTTGTTTTCCAGCGCCAGCGTGCCGAGCTTGCAGGCCAACCCCCAATGTCCGCCGATGACGCGGCGCAACAGACCTTGGTGGCCCAAATGATCAACGCCCCGCCCCTTGCGATCGCCTTGTCCGGCCGCGTAAATCAGCGTGAGGTCGCGCGGCGCCGACGACGCGAGAAAGCGTCGCTCCAGCGCGGCGGTCAGCGCTTCCGGATGGCCGGCGCCGACGAAGCCGCCGCTGGCCACGACGGCCCCGTCGCGAATGAGATTCACGGCTTCAGCGGCCGTACAAAGCTTAGCGTCGCGAGTGAACATGGGGACCGACTCGTTAGGCGAGCGTTATCAGGTGCGACACACGCGGCAATCGATGCCTCCGCAAAGCATCTCGCCAGTATACAATCTGAGCATGAAAATCGGCCGAATCTCCATTGCCAATCCGTTTCTCCTCGCCCCGATGGAGGAACACACGAACTATCCCTTTCGATTGCAAATGAAGCGGCACGGCGCCGCCTTGGTCTGCACCGAGCGTGTCGACGCGATCGACGTGGCGGCGCGCGATCGACGCGCTATGCGACTGCTGGTTACGAATCCGAGCGAAGCGCCGCGAGTCGGCCAGATCAGCGGTGCCGATCCGGCGACAATGGCGGCCGCGGCGCGGGTCGTCGAAGAGCAAGGATTCGACGCCGTCGATCTCAATTTCGAATGCCCGATCCGCCGCTTAGTCGATCGAGGCGAGGGGGGCGCCCTGCTGGCCGATCCGCCGGCCGTGGAGAGAATTGTCGCAGCCGTCGTCAAGGCCGTCGCCGTTCCCGTGACGCTCAAGATTCGCTCCGGCCCCGACTCTGAAACGGAAACGGCTCCGGAAGTTTCGGCCCGCGCCGAACAAGCGGGGGCCGCGGCTGTCGAGGTTCATTGTCGCAGCGTGCGCCAGGCTTATGTGGGCGGACCCGATTGGAGCGTCATCCTCCGCGTTCGTGAGCGCGTCAAGTTCGCGGTGTTCGGCAGCGGCGGCGTTCGCAGCGCGGCCGACGCCGTTCAGTATCTCCGCGCCTCTGGAGCCGACGGCGTCGGCATAGGCCGGGGGTGCTTGGGAAATCCCTGGCTTTTCTCCGAGTGCCGCGCACGATTGCATGGCGGTGTGGCGAGGAGATCGCCGACCGTCGGCGAGCGAGCCCGTGCACTGCTTGATTTGGCGGAAGGGGAATGGCAACACTACGGTGCGACGGTCGCACTTCGACGCTTGCCGCGCGTAACCTGCTACTATGCCAAGTTTCTTCCGAATTTCGCTGAGTTCAAGTCGGCAATCCACCAAGTTCGCAACCTCAACGACTTGCGTCGATTGGTGCGCGAGCACTTTCGAGCTTAGAGTCGGCCACAAAAAAAGGCTGGCGGCAAAATCGCCGCCAGCCTTTTGAACTCAACTAAGCGATACTCGTACGAGCGGAATCTAGCGGCCTGTCGAGGGATATCCGCCGGTGGCCGGATAGACCGTCGCCGGGCCGGCCTGGCCTGCGGGCGCGGTGGCAGGCACTGCCGGATAGCGGCTTGGCGCGGTCGATGGGTAAGCCCCGGCGGTCGTCGTCGGGTACGTCGTGGCAGGTGCCGCAGCCGCCGATGCCATTGGTCCATATGCACCGGCACCGCCTGTGCTACCGGGGCGATATCCGGCGGCGGCACTCGCGGACGTCGTCGGCACTCCTTGCAGCGGAGGAGCGCCCGGCGCCATGAGCGGATTCTGGGCTCCGCTGTTATACGTCGGGTTGTTCGTCGAGCGCGACGCGCCGCTCGCCGTCAGTGAGCCGGAGGTGTTCATCGGAGCGGCCGTAGCACCGCTGGCCGGCATCGCACCCGAAGTGTTGATCGGAGCCGACGTACCGCCCCAAGTCGAGGTCGGCGTAGCGGTCGCACCGGTGTAAGCACTGCCGCTTGTCATCGGGGTTCCGTAGCGGCTGTCGCTTGAGTAGCGAGTCGCAGGATTTGAAGCCGCGGCGGCACTGCCGGACGGAACCGAAGCGGTGTATGCCGCCGGCGTCGCCGGATAAGAGGTTGCAGTCGGATACATCGCGGTACCCGTCGGCGGCGCGCTCGGCTGACCAGCCGCGGCGTAGCCTGCCGGGTTATAGTAACCACCGGGCGTCGTTGGAGCACCGGTCGTAGGCTTAGCACCGGCAAGCGCCGCAGGCGAAGCACCAAAGCCGACTTGCGCGGCACCGTATTGTTCACGGCCGGCAGGAGGCAAGCTTCCGGCCGAGGCGGAAGCGGCATAGGGGTTCATGCCACCTGCGGTGAACGAAGCCGGCGACGCACCAGGCGCGCCTGCGGGTGCCGGCGCATAGGGCGAGGGAGCGCCGCCGAACGATGCCGGCGGCGTCGAACTGTAGGGTGACGACGTCGTCGGACGCGCGGCCGCTCCGCCCGCAGCGTAGCTGTTCGTCAGCGGAGCGGGAGTCGCCCCGGCCGACGGGAGCGTCGCCGCAGTCGACGTATTCGGCGCTGTCGGGCCGATACCGGCCGGCGGCGTGCTGGAGTAAGCGCTGCCGGGCGGAGTCGGATTCGACGCCGATGAGAACGGCCAGACTTTCGGCCATTTGCCGCCGCCGGTCGCGCAGCCGCAAGCTGCCGAGGTCAATAAGCAGAACATGAAGAGGCGCGCAGGATACGCTCGCATGAGGTGCGTCCTTCCGCAAAATGCCTCGCTAGCCGGAAACGGTCGACGCACAACGACCCTGTCGCGCAATCGACCGCGCACAACGAGCGAGAAAATCTCGACGATTCGATGTGTCTCGTCAGTTAGGCGTCGTGCCCGCCGACGAGAATGTTGATGGGATGTGTCCTCGGCAAAAGCCCGCCGATCGCAAGCTCTCACAGCGCAAACGCACGCGAGCCGAACGAACTCCGCCCATGCCGAGGTGGGGCGGGAGTTTACTGTTCTCTTAGAGCGGGTCAAGACCAATTTTTTCGGCAGCCGGGGACTGAGACTTCAGCGGTTCTTCGTGCGCGCAGTGCTAAATGCGAAAAAAGCCCGAGGAGTAAACTCCCCGGGCTTCCGTAGTTTGCCGAGCAACACGTTCGCTAATGCGCGACGTTGGTTTTACTTCGTCGCGGCGGAGTAGCGCTCGCCGACTTCCTTCCAATTCACCACCGCGAAGATCGCCGACAAATAATCGGGGCGCCGGTTTTGGTAGTTCAAATAGTAGGCGTGCTCCCAGACGTCGATGCCGAAGATCGGCGTGTTGCCGTGCATGAGCGGGCTATCTTGATTCGGCGTGCTCTCGACGATGAGCTTCTTCGCCTTGTCAACGCTCAGCCACGACCAACCGCTGCCGAATCGCCCTACGCCGGCCTTGATCAAGTCATCCTTCAGCTTGGCGAAGTCGCCGATATCGCGCTTGATTGCATCGGCAAGCGGACCACTCGGCTCGCCGCCCGTCCCCGGACCCAAGACGGTCCAGAACAACGAGTGGTTCGCATGACCGCCGCCGTTGTTGCGTACGGCCGCGCGAATGCCTTCCGGCACCTTATCGATGTTGCGGCAGAGTTCCTCAATCGATTGTTTATCGAGATCCGTCCCTTCAATCGCCTTATTGAGGTTTGTGATATACGCCTGATGATGCTTGCCATGGTGAATTTCCATGGTCTTTGCGTCGATCGTCGGCTCCAGCGCATTGAAAGCGTAGGGGAGGGCTGGCAGAGTGTACGGCATGGCAATAATCTCCCGGTCGAAAAGAACGACCGTTTTGCGATGAAAAGACGAGGCGGCGGCGAGGCGAAATCTGAGTCGCCGATTTCGCCGAACATAGCCGATTAGGCCGTGGTTTTCAATCGGCCGGCCGCGCCGGGTCGCCGGCGTTTTTGCGCGAGAATTGCACAGCGAGACTTCTCGCCTATCCTGCTAGACTTCGACCGGTTCCGCGGCCCGGAAGAGGCCGCGGATGCTTTGCCATAACCCGCCGGCTTCTTCCGTCATGGCCTCCACTCCATCGACGTCGGTCGCCATCAAATACGAGCGCAAGCTGGCCACAAGTTGGCGAGCTCGCTCCAAGGCCGCAGCCGTGCGGCGCTCGCGGCTCTTCACCGGGCTGATGACGGCCGTGATTCGCGTCCGCTTGAATACGGCCCGTGGGTTGTTCTCCGGCGCGAACGACTCTTCATGAATGGCCAAATCGATCAACAGCCGGATCGAACGATCCGACTGGCGCTTAAACAGCGGACTGCCGCGATCGCCGCCGATCAGCAACTGCACGCGGCTGCGATCCGTCAGCAGAATCTCGGCGTGATGATCGGCGACGAAACCCTTCAGCTTCTCGATATTTCGTTCGAGCGGCGAATCGCTCGTCATCTCGCGCTTGAGCAACATATTGCCCGCTAAACGCTTCTTCGACGTCGCAGTGATCTTCTTTTCGTCGTCCGCCTGCGAATCGCCGCCGACGCCGAGTTGCACCACACGGTTACGGCCGGTTTCCTTGGCCGTGAACAAGGCTCGGTCGGCGCGACGCAACATCGTCTCCGGCGTGTCGCCCGGCTGAACCTCGGTCACGCCGAAGCTGGCCGTCACGCAACGATCGCCGAGCGCGGAATGGCGGATTAATCCGAAAGCGACTCGTACCTCCTCGGCTCGCCGAGCGGCGGTCGCATTGTCGCAGTCGGCGCACAACAGCACGAACTCTTCACCGCCGTAGCGAGCGACCAAGTCGCCGGACCGACAGAATGTCTTCAGTAGGTTCGCGATCGCTACGATGACCACGTCGCCCGCTTGATGGCCATAGGTGTCGTTGATCGTCTTAAACCTATCGATGTCGGTCATGATCAGGCTGCACGGCCGCTTCGTATCGCGGTGCGCGCCGACGAACTCGTTTAAGACGCGATCAAACTCCGCACGATTGGCAACCTGCGTCATCGGATCGCGCGTCGCCATGTCGTGCAGGTTCTGACAGCGTTGTTCCAAAGAAATCTCCGACGACGCGTCGTGCATCAGCAGCGAAGCGCCGATGACCACGCCATCCGAGTCGAGTACCGGGACGGCATGGGCGTCGACGGCGATTGACTTGCCGTTGCGCCCGCCGAGATTCAGCCGTCGCAGCCACTGTGCTTCACCCTTGAGAATCCTCGCCAACGGGCAATCGCGATCATCGATCGCTTTCTGATGTTCGTCGCACAAGCCGATTAGCGACGGAACGAACGTACGCGCCGCCATGCTCTTGCCGGAGATTCCCGTCAGTCGCTCCGCTCCGGAGTTCCACTGGGTCACGTTCATATTGGCGTCGACGAAGATCACCGCATCGCGCATCGTGTCGAACAGCCGCTGATGGAACATCGATTCCGTGTTGCGCAATGCCGGCACGGCCGCGACTCGACCGCGACGCCACTGTTGTTCGATGACTTGCGGATTGAGTTCGCCGAGCCAACGTTTGGCGGCGATCGCCTGCATCGCCAGCGGATCTTTTTCGAAGAACTTACTGAAGACCGCGACCAAATCGGGGTCGAACTGCGTGCCGGCGCAACGATAGAGTTCGTCGAAGGCGCGCTGCACCGACATCGCACGGCGGAACACCTGATCCGTCGTCATGGAATCAAAAGCGTCGACGATCGACAGCAATCTCGAGCCGAGCGGTAAATCGTCGCCGCTGAGGTCGCAATTGCCTCGTTTTCCGTTGAACCACGCTCGTGCGTAGCGGACGATATCGATCACGCCCGAAGAGGCGCAGCTGCCGCGCAAGATTTGCTCACCCATCAACCAGTGGCAATCCATAATCGCCGCTTCTTGAGGGTGCAGCGTGCCCGGTTTCGCAAGAATTTGATCCAGCACGCCGACCTTGCCGACGTCGTGCATCAACGCCGCGAGTTCAAGCTCATCGCGCACTACCGGCGGCAGAGACATCATCTCCGCCCAACCCGAGCAGCACAAAGCCACGCGCAAACAATGCTGCGCCGTCGGCTCATGTTTCCAACGCAACGCCGTATAAAGACTCGTCGCGATGCCTAGTCGGGCCTGAATGAGGCTGCTTTCCGTCTCAAACGAATCGACCAGGTTCGGCGGCGGGCCGTCATCCAAATGAGCCGTCGAAATCCGTTGTCGTTCCGTTGCGAGATCGTCCACCAAGGTCGTTAGCTGCGCAAGCCCGCCTTCGGCCGACAGACTTACATTGTCGGCGACGAGAGTCCCGGAGGACGGCGAGTGCGGCAACTTACGGTGTTCCATCGGTCAACAATTCCGGCGCAGGCGTGGAAGTTCGCTAACGAAAGCTAGTTCACGCTCGGAAATGGGGCAAACCGCAGCGTAAAAACCCAGGACTGCGCCGGCTCTTCGCTTCTCATCGTGCCGGTTGTAGCGAACTTGCCGATCTGTCGCCCCTTGTGGCTCCGCAACTGCGCGGATTCAATAGCGTTCCATAGGTAGTTTCGATATTCCCGTGCGGAGTGCGCTGCGTGAAACTCATCAGTTACCTCTCGGAAAACGGACAACGAGTCGCGGGGCGCGGCTCCGACGGCGGATATGTCGATATTCAATCCGCCGATTCCTCGCTTCCCTCCACAATGCGCGAATTGCTGGCTTTGGGCCCGGAAGGACTCAACAGAGCCGCCGTCGCCGTCGGGAAGGGGAGGCCGATGGCTGCGACACCGCGCATCTTGGCTCCCGTTCCCGATCCTCAAAAAGTGATCTGTGTGGGACTCAACTACGCCGACCACGCGAAAGAAAGCGGTGTGCAGCCGCCTGAAGAGCCGGTCTTCTTCTGTAAGTTTCCCACCGCCGTATGCGCTCATGAAGACAACATCGTGCTACCCAAAGTGAGCGCGCAGATCGATTACGAGGCCGAACTAGTCGTCGTGATCGGCCGTGGCGGCAAGAACATTCCCAAGCAAAAAGTCGTGGAACACGTCGCCGGATATTGTCCGGGACACGATGTTTCGGCTCGCGACTGGCAACTCAACAAGCCCGGCAAGCAATGGCTTCTCGGCAAGACGTTCGACACGTTCGCGCCCTTCGGACCAGAATTGACGACGGCCGACGAGGTCGGCGACCCAAGCGATCTGCGTATCCAGCTCCGTCTTAACGGGACGACTATGCAAGACTCGCGGACCAACCAATTGATTTTCAAAATCGACGAACTCGTGGCTTACGTTTCGCAAGTTTGTACGCTGGTTCCCGGCGACGTCATTTTCACCGGCACGCCGCCGGGCGTCGGCATGGCGCGCAAGCCGCCGGTGTTGCTCAAGCCGGGCGATTCCGTCGAGGTCGAAATTGAAAAGCTCGGCACTTTGCGAAACAAGTGCGTCGGCGAATGACCGGCGACTTAGACCGCGGTGCGGCGAATCGTGCCGCGGCGTTGTCGCTGGCGATTGCCTATCTCGGTTTCATTAGTCTCGGGCTCCCCGATCCGGTCGCAGGCGTCGCTTGGCCGTCGGTGCGATCGACGTTCGCCCTGGATCAAAGCAGCTTTGGGTTGATTTTCATCGGTCTGGGATGCGGCTATTGCGCTTCGGGCTTTTTCGGCGGAAAGCTCACCCACTTGCTCGGGCTCGGCAATCTGCTGTGGATCAGCAGCGCTCTGGTCGCCGCGGCGATGCTCGTGAGCGGGCTTGCTCCCGCATGGAGCGTAATCGTCGCCGGCTCAGTTCTCTGGGGGCTCGGCTCCGGCGGCATCGACGCCGGGCTCAATTCGTACGTGTCGACGCACTTCTCCGCGCGCCACATGAATTGGCTCCATGCCTGCTATAGCCTCGGCGCCACTTTGGGGCCGCTCATGATGACGGCCATGGTCGCCGGCGTCGGCTCATGGCGACTCGGTTATGCAATTGTCGGCGGCGTGATGTCGTTGATGTCCGTCTTATTCTTAGTAACGCGTCGACGTTGGGACGCTCCGCCGGCGATCTTCATCGCGCCCGCCGAGGGCAACACCGCACATCCGGCCGAAATCGCTGATCATGTCGGCTTGCTCGACACGCTTCGGCGCCCGCTCGTGCAGTTGCAAACCGTCGTCTTCTTTCTCTATGTCGGCCTTGAGTTCGCCGTCGGCCAGTGGAGTTACACGCTGCTCACGGAATCGCGCGGCTTCAGCGAAGAGCGATCCGGCTCGCTGGCCGCCGCCTATTATGGAGCGATCGGATTGGGCCGGATCGTCGCCGGTATGATCGCACCGCGAATGGGTCTCGATCGTCTCCTGCGAGCTACGATGGTCGTCGCTCTCCTCGGTGCGACGGGCTACGCCTTAGAAAGTATTCCGGCGGCGGGCTCAATCGGGCTCTTCCTGATCGGCCTGGGCCTGGCGCCGGTCTTTCCTTGTCTCATGACTCAAACGCCCGTGCGTGTCGGTGCGAAATACGCGGTGCATGCCGTCGGGTTTCAAGTCAGCGCCGGAATGCTCGGCGCCGCTCTTGTGCCGAGTGCGACCGGCTTGCTCGTCGACCGATACGGGCTCGAAGTCGCACCCCTGTTCGCCGTCGCCCTGGCCGCCGCTCTTCTGATCTCCCATGAGACGGTGCTCCTGCTCATTCGCAATCGGTCGGAAGATGCCCAATAGGCGCGAACCTCTATCTCATTCTCGAAGCCGCGTTGATCGTTCCAAGATAGAACAGCGCCAAGCGAATGATGAAGAAGGCGATGACGGCCATGACGGCGAGCGAAACGATCCACGAGGCGACTTGCATCAACACTTTGATCGCGCTGCGAGCTTCGTCCTCATATTGGTTCGCGAGCCGTTCCATCGATTCGGGCAAACGCCCGCTTCGCTCGCCGACATCGAGCACGTCGAGAAACCGCGGCGGAAATGCGCCCGTCGCCGCGAGGGCGTCCGTAAGCGTTTCTCCCCGCCGCACTGCCGCCGCAATCGCTTCCGTTTGCAAGATGTAGCGATCGTTCTGAGTCGCCTGCAGCGAAAGCGGCAACGACTTTAAGAAGTTCATCCCGGCCTCGCCGGTCAGATGCAGCGCCCAGGCGAAGCGACCGAGCGCCAGCGTCTCGAGCGCTTTGCCTGCCGCCGGCACCTGCAACGCCAACCGCTGGATCGGCCGCGCCCAAAAGGCACCGCGTTTGGCCGCCGTGACCACGACGAATAAGGCGACGCCCGCGCAAGCGATCGATGCCAAATAGGCGATCAGACCGGACGTGCCGCGCAGTCCGAATCCAAGTAAGTCGATATTGCGTCCTTGAAGATCCTTGCCGACGACGACGCCTGAGACCCAAATCACCAGCCCGATCAAGCCGAGCGCCAAACAAAGCTGCGTCAACGGCCAACTCACACTCGATAAAAAATCGCGCCGCAGCTTGACCTGATACTCGTAATGTTCCGCCAGTCGGCGGAACACGGCGTCCAAATGGCCCGTCCGCTCGCCGACGCGAATCAGTTCACGCAACAGCGGCGGGAAATACTCTCCCTCCGCATCGACGGCTTCGGCGACGCCCACGCCGCTCGCGACTCGTACGCTGATTGCCTCCATTCGCCGCCGTAACGAGCCCGCCGTTCGGCCTTGTGCTTCGCGGGTCAGGATTTTCCGAATATCGATGCCGCTCTCCAAGCTCATCGCCAAACGACGACAAAGCGGAGCCAAATCACGATGGCGGGCCCGAGCGGAAAACATTCCGTCATCATGCAGCCGACCGGTGCCGAAGTCGAGAGCTTCGTCGGCGGAAGCGCGTCCGCACACGAAAACGACGTCATTGAAAATGGTACCGCCGCGGGCTATCGGTGCGCATCTATTTGGGCGATAGTTGCGCACCCCTATTGTCTTACTTAAATGTGCGCATCTATCGGCGGAATAGATGCGCACTTTGCGCAATAATTCCCGCACCGCCGGGTCATGCATAAGAACTGATTTCTTGAGGTTCAGTAGGCCGACTGGCATCGCGTTGTTCCGTACCGCAAGTTCCCCGTCCGAGTTCGCAGGTCATCGGACCATCCCGCACCGTAACGCAGCGCGAGACGCAACTCGAGGCAACTTTTTGGCCGGCCCAAGAGCAAACTGGACTCGACCGGCGTTCGTCGGTTTCTCCACCGGCGCGACGAACTTTCGCGTCCGGTTGAGGCTCGCACTCAAGAGCGACTCAAGCGGTTCGTTTCAGGAAAAAATATAGTTGCTCCCCGAAGGCGTCGAAGTGTCCAATAGACTTGGCCTGCCTCGTATCCGCTTTTCCCCGCCTCGCTCTCGGTGCGATATGACGTGCCGCCGACTTGCCGCCGGGCCTGTTTATTCGCGACGTTCTTTCTTGAGCGTCGGCGCTCTTGCGCCTTTGGGTATCACGTTGGCCGACTTGTTACGGGCCGAATCGCTCGGCGGTCGCGGCTCGTCGCGCAAAGCGGTGGTGAATATCCACCTCGACGGCGGCCCGCCTCACTTGGACATGATCGACCTCAAGCCGACGGCGCCGGTCGAGATCCGCGGCGAGTTTCAGCCGATCGCGACGAAGCTACCTGGGTTGGAGGTCGGCGAACTGCTGCCGAAACTTGCCGCGATCGCGGATCGATTCACCTTCATCCGCTCGCTCACCGATTCCGCCGGCGCACACGACGCTTTTCAGTGCCAGTCGGGCTTTCGCGCCGCTGACTTGCAGTCGATCGGCGGCCGACCCGCTCTCGGATGCGTCGTCGCCAAGCTCGCAGGTGGGCGCACCGACTCGGCGCCGCCGTTCATCGACCTCATGCAGGGTCGTGCCTTGGTGCGCAACAGCGCTCGCCCCGGATTTCTCGGACCGACTTATCAGGCCTTCCGGCCCGACATCTCACACCTCTTCGCCCGCAAACTGGAGGCGGGCATGGAAGGGGAATTGGCCCGGCGCGGCGCGAACCATGCCGTGAGTTACCTCTTAAACGAAACGCTCAACTCCGGCCGACTCGATGATCGCCTCGCACTGCTGGAGCGCTTCGATGGTCTGCGCCGCAAGTTCGAGAGCGATGAAATGATGCAGGCCATGGACGGTTTTCAGCAGCAAGCCGTGGGGATTCTCACCTCGGGCCGGCTCGCCGAAGCAATGGATTTATCGAGAGAAGACCGGCACACCGCGGCGCGCTATGAGCTCGGTCTCTCGGTCGGCGAGGTCGGCACCAGTGATAGTCCAAGCGCCGTGCGCAAGTTACTGCTCGCCCGCCGCCTAATCGAAGCCGGCGTGCGCTGCGTAAGCCTCTCGCTGAGCGACTACGATACGCACAGCGGCAATTTTTCCCGATTGAAGTTCCTTTTGCCGACGCTGGATCACGCGCTCCATGCCTTCACGACCGATCTGGCCGAGCGCGGCATGCTCGACGATGTGACAATCGTCGTCTGGGGCGAATTCGGCCGCACGCCGAAGGTGAATTCGAAGGCCGGTCGCGACCACTGGCCGGCGGCCGGCATGTGTCTCTTGGCGGGCGGCGGCTTGCGCCATGGTCAAGTGCTCGGAGCGACGGATCGCTACGGAGCCGCCGTGACTTCGCGACCGATTCGCTATCTCGACATTCTCGCCACGCTCTATCACAGCCTCGGCATCGATCCGCACCAAGCCACGGTGATCGATCCTTCCGGGCGGCCGCAACACCTGGCAGGCGACGGGCAGGCGCTGCGAGAGGTCGTCTAGAAGCGCACTCGCGCTTCGGTCAGGCCGCCGTTAGAGCGCGGTGTGCGGAGCGGCGGCGTCGAGAACCTGACGAACCTTGGCGGCGAGCGCTTCGACGGTGAACGGCTTTTGTAAAAATGCCGTCTCCGCCTGAGAAACACCGTGGCGCACCATTTGATCGTCGGTGTATCCGCTTAGATACAGCACGCTTAGACCGGGGCGAATCGCGTGCAGGTGTTCCGCCAACTCCCGTCCCCCCATCTCCGGCATAACGACGTCGGTCACCATGAGGTCGATCGGCCCCGGATGGCTTTCGGCCAATTGGATCGCCTTCGTTCCGCCCGATGCCTCGAGCACGACGTAGCCGAATTGCCGCAGCATCCGTAGCGTCAGCAATCGAACGGCGTCGTCGTCTTCTACGAGCAAAATCGTCTCGGGGCCGCCGGCCGCGGGGGGCGCATCGGTCTTCCGGTCCATCACGACCGTAGGTGCGTGAATCGCCGGGAGGAACAGTTTGAATGTCGTTCCAGCGCCCAGTTCGCTGTCGACCGTGAGAAAGCCGCCGCATTCGTCGGCCACGCTGCGCACCGTGGCTAGACCGAGACCCGTTCCTTGGCCTAGGCCTTTGGTCGTGAAAAACGGCTCGAACGCCCGCCGTCGCACATCGGGGGACATCCCGCGCCCGGTATCGGACACCGTTAGTACCGCGTACGGACCCGGTTTAGCGTCGTGCGTCGCGGTCGGGGGCTCCTCGAATCGGATCAGCTCCGTCCGAATCGTCAATGTCCCGCCTTCGGGCATCGCGTCGCGAGCGTTCACCGCAAGATTCATAATCACCTGGTCGAGTTGGCCCGGGTCGGCCATGACGAGAACCGGTTCGCCATGAATCGCGGTTCGGAGGTCAAGTTGTTCGCCGATCAGCCGCCGAAGCATTCGCTCGGCTTCGGCGACGACGACATTGAAGTCGACGGCGCGCAGTTCGCTCATTTGTCGACGACCGAACGTAAGGAGCCGGCGCGTCAAGGACGCCGCGCGCGCGCCGGCTTCGCAAATATCGGCCACCAACGCGTGTCTCGAGTCCGCCGCGGGAATCTCCTGCAGCAAAAGTTCGCCGTAGCCGTTGATCACCGTAAGCAAATTGTTGAAGTCATGGGCGACGCCGCCGGCCAATTGGCCGATCGCCTCCATTTTCTGGGCCTGAACGAGCTGCGTTTCCAGCTCGCGCCGCCTCTCCTCCGCCTGCTTGCGACTCGTGACGTTGCGCACAATCGTCACGAGTTCCTCATCGTTGCAGAGCACCATCCGAGCTTCGAAGTGCGTGATTCCGAGTCGCGGTAGTTCAAGCGAGTACTCGAAGACCTGCGGGCGGCGCGTGTCGAACGTCTCCCGCAGGTTCGTCTGAAACACGATGCCGACCGGTTCCGGCAGCACGTCCGGCATGCGCCGCCCAAGAAACTCCTCGGGCGCCGCATAGAGGTCGTCACGCTGTGAAGCGAAATAGTCGAGAATCCGTCCTTCGACGTCGAGCCGGAACATGAGGTCGGGGAGCGCCTGGAGAATCGCCCGCGTTCTCGCTTCGCCGGTCTTAAGGGCTTCTTCCGCAAGCTTCCGCTCCGTGATGTCGCGGCCTTCGGGGATCAAGAGGACGACCCGACCGTCGGCGTCGCGGATCGGTTTCAACGAGAAATCGACATAGGCCAATTCGCCGTCGGGACGGGGGTGCGTGACTTCGAAGCGAACCATGCTTCCGGCGGCGGCCGTGCGGATTGCTTCGCGCAAACGTTGCTGTAAGTCCGAGGAGTGCTTCCACCATGGGGCCTCCCAGAACGGTTTGTTCATCACATCCGCGGCTCGAGCGCCCGCGAAGTCCAGAGCCGTGCGATTTGCTTCGATCAAAACGCCGTCGGTTTGCAATAAGCCGATGAACTGAAACGTCTGCTCAAAGATTCCTCGAAAGCGTTGCTCGCTGGCCGCCAATTGTTCCTGCGTGCGGCGATGGCCGCGAGCAATCAGCACGGCGATCGCACCGACCCAAAGGACGTTGGGAAACGCGCCGAGCATCGGCGCGATGAATATCTGGAAAGTCCGCAACGACTCCAGAGTGAGAATCAACACGGTAACGCACGCCGCAGCCGAGATCAGACCTCCGGAAACACGATCGCGTCGCCACAGCCGAAGGCCGCAATACAGGGCGAATACTTGCGTGAGAAAGCCGAGCAAGAGCATCGGTCCGACCCACCAACCGGGAACGCCGGCGATCGGCGTCGCAACTATTTCTCCCCACGGCAATTCGGTCCGCCGGAGCGCGGCGACCGGGGCATTGAGCCGCACGACGAAAGCTTGAATGATGAACAACGCCGCGAACGCAATCGTGAGAAACCAAACGAACGCGTTCGCCCGAACACCGGAAATGAGCCGCACGCTCCAAGTCGTGGCGATCATGATAAGCAGCACCAGCGCGATCCGAGTGCTCGCGGCATCCGACGCTTGCTGCGTCGTGGTCGCGGTCATGATCGAGAGGATCGTCCAACTCAGTCCGGCGCGAATGGCGCAGTCGACGCTGAAGACGGCCAGTAGGACATTGCGCCGCGCCACGGCCCAGAGCACCGCGTGGTAGGTCGCGGCGAACGCGAAATGGCCGATCAGCGCGGCGTAAAGTAAGAGATAGGGTCCCATGTTCGAGCCGCCGGTCGGATTGGAGGAATCTCCATTCGTCGCGCAGCACACCGCCCCGCCGCCTAAAGGGAATTCCGACCGCGCCCTACGATAGCGTCTTGGCGCTGATAGCAGGATGCCAAACGGCTGCGGCTTCGCGCAGCTGTATGTGCTTCGCAGGTTCGGCGGCGGCCAAGACTTGCTTCCGGCAGGAACGGACGGAAACGTAGATGCCGACCGACGCCGGCATTGCCGGCGGAAGTTGCACCATTCCAGGCCTGACTTGCTTTACCGACCCTAGAGCCGACTTTGCCATAGAGTTCGGCATGAAATACGCTTCCCTACCGGGCCAATGATTGTCGCCCTCGGCGCAATAGTGCAGGATTGTTCGAATGCGGCGCTGTCGGAGCGTGCGGACAACTGTCGTCTTGGCGATCCCGTCATGGCGCCGACGTGCGCGCCGGCGTGCGACTCACCGTGGAACGAACTCGCGGCCGGATCGAAACACGATCGACGTATTTTGCGACGAGATTGCGGAACGGCGATGACGCCGCCGCGGCCGGCGAAACGATGCGACTCACCCGTATTGCGCGCCGCATCGATGCGGCGACTCGACGACCGCCCCGGTCGATGGAGCCAAAGTTGTTTTGGTAACATGGCTCGAGCTAGTTCGAAAGAGCCCGCAACGACGATGCAGGCGACGCGACTTTTACGGGCTCGGCACCGTCGGAGGAACGGCGGAAAGAAACAATGCCCGCCACTTCGCCGCGTCGATTAAAAACCGGGCCGCCGCTTGCGCCATCCGTAAAATCCGCCGTCACGACCATTTGCTCTACTTCTACGCCGTACAGCAGCGCCGATTGATATCGGCGTAGAGTTCCTTCAGTGAGAGAGAAGAACTCTCCGCCGGGATGGGAAAGGATCGTTAGCGAAGCGCCGACGTCGTCCGACGGCGAGAACGGCGATGCGGCGAGCTCCTGGGCTTCGATTCGGATCAAGGCCGCGTCGCGAGATTTATCCGCCGCCATGATCTCGACGATCGGATGGCAATCACCTTCAACCGTGGTGACACAGCGTGCCACAGCTTCCGGTTTGTCCATTACGTGATAAGCCGTGGCAATCACACCCGCCGGATCCACAATTACTCCCGCCGCATAGACGACGTTGCCGTCGGCAAGCAAATGTCCGACGATCACGACGGACTTTCGGCGTAAGCGATAAATTTCCTCCGCGTTGAGCTTGGGACCGCTCGTCGCCTGGGCCTGTTTCCAGTCGCACTTGCTCCGTCGGAGTTGGCTCCCCATATCGGCGGAACTGAGTCCACGTTTCGCAAGTTTCTGGCCGACGAGTTGTCGCCAAATGCGCATCTCGAACTCAAAATCGGAAAGCCCTTGCGCGGCGGCGCCGGACGGCGAATAGGGTCGATATTTTCCGCCGAAAGGAAGCGTCTTCTGGTTTACATTCGTGTACCCCTTAACCACACGAAACCGAAGTCCGTCTAGAAGCTCGGAGCGCAGCATGATTCGGAGCATTCCTGAGGATCCGACCGCGACTCGATCGCTGCCGCCCCGCCACTCAACGACCACGGGTTGGTTGACCAGACAGTCGCCTTCGTCATTCCAGAATGAAATGTGTAGCGGATACGCCTCAAGACGCTCCGCGCCGCCGCCGCCGGCCAACAACGTTTGGACTTGCTCGAGCGTGATGTCGGCTGCGGCGTAAAAGTCGACGACATCGGTCGCCGCCGGCGTCGTCGCCGCTATGGAATCTCGCGAGGCGGGCGAGTCGATGATCTGTGCGATTCGACGCGTCGTAAGCCAAGTCGCGGCAATCGTCGAGGCGGCGATGATCGACGCCGCGCCGAGCAGCAACAGGAGAACTCGGGCCGAGAATTGTGCGAACTGAGAATGTGGCATCGTCGAACTTCGAAATCCTTGTGGCGTACGTTATTCAGGATTCTTCCGGAACATGACAAAGTAATTTTCCTTGAGCAAATCCTTCCGCTCGGCGATTCTTGCGAAGCCCGCCTTCACGATCTCGGCTTCCACCACTTCTTGTCCGGCGCGGACATGGCTTAAAACCCACGCCGTGCTGACACCCTCAATCCGGCGGAAATCGACGACGACCACGACGCCGCCCGGCTTAATCGCCTCGGCCAGCGACCTCATGGTCGAGAAGGGAAACTCGAAATGGTGATACGTGTCGCAGATGAATGCGACGTCGATCGACTCCGGCGGTAAGTTGACCGAATCGGCCGAGCAAAGTACGGCGTCGATATTCTTGCGTCCTTGGGCGCGAGCTTTCTCGCGAATGTGATCGACGAACTTCTGAGAGATATCGACGGCAATCACGCGTCCGTCAGGACCGACGGCGTCGGCAAACAGGCCGGTGAACAGCCCGGTACCGGCGCCAACGTCGGCGACCGTTTGCCCGGGCTTCAAGTTACATGCCGCGACGATCTCATTGCGAAGCGCGTAAACTTCGCGACTTTCCGTTTCAAACTTTCCGACAAACTCCGCGACGTCCGGATCTCGAAACGCATCATTGATCCCTGGGCGTACGCTTTGTTGCTGGGCGGTGACCGTCGCGGTGGCCGAAAGCAAAACGCAAAATACGCCGAAGTGGACGCATCGAAGCCAAGTCGCAACATTTCTAGAACGGCTGTCGTGCAATGTCATAACCTTTGATTTGAAAGTGAAGTGTAAGCGTCAGCGGCAGACTCGTCGCGCCCGACATACCGGCACATCCACCATCCGGGCCGGCAAGCCGGGGCAACATCGACCGAAGGCCTCTCATCTAGCCTTCGCAAATCCTGCTTCGACCAATTCATCGTACCCTTGCGGCAGCGGACGCAGGTCGCGACCCGTTTGTCGGAGCAAGCGGGCAGCCGACTGACAGCGCGCCCCGGCGGCGCAATGCAAATAGACGATCTTCCCGCGAGGAGCAAGCGACTCGAAACTCCGTGTGTGGACGCCGGCTTCGATGCGTGAGAGCGGCAGTAGCCGCGCATCCCGCAGATGGCCGTCGTTCCACTCGTCGACTTCGCGAACATCGATCAGCACGGCTTTTCCCGACGATAGATCTTGCTTGACCATGTTCAGGTCCGCGGCCACGGCATTTCCGGCCGTACCGGCGGCCATTACCAGGCCCAGGAACGGACCTATTACACGAATTACCCATATCGACTTCATAGCGATCCCTCTTTTATGACGACGGAAAACGAAGCACGAACATCAGGAAAGATCAGGTAAATCCACGCAGCATCGCACCCCAGTAGAGCCGCGGCAGCGCATAGGCCTTCATCAGGTACATACTGAGTCGCTCTTTCGACTGATCGAACGGGAACGTCTCACGAGGGTTCCCTTCGTAGTCGAATTCGGCAAGGACGAGCCGACCGTAGCCGGTCACGATCGGGCAAGATGTGTAACCGTCGTACTTCGCCGTAAGCGGCTTGCCCTCGACCGCCGCCAAGAGATTGTCGACCACCACGGGCGCCTGCTTGCGAATGGCCGCGCCAGTTTTGGAGGTCGGCAAACCGCTGCAATCGCCGATGCCGAAAACGTTCACATACCGCGAGTGACGAAGCGTGAACTTGTCGACTTCGACCCAACCTGCGTCGTTGGCCAGAGGGCTCCGCTTGACGACGTCCGGAGCGCTCATCGGCGGCGTGACGTGCAACATGCCGTACGGCACGACGACTCGCTCTTTCGTTTCGACCTTTTCGAAAACGGCTTCCTTCGAGGTCCCGCGTACCTCGACGAGGTTATACTTGAACTTGGCTTCAATCTGCTTCCGCTGCGCCACCGCTTCCAACGTTTTTCGATACTTATCTACGGCGAACAGCGAGCCTTGCGCCGTCGCGAAGATGACGTTCGTCTGCTCGCGAACGCCGGCCTTACGGAATTGATCGTCGGCGAGATACATGATCTTTTGCGGAGCGCCGCCGCATTTGACCGCCGTGTTCGGCATGGTGAACAGAGCCGTACCGCCGCGGAAGCCGCGAATGCATTCCCAGGTATAGTCGACGTAGCGATAAGCGTAATTGCTGCAAACGCCGTCCCGTCCCAAGCTTTCTTCCAAGCCTGCGATCTTCCCCCAATCGATTTGAATTCCCAGCGCGACGACAAGATAGTCGTAGCGAATTGCCGTGCCCGACGTGGTGACGACGAGGTTCTCCGCGGGACGAAAGGCGGCTACGTGTTCGCGAATCCAATCGGTATCGCGAGGAATAAACGTCGCTTCATCCCGTTCGCTCTGCTCTTTGGGAAATACTCCGGCCCCGACCAGCGTCCACAAGGGTTGATAGTAGTGCTTTTCGGAAGGCTCGACGACGGCCATCGTCAAGCTTTTGTTCCGTCGACGTAGGCGGGCGGCCACGGTGATGCCCGCCGTGCCGCCGCCGACTACGAGAACCTGATAGTGCTTTCCGATCGGAGCGTTCATCACGTTGCTCTCATTCAATGAAGTCGACTCACGACTCTTAGTGCAGCGAAACGTAGGCAAAACCGACTTGTTGCTTATTGACGTTGACCGTCATGGCTGAAGCGGCGACCCTGAATTCCGGTGCGACGTCGGCGAGCGAAAGCTTGTTGCGAGCCAGCGACTGCCCGCAGACGAAGACTTCGACGCCGTGCTTTTTCAGTTCGCGAACCAGCGCCAGATTGGGATTCGTAGCGCCCCCGGTCGCAGCGGCGTAACCGGAGTCGGTGAGGGCGGCTTTCGTCGCCCCGCCGTGGACGACGAGCGCAAGTCGTATATCTGAAGGCGAGTTGCCGGCTTGGGCGTTAAGGTTCAGGTAGCGCGCCACGCTTTCCAGACCTTTCACCACCTCGCCCGGCTTCGACTCCGACGTAACGTCGAACACGATCCGCACGCCCTTGCGCGGCAACTCGGCGGCATCCGGCTGAACCGCAATGGCCCCAAAATCCTTGATCAGCGGATTCACAAAACCCGGCTCCGCCGCGACTGCGATTGCGGCGACGTCCGCGACGGTTAAGACAAATATGAGTCCCGGCAAGAAACGCATGGCGGATTCCTAAAAAGCGAGATTACGGACAATGACGAACGCAGCGACGAAGACGATGACGATCGCGAAGACGCGTTGCAGCCGCGCGCCGCCAAGGCGCACCGCGAAGCGATTTCCGATGACCAAGCCGACCAAGCTTCCGAGGGAGAATTCCCAAACGACAGACCAGGGAATGATCCGCTCGGATACGATCAATGAAATGACGCCGGAAAAACTGACCAACATGATTACGAGCAGCGAGGTACCGACGGCCCGCTGCATCCCCATACCGCTGAACAGCACCAGGGCGGGCACGATAATAAAGCCGCCCCCGACGCCGAATAGACCGGTCAACACTCCGGTAATCATGCCGACGCTTGCCAATAGCAGTGCGCACCGAGACGTGAGATGCAAAACTCCCTGCGGATCGCGCCGACAGGTCGGTCCGGACTCGTCGCCGGCCGGACCCGGCAGGCGTTCCGCGGGTATCGCGGCGGTGCGCCACATTCGCAAGGCGACAACCAGCATCACACCGGCGAATAAGGCGAGCAACAACCCTTCCGGCACGTACGTCCCCAGCCACGCTCCCAGCGGCGCGGTCAGTATGCCGGCGAGCGCGAACAGCGAGCCGGTACGAAACTCCACGGCACCGAGCCGTGCACGTTGGACGCAACCCACGAGCGCCGTAACGCCGACGGTCGCGAGCGAAACGCCGACCGCCTCCCGCGCGTCGATGCCAAGCACGTAAACCAGCAGCGGCACAGCGAAGATCGCTCCCCCGCCCCCCGTAAGTCCGAGAGACAGGCCGACGACTACGCCGCAAAGGCTCGTGATGAGGTTCATCGATCGGCACCATGGCCCGCGATTCCGTTTGGACTATGACTTGCCGCAGGTGCCGCCAATAGTGCAGGAAGAGCCGGTCGCCGACCAAGCTCCGTAACCGCCGACGAGGTCGATCATATTGGTGCGTCCCGCCTGCTCAAGCAGGCTGCAAGCGATCGCCGAGCGATATCCCCCGGCGCAATGCACCACGACGGACCGATCCACCGGTACTTCCGCAAGGCGTTCCCGCAGATGATTCACGGGGATATTCAAACTTCCCTCGATCTTGCCGGCCGCGTGTTCTTTCTCGGAGCGTACGTCGAGCACAACCGGCGGTTGTGACGAAGTGAGTTGTTCAGCCAAGGTCGCCGCCGTAATGCGCTCCGTCCGGGCCACGAGGTCCGACCGCTTCTCGAGCGCCGCTAATCCTCCTTGGAGATAGCCCGCCGTAAGATCCAGTCCGATACGTCCCAATCGCATCGCAGCCTCTTCTTCGTGCCCCGGCTCGGCGATGATGATGATCGGCCGCGACCGATCGAGCATCGTACCGGCCCAAGTGGCGTACTTACCCGACAAGCCGATGTTTAGGGAGTTGCGAAGATGAGCGCCTTCGAAGTCGGCGGCCTCACGCACGTCGATAATTTGCGTTCCCTGCGACTGTAGTCTGACGACTTCGTCGACGGTGAGCGGCTTGAGTTCTCGCGCCAAGTGTTCTTCCAGCGTGCCCCGCTCCTTTCGATTGAGCATGGCGTCATAGGCGAAGTAGTCGGGCGCTTCGGGTTGATCCGCCGTCACGAGGCGAATGAACTCCTCTTTCGACATCGGCGCCAAGGCGTAGTTGTACTTTCGCTGCGTGCCGATCGTGGAAACAGTGTCTTTGCTCAGATTCTTGCCGCACATTGAACCTGCGCCATGAGCCGGATAAACGAGCGTTTCGTCCGGCAACTTCATCAGCTTTCCGTGCAGTGAATCATAGAGTTCGCTCGCCAATTCTTCGGCCGTGATGCCGATCGACGCCATAAGGTCCGGTCGACCGACGTCACCGATGAACAACGTGTCGCCGGTCAAAACGGCGTCCGGTTTGGAGCCGCCTTTGGCGAGGTCATATACCAAAATGGAGATCCCTTCGGGCGTGTGTCCGGGAGTTTCCCAAACCACCAAGCGAACGTCGCCGAACTCGACCTTGGTGCCGTCGTGGGCGGCGACAAACGGATACTCGGCTTCCGCGCGAGCGCCCAAATAAATCTGCGCTCCGGTGCGATCCCGAAGCTCAATGTGGCCGGCAAGGAAGTCGGCGTGGAAGTGCGTGAGGAATACGTATTTGATTCGGTAGCCGCCCGCTTCGGCGTCGCGAACGTACTGATCGACGTCGCGCTGCGGATCGACGATCGCCGCGATCTTCGTGCGATCGTCCGCGATGAGATAGGAGGCGTGAGCTAAACAGCCGAGATAGTACTGTCGAAGTATCATGGCGTCACTCCTAGACGAGAACGGCGAGGGATAAGGCATTGCCCGTAACTTTACGCGATCAGCGGGCATCGCACGTCGAACGGGCCTGCTTAGCGGTGTCGCAAGCCTTAGCTTGGTTCCAAGGCATGCGCGCGAGGCACATTGCCATACCGCATGTATCGGTGACGCCCGCGAAGATGAGCCCGGCCCCGACAAATGCCGAGAGCCCGATGAAGTAAGGGTGGATCGTCAGCGCGAGCGCAGCACCCAACACGACGAGAAATCCCGCCGCAATGCGGACTTGCCGTTCGAGCGATATCGCTTTCTTGCCGCGAACGACGGGCAAACCTGCTGATTCACATGCGAGCGTCCCACCTTCCACGTTCACCACGTTCGACCAGCCTGCGGCAGTGAGTTTCTCACAGGCTTGCTTACCTCGACTGCCGCTCCGGCAAATCAAATAGAGGGGGCGATCACGCCCCGCCGAAGATTGAGCCTCCAAAGCTTGCGGGTCTAAACGATCGAGCGGAATATTGCGCGCCCCGACGACATGGAGCTCGTTGAACTCCGACGGCGTGCGCACATCGATAAGCTCGAGAGTGCGGCCGCCTTCACAAAGCGGCTTCAATTCGGCGGGCGTGACGAGAGCAACCATCGAACGTCTCCTCTAAAAAAGTCGACACATCGCTATATGACGACATTTACGGCAAGAAAAATGCGGAGCTAACCCCTTCCGCCGAACCGGCCCTCCACACAGCTCATGATGTCTGCCAGGTGCGGTTCGGCGATCGAGTAAAAGGCAAAGCGTCCCTCTTTCTCGCAATTGAGAAAGCCGCAACGCTGCATCAGTCTAAGATGCTCCGACGCCATGTGGCTCGGGATCTCGCAGGCCTCCGCCAATTCACCGACCGCGTATCGACCGCCCAAGAGCATCTGCACCATACGCAAGCGATGCGGATGAGCCAAAGTGCGCAAGCACTCCGCTGCTTGCTCAAGCGCGTCAAGTGGAGTCAACTTCGGTTTTGTGCGACTGGGGACAGCCATAAGTCAACCTCGATACCCAATAATATCGTAATGTTTCGACATGTCAATGAGTTCTTTTCGCCGAAATCGCTGGATTTCTGTGGTGGCAAACGAACATTTCCCCGGCGTAGCTGCACCCATTGCAAACATGCAACGCCCCCAAGCGGCGTTAGCCGCTAGCGACTCGCGCCTCCCTCGTCGCCCTTAACCGTCTTTGGAGCGACACACCGAAGCTTGACCGAAATGCGATGTGGTTTCAGTACGGCAAGTGATCAATGGATGTTGGCATCGTCTCGCTGTTTTGAATCGGTCAATTCATGAGCCGGATGAGGGCGAACACACGACCGACCAGTCGTACTCTTTCCGGCTAATGATCTGCGAAGCGTGGTGTTGCGGTATGCTTGGTGAGATTCGGCGGCGTTGCTAAGAACTTATTGATCCAGACTCGACGCCATTTCAAGACTTGGTTCATGGCCGTCGACAATCGAATCGCCGACGTCGAAAAGAAAAGGCCACTTAGAACATCCGTTCCAAGTGGCCTTTAGGTGGAGGCGGCGGGAATCGAATGCGTGTCTCGCTTCCGACAAGTATGCGAAGGCCAACGACTTACAGCAAGACCTCACCGACGTGTCAGTGTTTTGTCAGTGCCAGTGCGGCAGCGATTGTCCCTGTGCGTCGCCGCATGACGTGATGCTCGCGTCCGTGATCGCTGCATGGCCGTCGCTTTCGGATGAAGCGAAACGCATCATCGCCGCACTCGCCGGCATCTCGCCGCCGTGACCGCTTTCACGCCCGCCCAAGTGTCCAAACAGGTTTTTGGAAACGAAGAACAGTGGAGGCAGGTCGCCTCCAACCTGCGTCGCGTGACATTGCATGCTCGCGTGCAATCCGATCTCCGATCTGGATCAATTGCCCGGCGTCGCTTCCGTGCCGGGAAATTGCTCAGACCCCGTGGCAAGAGAGAGTGCTCGCAGGGCGGATCATCGTAGCCCGTCCTCGGCCTATGCGTGCAAGCGTCGCTCCGCCTGTCGGCGGCAAGAGGTTCGCTGCGCCTCAACCTCTCGTGTTGGGATTTGAGGGGATGGAGTTTTCGGCTTGTGAACCTGCACGCCGACTACGGCTCGCTCCCTTGACGCGCCCTGCGGTCGGGCTGGGTTCCAAACCGCCTGCGAAAACACTCGCGGCGTTCTATCCCCTTTCTCCCAGTTCTATGGCTTCATCGCCAACGACCACACCTCCAACAGCGCTCCGCTGTCTGTACTGTCGTCGCAGAAACCGCTTTCAAGACGACGGCAATCTCTGCGGCCACTGTATGGACAACGCCGCCCTGATCCTCAGCGAGAACGCCCGGCTCTTTCGCGCCGCCCCGGACTTGTTGCTGGAATGTCGCTCACAACGCTGGGCATTCCAAGAGTTGCTCAGCGGCGCTTGGGACGGCAGCGAAGAAGGCATCCGCAGTTCCATCCGCACGTTGACCAACGTCATCGTGAAGGCCGCAGGTCGCCGGAGGCGCTCGGCGTAACACGCGATGCACCCCGCCCGCTTTCTGGTTGGCGGGGTGTTGTTTTCTCTGCGGACGGTGAGTCTGTCCGCTTTCTACTTCATTCTCCCTTTTTCTATGGGTCAGTATTTCAAGCTCGTGAATCTGGATAAGCGCGAAGTAGTTTGCCCTTGGTGCATCGGCGGCGGGGCAAAGCTCTGGGAATGGGCGGCCAGCACGCAGGGCGCCGTCCTCACGCTGCTGCTCCGCAAAAGCGACGAAGGCGGCGGGGGCGACTACTACGGCTACCACAAAGGCATCGGCGAAGGCGGCGCGATCGATTGCCCGCTCAGCCCGATTGCCGGCCGTTGGGCGGGAGACCGCATCGCGCTCGTCGGCGACTACGACTCGTCCAAGCTTTGGCAGCAGTTACCGGACTTCCGCAACATTTCCCGCCAGTTG
>JAEUIN010000405.1 GCA_016793115.1 Planctomycetaceae bacterium
GAAGACTTTCAGCAAGCATTTCATGGCACACGACTCGCTTTCTCAAAAAGTGTTTTCGGATCGGAGGATCATTCCTCCTCGAACTCACTTAGCGAGAGCCGATGCGGCCGGGGGACAATCGACCGGAGCGATTTGCCGAAAGGTCGTTGCTTCATGCGGCAGCTGTTTGGAAATCCCGCCTTAGACCGACGACGAAAGGCATAGCCTGCCTTCGATCGCCGGCCCGAAAGGCGTGACGAAGCGACCAACGCAGGTCTGGCGCGGGGGAGAGCTCGAAGTTCAGCGATGCGTCCGCCGCCGAGATCGCTTTTCAGAGTGCGAGCGAGGTATCACAGAATCCCGAGCTGTTTGCGGAGTTTCTCGTCGGGCATAGTCTTGCCGACGCGTACGTCGAGAATCGCACGGCGTACCGAGTTGAAGTAGTAAGAGAGATGGACCAAAGTCCCGAACGTATCGGTCACCTCAAGACCGGAAATTATGAAGCCGGCTTTCAGCTTCATCGCAATCACTCGATTGTTCGTCACGACGTGCCGGCTGTAGGCGATTTGAAATCCGGCTGTTTGAATTTCGTCGAGGAGTCGAGGCAACAGCCGCGTATAGATGCCTCGGCCTTGATGCTCCGGGAGGATCGCCGTGTTAGTCATGTAGAACTTTTCGGTGGTTTCTTGTCGGCCGAAACTCCACCCGATCAACTCATCTTCGCAGAAAATGCCGACGTTCAGGCGGTAACCGCCGGCCGTCCGATCACCGAGAGCGGCGGCGGCGGAGCGCTCGCGCTCGCTCATTACGCTGCGTGCATCAAACTCGAACGACTCTCGAAAAATCACGGGACGCAACGCTTGGACATATCCGTCGAGTTCTTCCATCGCCATCGGCTTTATGGAGTAGACGCCGCAGATCTGTTCACCGGCCGGATTCATGGCGTCGAGGCACTCTCGTTTAGGGCTTGGTTGAAGAGCGGCGGCCGATCTTGTTCCGGATAGCATCGGGACGGGGACGATTTGCGCTGGACGACGCCCGGCCGACCGCAAAGGTCTTGGTCTCGCGATCGGCCGCAGGGCCAGCCGTAGCGAGCGCGGGCTGACGCCGATCAGCTTGGCGGCTTCATGCAGGGGAAGCCATCCCTCTTCGGCACAGCGGTCACGGGAAAAACACGGGATCTGGTTCCACTTACAAAGCGAGATGACCCGTTCCTGGGTCCAACGGTTGCCGCGGCCGGTCTTCAGCCCGTTGCGGTTGAGCGTCCCGACGATGACTTGGTCCGAACAGATTCGAGCCAGGCTGCGCACGGCGGCGACGATGTCCTTGGACGTGTGATTCACCTGACCGCGACGGCGGCGGGGAAGTCGCAGTTCGGTATGCACGCCCCCTTTCCAATGAATCTGCAAGATGATCTCCGCCGTCGCGGCATCCACGTCGGCGACGACTTCTTCGATCAGCGTGCGAACGATGCGTTTCTTCAGCCGCACGTCGGCATCGGGCGCATTCCAAACGGCCTCCAGGTCAGCGGCCAGATCGGCGAAGTCCTCGACGGTCGGAACCGGAGCGTCACCGGAATCGTCCGTCTGCTCGGCCAGTCGTTGTTCCAGCGAGTGGACGTGTTCCAAGGCGACATTCCAGCGACGTTCCAGCTCGTCGGCCACGAGGCGGTTCGCCGGATCACAGGCGTCGAACTGCTTCCCGGCTCGTTGGGCCGCGTAGCGCGCCGCTTGGAGATCGCGGTCCAGGGCCGCGCGAACTTCGTCTTGGTGTTGCTGTTGTTGCGACTCGGCCAAGACGGCAGCCTCCACCGCTGCGGGTTCGAGGACCCGCAGTAACTGACGAGCGATCTCTTCGTCCACGGCGATCCCGCCGAAAGCGATGCAGCGCGGTTCGGCTTGGTCCATC
>JAEUIN010000255.1 GCA_016793115.1 Planctomycetaceae bacterium
TCGTCGCATCCCGGCGTCGTCCGGTTTGCAAGCCTGCGTTATTCCCGCTTTGAGCCGTCGCGGAGAGTTTGCCCATGGGTTGCATGTGTCCGTTCGTCTCGGCCATCTTGGCTTTTGCCGCGCTCGTTGCCTGCCCACTCATCGCCGCAGAAAAAGGTGCGACGAAGTCGGACGGCAAGCAGGCCGCCGGCGCATCCCCGCTTAAGCTCGGCGAAGTGCCGCTCGGACTCGACCCGCTGCCGATTCCGGCGGACAACCCGCTCACGCCTGCCAAAGTCGAACTCGGCAAGCAACTCTATTTCGATCCGCGTCTCAGCTACGACGGCACGATCAGCTGCGCCACCTGCCACGACCCGGCTAAAGGCTGGAGCAACGGCGAACCGTTTGGTGTAGGGATCAAAGGACAAAAAGGGGGCCGCAACGCCCCTACGGTGTTGAACGCCGCATATTTTCCGCTGCAATTCTGGGACGGCCGCGCCGAGCAACTCGAAGGGCAGGCGCTCGGTCCGATCCAGAACCCGATTGAAATGGGGCACACGCTCGAGGCCTGCGTCGAGTGCGTCAACGCCATCCCCGGCTACAAGAAGCAATTCCAAGAGGTGTTCGGCACGGAAGTGACGAGCGACGGCATCGCCAAGGCCATCGCCGCCTTCGAGCGGACCGTGCTCTCGGGCGACGCGCCTTACGATCGCTACAAAGCCGGCGATGAAAAAGCCCTGAGCGAATCGGCAAAACGAGGCATGGAGTTGTTTTTCAACAAAGCGCACTGCAGCGCCTGCCATGCGGGTGCGAACTTCAGCGATTCGGCGTTTCACAACGTCGGCGTCGGCATGGACAAGGAAAAACCCGACGAAGGTCGACAGTCGATCAGCAAGATGCTCGGCGATCGCGGCGCGTTCAAAACACCCGGCTTGCGCGACATCGACAAGTCGGCTCCCTACATGCACGACGGTTCGCTTAAGACGCTCGAAGAAGTCGTCGAGCACTACAACAAAGGCGGCGTCGCCAATCCGCAACTCGATGAAGAAATCTTCCCGCTCAATCTCACGGCACAAGAGAAGGCCGACTTGGTTACATTCCTAAAAGAAGGCTTGGCGAGTTCGAATTATCCGCTCGTCGCGCCTCCGAAGTTGCCCGAGTGACGGCGCAGCTTTACCATAGGCGGACCGATCGCGCCCGTTTCGGCACACCAACCAATTCACGGACTGAGTTTTTCATTCATTGAGGAGAGAGAGTCATGAGGTTCACTCGGCTCGCGGCCTGCATCGCACTGGCCGGCGTCGCGATGTTGATTTCGCAAGTTCAGGCGGAAGACAAGGTAAAGGTCGTTCCCGTGCTGACCGGTCTGCTCAACCCGAGCGGGTTGGCGGCCGAACCGGGCACGACGCACTTGCTCGTTTCCGATAGCGGCGCAGGCCGCATTCTCTGCTTCCACACCGACGGCTGGGACTACGAAAAGGTCATCACCAAGTTCGCCAACTCGGAAAAGAAGCTCGATGTTTACGGTAAAGGCCCGATGTACGACATCGGCCCGCTCGGCTTGGCGTTCCTCGGTCGGGGCACTTTGATCGTCGGCGGCGGTGAAGAGGTCGACGGCAAAGAAGTCGTCCACGTTTTCAAGATGCCGCCGCACGGCCAATCGCTCACCGCCGACAAAGGCACGACGATCGGCCCGATCGGACCGTCGCCGGAATCCGGCAAGGGTGAAGGCAATTTCTTCGGCCTCGCCGTGACCCCGAAGGCTCTCTACGTCACCTCGAACGGCGACGACACCAAGGGCTGGATCCTCAAGGCCGACGTCGCCGGCGGTAAGGTCGGCGCGTTGAAGCCGTTCATCGCCACCAAAAACGCCGTCAGCGTCGACGCTCCGGCCGGCATCACCATCGACTCGCACGGCCATCTGGTCGTCGGCCAAATGGGCGAAGTCGGCGTCGCCGGCGATAGCCTGCTCACGATCTACGACGAAAGCGGCAAGCTCCTTGCCTCCCCGAAGACGGGCCTGAGCGACATCGTCGGACTCGCCTACTCGCCGAAGTCGGGCAAGCTTTACGCGATCGACTTCTCTTGGGCCGATCCGAAGCAAGGCGGTTTGTTCCGCATCGACCTGAGCGGCGAAGACAAGAACGCCACGGTAAAAACCGAGAAGCTTTGCTCGCTCGACAAGCCGGCGGCGATGTGTTTCGCCAACGACGGCGCTCTTTACATCGCCGAATTCGGTACGCAACCGGAAGGGTCGAAGGATCGACCGGGCCGACTCGTGAAGATCGAAGGCGACCTGTAAAACGAATCGATTGTAATCCGATCGTCGTTCAGAGCGGCGGGCCTTCGGGCTCGCCGCTTTTTTCAATAAGGGAGGCATTTATGCCCACTCGCCGCGAAAAGCTGGAAGCCATGCTGGCCGCCGACCCGAACGATTCGTTTCTTCAGTACGGACTTTCGCAAGAGTTAGCGAAAGAGGGAGAACACCAGCGGAGCTTGGAATTGCTCAAAGGGCTGAGGCACATTAGCCCGCCGTACGTTCCGGCGTTTTTCATGGCCGGCCAGCAGTTGGCCAAGCTCGGCCGGATCGACGACGCCCGAGCCGTGCTCCGCGACGGCATTGAGGAAGCCCGCAAACAGCGCAACGACCATGCCGCCGGCGAGATGGCGGAATTTCTCACCGGGCTAGGCGAACTCGGTGAGTAGAGGCGACCGGCGGGATCAGCATGCGGCGCCGCGTTAAATCCGCTTAGCGGTTGCCGGCAAGTCGCCGCGCCGTCTGCTTTAATGACGACCAGCGTTCGCCCATTCTCCTCCTCTCGCTTCATGAGGTCCTCGCATGCGCACGTCGGTCGGCCTCGCGGCTCTCGCGGTTTCGGCTCTGTTCGGCTCCGTCGCTTCGGCCCAGTTCGCGCCGGTCTACGAATCGATCGCGATCACGGAGTTTCTCGTCACGCCCATCGGCGAAGAAGAGGCGCGCGAGTGGGTCGAGCTTTACAACTTCGGCAAAGAGCCCGTCGACTTGAAGGGCTTCCAACTCACCGACGGCAAGAACGAGATTTGCAACATTCCCGCGGTGACGATCAAGCCGAACGATTTCGTGATCGTCGTGCTCGGTCGCGATCATCAGCGCTACGATGAAGATCGCAAGAAGATCTTCGAAGCGGAATGGCTCGGGGGCAAGGCCGACGACCGCGTCGTCGGTATCGACTCGCCGTTTCGACTCAGCCGCGCGATGACGTTGATTCTTCAAAACCGCCGTCGCACGCCCCTTTGGATTCTCGGCTACAAAGCGGACGATAAAGCCGGTCAATCGACCTATTTGGCGATCAAGAACTTCCAAGTTCGCTCCTACGGCACCGCCGAAAAGCCGGCCATCGATCGCCGCGGACCCGACGGCACCGTGCTCGGCTATGAAAGCCAAGACGCGACCAAGGAAGCCGCGGCGTACACGTCGGACATTTCCAAGCTGGAGCACGTCGGCGGTTTTGTCTTCAAGTCGAAAGCGGCCGGCGGCACCTGCGAGCCGAGCGTCGGCAGTCCGCTGAAGGGAGACTACGCTCAGTAAGTCGTCTTCGTAGCGGGAGTGAGCCGACACATGTGCCGGCTCGCTCCCGCATCAGCGTGCCGTCGGCGACGCACAGCGCCGCAGCGACTCCAAGACGATCGCCGCCGCATCGCACGAGCAACTATTGATCTCGCCATATTGCGAGTCGCGCCGCCCATAACAAAACGGCGGCCTTTGGTCCCACTGCCGTTTGGGAATCAGGTAGCCGATCTCGTCGTTCGCCAGCCCGACGATAAGCAGCCGTTCCTGCGGTAAGGCCTTCGTCACAGGCGGTTCGACCGCGGCGTCGGGAAAATCCGCGCCCGGGTCGACGGGGTTTTGCACGTGCCCGTAGACGAGTTCCGGATAGAGTTCGCCGGGAAGGCAGGCAACGCTCAGTTCGCCCAACCGCAGCACGCCGACCTCCGTCTCCAAAGCCGCCGGCCGCTTCCGCTCATCACCTTCGGGAACTTTGCCGCGCTGTCGGGGATCGCCGGTCCAGAGAAAGCACTCTCGGCGCAGTACGCCGAGCGTCTGAGCCATTCGATAAATCGGATTCTCAACCGGTACGTAAATCTGCTCGGTGGTCGCCATGATGGGAACGAGTTGGAGCGGCGACGCGGCGTCGACTGCGCGGGCCGCGGCCGCGGCCACATCGCGGCCGTAAAGCTCGGCATACTCAAACGTACTCCCCGGCACCGGCTTTCCGGAAGCATCGCGATAGAGCCCGCCTGGGGGAGCGAGCAACCCGCCTAACGCACCGCTCACGTAGACGACCGGACACGCGTAGCGTCGTTCCAATTCCGCGACGGTCGCGGCGACGAAGTCGGCGGTGAGCGTCGTATTGCGGCTGCCGAGCGCCTCAGGGTGGCAGTTCCATTGCACGATCAAGCCGAGCGGTTTGGCCGAATCGCCCCTCGTCGACTCGATGACGACGACGCGCAATACATCATCGAGCACTTTCGGCAACCGGCTATCGCGCAAAAGCCGCGGTTCTCTCGTGGTGCCGTACTTCGCCGCCGCGGGCGAGAGTTTCCCCTCCGCCGCCCGCACCGCCTCCACCGTACGTTCGACGACGAGGTCCAAATACTCAGGATCAACGCCGTTTTGCAGCGGCGTGACGCCCCAAATGCCGATCACGTCGGGAGCCTCGTGATCGTGCGTACTGGCGACGAGCACGTAGTGAAAGTTCGTCAGCCGCTCGCGAATACGGCGCACCGTGGCCAACTGCAGGCCCACGGAATCGACGCCGACGATCGCGATGCGATGCGCACCATCGTCGAGCACGACGGCGCGCGACCTTAGCGGGTCGTGCACTCCCGTCGCCCGCCGGCCGTGCCCATAGCCGGCAAGCCAGACAGGTTTGTCATCGCGAAGTTCCGGAGTGACGTCGGCCGAGGCAAACCCGGCGGACAACGGCTGGGCGTCGCTGTTGCCGGCATGGACCGCAATCGACGCGACGACGAGCCACTGCATGATGGGTTTCATTTTCGGCACCATACCTCCTCGCGAGGTCCGATTCAATTGAGCGCGTGCACGAGGCGCGTAAACAAGTCGGCCCCGGCGGAGTACGGCGGGGGGCGGCGCGCCAAAGCGACATCTTCGGTGCCGAGCCGATGGGATGATCCGGCCGAGTTTCGGATCGCCCCTTATCTAAATTCTTACTTGCCGGCGCGCACTTCCGCGGCCCGCCGTTCGAAGCCGATCACGCTTTCGCACCATTTTGCCACGGCTAAGAGCGGCCCCTCGTTCCAGGCCGTGCCGACGAGTTGCATCGCGACCGGTAGATCGTCGTCGCCGAACTCGCACGGCAGCGACACCACCGGCAAACCGGCAAAACTCCATGGTGCTTGAAAGCTCACGTCGCCCGTCGTGTCGAGCGGCGGCGCCGTATTGCTCACGGCGGGCATCAGCAGCACGTCAAGTTGCTGCTCGGCGATCAGCCGCTCAACATCCCGGCGAAATTGAAACTGTAGTTCTAAGGCGCGCGAATAGTCGCCTGCGTTCGCAGCCAACCCTTCATCGAGCAATTCTGAAATACGCGGACCATATTCCGCGCGGCGAGCCGAGAAAGTCTCACGGTGGTAAGCGGCGGCGTCGACGGCCATGATCAGCCGGTGCGCCTTATGCACGCCCGCGAAACTTTTCGGCATCATCACGGCTTGCACCGCCGCGCCCGCCTTGCGCAATCGATCGACTCCGGCCGTCACGCCGCGGCGCACGTTGTCGTTCGACTTCTCGAAAAAGTAGTCGCGTGCCAATCCGATCCGCGGCATGCTGGGAGCATCGAAATCGACTTGATAGATGTCGTCGCCGGCGGATCCTTGCCCGTGGCGAACCGACATGGGATCGTCGTCGTCAAAGCCCGCTATCGCTCGATAAGTCAGTTCCAAATCCGCGACGCTGCGAGCCAGCACGCCGGGATGGTCGAGGTGATAGGCCAGCGGCACGATGCCGCGCAAACTCAATCGCCCCCAAGTCGGCTTCAGCGACGCGACGCCGCAGTAGCTCGCCGGGCGAATGATCGAACCGCCGGTTTGCGAGCCGAGCGCGGCGAAGCACATGTCGCAAGCCGGCGCCACGGCCGAACCGGCGCTCGAGCCGCCGGGCGTATGGTTCAAATGCCACGGATTGCGCGACGGCGACGGGTCAAACGAGGCGAATTCGGTCGTGACCGTTTTGCCGAGCAGCACCGCGCCGGCTTCGCGTAGCTTGGCGACGATAAACGCGTCGCGTTCGGCCGGCACGTTGGCGCGCACTTTACTGCCGGCCAACGTCGGCAGTCCGGCCACGTCGATGATGTCTTTTACGCCGAGCGGAATACCGTGCAGCGGCCCACGATCAATGCCGCGCGAAAGCTCGTCCGTCGCCAGCACGGCCGCCTGCCGCGCCCCTTCGCGATCGACGACGACCCAAGCGTGCACCTTCGGATCGAGTTCGTCGATCTTCTCGAGGCAGCGGTCGAGAAGTTCGAGGGGTGTCAGAGCGTCGTCGCGAATCAACCGGGCGGCTTCGGTTATCGTGTGCGGAGTGGTCATTCGTCTGATTGCCCAACAGGGAGGTGGCGCGGCGAGCCCACTAGTGTATCGCGAACGGAGGCTCGGCTGTAGAGTCCGACGACGCACACCGTCAGCGACGCTCGTCGATTCGACGTCAATGTTTGTGCGTCGAGCAGAATTGCGCGACGGCGCAACCTGTACCGCAACTGCCGCAGCCGGTCGCCGACTCGGTACCGCAATCCGGTCCGCATCCGGCGGCGACGGCGTCGCTAAAAGCGCGGAATTGCACTTGCGCGTCGTACGTATCGGCGAGTTGTTGCGTGAGTTCGCGCCACTGCGGCGGCTCGTCGCCGAGAAAGTAGAAGATCAGCGAGCCGCCGTCGAACAAATGCTCGACGTCGATTAACGTCGCGTCGAGTCTCAGTTCGTCGATCTTTCCTAGACAGGCCGCATACGCCGCGTCGCGATTCTTCCGCAAGCGCGTCTCCAAGAGTTCGTCTTGCGCCGTCATTCCGCGCAGCACTTGGCCGACGATCGGTTCGCCGCGCTCCGAATCGACCGGCGCGAGTACCTCGCCCAATTCAAGCCCGCGCTGCGTGCGCAGCACGACCCGGGCGCCGCGCGGGTAGCGCACGGCGTCGGCGGCCGAAAAGGCCGCGACGAAACCGGGGGCGCCCCAACGGATCATATGAACGGCGGCCATGCGAGCAAACAAAACTCTCGTGACGGGGAAACGGAATACGACAATCCTATTCTCGCAACCTAAGCCTAAGCTGCCAAGTTCGTTAGGCTTGCGGCGTACCGCAATTATCTCTTGTGAAACGTCGCCTGCCGACGATACTTAGTGGGTTGAAAATCCGGCCCGCTCCCGGCCGGAAGCATGGCAACCGTCTTTCGCCGAGTTTCTCGAGTTCCCCATGATCCAAGCTTCCCCTTCGAACGATACGACCTCCGCCTCGGCCTGGCACGAACTGGCCGAACGCGTGCTGACAGGCCACAAGCTCACGCATGAAGAAGCGCTCGGTATTCTCCGCTCGAACGACGACGAACTCCCCGATTTATTGGCGGCGACCCATCGCGTGCGCCGCCGCTATTTCGGCAACACGGTGCAACTCTATTTTCTGATGAACGCCAAGAGCGGCCTTTGTCCGGAAGACTGCAACTATTGTTCGCAATCGAAGATCTCCGACGCCGAGATACCCCGCTACAACTTACTCAATCGCGAGAAGTTGCTCGACGGCGCCCGCGTGGCCTACGAGCGCGGCAGTAAGACTTATTGCATCGTGATTTCGGCCCGCGGACCGAATGAATCGGAAATCAACGCCGTCGAGCGAATGGTTCCCGAGATCAAAGAAAAATTCGGGCTGAATATCTGCGCCTGCCTCGGTCTTCTCACGCCCGAGCAAGCGCAACGATTGAAGGCCTGCGGCGTCGCCAAGGTGAATCACAATCTCAACACGAGCGAAGAACATTACGGCACGATTTGCTCGACGCACAGCTATCAAGACCGCGTCGATACGCTGAAAGCGGTGCGTGAAGCCGGCATGGAACTCTGCTCCGGCGGCATTATCGGCATGGGGGAGGCCGACGACGACGTCGTGCGGATGTGTTTTTCCTTGCGCGACCTCGCGGTCGAATCGATTCCGGTGAATTTCTTGAACCCGATCGACGGAACTCCGCTCGCCGGCAAGCAAGACTTGAATCCACGTTACTGCTTGAAGGTGCTGTGCTTATTCCGATTGGCGAATCCGACGAGTGAAATCCGCATCGCCGGCGGCCGCGAGATTCACCTTCGCTCGCTGCAACCGCTGGGAATGTATGCGGCCAACTCGCTATTCGTCGGCGATTATCTGACGACGAAAGGCCAACCGCCGGAAGCCGACTATCGCATGATCGAAGACATGGGCTTCACGGTCACGAAAGGCGAGGAGACGGCGATTCGCCTCCGCGCGATGGAACAAGCCGCGACGGCTTAACCGTCGGCTGCGGGCCCAGGTCCGAGCCTGAGAGATCAGGCGGCGAAAAGCGCCGACGGCATACGGGAACGGGGGACCGAAGTCATTCGCTTCGGCCCCCCGTGCGAGTTCTCAAAGAAGCGTCCGTGCTTGCGTAAGAAACTGTCCCTGCTTCCCTGCATCGTCGACAAAGCCGCGACAATCCCTGTCGCGGGCGGATTGAAGCCTTCCGTGCTTCCCAAGATTCGCGTCACGCCAAGTCCCTGCGCAACGGTAAGCTCAAGTAAATCAATTTCGCGAGAATTCGGCGACGGCTTCCGGCTTGGGCATTTGGGCCACGCGCACCAACAGCCGGACCCACATCCGAGGAGCGCCGTCGGCCGTGCGCTGCAAGTCGAAATGGCGAGCGATGACCAGACCGCGATAGCGTCGCACGCCGACGACGTCGGACATGTGAAAATGATCGCCCCGCTGAGGGACCGGTCGGCCGTGCCACTCGTCGATCACGTGCTGGTCGAGCAAGTTGCCACGACCGTCGAGGAACTCGATCCAAACGCCGCAGACCGCGGCTTCGGCAGTTTCGGCACTCATCGCCGCAAACCTCCGTGTGAAGTGAAGCGTACCCATTCCCTGGTAGCGAAAGCAACATAGTCGCGGCACCCGACGTTTGTAAAGTCTTTTTGTCGCACGAGCGCTCGCCGCTATCATGGAGTCATGAGGAGAAGCGTCGTAGACGCGAGTGATCCGCAGGCATTTTTCGATGAACGAATCGCCGAAAAACCCTGACGATTCCGCCGATGCCCGCGATGCGCCGCCGACGCTTCAATACAGCTTGCGGGCGCTGCTCACCGTGGTGTTCCTCATTTCGGCGCTTTTCGCGCTTGCGGCCCGCGCCGATTTGCTGTGGGGCGCGGTGCTGGTTTGGACGGCGCTGCTCGTCGCCGCGCATATGGCCGCGAGCGCCGTCGGCACGCAAGCCACGCAACGGGCCATGCGCCGGCGTCAGGCGGAAACCTCGCCCGGGGGCCGCCCGATCGACGCCGGCGCAGCCAACGCTCCGACGACACGACTCGGGGGCAACGACGCCCTCGGCCTCGGTATGGCCCTCGTCGTGCTCGCGGGCGGGATCGTGGGAAGCATCGTCGGCACTTGCCTTATCTGGCGTCACAACGACGGCCTCGACTGGGGCGGGCTGACGCTCGCCGGCGCGGCGTCGGCCGTGATCGGCGGCTTCCTCACTTTTCTCTGCGGCACCTTCACCAACGCCGCCGCGCGCGCCATGCGCGAAGCGGCGCGTCACGCCTCGCGACGCTAGCTCGGCCACGCGAAAGCTCCGCCGGCAGAGCGCGCTGCCGGCGAGCGCGTGGCGAGATTTTCCGTCCACACGTCAAACTTTCCTTAACCCGCAAAGTTTGCCGCGCCGATAACTGACCGACGAACCGAGCGGCAGGCCGCGCGGCGATTGAGCATTCTTCTTGCGGGAACGAGCGTATGCGTAAGGCAGCGTTATTCTGCGGCGGCGCGATGGGCGTCGTCCTCCTCTGCACCGTCGTCTGGGGCAAGGAAGAGCCGGGCAGTCGGCAAACGTTCGGGCAGCGCGTGAATTCGTTATTCGGGCTCATCGACCGCGGTGAAGGCGCGCCGCCGCCGCCGACTCCGCCGGATATGCCTAGCTACGGCCGGTCGCGGCCGCAACACGTTACGGTGGGCGACAATTCCCGCCGTTCGGTGCCGCATCAGCCAAGCCCCGGCACCGCTGCGGCGCGCATGAGCGAATCGCCGACTCCTCCGGCTCCGCAGCGGACGACGTCGGGAGAGGCCGGCCTCCCACCCGAAGTTCAGCAACCGCAATCGCGCCCCGCCCCCGGCGGCCTCGTTCAACAATCGCGAAGCACGACGCCAGCCGTCGCGGCGACGACTCGTCCGGCGACGACCGTGCCCGGCAGCTCGCGCCTGACCGCGGCGACGACCGCATCGACTTCGGCTGGCGGCTACCGCTCGAACGTCGGTACTTCCGCGGGCGCATCGGCCGTGGGAAAAACCACGACGACCATGGTGCAAGCCGCGCCGCAAGCGGCGGCGATTCAATCTGCTCTGCCGCGGACGACGGGCGGCGCTCCTGCGCTGCCGCCCGCAGTGATGAATTCACGCCGCCGTCAGCCCGGCGGTAGCAACGCGCCGGTCCAGAACGCCGTTCCGGCGACGAACGCTCAGAACGCCGCCGACACGGCCCAACCGAACCTCGTCGCCGCGCCGGCGTCGGCCGCTCGCCGCGATAAAAGCGAGGCGTTCGTGCCGCCCGACGTCTTTACGGCGGATGCTCGCGCGGCGCGCCCGCTGAATCCGGCTACGACCGTTGCGCCGGCGAGCCCGACCGTCGCACAGCCGCCGGCTACGGCCCCGGAGGCAAGTCCCGCTATCACGTCGTCGCGCCGCAGTGCTGCCGTTGAGACTGCTTCGCCCTTGTCGCAAACGTCGCCCGCTCAGACACCGATCGAGGCTCCGCCGGCCGTGAGCGGTCCGTCCTTGATGAGCACGCCCGTGCCGACCCCGCTGCCGACGGCCATGTCAAACGCGTCTCCGCCGACGGCGAACGTGTATCGCAATGAACCGACGCCGCAGTTCCCCACCGCACAATCGGGTCGCAACGCCGCCGTGCTGGCGACGTTCAACGCCCCGGAAATCACCGTCGAAACGCTCGGCCCGCAGCGGATCTCGATCGGCCGCGAGGCGACGTATCGCGTCGTCGTTCGCAATCGAGGAATGAGCGAAGCGCAGCAAGTCGTCGTTTCCCTCGGTATTCCGCAGTGGGCCGAAATCGCCGACTTGCACGGCACTTCCGGCAACACGACGTCTGCCGACGAACACGCCGCCGGCAAGCCGCTGGAATGGCGTATCGAATCGCTCGGCGGCCGCGATGAAGAGGAACTGACTCTGGTGCTCATTCCGCGCCGCAGCGAAGCTTTCGATTTGCAGGTGCGTTGGTCGTGCTCGCCGGCCGCGGCCGCGACGGCCATCGAAGTCGAAGAGCCGCAACTCCGTCTTGCGATCTCGGGTCCGACGGAAGTCAGCTACGGCGAACAACGCCTCTATAAACTCACGGTCGCCAATCCGGGCACGGGCACGGCCGAGAACGTGCAATTGCATTTGATGCCGCTCTCCGCCGGCGACGGCGAAGCGGTCGTTCATCGCATCGGCGATCTCCCGGCCGGGCAAGACCTCTCGGTCGAGGTGGAACTCACGGCGCGCCAAGCCGGTCGCCTGCAGATTCGCACCGAAGCCACGGCCGCCGGCGATCTCAAGGCTGCGGCCGCCGCCGACGTCGTCGTGCACCGCGCCGCGCTTGACGTCCTCATCTCGGCTCCTAAGCTGCTCTTCGCCGGCGTGCCGGGCAACTACGAAGTCCGCGTCCGCAACACGGGCGACGACCATGCTCGCAACGTCCGAGTCGCCGTCGAGCTTCCCGCCGGGGCGAAACTCCTCACAGCGAATCCCGCGCCGCGCAACGAAAGCGGCACGCGTGAAGTCACTTGGACGCTCGATCGACTCCCGGCCGGAGCGGAGCAGGTCTACATGATCAAGTGCGCGCTTGGCCAGGGCGGCACGCAACAACTCACCGCCACGGCCGCCGCCGACGGCGACCTGCGGAAGTTCGCTCAAGCCTCGACCAACGTCCAAGCGGTCGCCGATCTAGTGCTCGACGTGCTCGACACGCCCGGCCCCATCGCCGTCGGCGATCCGGTCACGTTCGAAATCCGCGTGAAGAATCGCGGCATGAAGAGCGCCGAAGGCGTCGACGTCGTCGCGTTCTTCTCCGAAGGCATCGAACCCGAGAATGCCGAAGGGCACGCCTTCGAACTTCAGCCGGGCATGGTCGTCTTCAAGACGCTCTCAACGCTCGGCGCCAACCAAGAGCGCACGTTCAAGATTACCGCCCGCGCTACGACCGGCGGCAATCATCGCTTGCGGGTCGAGCTTCACAGTACCAACCCGCAAACCGACCTCTCCCAGGAAGACTCGACGTTCTTCTATTCCGATGAAAACACCACGGTCAGTTCGTCGGGGAGTTCGCTTCCCGCACCGGCTATGGTGCACAGCGACATGACGCCGAGTTCGGCGACGCCGGCGGTCGCGAACATCGCCCCCGGCGGGCCGCTGCCGATCATCACGACGGCCAACAACGCGGCGAGCACCGGCGCGACGGTGGGCGACCGCTACGCGACGCCGGCCGTCGGCGGTGACGCGATCGTTCCCTACGGCGGCGCGGCAAATCAAGCGGCCCCCGGAGCGTTCGCCCCGGTCGCCGCCTCGCCGATCAACGCTGGGACGAGCAACGCCGGGCCGGTAACGACCATGCCCGCCGGCAACGGCTCCGCCAACGCCCCGGCCGTGATTTATCCGTCGGCCGCTCCCGCTCGCCGGCTCTCCAACGACCTGCGGTAGGGAAGTTTTCGATTCTCCATGAGCCCTCGGTTCGCCGACCGAGGGTTCACTTTTTGCGCTAGGAAACGGCGCATTCTTGGCGAACTTGTCGCTCGTGACATACAATCGATGTGCGCCGCTTCTTTCCTAGGCTACGCACGTTAAGGAGTGTGTCCGATGCGAGCTTCGATTTCTTCGCACATCGCGGCCTCGTTCGCCGCGGTCGGTCTCTTGTCGATCGCGAGTCGCGCGCCGGCGCAAGCTCCGTCGATCGCCGATCCGGCGACATCGCAGCCGACGACTTCACCCGCTCCGGCTCAACTGGAACCGCAACCGCTCGCCCAGCCGAAAGCCGTCGCGGAGCCGGCTGCCGACGCCGCTCTGAAGGCGGCCGCGCCCGCGACGACGTCGGCTCCCGCCGAGTCGACGGCGCCTGCGGCCGCAACGCCGAGCGTAGTCAATCCCGGCCTCGCCGTGCCCGGCGCCGCTTTGATGCCGGCCACCGAGGAACCCACGATCAAAGATGCGGACGATGATGCGTGGCGCTTCGTCTACAAAGACGGCCGCTGGTGGTACTGGCAAGCGAACGAAACGTGGGTCTATTGGGAAAACGAGAAGTGGAACGACTACGATCCCAACGCGGTCGTCGTCATTCCTCAGCAAACAACGCGCACCTACTATGTGCAGCCGCGCACGTACCGCTCGTATTCGAACTATTACAATCGCCCGCGCGTCAGCGTCGGACTCGGCTACGGCTACGGCGGCTATCCCTACGGCTACGGCTATCCTTACGGCGGCGGCGGTTGGTATCCCTACGGCATGGGCGGGATGTCGCCCTATGGGTCGGGCTATCCGTACAACTACGGCCTCGGCTATCGCGGCTACGGGTATGGATACGGCTATCCCTATTACGGCCGCACCTACGGCTACGGCACGCGCGGCCTGAGCTTCGGCATCGGAATCTATTGATCGCAACGACGATGCTCCCACGGTCGCCGGATCCCTCACCGATCGATTTCCGCTCTATTCTCAGGATCACTTGATGAGCAATCCGCTATCGCGCCGCAAGTTCGCGGCGATTGCCGCGGGGGCCGCCCTCACTTCCGCTCTCCCGATTCAAGCGGCCGAGGAGAAACAGAAGCTTCCTGCCGGGCATCCGCCGGTCGGGAAGTCGCCGCAAAGTTCGCTGAACTCGGGCGAGCCGGACCGCTATGCCTCGCCGACGCCCGGACAGGGCCCCGTGGAAGCTCCGTTCGAGCGCGATTACGAGGCGCCGAATTTCAAGCCGTCGTGGAAGCGTGTGCAGATCAATCGGCAACTCGTGCAAGATTTCGTCATCTATGCGCACATGGACCTCGACATGACGAAGAAACTCCTGGAGAAAGAACCAGGCCTCATCGCCGCCTCGATGAATTGGGGCGGCACCGACTGGGAGTCGGGCTTCAACGGCGCGGTGCACATGGGTCGGCGCGACATCGTCGGTTATCTGCTCGAAAACGGCGCGCGTCCCGACATCTTCTGCGCCGCGATGCTCGGCATGCTCGACGTCGTGCAAACGATGCTCAAGTTCCAGCCGAAGCTGATCGACGTCAGAGGTCCGCACGGATTCACGCTTCATTTCCACGCCCAAGTCGGCGGCAAAGAAGCCGAACCGGTGCTTGATTACCTGCAATCGGTGAAGAAGCTCGATCTCAAGCCGATGCCGTTCATGGCCAAACCGACGAGCACGAAGCCGGCCTAACGTTCCATTGAGTTCGGGACGATGCACGGTTCACATCGGCGTGCATCGTGCCTGATCGACTTCACGCGACCGGTCGCGTTAGGCCGCGGAATTTCGACGGCATAGTCGCTTCTGTATCTGTTTGACTTTCGCATTGCGCGAGGTTGCAATTGCCTCGTGTTCGCATCCCGCCCGTCTGCCCGCCGCCGACAAGAAGGTGCCCCGTGCCGGATCGACGAATCGCTTCGCTGCTGTTCATGTTCTTCGGCGTCTTGAGCGACGTCTCATTCGAACGCTCCAGCGCCGCCGAGAATCCGGCCGCGCGAGAGTTCGTGATGTTCCCGTTCGACGATCACGCCGTGCCGTTCAACAAAGGCGTGCTGCTCACGATGATCCCGGGAGAAAAGTCGCCGCCGATCGTGAAACTCGGGCCGAAGGGCGCGCCAGACGATCGTCGCGTGTACTTCTCGGGCACGATCATCAAGGTCGGCGACGAATACCGCATGTGGTACAGCGGCTACGACCGCGCGGCCAATCGCCGAGTCTGCTACGCCGTTTCAAAAGATGGCCTCAAATGGGAGAAGCCGGCTCTCGGCCTCATCGACTACAACGGCGACAAGGAGAACAATCTCGTCGCCATCGACGGCGGGAAGCCGATCAGCGGCGCGCTCTGCTTGGTGCTGCACGACCCGGAAGACCCGAACCCGGCCCGCCGCTTCAAGATGATGCGCGAGTTCGATCCGTACAACCAATGCAAAGGGGCCTTCAGCCCCGATGGTCTCACTTGGACCAGCGCCGGCGGCGATAAGTTTCTCGTCACCGGCGAACCGAGCGGGCTCATCAAGTACAAAGGCCTGTACTACATGAACGCTCATTCCGGCGCGATTCGCCATCCGGTGCCGGGAGCTCACAAGCGGACGATGCAAACGTTCGTGTCGTACGACTTCGAGAACTGGACGACGGCGGCCCACATGAGCTTCCGCCGCGACAACATTCCTCCCCGTCCGCCGACCGACTTCGAATTTAATCGCGGCCCGCAAGTGCATTTGGGCGCGAGCCTTTGGGATCGCGGCAACGTGATCCTCGGTTTCTACGGCATGTACGACAATCCCACGAACGATCGCCGCGATTCACGCTGCGATATCGGCCTGCTAGTGAGCCCCGATGCGCTCCACTTCAAGGAACCGGTCCCCGATTTCAAAGTCGTGCCGTCGTTCGAGGAACTCGACCGCGCCGAGCCGCGCCTCGTACAAGGCCAGGCCTTCGAAAACATCGGCGACAAGACCTATCACTACTACGGCATTTGGACGGAGACCAATCGCGACGGGCCGACCGGCGTGCGCATCGCCACGTGGGATCGAGACCGGCTGGGGCACTTCCGCCCGGCTCAGGGCATCCCCGAACCGCACTGCATCTCGTGCCCGATTGCGCTGGAGAATCGAGCCGGTCGCGTATTCGTCAATGCGGATGCCTTGTCGGAAGAGAGCCGCTTGACCGTGGAACTGCTCGACGAACGGTTCCGCCCGATCGCCGGTTACTCCGGCGACGAGTGCATTCCGATCGACACGAAAGGTCTTCGCACGCCGGTGAAGTGGAAGACGCACGACGTCGTCGACGGCGACGTCGGACCGATTCGCGTACGCATCAATTGGATCGGCGCAGACCCGGTCGGCCGGTTGTTCGCGGCCTACGTCGAGTGAGTTGACGACGGTCGCTCGAAGTCTCTCGAATTCAAGAGGCGCAAATTGCGCCGTCGGCTGTCAAGGTTCGTTTTTAGCCGGCCAAATCTTTGCCTGGATTTTTCGTCGGGAGTCCCCGGAAAATAAGCGTCGTTTCGTCGCCGGCCATGGTGCGCCGCGACGACCGCCTTCTGTTTCACGGAGCCGAACATGGGACGAAAAGTAACGATCACCCCCGAGGTTCAAACTCAAATTTGTGCGATGATCGGCGTCGGCTGCAGCTTGCGCGCGGCTGCCCGACTGACCGATAGCCGCGAATCGACGGTTCGCGCGTCGCTCCGGCGCGACAAGGCGTTTCGCGCTCGCTATGTGCAGGCCATGCGCGCCCGGGAACTCACCCCTCTGCGCAATCTTCAAGACGCCGGCACCAAGCACTGGCGTGCCGCGGCATGGGCGCTCGAACGATTGAACCCGGAAGAATACGCCGCCCGTCGTCCTGACTTGTTCTCGGCGTCGGAATTCACCGATTTCGTGGAAGGCTTCGGGATCATGTTAGCGAAAAAAATACGACTCAAGGACGACCGAACCGCGGTCCGCAACGCCATCCATCGCTACGTCGCAATCACGAAGGATATCCTTCAGGAAGAAGCCGACGACCGCGACGCCGGCAAACGGTATCGCCCCGACCGACGACGGCGCATGCTACGTCTCGAAGACGACTCGCCGGACGACGAGCGCCCCTAGAAATAGGTGCGCAAACCGCGCATCTATTTCGGCTTTAGATGCGCACATTTAAGTAAGACAATAGGGGTGCGCATCTAAGGGCCGAATAGATGCGCACCAAGGCCGGCCGGAGCGGCTTGAAAAAAGTTGCGTCGGACGAGCGTTCGGCGGATGATATTCGACGCCCGCCTCGCCGCGAACGCTCGCCGACACGCATCCTCCCCATCTGACTCTCGGAGGCCAACGATGAATCGCCGCAAATTCCTCCAGCGCTCCGCTTCGACCGGCCTCGCGTTCGCCACGGCCGCCTCGTTTTCGGCCTGCGACGTCGTCGCCCCTCGCCCGCGTGCGAAGGCCAAAGACTTGGCGAACGGGCGGATCACCGTCTGCTGCACGGGAGTGAAAGGGCGCGGCAACTCCCTCTTCAACGGCTTCGGCGCCGCCGAAGGCGTCGACGTGAAGTACGTCTGCGACATCGACTCGGAGTGGCTCGGCCGGCGGCAAGGGGAGTTCGAGAGCAAGTTCAATCGCCGACCGGAGGCGATCGCCGACTATCGCCGCGCGCTCGACGACCAAGCGATCGACGCGATCGTGCTCGGCACGCCCGACCATTGGCACGCGCTGCCGACCATCCATGCCTGCCAGGCCGGCAAAGACGTCTACGTCGAAAAGCCCGACGGGCACAATCTCGTCGAAGGGCAAGTCATGTCGGCGGCCGCCAAGAAGCACGGCCGCGTCGTGCAGCTCGGCACGCAGGCCCGCAGCGATCCCGATCTGCTCGCTCTGCGCGAGTACGTCAAGGAAGGACATCTCGGGCGTGTTGTGATGGCCAAGGCGTGGGAGAGCACTCAGCAGCGGAACCTCGGCAAGCCTGCCGACGGAGAAGCTCCGCCGACGATCGACTACGACGTCTGGCTCGGCCCGGCTCCCAAACGTCCCTTCAATCCTTTGCGCTTCCACGGCAACTGGCGTTGGTTCTTCGACTATGGCGCAGGTGACTTGGCCAACGACGGCGTCCATCGCCTTGATATCGCACGCTGGTTCATGGAGGCGGCCGTCGAAGCGGCGGGGGAGAAACCGCTGGGGCTGCCGCGGAGCGTGGCCGCTTCGGGGGGCAAGTATTACTTCGACGACGCTCAAGAATGGCCCGACACGATGCTTGTGACCTACGACTTTCCGGGACGTATTCTCACGTACGAGATGCGCGTCTGGGCGCCCTATCCGCTGGAAGGGGAAGGAGAGGGCGCGGCAATCTTCGGCGACAAGGGTTATCTCGTCATCGGCAATTCGCGCTGGCGTCACTTCGGGCCGAAAGGTCAGCTCATCAAAGAATCGGCTCGCAGTGGGCAGGCCGATGCGGCCCACGTGCGCAATTTCGTCGACTGCATGCGTTCACGCGGCAAGCCCAACGCCGACCTCGATACGGTCGGCCGCCCGTCGAGCCTGCTGTGCCACCTGGGCAACATCGCGTGGCGAGTGGGCCGGACCGTTAAGTTCGACTACGACTCCTACAGTTTCACAGGCGATGACGACGCGAATGCGCTGCGCACGCGGGCCGAATATCGCGCTCCGTACTTGTTGCCGAAATTGGATGCCGTCTGACCGCCCGGCGCACCCTCTCGGCGCCTGCGGCAACACGCTTGCGTGCGGCCGCCGGCGACGCCATTATGGAGGGCTCGCCGCATTGCCGCCCGCCCCGCCTAGAGCATCGGTTTACTATGGCCGTACACGAAGCCCCGCCGACCTCGCCGGAACTCGCCGGTTTCACGCCTCCGCATCCGGGTTCGCCGCTGATGCCGCGCTGGACCGGCGGGGAGTTGCCTGCGCCGCCGGTTTTCTCTTGGAAAAAAATCGCGGCCTTCGTCGGGCCCGGTCTGGTGGCCGGCGCTTCGGCGATCGGCGCCGGCGAATGGCTCAACGGCCCGATGGTCTGCGCCCGCTACGGCGGCGCACTTCTTTGGCTGGCGACGATCAGCATTCTCGGTCAGATCGTCTACAACATGGAAGTCAGCCGGTACACGCTCTACACCGGCGAGTCGATCTTCACCGGCAAGTTTCGTACTTTGCCCGGCCCGCTGTTTTGGCTCGGCATCTATCTGGTGCTCGACTTCGGCACGCTGTTTCCCTATCTCGCGGCCCAGGCCGGCACGCCGATCTTCTGCATCTTCGCCGGCCACATGCCCGACCCTAGCAATGCCGCGGACAAACGCTGGCTCGAGTGGATTTCCTACGGCGTGTTTCTCGGCGCGATCGTTCCCTTAATCTTCGGCGGCAAAGTCTACAACTCGATCCGCGTCTTGATGACGTTCAAGATTTTTCTCGTGCTCGGCTTTCTGACGATCCTCGCGATCTTCTACTCGAAGCCGTCGACATGGGCGGAAATCGGCTCCGGGTTCCTCAAGTTCGGCACGGTGCCGGTGATGAAGGGTGAAGACTCGAACGGCAACGGCGTGCTCGATCCGGGCGAAGACTGGGACGGCGACGGTCGTCTGGACGGCGTCGAAGAGCGCGTCGACAAGAACGGCAACAAAGACCCTCACGACTTCGGAGAATACGTCGACGCCGACGGCGACGGCCGCTACGACGGCTACAAGGCCGAGAACATCTTCGTGAGCTGGTGGGAGGGCAAACCGTTGCCTGAGCTCGACCTGAGCATGATCGCGATCCTCGGCGCGATGGCGGCGCTCGCCGGCAACGGGGGGCTGACGAACACCAACGTCAGCGGCTACACGCGCGACCAGGGCTGGGGCATGGGCAAGCATGTCGGCGCCATTCCGAGCGTCGTCGGCGGCCACTCCGTGAAACTGTCGCACGTCGGCATGGTGTTCCCCATCACG
>JAEUIN010000042.1 GCA_016793115.1 Planctomycetaceae bacterium
GGTCTGGAACCGAGCTGCGCCGCAAGCGAATGTGATCGCCGAGCGATCCACTTCGGTGGAGTCGCCGCAAAGCGTCGCACGAACGATCGATCAGCCGACGGCCGAAGCCGCGACCCAAGTTGTCGCGGCGGCGACGCCGTCGGCTTCCGCTCCGACGCAATCCGCTGCGCCGACGCGTCCGGCTCCGCAAGCAACGTCGGTGCCGCCCGCACCGGTGACGTCGCCGCCGCGGGCCGTCGGTTCGGTCGTCGCCGGTTCGGCGAACGCCGCCGCACAGAGCGACGTCCGGGCATCGCCCGCGGCCGCCGCCGCTCCGAGTGCGACCGGCTCGGGGGTAGCAGGCCTGCCAGCGGCCGCAGTTCCGCGGCAGCCTGCCGTGCCGGAGGCGATCGAACCCGTCAAGCGGTTGCCGGTTCCCGACGCGGCATCGCTCGCAAACGCAATGAGGCTGATGCGGGAACTCTACGGGAAGCAATTTGAAAACGCGAAAAGTTCGGATTTGCAAACCGCCTTGGCTCGCATGCTCTACGATCAAGCCCTCGCCCTTCACGACGACGCGACGGGCCGGTACGCCCTGCTTGAAGAGTCGCGCAATCTGTCGCTGAACGCCGGGGCGGTCGGGGCCGCCCGACAGGCGTCCGAGTTGGTCAATGTCCTGTATGAAATCGATCGCACCGACTGGCTGGCGGCGGGCCTCGACGAAAAGAAGATCCAAGCCGCATCTGCGGGCCTATGCAAGTCGCTGGCGGCCGACCTGCTGCCCTGGATCGACGACGCTGTCGAAGACAACCGTTGGGTCGCGGCGACCAAGTTCGTGGCGTGCGCCGTCGTCGCCGCGCGGAGATCGCAAGATGCCGAGACAATTCGCACGACGACTGAACGAAGTCGGCAATTCGACAAAGATCGGCGGCAGTGGGAAGTCGTACAAGAAGCGCGAAAGGTCCTGGCCGAACGACCCGCCGATGCCGCCGCCAACTCGATCGTCGGCAAGCAACTTTGTTTCGTGGAAGGAAAGTGGAACGAGGGCTTCGCGTATTTGTCGCGCGGCGACGACGAGAACCTTAAAGCCCTCGCCGAGAGAAGCCTCGCTGCACCGACGGACATTGACGACGTGATCGCGCTCGGCGATCTGTGGTGGGAACGTTCGGAACGGCTCAACGTCGTTGCACAACGCCGCGAATTGCAGGCCGGGGCAGCGTATTGGTACGGCCGCGTCGCTCACCAGCTCACGGGTTTGCTGAAGACGAAAATCGACCGGCGACTGGCCGATGCGGCGGCGGCGGGAGCGGCGAAATCGGGCGGAGCCGTTCCGGCGCAATTCCTGAACTTGCCGCTCTCCAAGGAGGTGAGCCTCGCGCTGCGCATCATTCCCTCCGGAAGGTTCACGATGGGTTCGCCGAGTTCCGAACAGGGACGAACGGCGGAGGAAGTGCAGCATTCCGTCGTGATCTCGAAGCCGTTTTGCTTGGCGCTGACCGAGATGACGCAAGCGCAGTATCGCGCGATCATGGGACCGGGCGAACAAGCGTTCTCGGAAGATCCGCAAACGCCCGCACACTCGATCTCACGGACCACGATCGAGCGTTGCCTGCAAGTCATGAATTCCGGACCCTACGCCTCGGTGTTGCGGTTTCGCCTGCCGACCGAAGCGGAGTGGGAGTATGCGGCCCGTGCCGGAACGACGACGCCGTATTATTGGGGCGAACAACTGACGCTGTTGGCCGACAACGTCAACGTCAGTCGCACAATCGACCGCGTCGCGCAGCGTCGGCCGAACGCGTGGGGACTGTTCGATATGTCGGGCAACGTCGCCGAATTCTGCCACGACGGCTACCATCCGCAAGCATATGCGTCGAAGCTGGTCGTCGACCCGCTTGTGCCCTTGACCACGACCTCGCCGCGAACGAGCGTCGTGCGCGGAGGCGGCTTTCGCGACCCGACCGAAAAGGTGCGCTCGGCGAGTCGCGGTGCGGAGTCGGGCCTGTCGTCGGCGATCGGTTTTCGAGTCGCTTGCGACATCGTCGGTCGTATTCCGGCAAATTGGATCACTCGCGAACCGCCCATCGCCGCGCCCGCGGCCGGATTTGCGAAAGACGATCCATCGGCACCGCCGGCAGGCGCAACTTCGACGATCGAAACTCCCTTCGAGAATACTCCGGAGGCCAATCGAGCTTTGGGAGAGTGGCTCTTGGCTAGGAAGACCGGCGTGTATGTCGCCGTCGGACGCAAGCACCTGCACATCAGACCCGATACCGGCACGCTGCCGTCGGAAGCGTTCGTCATCGATTCGGTCGATGTGCATGGGAGCGGCCCGCCGCTTACCGACGAAGACTTGAGATACTTGGTCAGGTACTCTTGGATCACCAGTTTCAGCTTGGGGGGGTCGATCAACGACGCGCAATTGGCGATATTGCTACGAGCTCCAAATATGAAGAGCTTGGCGGTGCTTCATGCCAGCGGCGTGACGGACGCTTCGCTCGCCATGCTCTCGCGCGCGGCGAAACTCTCCACACTGCGTTTGAACCATACTTCCGTTCAGGGAATCGGCATTAGTTCGTTGGCGGCGCTCCCGCAACTTGAAGTCTTAAACTTGAGCGGTAATCCGCTCTCGACGCAGGGATTGATGGGAATTGCGTCGCTGGCGTCGCTCAAGGATCTTGATCTATCGCGAACCCAGGTCGGCGACGGCGTTCTCGTGCAGATCGGAACGTTGGCAAAACTCGAACGTTTGTGCGTCGACGAAACGGCCGTAACGGATGCCGGCTTGGCGTACCTTTCGAAGCTTGCCGAGCTTCAGACCCTCTCGCTAAACGGTTGCAAGATCTCAAAAATCGACGGCTTCATTGGTTGTCGAAAGCTTTCGGTCCTCGCTCTTTCGCGAACAGACGTCGACGCTCGTCTCAGTCAATCGTTGCCGCAACTGACCGAATTGACGATCTTAAATCTCGACGACACGAACGTCGGCGACAGTGTGATCCCCGCCCTGTTGCGCCTCGAAAACTTAGCCATTCTGAATCTGCGTAAAACAAGAATCAGCCAAGGCGGACTGAACACTCTACGAAAAGAACGGCCCAAAGTCTCGATTAGTCATTGAGGCCGCAATTCGTTTGGTTTTAAATTTCGGGTCACGACGACATTCGTCATGCGTTTGGAGTTCCTGTGCTCGCCGAATGGTATGTGACGATCGACGCCGTTCAAAGCGGGCCGCTCACCGGGCCGCAACTCGCGGAGGCCGCGCGCACCGGCCGGCTCCGTCCGAACGACTTCGTGCGCAAGCTCGACGGACCGTGGGTCGCCGCCTCCACGGTGCGCGGGCTGTATGCCCCTCCTTCGCATTCGAACGCCGGCGCCGGTTCCTTCGTTCGCCTCGTTGCGCTGAGTTTTCTCGCCCTTTTGATTATCCTCGCCTCCGCGGCGGCGACGTCGTACTTGCTGCGGCGCGATGCGGACGACGTGACCTTCGCGCCGGCGTCGACGGTCGACGCACGCGTCGATCCCCAGCCGCCGAGTGGGAGCGGCGTGGAACCGCTCCGGCGACCGGCAACGACGGCCGCCGCGGGCGCAACGATCGCTTGGTCCGAGCAAGGTTCGCCGCCTATATCCTCACCGCCCGGCGCAGCGATCGCGACGCTCGCCTCCGCGCCGCCTTCGCAAGCTCCCGCGCCCTCGAACGTCGCAGTTTCGCCGGCAATCGCAACGTCTCCGACGGCCGCCACGTCTCCGATGGCTGCGCCGTCGCCGGCCGCTGCGCAAGACGCCGGCGCGGACTCGTATGGCGTGGCCGATATCGTTCGCCAGGTCGGAACCTTCCGTCGTAGGTTGCCGTCGCTGGTCGTCGGCGAAGACGGACTCTTACTGACTTTCGGGAACACGTACTTTCGGGAGACGGATGAAATCACCGTGGAGTATTCCGGCACGAAAAGTCGGTTGCTCGGTCTCGTAGCCGCTTTGCCCGGCAAGAATATGGTGCTGCTGAAATCCGACGCGCATTTTCCGAAAGTCGCGGCGCGATTCGGTTTGCCTCCGAAAGTCGGCGACACGGTGTTGGCCGTCCACCTCGCCGCCGGTCGCGAACCGCTGACGCTAGCGACCGGAAGAGTCGCGGAACTCCTCTCCGGCCAAACGATGAGCGACGCCGCTCGGCTCGCCGGCGGCCCGGGAATGTATGATTACGACGGACAATTCTTCCGCATCGAACTTACGTCGATCCCCCCGAACAACGAATACTTTTTCGTGAACGACGCCGGTGAAATCATCGGCCTTTTCGCCCGAGCCGATCAGGACCGGACTGAAGTTTTCGCCGTCGAGGCGACTCATCTCGATGATCTCTTGGCGTTGAAATCCGACGAAGTTCAACCGCTCACCAAACTCAACCGGCGGACGTTTAGCCGAGGGCGCGTCACGCTCGTCGATCAATTGCCGTCGGATTCTCGCGTTCGACCGACCCCGTCCGCCACGGCCGGTTCGCGGCCGGTGCCGGCCGTCGTCGCCGCAGCGCCGCCGATCGCCGTCGTCGCGCCGCTCCCCGCGGCTCCGGTCGTCGCAGAGCCGCAGTTTGATCTCGATGCTCCGTTTCATGCCGAACAGTGGACCGCGGCGATGCGCCGTTTCATGGAGCGCCGCCAAACACTTGTCGAAGAAAACCGGGCGACTGCGGCGCAAATCGAGTCGCTCGGCGTCGAACGACGGCAGCGTCAAGAGGAGTATCGGCAACTCGAAGTGCAGGCCGCTCCGCTCAGGCAGCGCTTCAACTACCTGCAAGCCCGCTTGAACGATTTGAACTTGGTTCAGCAAACGCCCGAAGTGCGGAACAACATCGCAAACTACCAAGCGGAGCAAAGGTCGCTCAACGCCCAATACGATCAGTTGATGACGCCGGCGGCAGGCCTGGAAAAGCGCGTCGCCGAAATCGATTCGCAGTTAAAGACCTCTCAATCGAAACTCGTCGAGCTGCAGGGACAAACCAAGGAAGCCCGCCGTGCTTTCTTGCGACTGACGCACCCTTTCGAGGCGGCGCCCCAGCGCGGTACGGCCGCGGTGGCATACTTCGCGGAGTCGGCGAAGATCGACTCGGAGCCGGCGTTCGCGTATGCCGGCCGGGGCGTCGGACATCTGCTGTGCGAGCGTTTCACCGACGCCGTCGCGGATTTCGACCTCGCCTTGACGTTGACGCCCGATGAATCGACGTTTCTCGCGTTGCGCGGCTTGGCGCAGCTGCGAGGCGGCGAATTGGAAAAAGCACGCGCCGATCTCGCCCGATCGGCGAGTCGCGACTCCAAGAACCCGCTGACTCCTTTGATCTCTGCGATGCTGCACTGCCGAACGGGCGCTCCGGCGGCCGCCGAGGCCCAACTGAAAGAAGCGCAAAAGCTTGATCCGCAAGACCCCACGGCGAATTGCCTGCTGGCGTTGATGAAAGTGACGTCGACCGACGATAGCTTTCGCAACGCGAAGTTTGGGCAAATCCTCGTCGATGCGGCGCTGAAGCTCGCTCCGCAGCGTTGGGATGCATTGCTCGCCGCGGCGGCCGTTCAGGCGGAGCAAGGCAACTTTAAAGAGGCCGTGGCATTCGCCGCTCGCGCCGAGGCAGCGGCGCCGAAACGCAAAATCGAATGGTGCCGCGGCCTGACGCAATCGTTCCGCGATGGTAAACCATTGCGAATCGATTGGAAGACGTTCGACATCGGACGAGCTTTGTAAGTCCGCCCTCCCGTAAAAACGCGTCGGCGGTTCGACGCCGGCCAACGACACGGCTGCAACAGGTCGGATGCGGCAATCAATCTCGCGACGCGGCGCCCCCTCTTATGATTGGGGCGGTTTCGTAAGGTTGTTTCTATTGCAACGGATGTCGAACCGTGCAGTTGAGCGCCAAACAACGCGGTAAGGCGTTATTGCTTGACTAAGAGTTTCGCTTGGCGCGTCCAAAGGTGCCATTGTTACCAAATTTGTTACCAAAACTCACGATTGCGCGTTGTCGAGGTCGTTTGAAGTGATTTGCCCGCCGCGCAATTCTCCGCGATTCAAAGTACTTTCAAACTGTGCTCAACTGACCCGTGCGGATTGACGCCTTGCACGATCATCTGCATCGACCCTTCGTTGGAGGCGTCAAACGTAGACCCGACAAAGGCCCACGGTGCGACTGCGGTCACATACGTCTTCACGACGCCTTCCCAGTGAGCATGATCGTTCAGTGGATCATGAGGCCAATCCGGCGAACGGAGAAATCCTAGATACATCAGCACGGTTGGCACGCCCGCATTTGCGAGTTTGGTCAAGTAGGCCAGTCGATTCGCAAGTTGGTAGTGGCTATCGGCACTCAGCTTGAATTCGCCGACCCGAAGTTTCGTCAAGGCCGTGTTCGTTTCGACAATTCGCTGACGAATTTGTCGGTCGTTTGCCTCGGACCGTGGATTGCCTTTCTCGGGTGCCCCTTTCATGTCGTTCTCCGCCAACTCGCCCACATGTGCCTTTGCCTCAACGATGAGTAGTCCCTGGCGGTCGTCCTTTGAGATGTGGCAAAGTAGATCCCAGTTCGGGCGATTTCCATCGTGCGGAATCCACCATCTGCGATCCAGTCCCATCGGCAATCTGTCGATTGGATGCTTCCGCAGGTAGTCTTCGAGCTTGTACTCTCCCCATTCCGCTTCACATGCCCGACCGCAGGGGCGGCGACAGCACGATGTGGCGAGCCGAAAGCCGCTGCCTTCCAGCAGAGAATTCATGATCGGTTCAAAATTGGGCGAACAGACGAGATCGAGGACGTGGAGGCTACTACCTTTGTATGGCATTTTTTTTGGCATGTCGCACCTCTTTCTCATCAAGACCCAATCCGAATTCCAACTTGCTACTCGGATGGACTCAAACCGTCCGTGACTCCAACCCACACGACTTCCTCAACGCAACAGCTTTGTCACGATATTTTCCGATTGGAGTAGCAGGATCGTAGAACTGCCACATCACCGGCAGTTGCCACTCATCTCGACGCCACGAGGCCGGTCCGACGAGCCTGTGAAGAACCTCCCCGTCGCTTCTGACCGTGGCCGTTGATGTAACGGCAAGCGATGCGGCATCGGCAAGTTTCAGTTGCCGCCCGAATGGAATCGACATGCGCCCTTCGGCAATCGCCTTGAAGTCTTTCCCATCTACTTCGATCTCAACGTGATCGGCCTTGCCTCCAGGCCATTCGACGACTTCGGCCGATACGCCACGATTCTTGGCTGCGGATAACAATAGCGTGCCCACCGTGGTTCGATGGCAAGAGATCTTCCCGCCAAAACGAGGCCAGAAGCAGCCGCAGAAAAAGATCACTCGGCGGTCCTGCTCGGCGGCTTCGAGTGCCACGACCAAGAGATCATTCACCGCCTTGGGCTCGGCTATCTGGATCTGCGGTCCCTTCTTCGTCTGTATTCGCTTGTTTCCAAGTTGCTTCATCCAGTAATGCCGCTTCTCTCCGAGCAAACGCTCAAAGGCGTTGCCGTTGAAACCCGATGTTCGGCCATGTGCCGAGTCTCGTGCATCACTGCTAAGTCGAGGCCCCGGAGTTGTCGCCGATGACCAACTGCGTGTTAGAAATTGCTACGCTGGACGATCTGCGTGATTTCGTGGAACGGACGATCTGCGAGCGCAAGCATCTCGTGACCGGGGCCTTTCAGTTCGACGAAATAGTCGTCGAACGCCACGGCAAGCCCTGCGGCCTGCACTTCACGCTCAGTGGTCCTCGTGCAGTGCAATTCTCTGCGATCTGGGATGCGATCCGTCACACGATTCTGTTCTACGACTGCTGCGGTAAACGGCTTCATGCAAACGCTCGCCCAAAAGACTGCTGACCGACGTGAATAATTTCAAGCAACACGTCGAGCGATTTCTCCGGGCGATGCCGAAATATCAAAGTTGGACGAAGCAGTATGTCGGGATCGCTCCCCTGCTGGACGCCGATCAGCGAGCAGTTTTGACCGGCCACGACATCGTTCCTCAGGATTTGAACGACCTCACGCACGGTCTGAACTGATTTGCACCGGCTCACGCCAAGCATCATGTCCGCCATTGCCAATTCCGATCCAATCGACGGCACATAAGGCGATCGGTTTGCCTACACCGATCAGTACCACACCCCGCACTGAGCGGGTCAGTGATGGACCGCGCGTTGACGTACGCAACGGGACTGCCGATAGGCGGCGTCGCATCGGCCTGGAACATCGCAACGCTCAGAAGGTCGGCACCGAACGCATTTGATGTCGTAGCCGCTAAAACAACCGCGAGATGAAAATGCCAAATCGAATGCATGCTCAGTTCGTCGCTAGGTGGTAATTAGAACCGTTCGGAGATGGGGTGCCCACAGATCGAATGTCCTAAGCGGAACAAACCAAGACCGAACAGGCCCGAATGAACCGATTGCAGAACGACCGGCGTTTGGCGAGGAACAAGCCGGTGCGAACCGGTGAAACGCCATGAGGCCTGCGTCATTATTCATTCCGCGGACGATGCAATCGGCCGGGTAACGCATGTACGTGGCCGACGTTGCGCTCTGCGACGTCGAATGTAAAGTCATTAGCTGCCCTCATAGCTTCTAGCTTCCTTCGACGGCAACGGGGCGGTTGGGCGGCACACGTCAGAATACGAGGATATATCCGAACTGCTAGGTCGCTCGGCCTATACGAATTGGCGTATGTTGATGCGTTTGCTATAGTGCGAACCGCACCTGCCCGAAGTCCGCACGCCCCTTCGCGGACTGATTTACCCGCCCGCCGCCGCTTCGCACTCACGCCGAGAAGAGTATATGCCTCGCTCGCAACCATTTCCCGGCGGCCTCGGTGCCCCCCTGTCGCGCCGTCATGCTTTGCACTGGGCGGGGGCCGGCGGACTATCGTTGGCGACGCTCCGCGCCGAAGCCGCGTCGGTCGATTCGGCGGTGAGCGATACCCACTCTTCGTTCGGCCGCGCGAAGTCCGTTATCCTGTTCTTTCTTCTGGGGGGACCTTCGCAGCACGACACTTGGGACCCTAAACCAGACGCACCAGCCGAAGTAAGAGGCGAATTCAAGCCGATCGCCACGGCGACGCCGGGACTCACGGTCGGCGAACTCATGCCGCGAACGGCGCGACTGACGAATCGAATTGCCGTTATTCGCTCGATGGTGACGAGCGACAACAGCCATTCGTCGAGCGGCTATCAGATGCTCACCGGCGTGCAACACGTGCCGCTCGGCGTCGAGAATGCGACGAAGAAGGCCCCCAACTTCGCTCCCTGCTCGGCGGCAATCGTCAAGGCGCTGCGCGGCGACGGCGGCGCGCTCCCCGCATCGATCGTGTTGCCCGACCATATCTGGAACGACGGCAACATATCGTGGCCCGGCCAAGACGCCGGCTTCCTCGGTCTGAAGCACGAGCCTTGGCTCATTCCTTGCGACCCGTCCGAACCGTCGTTTCAGGTGCAGGCCCTCCGCCTCCCCGGCGAACTGACGCGTCCCCGGTTCGACGAACGTCGCACGCTATTGGAACGTCTCAACTTCCATGCGGGTCGCCGAGTGGAGACTTCCGGCAGCACACCGTACGATCTGCACGCACGACAAGCCGTCGGCATGCTCGCCTCTTCGCAATCGCGCGGCGCGTTCGACATCCAATCGGAATCGGCGTCGACTCGCGATCGCTACGGCCGGACGCGCTTCGGCCAAAGCACGCTCTTGGCTCGGCGCTTGGTCGAAGCCGGCGTGTCGCTGGTGCAGGTCAATTGGACGCGAGTCAAAGGACTCGAGAGCAGCGGTTGGGATACCCACGGCAATCATCACAAGCAGGCCCGCGGCATGCTGATGCCGATGATGGATCAAACCTATTCCGCGCTGCTGGAGGACTTGGAACAACGCGGCTT
>JAEUIN010000061.1 GCA_016793115.1 Planctomycetaceae bacterium
CCCGGCCGGCTCGAATCGATGCGGCCCGGTCGACTTACCGCGGCGAGCATCGCTCTGGCCGGTTTGGTCTCCCTCTTGTTCGCCTATCCGCTTCCGCACCGTGTGCTCGGCCCGATGGCTTTGCAACCGTATCGGCCGGACCGGCTGTTTGTCGAAGTCGAAGGGATCGTCGTCGACGCTCCGTTGCGCTACGGGAGCACGTTGCAGTCGGGCGACGGCGTCGTTCGCCTCGTCAATCGCGACCTCGAGCTTCAACTCGAAGAGCTGCGCGCCGAACAGACCCGTCGGCGCGAGCACTTGGATTCGCTGAAGCGCGAGCAGTTCGATCACCCCTCCGCGGCGGGCGCCATTCCACAAACGGAATCGCTCTTGGCCGCGGTCACCGCGAAGCTCGCGGAGAAGCAGCGCGATCGCGACCGGTTGAAGATCGCTTCACCGCGGAGCGGCGTCCTGTATCCGCCTCCTCTTGTCGCCCCGTCGATTGACAAGTCGATCGATCTTCCGGCTTGGACGGGACGCCCGCTCGACCCAATCAATGTCGGCTGCCGTTTGGAGCCGGGCACGCTTGTGGGTGAAGTCGGGGATCCACGCTACTGGGAAGCTTGGATCGTGATCGATCAAGAAGACGTTTCATTCCTGCACGTCGGCGACCGCGTCGACATCCTGCTGGAATCGTTTACCGAGACTCCCTTTCAAGGAACGATCGATGAAATCTCCGTCGGCGAACTGACGGAGTCGCCGCGGCAACTTTCGAACAAAGCCGGCGGCGAACTAACGACCAAGACGGGCGCCGCGCAGAACGAGCGCCCGGCGTCGACGTCGTATTCAATCCGCGTACGAATCGAGAATGAGCGGGGGCTATTCCGCTCCGGTTGGCGCGGCACGGCCCGCATTTCGCTTCCACCCGCGCCATTGGCGGCCCGCATCGGTCGCTGGGCGGCCCGCACTTTCCATTTTCACCTGTAGGCGGCGGCGACATGCTCTGGCGACGCGCGATCGGCGAGTTTCGCCGCCGACGTTATCGGCGGATCGTCGCCGGTGTCCGCGAACACGAAGCGACGCTCCTCGCAGCCACGAACGACGAATTGCGGACTCGTTGCCGAGGGCTGAAGTTCGCCGTCGCCGAGGGCGGGCACGGCGACCGGCCGCTCGTCGAAGCCTTTGCACTGATGAGCGAAGCCTGCCGCCGTACGATCGGCCTCCGTCCCTACGACGTGCAACTCTTCGCCGGGGCGGCGCTCTGCGAACATATGGTCGCCGAAATGCAGACAGGCGAAGGGAAAACCCTGACCGCCGCCTTCCCCCTGTTCTATCAGGCCCTCTTCGGCGAGGGCTCGTTGCTCGCCACCGGCAACGATTACCTCGCCGAGCGCGACGCCGCGCACCTCGGCCCCGCGTTTCGCCTGCTCGGCGTTTCCGTCGGCTTCGTCGTCGAACGCATGTCGCCCGACGAACGCCGTCCGGCCTACGCCTGCGACGTGACCTACGGCACGGGCAAGGAGTTCGGCTTCGATTTCCTGCGCGATGAAATGTCGGCGGCCGCCTCCGAGGGAGCCGCTTCACGCTTGCAGCGACCGCCGTTCGCCATGCTCGTCGACGAGGCCGATCAGGTGCTGATCGACGACGCGAGCACGCCGTTGATCATCAGCATGCCCTCGCGCAAGGCTTCGAACGTCACGGCGGAGCGTTTCAAATGGGCGGCGGCTCAAGTCGATCGACTGCAGCCGGAAATCGACTTCGTGCTTGAGGAGCGTAAGCTCGCTATGCGGCTCACCGCCGCCGGGCGAAAGCATGTTCGCGATTTGCCGCAGCCGCGCGAACTTCAGTCGCTCGGCTGGAACTATCTCTATGAAGACGTCGAGCGTGCGCTGTTGGCACGCCGTATCTACCGACCGGGCGTTCACTATGTGGTGCACGACGAGAAAGTACAAATCGTCGATGAATTCACCGGTCGCATCGCCGAAGGGCGACAATGGAGTCGTGGTTTGCATCAAGCCGTCGAAGCGCAGGAGAACGTGCCGATTACCGACGGCGACGGGCAGGCGGCCCGCATCACCGTGCAAGAATTCTTTAGCCGATTCCCGCGACTCGCCGGCATGACCGGCACGGTCGCCACCGCGGCTCGTGAGTTCGCGACCGTCTATGAGATGCCGACGATGATCGTCCCGACGCACCGCCCTTCGCGGCGCGGTCGACTGCCGACGCGGATATTCCGCGACGCGGCGGCGAAGCGCCGTGCGGTCTGCGACGCCGTGCGCACGCTGCAAGCCTCAGGCCGACCGGTGCTCGTCGGCACGCGTTCGATCGGCGCTTCGGAACGGCTCTCGCAAGACCTCCGGGAAATGGGCGTCGTGCACGACGTGCTGAATGCCCGCGAGATCGCCCGAGAAGCGGCGATCGTCGCCGGGGCGGGGGAGCGCGGGCGGGTCACAGTGGCGACCAACATGGCCGGGCGCGGCACCGACATCAAGCTCGGCCCCGGAGTCGCCGAACTCGGCGGGCTGCATGTGATGCTCACGGAGTTGCACGAAGCGCCGCGCATCGATCGGCAGCTTGTCGGCCGCGGGGCCCGCCAAGGAGATCCGGGCTCATATCAAACATTCCTCGCGGTCGACGACGACCTGCTGCGCGAAGCGTTCGGCAAGGCTTACGCGGAACGACTCGTGCGCCGCGCGGCCGACAAATCGCCGGAACTCTCGCGGCATTGGGAGCGACTCTTTCTGCGAGCGCAGCGCAAGGTCGAGAATCGGCGTTTCCGTCGACGCACGCAGTTTCACTACTACGAGCGCGAACGGACCAAGTCCGCGCAAGAGACGGGACTCAACGCCTATCTCGACCTGCCGGGTTAAGCCGCCGCGGTCAAACGCTTAGCGCGCCGCGCTAGTTCCGAAACAGCGGGTGTTTCGAGTCGCCGCCGGAGAGCACGTAGGCCAACAAATCCATCACTTCGTCTTTGGTCAACAAATTTAAGAGCGTCGTCGGCATCGGCGAGAGCTTCGATTTCTCGATCGATTCGACTTGCTTGCGATCGATCGACACGTGCTCGTTCGGATTCGTCAGGTCGGTATTGAGCGTGATCGAATCGCCGTTGAGATTCGTGACGACGCCGGTGTATTCCTTCCCGTAATCGGTCGTGACCACGACGGTCGAGAACTGCTCGTTGATCTCCTTGCTCGGATTCAAGATCTGATCAAGTAGGTCATGCGCCGAGTAGCGACGGCCGGCCGCCGTGAGGTCGGGCGCAGTCATGCCGCCTTCGTTGGCGAATCGGTGACACGCAAAGCACCCGACGGCGGCGAACATTTTGCGGCCGTTGGCGAAGTCGCGCGACTTCAAATCGGTGCGGGACGCGGTCGAAAGCTCGTCGAGCGTCCAAGTCGTCGGCGTGCGGCCGGCGAACACCGTCGCCAAGTTTTCCAGCACCGACTTCTTCACCGGCTTGCGCGCCAGCAGTTCGGCGAACTGCGTGCGTTCCGCCGCGGTGAGCGAGGCGACGGCGTCGTTGCGAATGAACTCCAGGAACTTTTCGAAGCTGGCGCCGCCGGTGTAGCTGGCCGCTTTGAGGAACCATTCGAAGTATTGCGTTCGCAACTCAGGCGTCCAACCGGCGGTCACGAATCGCAGCGAGCGCGCGTACTCGATCTGTTCCTCTTGAGTCGGTGCCGCGGCGATGAGGGCCATCCCCTTGGCGGCGACCGTGGGCGATTGCAGGTAAGCGAGCGTTTCGCACAGCATCCAATTCATGTCGAACGACTTCGCCGGAAAGTGCGGGTCGAACTTCGCGACGAGCTTGCCGACCAGTGCGTCGTCGGGTCGGCCGAAGCGGGCGAGCGTAATTTCCGCGGTGCGGATCAGCGTGAGCTTTCGCTCGTGGTCGAGCGCTTCGAGATCGACTTCGACCAGCGCGTTCAAAATCCGGTCGCGCAAAGCCTTGTCGACCGGCGGATCGGTCGGCTTGCGATGCGTCGGGCAAATTCCGCCGACGCGCGCCAATGCTAAGAGCGCCTCGACGCGAATTGACGGATTCTTCTCCGCTAACGCCCGCTCGCTCCATTCGGCCTTCGGCTGATGTTCGACTGCCGTGCGCGCCGCCCAGCGGATGAATCGATCCGCATGCGCCAGGTACGGCCATGCCGTCGCGACGGCCGCGGAATCGCGGCGGCCGTGAAAAGCTTCAAGCTTGTGGCGCAACTCCCGCAATTCCGACGTGTTCGATTTGAACGGCGCCGGCGAAGTATCGTCCGGTCCCGCGTAAGTCACGCGATACACCCCCGACTGCACGCGACGGCCGCCGATCGTGAAGTACATCGCGCCGTCTTGCGGATGGATGATCGCATCCGTGATCGGCAGTGGTGCACCGGTGATGAACTCCTCGCGCGTGCCGGTGTACGTCGCGCCGCTCGGTTCGAGATGCACGGCGTAGAGTCGGCCCCAGCTCCAATCGAGAGCGAAGAGCGCATTTTGATACTTGTGCGGGAACTTCGCGCCGTAGCCCATCGTCACGCCGGTCGGCGAGCCGGGGCCGACGTTGACCGCAGCGGGAAGATTGTCGGGATAGAACTCCGGACGCTTGCCGGCGCCGTTGCGCCAGCCGAACTCCGCGCCGCTGACGACGTGGTTGATGCGCGTCGGCCGGTACCACGACGTGTTGAAGTCGTACTCCATATCGGCGTCGTAGGTGAACAACTCGCCGTCGCGATCAAAAGCGGCGTCGAAGACGTTGCGGAACCCGGAAGCGACGGCTTCGAACGTTTTTCCGTCGGGCGACACGCGATAGATGATGCCGCCCGGCGCCCAACGGCCGACGTTGTGACCGCGTCCGTCGGGCATGCGCGGCAAAATGTGATCTTCGCCCCAGATCGCCGGTACGGGCGAGGTCGGCGCGAGTTCCGGGCCGTCGGTATTGTTCCCGGTCACGAGATAAAGGGACTTGCCGTCGGGGGCGAGGAGCACCGCATGCACGCCGTGGTCGCCCCGGGCTTGCAGCGTGCGCAGCATTTCGACTTTGTCGAGTTTGTCGTCGCCGTCGCTGTCGGTGATCTTGTACAGCCCGCTGGGAATCTTTTGTTCGTAGTCGTTCACGCCGACGTACAAGGCTCCGAAAGCCCACACCATGCCGTTGACGGCGCGAATGTCGGCGGGCACTTTTTCGACGGCGCTCGCCTTGAGCGTCTTGCCGGGGGCAGGGGGCGCAAAGCGGTAGAGTCCGCCGTATTGGTCGCTTACGATGATTCGCCCCTTGTCGTCCGTGCAAAGGTTGACCCACGAGCCTTGCTCGACTCCGGGCACCGAATACAGCAACTCGACTTGAAAACCTTTAGGAGCTTGAATGCGATCGATCGGCGTCGCCGTATTTCCCTTCACAGCCGGGCCGACCGCAGTCGGGCGCGACTTCCTTGGAGCGCCGTTTTTGGGTTTTCCACCGTTTGCCGCGGCCGCTTTGCCGGTCGGTTTCGGCGCGGCGGCGGGCAACGACGTAGCGAAATCCACGCTGAGAAGTGACAGAGTCAAAAGAGCGAAGCACGACTTACCTGACATCGACGGACCTTAGAGTTTGAGGCGTGATCAAAACGAAGAGGGACGGCGGGCGGCACGCGGCGAGCCGAAACGACGCAAGCGCTATGATGCGCCCGTGCAGGCGTCTATCTTCGAGGCTTCGGAAAAACTTGAGCGTTTCCCGAAAGCGGCTATTAGTATGCGCCGACGCCGACGGAAGCGGTAGCCATGCCGACCCGCCGATATTGATTGCCGTCGATGCGACACGGTGCCGATTCGTCTAATGAGCCGCTTCCGGGAATGGGAAGTCAGTAGATCAACCGCTCGCCGGCACCGGAATTTTCGTCGATGTGACGGACAATGATGCGGCGCCCGGCTCGGCATTTATCGCGGCATCAAGTTTTCGCAACACGAAGGGAACGAACTCGGCGAAATGCAAATACAATGCGCACAATCCGACGGTGTATCGCAGGGCTGCCGGGTTGCGCCGACCGACTTTCGTCAGAGTTCGCCAAAACAGTCGGCGGTAGTCGGCGCGAATCCCCGCACGCCAGATCAAGCGAAACAACCCTCGGAAATCGCGAACGTGGTCTCGCAGTCCTTGGTTGAGCCGCTTATTGCGGCAATTCAGCCGTAGCGACATCCGCTGGACGCGACCAAAGTAACGTTGCGGGTCATAAGCCTCGGCGATGACCTGACGCAAATCGTGAAGGATCTCATCGCGCGGCCGATGAGAGTCGAAGTTGATCCCTGAAGTGCATTGATCGCCGCTTTCGCTTGCCGGCACGACGCGGTCAAAACCATCGTGCAGACGTCCCTCACGCGCTAAGCGTCGCGAAAGCTGCGTTCCAGGCAACGCAAAAAGCAATCCGACCATATTCACCGAAATATCGCCGGCTTCGATGAGGTCGATGATTCCCCGCGCAACACTTGATCGCTCGGTATCGAAGCCGACGATGAAGCCGGCGTTGACGTACATTCCATGATCGTAGATTTTATGCAGACTCGCGGCGAGCTCGCGCCGCGTGTTCTGCTTTTTTCGCATGTGCGTCAACGTTTCTTCGTCGGGCGATTCGATGCCGACGAACACGATCGAGAATCCGGCGTCGCTCATTAACCGCAATAACTCTTCGTCGTCGGCCAAATTGATCGAGGCTTCCGTGGAGAATTCAAACGGCCGATCGTGCGCGTCCTGCCAAGCGATTAGTTCGCGCAGAAAAAGCTTTACGTCGCGTTTGTTGCCCACGAAGTTGTCGTCGACAAAATCAACATGGCCGCGGTGGCCGAGTTTAAACAGCGCATCCAATTCTCGCAGAAGTTGCGGCGGCGACTTCAGCCGCGGCACGCGTCCGAACAACTCGATGATGTCGCAGAACTCACATAAGAATGGGCATCCGCGGCCAAATTGAACCGCCGGATATAGGTAGTTAGTCAGCCGAACGAGGTCAAAACGCGGTGCCGGCGAGCAGCTGACGTCGGCGCGATTCTTCCCGGGTAGATACACGTGACTCGCGGCGCCCGCCCGATAGTCGTCGAGCCAAAGCGGTAACGTAAGTTCGGCCTCGCCCAACACCAAAAAGTCGGCGTGGTCGTAGAGATGCGGGCTTGATGTCGCGTCGGGTCCGCCTACCACGACTTGCTTGCCGTAACCTTGAGCCTGCTTGAGTAACTCCAAAGCGGCAGGTTGTTGTGGAAGCATGCCGCCCACGAACACCAAATCGCACCAAGCCCAATCCGCGGTCGTAATTTTCTCGACGTTGCAATCGACGAGCCGCACTTCCCAATCGCGGGGCAGCAGCGCGGCGACCGTAAGCAACCCCAGCGGTATGCTGGGATACTTCGCGCCGCGCAGTTCGCACGCGGCGCGGAAATTCCAAAAAGACGCCAACGTGAACTCAGGATAAAGCAACAGGCATCGATGAGAGGGAGTCGACATAATTCGTCCGGCGCGTATGTCCGATGAGCCATAAAATCGTAACACGCGCAAAATCCGGTCGCCGGCAAGTAATGACGATTATGCGAAAAACGAGGTTTGATCCGACGTCGACTTTGGAGCTTGCGAGTGGGAATGAGCCTGAGTCGAGCGACTGCGAACCACCATGTGGCGGAAACCGGCAGCAGCGTATGTCAGGTCGAAATAAACTATTCCTGAGAAACGGCAAAGCCTAACGATCAGCACGACTTTAAGAACTGTTTTCGCGGCCATTTAGCCCCGATTGATCAGTTACCGTCCAGCGCTCGTCGTGATTGTGCAAAGTATGCGGTTCGCGACGGTGATGGGAGTCCGCGCGATTGTTCAGCACAATCCGCTTTTCGTCGAACGACGGTTCGTACCCGTCGATACGATTTCACGACGTGTGTGCATGCTTCCCGCGAAAGCGCTCATCGGGATCAGGCGGCGGATTCCCGTGGTGCTAGCTGGATCAATCCTGCGATGTTTGCCGGCCAAGGTGCTATAAGGATGAAGCCCTTTTCCTTCCAAATCCCGCGTGCCGCGGCTTCGGTATTCTCGATTTTGACGACGTTGGCCATCGCCGCGGCGCTCGGTTGTTGTTCGCAGTATGCGTGCAATGCAATACCCGCCAGTCGCCTCCCGTGCGAATTGAGCGGAACTTCGCGCTCCGCAACGGCGCCGATTGATTTCAGTTTGCTACGTCAATCGACGCCCGACACCTATCGGCTCGGTCCCGGCGACGTGCTAGGCGTATACATTCAAGATGTGTTGCCGTCCGAGACGGCGAACATTCCCACCGTGCAAGGGACGTTTCAACCGAACACGGTTTACTATCCCGCCGGAGGTCTGACGATGATTCCGGCGCTCGGAGTACCGATTCACGTGCTCAACGACGGAACTCTTCCGTTGCCGCTTGTCGCGCCGGTGTCCGTGGAAGGTCGCACATTGGACGAAGTGACGGATTTGATTCGCCGCTCCTTCACGCAAGAGAAGCAAATTTTGCAGCCGGGGCGCGATCGCATTATGCTCACGCTGATAAAATCACGCGTCGCTCGCGTGCTCGTCATCCGCGATGACACCGAAGGAGGCACGATGGTCCGCACGGTGCGGCGCGAAGAAGCGCTGCTCGCGCGCCGCGGCTCGGCGGCGGCCGTGGACCTGCCCGCGTACGAAAACGACGTGCTTCACGCCCTGCTGGCGACCGGCGGCCTGCCGGGCGTCGACGCCGAAAACGATGTTTGGATCATCCACGGCACGAGCGACGAATTTGTCCCCGCCGCCGAGCAGATCAATGCGGGCGAGACTCCCGACGCGGTCGTTCAACGAATGAACGGGGCCAAGCACATGGTACGGGTTCCGCTGCGCGTCATTCCCGGTGAACCGCTGTCGTTCACGCCGCAAGATATTGTGCTGAAGACCGGTGATATCGTTTACGTGCAGACACGTCAGACCGAATTCTTTTACACCGGCGGGCTGTTGCCCGGCGGCCAAATTCCGTTGCCGCGGGATTACGACCTCGACGTACTCGGGGCCATCGCCTTAGCCAACGGTTCCACGGCCGGTCCGGCCGGTCAGAATGCGGCCAACGTGCTCAACTTCCGCAGCGGACCGGGAAATATTGTGCCGCCGACACGTGTAATTATTTTGCGAACTCTACCCGACGGCGAACAAATCAAGATTCGCGTCGACATCAACAAAGCGGTCAATAATCCCAAGGAACGAATTCGGATTCTTCCCGGCGACGTCGTCATGCTGCACTATAAGCCGCACGAAGTCGTCAGCAACACGATTTTGAATTACATGAACTTCAACTTCAACGTCAACGCGATTATCCCCGACTAAGGCGAGTCGGACCGAACGCGAGACGTCGAACATTACCCACACCCGCGACGTTTTTGGACATTCCCATGTTCGCGCGCATCACAATTCCGCTCCTATTCGCCGCCGCGACGACCGGTTGTGCGTCGATCCAGGACTTTCATTACGAACAGTGCCACAAGTTTGAAGCCCATTGGTCGAGCATGACGGCCCCGGAAGTGCCGTTCTTCGATAAGGACTTCAAGCATGGCTGGCGGCAGGGGTATTACGATTTCTCGACCGGACGGGCGTGTAAGCCGCCGGTACTCCCGCCCAAAGAATACTGGGCGCCCTGCTATCAAAGTTGCCACGGTCAAGCACAGATCGCCCAATGGTATGCCGGATACCAAAAAGGAATGATCGCCGCCGAGAAGAAGTGCGGCAATTGTTTTCATATCGTTCGCCCCCACTTGGAACATGGATCACCGGGGCTCGCCGACTTGCCGCCGCTCGGACCGGCCTATACGTCCGACGTTTCAGTGCCGCCGACCGAAACGATCGTGCCGCTTCCCTCGATCGCCGAGGAAGCGGTAGAGACCGATTTGCCGATCGGCGCAGCCGTCCCGCAGCCGCAACCGGTCGCACCGACGCCGGCTATGCCGTCCGAGTCAATCCTCCCTCCACTGCGCGGCCCGGCGGCGACGCCGCCCGCTGCTCCGACGCCGAGTCCTTCGGCGAATCCAATGCGTGTGGAAAAGGCTACCGGACCGAGCGACGCCGGTGGAATCTTCGCCCCGCCGCCGAAACTTGATCCTTAACGCGGACGACGTCGCGTCAATTCTCGCGTGTATGTCCGCGGCGATGACTCACGCGATTTGGCACGGTCCACTCGCCAGTATCGCCACATCAATCCCGGCAAAAACCATGGCTCGACGAGATATCGGTGACCTAACCGACGCGGCTCGCTAATCAGACGGTAGAGCCATTCGAACCCGAGCCGCCCCAGCCAACGTGGCGGAGTCGGAATGACGCCCGCCACGTAATCGATGAAGGCGCCGCACGGCAGAATCACGTTGGCCTGAATCGCGTCGAGGTTCTCGGCGATCCAGCGCTCTTGTCGCGGCATGCCCATGCCGACGAACAAGATGTGCGGACAATAGGCGTTGATCGCTTCGATCATTTCGCGGCAATCGGCGCTCGTCGCCTCTTGATCGAAGTAACCGTCTGCGACTTCGATTTGCAGTCCCGGATATCGATCTCGCAACACGGCGGCCCCTTGAGCGGCGATGCCCGGCTTCGATCCAAGATAGAAAAGCCTCCATGACGAAGCTGACGCCGCGGTCATCAAGTCGTCGATCCAATCCATGTAGCCGATTCTGTTTTCACGACTTAATTCGACGCCCAACAATTTCGCCAAAAGCACGAGCGACATCCCGTCGGCATGGGTGAACGCCGCCTTCTGATAGAACGATTGCATTTCAGGCACACGATGAAACAAGTACAAGCTGTGCAAGTTGTGATGTGCAATCACACGGCGTCCGCCGTCGCAAATCGAAGACGCGACAAGCGATGTAAGTTGACGCTTCGTCACCACATCAATCTCGATTCCCAAGAATCCGACGTGCGGCGGGGCGTTCTCGGGCGACGTCGCTATGGTCGTACTCATTTTTATGCACCTATCGGTATTCCATCTCCGGCGCCCGTCCAACAGGCGATGTAATTATCGGCCATCCGTCCGACGGTGTAGGGAGCGGCGCGACGCCGCGCATTGCTGCGGAGTCGGTCGGCATACTCGCGATCGCTGAGAAGCTGCCGCACGGCGTCGGCGAACCGGTCGGGGTCGTTGGAATCGACAAGAACACCTGCGGCGAAGTCGCCGACGCCGACGAACTCCTGCGTCGCCGGGATGTCGCTCGCGACGACGGCGGCGCCCAACGCCATGGCTTCGATCAACGCCAAGGGCATCGCTTCGAACAACGACGGAAACACGAATACGTCG
>JAEUIN010000066.1 GCA_016793115.1 Planctomycetaceae bacterium
GGCTTCGCGGGCGAACGCGGCTTGATCGACCGGCCAATCCCAGAAGCGAACCTGCACGAGTGATTCAAGCCGCTTATCGTACGGGTTCAAGTCGCTAATCACTTTCCAGAGCGTTGCCCGGAGCGGTTGTTGATCGCGCTCGCGAGCGTAGTCGGCCCGCGCGGCGAGGTCGGGAAGATAGGGGCGCATCGCGTCGGCGTCGTAGTTGCGATCGTCGCGGCGCCAGAGATTGGCCTCGGGCGTGGGCAACAGGAAGAAGATGCCGCCGGATTGGCGGGCCAAGCGCGTTTGCTCGTAAGGCCCGAAGCCGCTGGGATGGGCGTCGTAGCGGCGATGAATGCCGTCGACTTGCAATTGCTCGGGGTACGGCGATTCGGGCCCGCGATCGATCCGGAGCCAAAAGTCGAGCTTGGTGTCGGGATCGACCCAGCGGAGATGCGCGTAGGGATACCCGAACACGGCCTCGCGTCCCAGCACATAGACGACGCTCCGCGCCGCGCGGGCCAAAGCGATGGTCGATTCCAAGTGCGCGAAGTTGTCGTCGGCCTCGCCGCTTTCGTCGGTCACCAGGATGCAAAGCAACTGCCGGCCGCTCTGCTGAGCGAACTTCTGGTGCTGGGCGATCGCCGTGCTCACGGCCGTGCACATGACTTCTTTGCCCGAGGGATCGACGGCGACCTGTTGCATGGCCGCTTTGATCTGCGCCGGATCGGCGGTCGGCTTCGCGGTGAGCAGCTGCACGGCCGCGCCGTAGGCGACGACGGAGCTGACGAGCGCGTCGCCGGCGGCGGTCGGCGAGAGCTTGAGCTCTTCGTAGACGCGGTCGATGCGGCCGAGGATTTCGTCGCGATCGTCTTGCATGCTCTCGGACTGGTCGAAGATCCAGACGACAAGCACCTTGCCGGCCGAGAGCTTGTTGAGAAGCTCTTGCGTCATTTGGTCGAGCGCTTGGTCGTAGCCTGCGACGGGGGCGTGCGCTTCGCCGGTCTGCCCTTGCGGCACGTGGTCGGCGAGCGTGCGACTCGATTGACGGAAGATTTGTTGCACGCCGACGTCGAGGCGGACGGCGGATTGTTTCGCGAGCCGCTCCTGGGCGAGTTGCGGCGCGGGGACGGCGCGACGGACTGCGCCGTTCACCGAACCGGCGGCGCGGCGCGACGAGTCGGAAGGTCCGAACGTCAGCGTCTTCGCCGCGGCCGCGGGCGTCGGCAGCTTCTGCGTGATCGCTTCTTGCGGGCGTTCTTGCTCGACGCGGGCTTCGATCAGCGGCGACCGCGGGCGCTCGATCTGCGGCGTGATTAAAAGCCCGAGCACGAGGAGTAGCGCGAGGTGCACGACCATCGAGCTGCCGCCGGCCGAGAGGCCCCAGAGCACGTTGCGATCGACGAAGCGGCGCGGTTCGTGGGCGGCGGAGTCGCGCTCGGCGCGCGCGGCGGCCGTGAGACTGCTCATGGCAAAGGCTCCGAGAGAGACGGCGAGAAGAACGAGCGCGACACGCAGAAGTCCGCACTCGCCTCACCGTTCGCGCCGCGCCGCCGTGTTTATTCCCGGAATTCGGAGAAGGGGGATGTGGGGATAGGAGGGGATAAGGGAGATCGGTTTTTGGTTTTGAGTTTTCGTTTGGAGGCCCCATCACCACCAGAATTGAAACCTAGAAACTAAAAACAAAAACCACTGTTCATCTCCTTCATCCCCTCCTATCCCCATATCCCCCTTCTCTGGATGCCGATGCGGACGGCAGGCCGGGTTCGGGGACTCCGGCGAGCCAGAGGACGCCGGCGGTGCGGAACACGGCGGCCAAGACGAAGGCCGCGGCGAAGCGGTCGATCGGAATCTCGAACAGCACGAGCGGCACGCCGCGCAAGCGATCGAACAGGTAGCCGCCGCCGACCGTGCCGACGGTGAGAAACAAGCTGCTCAAGGCTTGAAACGCCGCGAGGTGCGGCGCGTGGTCGCCGTGCGGCGCGAGCTTCATCGTCAGGTTCGGCAAGCAAATGTTGATGCCGGCATAAGCCGACCACAACAGCCACGCGCCCGTGAGCCAATACGGCGAAGCCGGCGACGCCAGGAAATAAAACAGCGGCGCGACGCCGACTAACAGTTGGCAGACGATGAGCACGGGGCGATTGCCGCGGCGATCGCTCACGGGGCCGGCCCACGCGCTGACGCCGATCTGCCCGAGCCGCATCGCCGTTTGCATGCCGTTCATCGGACCGAGGCCGAGCTTGAGCACGCCGCGGGGATAGATGTTTTGCGGCGTGCTGAAGAGTCCGTTGAAGAAGGAAAACCAGCAATTGTAGAAGAGGAATCGCCGCGACCCGACGGAGCGAAAGGGGGCGAGGAGCGTGTCGCGGAGCGACGTCGCCTTGCGCGGCGGCGCGGCGTGCGATGCTTGCGACCGGCGGCGCCCGATCGCGGCCGGCATCCGCGAGAGCGGCACGAGCGCGGCCAAGAGAAATAGCGTGCCGACGCCGATCGCCGCCGCGTGCGCCGTGCCGGGCGCGAGCGCTGTGCTGCGTTCCCAGGCGTCGACTCCCCAACCGCTCGCCGGCAAGAGCGGAATCAGGACGGCCAGTTGCAGGATGTTGCGGCGTGCGAAGTAGCGGCCGCGAATCCGCCGCGGCACGAGGTCGCCGAGCCAGGTGTAGAGCGCGACCGTGCCGATCTGTTCGAGCAATTGATGCACGCAAAGCACGACGAGCAGCATCGTGAGCGGCGACATGGTATCGGAGCCCGCGGCGAACACGACCGGCGGCACCAGCGCGAGCAGGAGATAGGCGACGGAGCTGAACGTGAGACAGACCAGCTTCGCCGAACCGAGCCGCGCGATCAGCGCCGGCGTGCCGAGACGCAACAGGCCGAACAGCGCCGGCGCGGCTTGCAGCAGGCCGACTTCAAAGGCGTTCGCGCCGAGGTCTTGCGCGAGGAACACGAGCAGCAGCCCGCTGGAGAGGACGTTGCCGGCCGACCAGAGCACGGCGGCGGCGTAGCTGAGGCGGATCGCGCGGCGGAGCGGGTTCGTGCCGAGGAGTCGGCGATTCATGAAAGCGGCCCCGGCGAGAACGATGGGCTATTCTGCACAGCGCGGAGCGCGGGCGTCAAACGGCGCGGCGCGGAATCGCCGGGAGCGCGAAATAGTTGAGGCGCGCCGCGGCGACGACTATTCTGTTGATGCGTCGCTCCGCGGCGTCGATAAGGCAGGGCAAACTTTTTCTTAAGAGGCGGCGACGATGTTTCTCAAGCTGTTACGCGGGGCGACGGCGGTGGCGGGCGTGGTGTTGGTCGCGGCGCTGTTGTTTCAGTTCTACAGCCAACGCCAAGGAAACAAGAAGGTCGAAGAGGCCAACACGCTGCAAAAGGCCGGCGACGCCGCGATTCAATCGGTCGGCGATAAGTTCACGCAACTGCTCAGCGACGAGAATCTCGCGGCGTTTCCCGGCAATCGCGAACAGCTCAAGCCGCTCGCGCAGGAAGTTTCGGCGGGATTCAAGAAGGGGGCCGAACACTATCGCACGGCGCATCAACGGTTTCAGGAAGCGAGCGACGAAGGAGTCGACGACGCCGTGAAGAAGTATTGGGCGATGCGCGGCGAGATGCTGAAGACGATGGCCGAGTCGAAAGAAGGCTACGCCGACGTGTGCTTGCTCGTGGTCGACGACAAGATCGCCGACAAAACGGCTCTGGAAACGCAAATCGGCGAGCGCTTGACGAAGGTGCAGGCCTTGAACGACGCCTGGAAGAAGTTGGAAGCGGATTCGGACAAATTCCAAGAAGCGAACGCCGACAAGTTCGAGTAGAAGCGGCGCCGCTCCGCGCCGGCGGCGCGGGAAAGGAGAATGAGATGTTTGATCGGCGAGAACTCCTGCGGCGGTCGGCGCTGGGAATGGCCCTGGCGACGGGCTGCGCGGGCGGCGTGCTGCGCGCCGCGGAACCGGAAGCCTACGAACTCGGGTCGAAACGGGAATTGTTCGTCGACCGGGCGCAAGTGGAGAAGATCACCGGCGGGGCGCGGCTGGAGTTGCACGCCCCGCAGCCGGCCGAAATCGCGCTCAAGTTCGATGCGGCTTGGGACGGCGAGTTCTCCGGCTACTGCACGGTGCTGTACGACGACAAAGCGCCGGGCAAGGCGAAGTATCGGCTGTATTATCGCGGCTGGAAGCCGGGGGCCGACGCCAAAGGAAGCGACACGCGGCAGCTGGCGTGTATGGCCGAAAGCGTCGACGGCAAGACGTTTACCAAGCCGGAATTGGGATTGTTCGAGTTCGACGGCTCAAAGGCGAACAACATCGTCTGGGATCACCCGTCGCACAACTTCACGCCGTTTATCGACACGCGACCCGGCGTGCCGGCCGACGAGCGCTACAAAGCGCTGCAGACGCAGCGTTCGACGACCGGGCTCGGCGGCGGGCTCGCGGCTTATGCTTCGGCCGACGGAATCCGTTGGCGGCAACTCGGCGACAAGCCGGTGATCACGAAGGGGGCGTTCGATTCGCAGAACCTGGCGTTTTGGGACGCCGATCACAAGGAGTACCGCAGCTACTATCGCATCTTCACCGCCGGCGTCGTCGACGACAAGCAATGGAAGCCGAAGGGTTACCGCGCGGTCGCCTTGGCGACCTCGAAAGATTTTAAAACGTGGACCGATCCCAAGCAGATCGACCTCGGCAAGACGACGCCCGAGCACTTCTACACCAACGCGACGACCAAATACTTCCGCGCGCCGCACTACTACTTCATGTTTCCCAAGCGGTTCGTGCCGGAGCGTAGCGGGCTCGAAGGACACCGCGGGATTTCCGACGGCGTGTTTCTCAGCAGCCGCGACGGTTTGCACTTCGATCGCACGTTCATGCAGGCCTTCATCCGGCCGGGGCGCGATTCCTTGAATTGGGGCGACCGCAGCCTCATGACCGCCTATGGGCTGGTGCAGACCGGACCCGACGAGATGAGCGTGTATTACTCGGAGAACTACCGTTACCCCTCGCATCACGTGCGGCGGGGCGTGCTGCGGCTCGACGGCATCGCGAGCCTACACGCCGACGGCGAGCCGGGCGAATTGCTGACGAAGCACTTCACGTTCGCCGGCAAGAAGCTGGAACTGAACTTTGCGACGAGCGCGGCCGGGAGCGTGCGCGTCGAGATTCAAGACGAGCACAACAAGCCGATCGCCGGTTACGAACTCAAGGACGCCCCGGAGATCTACGGCGACAAGCTCGCGGGGATCTACCGTTGGAAAAGCGGCGACGACGTCTCGGCGCTGGCCGGCAAATCGATTCGGCTGCGCTTCGCCGTGCAAGACGCCGACGTGTATTCGTATCGATTCGTCGATTGAACGACGGACCCGCCGCGAGCAACTCGCCCCGCCCGCGCGCGGCGAGCGCAACAAAAAACCCCGAGCCGTTCGGCTCGGGGTTTTTCTTTGGTTTCGGCAGCGGTCGCGAAGGCGTTAGCGCTTCGAGAACTGCGTACCACGGCGAGCGCCGCGGAAGCCGTACTTCTTGCGTTCCTTCATGCGGCTGTCGCGGGTGAGTAGCCGGTTCTTGCGGATCGGCTCTTCGAGCGTGGCGTCCCAGAGCTTGAGGGCGCGGGCGATGCCCATGCGGCAAGCGCCGGCTTGGCCGGTCGTGCCGCCGCCGGAGCAGGTGATCACGAGATCGACTTGGCTGCGGCGATCGCAGAGTTCCAAGGCCGAGATCACGGTGAAGCGGTCGTGCTCGTTGGCGAAGAATTCGCCGATCGGGCGGCCGTTGATGATGATGTTGCCGCTGCCGGCGCGAACGCGGACGCGGGCCACGGCGGTCTTGCGACGGCCCGTGCCGGTCGCTTCGCTGATCGTCTTCTTCTCTGCTACGGTCGACATGAATTCCTCTGCGATGTCTCGTGCTGATCGCTCAGCCGTGAATGTTCTGAATGGGGTCGGCTAACTAAACGCCCAAATCCTTCGGTTGCGGGTTCTGGGCTTGGTGCGGGTGTTCGGCTCCGGCGTACACCTTGAGCTTCTCCAGCATCCGCACGGCGAGCTTGTTCTTGGGGAGCATGCGGCGCACGGCTTCCGAGAGAACTTCCGTCGGGTTCTTCTCCAACCGCTGGCCGGCCGTTTCGCGGCGGAGGCCGGTATAGCCGGTGTAGTGCGTGTACTCTTTCTTTTCCCACTTGCGGCCGGTGAGTACGACTTTCTCGGCATTGACGACGACGACGTATTCCCCCGTGTCGACGTGCGGCGTGTAGGTCGGCCGATGCTTGCCCATGAGAATCATCGCGATCTCGGTCGCGAGCTTACCGACGACCTTGTCGGAGGCGTCGACGAGGTACCACTTTTGTTCCACTTCGCCGGGCTTGGCGAGATACGATTTGGTCAGCATGGCGGCTACTTACGGCTCGGAAAGGCGGACCTGCGCCGCTAGGCGAGGCCCTGGGAAATTTGAGAATTAGGCAGTTTACCGGCCCAACGTTGCGAGTTCAAGGGCGGTGCGGTAGGCTTTCGACCGACGGAAGAGGGGGCCACACGAATCGGCGGCAATTCCATGAAAGTCGGCGTCGTCCAGGAGAGTTTTCCAGCGGAATACCGCGTGGCCCTCGTGCCTGCCGGGTTGCCGCAGCTTACCAAAGCAGGCGTGGAAGTCGTCGTGCAGGCCGGTGCCGGCACCGCGGCAGGCTATCCCGACGAGGCCTACCGGGAGCGCGGGGCCGCGATCGTCGCGAGTCGCCAAGAGGTTTTTCAGGCGGCCGACATCGTCGCTCAGGTCCGCGGCCTGGGGGCGAATCTGGAAAACGGCGCGCTCGACCTCGGGTTGATTCGTTCCGGGCAGATTCTCGTCGGCCTGTGCGATCCGCTCGGCGAGCCGAAGGCGGCGCAGCAGATCGCCGCGGCGGGGGCCGCGCAGTTCTCGCTCGAACTCATTCCGCGAATCACGCGCGCCCAGAGCATGGACGTGCTCTCGTCGATGGCGACCGTGGCCGGCTACAAGGCCGTGCTCATGGCGGCCGATCAGTTGCCGAAGATGTTTCCGATGATGATGACCGCGGCCGGCACGATCACGCCCGCCAAGGTGTTCGTCGTCGGCGCGGGAGTGGCCGGACTGCAGGCGATCGCCTCGGCGAAACGGCTCGGCGCGGTCGTCGAAGCGTACGACGTGCGCTCGGCCGTGAAGGAGCAAATCGAGAGCCTCGGCGCAAAGTTCGTCGAGTTGCCCGTGGAGATCTCCGGCGAAGGCCAAGGAGGCTACGCCAAGCAACTTGATGAGGCGACCATCGCCAAGCAGCGCGAGTTCATGAAGAAAACCGTGGCGGCCAACGACGTCGTCATCACCACCGCGGCCGTGCCCGGCAAGCGTGCGCCGGTGCTCGTCACGGCCGACATGGTGCGGGCCATGGCGCCCGGCTCGGTGATCGTCGATCTCGCGGCCGAGCGCGGCGGCAACTGCGAGCTGACGCGGGCCGGCCAAACGGTCGTCGATTCGGGAGTGAAGATTCTCGGGCCGACGAACTTGCCGGCGACGGTGCCGTATCATGCGAGCCAGATGTACGCCAAGAACATGACGACGTTCTTGCTGCATCTGCTGAAGACGGGCGTACCGAACTTCAACGTGGAAGACGAGATCATTCGCGACACGCTGGTGACCCGCGACGGGCAAGTGGTGCAACAACGGGTGTTGGAACTGTTGAATAAAAGCGCGTCTTAGTCTTCGGCACTTCATGCCGGGGCGGACGACGCGGCGGCGGCGGATCAAGACGTCGGATTGGTATTGAAACTCGATTGCCCCCGGCATGAAGTGCCGGGGGCTAAGACATTGCGAATTGATTCCATGAAATCGCTATTCGTTCTCCAACTGCTCGCCGCCGACGTGCCGGCTCACGGCGGCCTCGATCAGTTCATTCGGCTGCTTACGGTGTTTCTCTTGGCGATGTGGGTCGGCTTCGAGGTCATCACCAAGGTGCCGCCGATTTTGCATACGCCGCTCACTTCCGGCTCGAATGCGGTGAGCGGCATCACCGTCGTCGGCGCGATGGTCGCCGCCGGCTCGCTTGCCGGCTGGTTTTCGACGACGCTCGGCTTTTTCGCCACCGTGTTCGCCATGATCAACGTCGTCGGCGGGTTCTTAGTGACGCACCGCATGCTGATGATGTTCAAGAAGAAGTAACCGCTGATCCGCGCCGGTCGCCGCTCCGCACACGCCACCCTTCTCCTTTGCGAAAACCACGATGTCGAGCGCTTGGTTGAATCTGGCCTACCTCACGGCTTCGATGCTGTTCATCGTCGCGTTCAAGCAAATGGCCCACCCCCGGACGGCCGTTCGCGGCAACGTGCTCGGCGCGGCCGGCATGGCGATCGCCATGATCGCGGCATTCTTCGAGTATCCGCTGGTGTTCTCGCGGGCGACGGAAGGGCACGGCGGCACGGTCGCGATCGTGCTCGCGCTGGCGCTTGGCTCGGCGATCGGCGCGTTGATTGCCGTGAAAGCGCCAATGACTTCGATGCCGCAGATGGTCGCGCTGTTGAACGGCTTCGGCGGCGCGGCGTCGCTGCTCGTGGCCGGAGCCGAATTGCAGATTGCCGTCGGTCGCGCCTCGCGGCCCGACGCCTACGGCCAGATGATCATCGCCACGGCGGCGACGGGCATCATCGGCGCGGTTACGTTTTGGGGCTCGCTCGCCGCCTTCGCCAAGTTGCAGGAGTATGAACAGTTTAAGAAGCCGTGGGCTTTCGCCGGGCGGCAAGCGGCGGCCGGCGGCCTTGCGCTGCTGACCTTGCTCCTCGCGTGGTGGCTCGTCGCCTCGCCAGGCGCTTGGTATGCCTACTGGCTGTTGGTGATCGTCGCTTCGGCGCTCGGCGTGCTGCTCACCATGCCGATCGGCGGGGCCGATATGCCGGTCGTGATCTGCTTGCTCAACAGCTATTCCGGCATCGCCGCCGCCGCCAGCGGGTTCGTCATCGACAACAACGTGCTCGTCATCGCCGGGTCGCTCGTCGGCGCCAGCGGCATCATCCTCTGCCAGATCATGTGCAAGGCGATGAATCGCTCGCTGACGAACGTGCTGTTCGGCGGGCTCGGTTCGGAAGCCGCGGCCGGGCCTTCGGCCGACGACGTCTACGCCGGCAAGGTGAAGTCGGCCGGGCCGGACGAGATCGCCATGTTGTTCGATTCGGCGCGCCGCGTGGTGATCGTGCCGGGCTACGGATTGGCCGTGGCCCAAGCGCAGCACGCCGTGCGCGATATGGCCAACCTGCTCCAATCCAAGGGCATCGAGGTGCTCTATGCCATCCACCCGGTGGCCGGACGAATGCCGGGGCACATGAACGTGCTCTTGGCCGAGGCCAACGTGCCGTACGACCTGATGCGGGAGATGGACGACATCAATCCGCTGTTCCCTGAGACCGACGTGGCGATCGTGCTGGGGGCGAACGACGTCGTCAATCCCGTGGCTCGCACCGATCCCAAGAGCCCGATCGCCGGCATGCCGATTTTGAACGTCGACCAGGCGCGGAGCGTGGTCGTGGTGAAGCGGAGCTTGAGCCCGGGTTTTGCCGGCATTCCTAACCCGTTGTTCGCGGCCGACAACACGCAGATGTATTTCGCCGACGGCAAGAAAGCCGTGCTGGATCTGATCGCGGCGATCAAAGCGGCGTAGCGGCGCTCATGAAATCGTAATGAATCGGCTGACGCTCGCCGACGCGGCGAGCCGGCCGGCTTCTCCTGTTTACGCGCACCGGCGGCAGAGTTACTCTAAACGATCGGACTCGGACGTCCGACTTCCGTCGTCAGGGTTTCGGCCGGTCAGGAACGAGAGAGCATAATGACGCCTGCGAATCTTCCGCATCTGCTGCACGAATTGAAGCAGCACCTGTTGTTTTTAAGCGGCCAGGTGGAAGACGCCGTCGCCAAGGTGGTGCAGGCCATTATGACGCGCGATTCGAGACTCGCGCGCGAGGTGATCGCGGCCGACACCGAGATCGACAACCTGGAAGTGAGGATCGAGGGCGAATGTCAGCGGATTTTGGCGCTCCATCAGCCGGTGGCGGGCGATCTGCGATTCGTCGTCGCCACGCTGAAGATCAACAACGATCTCGAGCGGATGGGTGACTTGGCGAAGAAGATCGGCAAAAACGTCGTGTATTTGTGCGGCGTTCCGCCGACGGGCGCGCAGCCCGACTTCCGCGAAATCGCCGAGAAGGCGCGCTCGATGGTCAAGCGGAGCATCGACGCGTTCGTGAACGCCGACGCGGAGTTGGCCCGCCAGGTGATGGCCGACGACGACGCCGTCGACCAACTGAAGGACGAACTCTACGAAGAGCTGCGCACTGCGATCCGCAGCAATCCGGACGAGCTCGAAGCGCTGCTCAAGCTCTACGGCGTCACGCGAAATCTGGAACGCCTCGGCGACATGGCCACGCACGTGGCGGAAGAAGTGATCTTCATCGTCGAAGGAGACATCGTCCGCCACAGCGCGGGCGGGTGAGTGTTCGGCCTCTCGTTCCTAGGCTCCGCCTGGGAACGCTTTGAAGAGCGGCCGTGTTTAACGCGGCTACTCGTCGTTCTTCATCCGGTACAGGCGAGCTTCCGTGGCCTTCAGTCGGCGGGCCGCAAACGTCTTCGCGTCGATGACATAGACTGCGTAGGGCGACGGCTTCAAATTGTGCAGCGGCATGTAGACCGCGCAGACGAATCGCTCCGGTTCGACGGCGAGAAGCTTAACCTCGCGGCTGATCTCCAAGCCCGGGTGTTCCTCGCGGCACGCCGCGTAGGCGGCTTCTTCGGCTCGCAAGGAGATCTGTTCGCTCATGATCGTCGTTCTCGAGGCGATGGGAAATCGGCCGACCCGTCGAGAAGCGTCTCGACTCGGTCGGCGAATCCGCGCCGTTCGACCGACGTCGTTTGGAGCGTAAGGAGATTGTAGCAGAATTGCGGCCGCCGCGAGCGATGACTTTGCATGGCGCCGACGGACTTGGAAGCGGCGCTGTTGAATCTCATATTTGAGATCGAATCTGAAATCCGCTCACCCTACCCCAAGAACGGGCGCAGCTTGTCGAGCGTGGCCGGGTCGGAGAGTTCTTGTTTGCCGAAGCCGGGGGCGGCGCCGAGCGTGCCCGCTTCCGCTTGCGCGTCGGGGTAGTTGGAGACGAGCATCACCGGCACGTCCTTCGTCGCTTCGTCGGCCTGCAGGCGGCGGATGATGTCGAGCCCGTCGCCGCCGTCGATATCGAGCTTGCGATTGACGAGCACCAAGGCGGGGCCGGCGGAGGCGATGGCCCGCTGCGCTTCGGAGAGCGTCGCGGCCGCGGTTGTTTCAACGCCGAATTCGCGGCGCAGCAAGCCGGAGATTTGGCCGTGATCGAAGCCGCATTGGCCGATGCTGACGACGCGTTTCATCGCTTGCTCCTTTCCTGATGGTTTCTGGTCTCACGACGTGGTTACGGGCGCTCCGGACGTCCGGCGGGCGGCGACACGTGCTGCGTCGACCCGCGAAAAAAGAACGCCCGGGGAGCGGGTCCCCGGGCGTAAATCGTTGCAAACGGCGAGCCGGCGAAGCGGTCTACTTTTCTTCGCCGATCGCGAAGACGTGCGTCTTATTGGAGATGAACAACTTGTTGTTGGCCACGACCGGCGTCGTATAGACCGAGTTGCCCATTTCATTGACGATCGGCTCTTCGTACTCCTTCGAGTGCTTGAAGACGCAGACCTTGCCTTCTTCGTCGCCGACGTAGACCTTGCCGTCGACGACCATCGCCGAGCCCCAGCAAGCGGCGAGCAAGTCGTGCGTCCAGTACGGAATACCGGTCTTGGCGTCGACGCAGTGGAACAAGCCGCTGAAGTCGGCGATGTAGAGCAGGTCGTCTTTAATGACCACGGTGCCGCAGGTGCGGTGCATCTGCTCTTCCCAGGCGAACTTCTTGTTGCCGTCGGCGTCGTACTCGCTGTAGTGCCAGACGACGCCCGAGTTGGGATTGGGGCGAGCGACTTCGCCTTCTTCCGCAATCACGGCCTGCAGGCGGCGGTGCGGGATCGGCTTCGCGGCGTCTTTCAGGTTGAAGGCGAGTTCGCCGGAGATGTCGCCGCGCTTCTTCGGGTCGATGCACCAGAGGTGGCCGATCCCTTCGCCGTGTTCCGGATCTTGGCCGACGGCGAGGTAGACCAAGTCGTTGTAGATCACGGGCGTGGCGATGATTTCATTGCGCGTGCCGCGGCCGCCGAGGATGTACTTCGATTCCTTCGGGTTGGCGTCGAACTTCCAGAGGAGCTCGGCCTTGCCGTCGTGGCCGCCGTCGCCGCGGAAGCTGTAGAGCCAACCGTCGCCGCCGGCGAAGATCACTTGCGGTACGCCGTCGATCACGGCGTAGGCCGGGCTCGACCATTGGCCGTGGAGGATGTTGAGGCCCGGCGAGGAGTCTTTCCAGAGCACCTTGCCGGTTTTCTTATCGACGCCGAGGAAGCTCGGCGCGTTGGGAGCGGGCAGGTTGATGTGGCCTTCGTCGACGCCGTTCGACGTGCAGACGAAAAGGATATCGCCGGCGTCGGTCAGCGAGCAGGAGCACATGTTGTGCTGCGACACGCCGAGCTCGTTCATCATGTCGAGCTGCCAAATCACGTCGGCCTCGTCGAGGTCGGTCGTGTTGAGCACCTTGTAGACGGCGAGCTTCGGGCCTTCCATTTTGAGTTCGAGCGTGCGCGGTTTGCCGCCGGTTTCGCAGGCGAGCGTGAAAGTGTTCGGGCGCTTGCCGGGCGTGACTTTGATTTCCGCCGGCAGTTCGAGGCCGGCCGCGGTCGAGTTCTTGCGGAGGAGCTCCGGCACCTTGCCTTCCTTCAACTCGGCGAGCACGCCGGCGAGCTTGTCGAGCTTCGGATCTTCGTTTTGCATCACGTCGAAGAGGCGGGCGAGTTCGCCGACGATAGGACCGTCGTCTTCACCGTCGTGGAAGCCTTCGGTGTCGACGCACACGACCAGCCCGCGGCTGGTGACAACCCAGAGCTTGTCGCCTTCGACGAGCGGCGCGGCGCAAATGCCTTGCATCGGCCAGTCGTGCACTCGTCCGGTCGGGAGCTTTTCGCTCGAGTGTTGCCAGAGGAACTTGCCGTCCTTCTCGTCGAAGGCGATCAAGCAACCGAGATCGACGTTGGCGGGATAACGCTTGAGCCAACCGGCGCCGTTGTTGGTGCCGACGTAGACCTTGCCGTTGGCGACGACCGGATTGCCGTAGGTTTGCGAACCGACGGCCGCGGCCCAGAGGACGTTTTTCGAGGCTTCCTCTTTCTTAAAGACGCCCTCGTCGCGATAGCTGTCGCCTAAGTCCCACTCGCTCGGGATGTTCTTTCCTTCGGGAACGTTGTTGCGGACGGAGGAGCCGCCCCACTGGTTCCAGTCGTCTTTCTTCACGCCGTAGACTTTGGCGGGTACGGATTGCTTGCCGGCGGACGCGGCTTGGGGCGGAATGAAACCGGTGCTTTCGTCGGCGAAGCCGGAGGCGGCGGCCGCGACCGCGGCGGGCTTGGCGTCGGCCAATGCGACTTGAACCGGTTGCTTCTTCGACTCCGCCGGCTTCGTTTCCGGTTTCGACTCGACTTTTGCGGCCGCTTCGACGCGCGGTTGCGCGGCGGCCGGTTTGGTCTCGGCAGGCTTGGCTGCGACGGGCTTCGCTTCCGCGGTCTTCGTCGCCGATGTCTTGGGGCCCGAGGCGGTGGTGCCGATGACGACGCCCGGCGCGAGCGCGATCTGCGTGACCGGCTTCGATTGCGATTCCTTCGTCACCGAGGGGACGACGGCCGGCTCGGCCTTCTTTGCCGTCGGCTTGGCGTCGGTCGATTTGGTTTCGGCGGGTTTCGCCGCGGCCGTTTCGACCGGACCCGGCGTCGGCAACTTCTCGCCCGGCTTCAATTCGACGACCGGCGGTGCGGCCGGCGTGGCCGGAACGATTGCGGCGTTGCTGCCGCCGGCGGGAACGCTCCCGCCCTTGTCGCCGTTTTTAGCATCGCATCCGGCGGGCAAGGCGAGCCCCAACGCACAAAGCGAGGCGGCCATCTTACGCGTAAATGTCATTTCGTCGTCCTTCGAGTCGTGCGAGAAAATTCGGTATCAGGTTCGTTCGTTTGAGCGGAACGCCGCAGCGGGCGTTCCCTGCAGGCGATTTCGGCGCAGCCGATTATTGGTTCGGCGTCACCGTAATGTTGTCGTAGGTCACTTCGGCGACGGAAGCGTTGCCGAAGAGTCCCGGGCTGCCGTTCAAGTTGCCGACTTCGTCCGTGCCGGTGATCATCCACTCGGCCGGCTCGGCCTCTCCCTTCTTCCAGCACTTGCCCTTGAGATGCGCTTTTTCCCCGTCGGTCTCGGCGCGGAACTTCAGCACGTAGGTCACGCCCGGCTCCCAAGCGAACGGCAGGTTGACGGCGAAGCGGTTTTGCAGCTGGGCCGTCCAGGAGCGAATCTGCAGTTGCTGGGCGTTGCCCATCAGATCGAAGGTGTAGCGCTGGGCGATCAAGCCGGCGTCGGGCATGCGGCCCGGCGCTCCGGCCCCCTTCACTTCGGCCTGAACCGTATAGTCGTGCAAGTCGGTCGGGCCCATCCAGCTTTGGCTACGAGTTCCCTTGGGGATCGTCGTCACCTTGACCATGGCATTGTCGCCGTTGACGTTGCGAATCTTGTGGCGGTAGCGGGCGCCGATCCACGTGATCGGCGGTTCTCCTTCGAGCACGCCCGACACCGGGTTCGGCGTGTCGACGGCGGTGGCGTTGAAATCGAACGCCCACGGCAGCGGCGGCACGATGCGGACGCGGGCCTTGCCTTGCAGGCCGGCGGCCTCGACGGTGACATAAGTGCCGACATGGTTCGGCTCGCTCGCCGCGGTGAAGTTGCCCGCCGCGTCGATCTCGCCGCCGGCGGCGACGCTGAACTTGGCATCGGTCGCATCGCCGAGGAGTTGCCCCTTGGCGTTGTAAAGCTTCACCTGGAATTGCGTCTGCGCGCCCGGCTTCGTGAGCAATTCGGCCGGCACGACCTGCACTTGCGCCGGGGTCTTATCGGCAAGATCGGCTTCCTTCGGCGGCGCCGGGCGCTCGGTCGCGGCCGGCTTCGCATCTTTCAGGCCGATGCAGTACATCGCTTCGATCGTCGGCAGGTAGAGCTTGCCGTGCGAAACGGCGATGGAGCCGTGGATTTCTTCGCCGTTGGGGAAACGGAGGCGATGCGCGACCTTGGCCCCCTTGTCGTTCGGCTCGATGACGTGCCAAGCCGAGGTGGTGCAGGCATAGATGCGGCCGTCGGCATAGACCGGGCTGGCACGCATGATCGAACCGGTTAGACGCACCGGCCGGCCGATTTCTTCGCCGGTTTTGGCGTCGAGCACGTAGAGAATGTTGCCGTCGTCGAAAGCGTAGACGCGATCGTCGATCACGAGCGGCGAGCTCTTGCCGACCATCTGCTTTTTGTTGCGCCAGAGACCGGCCGTCTTCGTGACGTCGCCCACGGAGCCGAGCGCCTTCACGGCCGCGGTGGCGCCCATCGAGCTGTCGTCCGGGTTTTCTTCGCTTTGGCCGGCGTAGACGACGTCGTCTTTCAAGAGCGGCGAGCCGTTCAGGCCGCGGAGCGAAAGATGGTAACTCCACTGCGGCTTGCCGGTGCGCGGCTGAAAACCCCACAGCCGACCGTCGCCGGAGCCGAAGACCATCGTCGCTTCGCCGCCGACGACGCCTAGGAACGGCGTGCTGTAGGTCGTGTCGTCGGGTCGCAGGCTCGTGCCGTTAAACCAGCGGACGACGCCCGACTTTTTATCGAAGGCGATGAAGCGATGCGCGGGCACCGAGAGCTCGCCCCAGTTCGTCATCACGGCGCTGATGAGCACCAAATCTTCGTAGACGACCGGCGTGTTCGTACGGCCGCCGTAGGTGCTCAACAACCCGAACTCTTCGCTCAGCGAACGGCTCCAAAGCGTCTTGCCCGTTTCGCCGTCGATGCATTGAAAGTAGCCGCAGACGCCCATCGCGTAGATATGGCCGGTCTCCGGGTCGCCGACCACGGCGCCCCACGCCACGCGCTCGGCGGGCACGTCGGAGAGGAACACATTGAACTTGTTCTCCCAGAGGATCTTGCCGGTCGCGGCGTCGGCGCAGATGACCTTCTCGCCTTCTTTCGTCGTTTCCGGGTAGCTGCGAGCCAAGGTGTAGAGTTTGCCGTTGAGCACGATCGGCGTGGAACGCGTCGCCAGATCGGTGCTCTTCCAGAGCAAGTTCGTGCCTTCGAAGTCCCACTCGGTCGGCAGGCCGGTTTCGCGCGAGACGCCGTTTTGTTCCGGCCCGCGCCAACTCGGCCAATCCATGGGATCGGCGGCCGAAGCGTCGGCGGCCAAGAGAAGCAAAGCGGCGACCCAAGCGACCGCGCGAACCGGCGACGACGTACGACGAATCCAAGACAGACCGTCTGAGACAACGTTCATAAATGGCTTTTCAATGGAGAGAGCGAAGGCGAATTCGGAGCAAGTTCGAGAGCACGCAAGGCAAGACGGGCATCGCGATATCGACGCCGCCGCGGCAAACGCGGAGCCTTACAGGGTGGGACTATAAGGATACGCAGGGCAAAAACGGCGAGCAAGCAGGCAACGACGCCCTGTGACTAGTTGCCGCAGCGGATGCAAAAACCGCCCACAAAAGCGGTTTCAGTGCCACTTTTGCAGCTCAAGGATGTTTCCTTCCGGGTCCGTCATATAGATGAGCGTTAATTTGCCGGCCCCGGGGATGTCGAGCGTCACTAGCTTTCCCACGTCGCGGCCGCCGCGTGCCAGGATTTCTTTGCGCTTCGCGTCCACGTCGTCGACCTCGAACGCCAGGTGCTGAAAGCCCGGACGATGAAGCTCCGTCGGCGGATGCGCGGCGTTCTTCTCGTAGGCAAACACTTCGAGCGTGGGGCCGTTTTCGCCGTGCCCCGGCAGGCGAAGATGCCGGCCGCGAATCCGCGCGCCGGGCATGCCCGTCAGATCGTCGGTCAGCGGCCCGTGGTGGTCACGCTCGGAGCTAACCGGGACACAGTCAAAGACTTCGACGTAGAAGTCGGCGATCCGCCGCCAGTCGTCGGCGATGAGGTTCGTGTGCGCGTAGCGGATGGGCATGGGTTGTTTTGCGGCCGGCCGTAATGGTGGAAGGCCGCAACCGGGCAAATTCGCCGAGTTGCCGGCAGTCGAAATGGATGTGAAGGCCGGTAGATCGGGTCGAGAATAACAGACGACTTGGGTTCGGACTACCCGCAGGCGGTGTGCGGAGTTTCCGTCGGTGGGCCGCAAAGTTTGCGCAGTCTTCGCGACGGGAAAAGCTTGCCCTTACGGAAGCGTAAACCATTTGGGGAAAAATACTTCCGACCGCTCAAGGCGGATTCTTCGGCAGGCCGATGGAATCAGTGGTCCATTAGAAGCTAACGGAGCCAAACCGGCCCGTTGCGACATCAGCCGCCGTACTTGGTACCTCGAGCCACGGAAGGGCTCGACGGCTCTGATGTTCATAACTTGCGAACCGGGGTCCCGACCCACGCAGTTTCGCCCGACATGATCGACGGAACGAACCTCTGAAGCTCAACGGAGCGGGCGACAGGCCAGGATGCCTGACCGCCGCACGAGCAAGCTTCGCTTCAGCAGCACATGAGGTGCGTCTTCGCGGCCAAGTCGACGATTCGGCGCGCTGCCCCAGTTCCATGCAAAGGAGACGTTGCTCGATGAAATTCTCTAAGTTTCTTGGGGCGCTGGTATTGTGCGCCGGGCTCTGTAGCCAGAGCTTTGGTGCCGGCCTGCTCAATCGCATGGTGGGCGGCGGATGCTGCGAACCCTCCTGCTGCGAACCTTCCTGCTGCGATGCGGGCAAGGCCTGCCACGAAGCTACCTGCGGTAACGCGGGTAACGGCTGCTGCGATCCGGGCTGCGGCTCGGCCGGCAACGGCTGCTGTGATCCGTGCGGTTCGGACTGCGGCAAGCGCTGCGGTTTGTTCGCCGGTCTTCGCGGATTGCTGAACCGCGGCAACTGCTGCAACAGCGGTTGCGACACCGGTTGCTGCGAAGCGACCTGCGGCAACGCCGGTAACGGCTGCTGCGACAAGGGCGGCAACGGCTGCTGCGAAGCGGCTTGCGGTCAAGCCGCTTGCCATGAACCGGCTTGCGGCAACGCCGCTTGCTGCGAACCGGCTTGCGGCAACGCGGGCAACGGCTGCTGCAACAACGGCGGCAACGGCTGCTGCGATCCGTGCGGCTCGAGCTGCTGCGGTCGTCGGATGGGCATCCTCGCCCGTCTGCTCGGCGGCAACTGCTGCAACAGCGGTTGCGACACCGGCTGCTGCGAAGCGACCTGCGGCAACGCCGGTAACGGCTGCTGCGACAAGGCCGCTTGCTGCGAACCGGCTTGCGGTAACGCGGGCAACGGCTGCTGCAACAACGGCGGCAACGGCTGCTGCGATCCGTGCGGCTCGAGCTGCTGCAAGAAGGGCTGCGGCGGTCTGCTAGGCAAGTTGTTCCAACGTCGTAGCTGCTGCAACAGCGGCTGCAACACGGGTTGCTGCGACAAGGCCGGCTGCTGCGAAGCGGCCTGCGGTGAAGCGGCTCCGACTTGTGCGGCTCCGGCCTGCCATGCCCCGGCCTGTGCGGAACCGGCTTGTGCGGCTCCGGCCTGTGCGGAACCGGCTTGTGCGGCTCCGGCTTGTGCCGAACCGGCTTGTGCGGCTCCGACCTGCGGTTCGGAAGCTGCGGCTCCGGCCGCTCCGAAGGTCGCTCCGAAAAAGGAAAAAGGCCCGATGCCTCCTCCTCCGATGGTCGATCCGTCGGCCACGATCCGCAGCGGCCGCTCGATTGCTCACGCTTATTAATGTAAGCGAGAGCCGAGCGACGGCTGAGTGCTGCTGAAAACAAGACCGGCCCGGGAGCGATCCCGGGCCGGTTTTTTTGTTTATCGCACGCCACGCTCGGCACGGAAGGCGAGAAAGTCGTCGGAGGCGCCGATCGTATGAACGTCAGATTGCGAGCTTTTGCGTGTTGTCGCGGCGTCGCTTGTAGCTCCAGGCACCGACGCGCCGCGCCCCCGCACGTCCGAGCCCGACAAACAAAGCGAGTTGCGGCCACAGAAGATAATGGCAGATCGTCATTTGCCTGCGAGCGCCGTCGACCACGTCGATCCGCAACAGCGACGCATACTGTCCGACGGTTCCGTTGGGCCGGCGAACCGGAGCCCAACTGGTGTCGGTGAGCACGGAGTAATAGCCGACCGGGCACAAAGAATCGGCATCTTGCCAGGGCGGGAACGTCAAGCCGGCCACGACCGCGAAGAACGTCAGCAGATGCACGACCGATTCGGAGCGCGAATAGGCCCACGGATGACGAGTACGAACACGATTATCCGCGCTGACGACGGCCATGGCGATCACTGCCGTGGTCAGAATGACGAGCACTTGCAGCCACAGAACGGCGTGATTGATCCTCATTTCGACGACGAATTTCTTTTCGTTTCGCCGCCGGGCGGGCCAGTCGTCAGCGCGGAGTATCTCTATGTCGTCGTGACGCCGTTGCCCTGCCCGCGCCGCTTCGCCGAACAAGAAGTGATACTCGATCCGAACTTCGGAGCCGCCGACGCTCCACGGCGGCATCAAAAAGGAGACGACGACGGCGGCCGCCGCCGCGAGTAAGACGGCGATTTGGGCTCCGGACAATCGGCTGGGACGGATCGCCTTCTTACGGCGGGGCACGCCGGAAGGAAATGCGCGCGCGTTTTCGTCGCGCGTTGCGCTCGACCGCGGCTCGATTGTCGGAGGGGGCATAAGTGGAGAATGCCGGTGCGCCAAACGGAAGGGGAGGGTCGCCGGATTCCATCCAGTTTAATCGCGACCGCGCGGAATGCTCGCTACACTACCGGAAATCCCTTTCCCGCCGGTTTCGTCGCCCGACCACGGCTTCCGCGATGCTCTGCGAACATCTGGTCCAACTCGAACGGGAATTGCTCGCTTCCGGCATTGCGGAGACGTTTCGCGGTCAGGCCTGGTCGAGCCATTGCCGGGAGTGGGTTTACTTCGACTGCTATCTGGACCGCCCGGCGATTCGCGCCCGGTTGCCCTTCGCGCCGTGCGTCGTCGATCATGAGCATCTCGGCACCCACGACGGCCAAGAGGCCGGCTTCGTGTGCGCCGAGTGCCGGGACGCGGTGATGGGCGTCCACAGCCGCTACGCCGCCGGCCGGCCGGTGTTCGGTTGATCGTTGACCGAGTGCGCTCGGTCGATCCTCGCCGAGACCGCCGGCGGTCTTGGACGTAATTAGATGTGCAAAATGTTGCCGGATTCGAAGTAACTGATCTTGAGCTTGCCGGAAGCTCTCGTCGGGACTGTCCCGGTGAAGTATCCGTGATCGGCATCCGAGCCGCCGTCGATTTGGGCGTAGACGGAAATCACCGACGACACGATCGACAAGACATCGTTGCCCGCTCCGAGCTTGATCCGGGCATCCTTAACATTGATGTACGAACCGGTCAGGATGTCGATTCCGGCACCCATGTCGATTTCGACCTTATCGGCCGCGACTGTGGACGACTTGGCGAGCCCGTCGATGTTGACGACGTCGTTGCCCGCGCCGAGTTTGGCGACGACCGTCGGGGCGGCCAGCCCGTCTTCGACCAAGATCGTGTCGATGCCGGACCCTCCGGCGTACTTGAATCCTCCGAGGGCGGAGAGCCACTCGATCGCAAAGGTGTTAGTGCCGTCTCCGAAGTTGGCGTCGACCAATCCGGTCACGGTTCCGCCGGAGTCGATCGTCACGTTGTCGTTTCCGCCGTTCGTGGTCAACGTCAGCTTGCCGTTCACGGAGAGCGCGCCGTCGAATTTGATTTGATCGTTACCGTGCCCCGTCGTCACGGTCAGCGCTCCGCCGAGGGTCGTCTTCTTGAAGTTGACGACGTTATTGCCGCTTCCGGCATTGATCTTCGTGGCCCAATAGGTGGTCGATAGGTCGCCTCCAAAAGTGAACTGATCGTTGCCGGTGCCGGCGTTCACGTTAAGTGCGCCGGAGAACGCGGCTTTCTTCATGGTAACGACGTTGTTTCCATGACCTGCGTCGATCGTCGCCGTGCTGAACACCTTCAGATCGCCTTCGAAGTCGACTCGATCGTTGCCGTTGCCGGTCTTGATCGACAACAAGGATTTGAAGTCGACGTGATTGAAGCGAAGGCGGTCATCGCCGTCTCCGCCGTCGAAGGTGACGTCGCCCCCGACCATGACCGGCATAAACGACGAACTCTCTAAACCGGTGTAAAAGTAATCGTTGCCCGCTCCCAGTTTTACGTTGAGAGAACCGTATTGCCCCCAATCGATGTAGCCGGAGTCGTCGCCGGCTCCCAAGTCGACGAGGAGTCGGCGCAAGACGTTGGTGTTGGAATCAAAATCGAAGTAATCGTTCCCTCCGCCCATTAGGACGTCGAGTCCGCCGACGACGTAGAGACCGTTGACGTCGAAATAATCGGCGTCGAGCTGCGACGACGAGCCGAGCGTAATCTTGCTGGTGCCGGTCTGATTGATGCGAACGCTGTCGATGTTTAGTTCGTCGGCGCCTGCGCCCGTGTCGATGGTGAGCGACTTCATTCCCAGCACGTGGTGTGCGTAGGTTTCTCCCAGCGTGGAGCCGACGGTAATTCGATCGTCGCCTCCCTTGCCGTTGATCTTGATCGCGAGTTTACTGAAGTCGCTGACGCCGTAACCGCGCGACCCGAGATCGACTTTTTGGCCATGACTAAACAGCGTCGTTCCGGAAGCCGCGCTCACGAGAACGGCGTCGCCGGCTCGGGTAATGCTGAACGAGTTGGCGAGATCGTCGCCGTTCACGG
>JAEUIN010000031.1 GCA_016793115.1 Planctomycetaceae bacterium
GTCAGCCGCGGGCTGTGGAACAAGCTGCGCCCAACACGACGACGCCCCCCGCCGCGACGGAAGAAGATCGCTCACCGGCCGGCGAACTGGTGCGCGAAGCTCTCGCGCCGCCGAAGTCGCTGAACTTGAAGGGGAAGCCGATCACGCTGCTCGAAGCGCTCGGCCGGTCGTCGGATCGCCGCCGCCAGTCGACGATCGTCTACGCCTATTGGAAGCTCGCGGCCGACGTGGCCGAGTATCACTTCGCCTACCAGCACGAACAGTTCCTCCGTTCGCTCGGCGAGCTCGCAGCGCAACTCGAGCAAGGCCCCGACGCGCAGCATGCCCGCACCGCGGTCGCCTCGCGCTCGGCGGAAGCCGCGGCCGAACTGCGGGAAGCCGAACTCCGCCTCTCGGCCGGCCAAGCGGAGTTGGCCGCCGCGGCCGCGCTCTCCGCCGGCGACGAAGGTCCGCTCCCGCGCGACCTGCCTCACGTCGGCGTCTACAACACCTCGTTCGAACGCGTCTACGCCCGCCGCGTGCCGCCGGCGCGGGCCTACTTGCTGCAAAAATCGCTGCCGCTGCGGCACGACGTCGTCACGGTCCGGGCCCAAACGGTGCTCGCTTCGCAAGACGCCTTCGAAGCCGCGCTCGACGCCTACCGCAACCGCCGCTTGCCGCTCGACGACGTGCTCCCCACGATCGCCGAGCTGCGCGACCGGCGCGCGCAATTCGTCGTCGCCGTTCGCCGCTACAACGACGAAATCGCCGAATACGCCCTCTCCAGCGCTCCGGAAGGCACCAGCCGCGAAACGCTCTGCGGCATGCTCATTAAAAATGCCTACACGCCGAAGCTCGGCAAGGCCGTCGTCGCGGAAGACGCCGCGTTGTTCGCCGCCGCCGACGGCTTCGCGCCCGCCGAAGAAGGCTACGCGGTCGTGCCGACGACGTTCGAGAGCGCCACGCCGGTGCCCGACTCCGTGAGCGCCGAGCCGCTGCCTGCGGCGTTCGAACCGACGCTCGCCCCGCCGCCGACGACTCGCCCGGCCATTCCCACCAACGCAGTCCCGTCGAACGCGGTACCGACCAATGCGGTACCGACAAACGCGCTCCCCACGAATACGCTCCCGACAAACGCGCGCCCCCTCGACTCGTCGGCCGGCACGGCGCAAGGCGAAGCCTCGACCGTGTCGTATTGGGAAGCCTTGCCGAAGGACCTGCCGCCGGACCAAGGTCGCTACGCCCAGCCGAACCTGTTCGACACGGCCGATGCCCAACCGCTCTTGGCCCCCGATTCAGCTCCGGCGACCTACGAGCGCGGCACGCCGACGCTCGCTCCGCCGCGTGAGCGCAGCGCCGCGCCGCTCAAGTTCAAAGTCAACCGCATGCCGCTCGATGAGCCGGGCCAATTGCCGCCGAGCGACGACGCCCAACCGCTCCCGACAAGCTCCGCCGGCCGCTCGCCGTACTCCTCCGCGACGATCGAGGCCCCGGTCGACGCGGCTTTGAAAGCGGAACCCTTCGGCCCGACGATCGCCGACCCGAACAACGCGAGCCCCGCAATCGTCGACGCGCCCGTCGCCGACGCGCCCGTCGCCGACGCGCCCATCGTCGACTCGGCCGTCGAGCCCGCCGGGTTCTACACCGGCGTCGTCGACCTGCCGCCCGCGCGGCGCGCTCAAGAACTCGTCGAGCAACTGCACCGTGCCGCAGCACAAACGGTCGCCGCCGCGCAAACAAGCGCCGACGCCAAGCCAATCTCGCTCGACGACTGCCTCGCCCAGAGCATCGCCGTCGATCGTCGCGAAGCGATCGCCGCCTACTGGGCGACGGCCGAAGCCGCGGCCTCGGTCCACGCTCGCTCGCAGCAGGTCGCTCAGCTCGACGCCCTCTCCGAAGCCACGTTTCGTTTCCGCGAATCTCCCGTCGGCGCCGTCGCCATGCTCGAAGTGCGGGCCGCGAAGCTCGCCGCCGAGTCGCTCCGCCGCGAAGCCCTGGCCGACCTCGTCTTGGCACGCTGGCAGCTCACCGACGCCCTGCGTAAGCCGCTCGCGGAAACCTGGCTGACGACGGGCACGCTGCCTCACGCGGGCGGCTATCAAACCAAGATCGACGCCGTTTCCGCCGACGGCGGCACGCGCACCAAACTCACGAAACTCGCCGCGACGATTGAGGTCCGCCACGCGGTGATTCAACTTCGCGCCGAAGCCGTGGCCGGGGCCGATCAGTCGGCCGAACAAGCCTTGCAGAAGTATGCGGCCGGCCAGTGCTATGTGCACATTCCGCTGGCGGAATTCCGCCGGCAAACGACGCTGACCGACCAGCTCCTGGCAAACGTCACTCGCTACAATCGCGACATCGCCGACTACGCCCTGACGCTGCTGCCGAACACCACGCCGCCCGACACGGTCGCCTCGGCTCTCGTCGTGAATCGGCAATAGAACTGTAGGGAACGCCCTCCGCGGCGTTCCGCACGCGATGCCGAATGCAGGTCACGCAGCGCCGCCGAAGGCGTTCCCTACGGCCGACCGCGCCCCCTTGCCGCGGATTCATCGAGCGGCGACAATGCCCGCTCTTTCGAACCCCTCTTATCAGCGGAGCGTCTGTCGCGAACGTGTCGGCCGAAGTCATCACCAAGCAGGCGGACCTCGAAGCGTTTTGCGATCGCATGCGCGCCGCGGGCCGCATCACCTTCGATACGGAATTCGTTTCCGAACACACCTACCGCCCGCAACTTTGCCTGGTTCAGGCCGCGATCGAAGGAGAGGCCCGCTGCATCGACCCGCTCGCCGCAGGCATCGACCTCGTGCCGCTGTGGGACGTGCTCACCGAACCGAAGCACGAAGTGATCGCTCACGCCGCGCGGCAGGAAATGCTGTTCGTCATCGAGGCGACCGCGAAGCGCCCGGCCAAGCTGTTCGACGTGCAAATCGCCGCGGGCATGATCGGCATGGAGTTTCCGGCCGGCTACGGCAACCTCATCTCGAAGCTGCTCGGCGTCACGCCGCAGAAAGGCGAGACCCGCAGCGACTGGCGCAAGCGGCCGCTGACCGATCGGCAAATCGAATACGCCGTGGCCGACGTCCGCTATCTCTTGCCGCTCCATGAGAAGCTTTCGACGAAGCTCGAGAAGCTCAACCGTCGCTCGTGGTTCGACGTCGAAATGGAATCGTTTCAAGCCGACATCGAAGCCTCGCTGACGCGCGAGCGCTGGCGGCGCACCTCGGGCAGCTCCGGCATGTCGCCGCGCTGCCAAGCCGTGTTGCGCGAGCTGTGGACGTGGCGCGAGCAGGAGGCCGAGCGCCGCGATTTGCCGCCGCGGCTGATCCTGCGCGACGACCTGATGGTCGAAGTCGCCAAGCGTAAGATCGCCGACCCGAAGCATATCGGCGCGGTCCGCGGCATGGAGCGGCCGGAATTGCGCCGCGCGATTCCCGACTTGGCCCGGGCCGTCGAGCGGGCCTTGGCGCTTCCCGAGAGCGAACTGCCGACATCCGTCCGCGTCGAATCGAACTCGCATCTCTCGATGCTCGGGCAATTTCTTTCGGCGGCCCTGTCGAGCATTTGCCGCGGCGCGGAAATCGCCCCGGCGATCGTCGGCACCGCGAACGACGTTCGCGAACTGGTCAACTACCGCCTCAACGGCATTCCCGACGCCGACGGCAACGTGCCGATTCTCGCCCGCGGCTGGCGCGCGGAAGTCGTCGGCCATCTCATCGAAGAACTCCTCGGCGGACGCATGTCGATCCGCATCGCCGACCCCAACTCCGAACACCCGCTCGTGTTCGAAGAAGCGGCCCGCAAGTCTTAGCCCCCGGTTCTTCAGACCGGGGACAAGCGGCGTTGCGAGCGTTCGAAGCCGTGATCCTTCAACGGCTCGCCGATTCACAACCTGCTCCGACTTGCCCGGAATCCCAACGGGATTCCGGCTGTTAGGCGTTCCCGGTCGTGCGAGATCCCCCACATCGTCACCGGCCTTCGGTCTGCGACCACCGGCTACTTTCTTGGAACCCTTCGGGTTCCTCGACCGGAGAAACTTGAAGCGTCTCTACGCTTCCACCGGCTCGATCGCTTCGCGGGCCGAGGCGTTCCACCAGCGAGCCGCGTCGTCGCGGGTCCACTTGCCCCAGCATTCGCAATCGCGCAACGCGAAACGCAGCGACACCGCGTCTTGAAACCGCTCGGCGGGCGACTTCGCCAAGCAGCGGAGAATCACTTCCTCCAAGTCGGCCGGAACATCGGCGCGCAGCCGCGTCGGCGGCAAGACCGGCTCGTTGGCATGAGCGAACAGCACCTTGAGCGGCTTATCGCTTTCAAACGGCGGCCGGCCGGTCAGCATGAAATACGCTACCGCGCCGAGCGCGTAGATATCGCTGCGGGCATCCGGTTCGGAATCGCCGGTCGCTTGCTCGGGCGACATATAGAGCGGCGAGCCGGTAATCGTGCCGTCGAGCGTGAGATGAATCCCTTCCGCTTCTTCGGTCGTTTTCACCAGGCCGAAGTCGAGCAATTTGGCGACGTCGTGCACGCCGCCGCGTTTGGCCGCGAAGATGTTGCCCGGTTTCACGTCGCGATGCACCAACCCCACGGCGTGCGCTTCGCGGAGCGCGTCGCATACCTGCTCCAGCAAATAGACGACCCGCGCCGGCGCGAGCGGGCCGTGCCGTTCGACTAAGTCGCCGACGCTCAAGCCGGGTAGATACTCCATCACATAGTAAAACGTGCCGTCTTCCGTGCGGCCGTAGTCGAAGATTTCCACCGTGTTCCAATGCGACAGCGTCGCGATCGTCTGCACTTCGCGCTCGAAGCGTGCCAGCGTTCGCGGGTCGTCGGCCTTTTGCGGACGCACTAGCTTCAGCGCGCACGGTCGCTTCAGCAGGCGATGTTCGGCCAGATAAACTTCCCCCATGCCCCCCGCGCCGAGCAGCCGGCGCAAACGATACTGCCCGAACTCGCGGGCCTCGTACGCCTCGCGCCGCAACGTGTTCACGAGCGCCGTGCCGTAGACGCTCGCGCCGTAGCCGATGAGGGCGAACAAGATCATCGACACGAACGGCTCATGCGCGCCGGCCAAATCGGCCATGCGCGGGGCGCGCAGCACGTCGACGACGTAGCCGCCGGCGGCGGCCGCCATGATGCAGGCCAGCACGACAGCGCAGCGCTGCCACGTGTTGGGAATGTAAATCGCGTACGTGAAAATCAGCAGGAACCAGAGGCCGAGCGTGCTGGGAATGTAGCCGTGCACGCTGGCCGTGTAGACCAGATCGAAGTGCTGCACGTTGACGAAAAAGGCCGTCATCAGCCCGAAGATGCCCAACTCCATCAAGCGAAGCGAACGCAGGCTAAAGCAATTCGGCTTCCAGAGCACGGCCGTGAAGAGCCCCAGGCCCAACAGCGTGGCCAAGTGGCACCAACGAAGAACGTTGCGTTCTTCGTGCAGAAAATCTTTCGGGAGCGTCGCGGTGACGTCGCGGATGCCGCCCCAGGCGTAGAACACGGCCGCCCCGATAAAGAGCACCAAGGCCGCGCTGCGCAAGCGATTGCTTAGCAACGCCTGAGTTTGCGTCGTCAGGCCCGATTCGCTCCCCTCGACGAACTGAATCTTGGGGCAGTTGGGGGAGCGCGTAGAAAAAGGGGCCGGCGTCCGCAAGCTTGCGGCATCGAGCGTCGCGTCTTGCGGCGAAAGCGAAGGGAGTTCGCGTCTCGGCCCGGCCATCGACCGAAATCCTGGCGGAAGCGTCGGGGAGGAAGTTGCCCTATCATACCGCCGCAAGCAAGGTGCGCGATAGGGGCCGAGAACGGGAAAAGAGCGTCCGGCGAACAAGCCAAGGCGGAACGATTCCGATGTGGCCACACGACGGGCCGGGGCGCTAGGCCCGACCGCCGACGTCGCCGTGCGACTTGCGCGACAGTTGGAACAAGAGTTCGGCCGCCTCCCAATCTTCTTCCGTGTCGATGTCTTGCACCAGCCGGCGCGGCAACACGACCGGTCTTGCCCGCGAGGAGAAAAAGCCGCGCCGCTCTTGAAACGCTTTGCCGCGCCCCCAATAGAACTGGCCGGCGTCGTGCCAGGCCTCCGGCAGATCCTGTGAGCGAACGAATTCGTTTTCCGGCCAGAACATGCCGACCGTGCCGTCGAGATTGCGCTTCAGAGCGCGGAAAATCGGAAATGCGAACGTCGTCGCGCTGAAGGCGTAGTGCAGCGTCGGGTCGGCTTGCAATGCCTGCAGGCCGGCGGCCAGGTCGCTCGGTCGGATGAAGGGCGCCGTCGGATAGAGGCAGCAAGCAAACTCGACCGGCCCGCGGTTTTCCTCCACCCAGCGCACGGCATGGGCCACGACCGGGAGAGTCGGCGCGAAATCGTCGGCCAACTCCTTCGGACGCCGAAAGGGCGCTTCGGCCCCGTGGGCTTCGGCCACCGCGGCGATTTCTTCGTCGTCGGTCGAGACGTAGAGCGCGTCGAAGACGCCCGTCGCCGCCGCGGCTTCGAGCGACCAGGCGAGGATCGGCTTCCCGCAGAACGGGCGAATGTTCTTGCGCGGAATCCGTTTGCTGCCGCCGCGGGCGGGGATAATTCCAACGATCACGAGTCGCACCTCACTACGGATTGGACTTCGGCCGCGGGGGGTGCCGGCATTACACTTTGACCGGACCGGCACCGCCGCGTCGCCGGCTTGCGACGACGCACGGTTCCCACACCACGGATTGTCTCAGGAGCTTTCGTCATGGATACGACGATGCGGACGCAGCCGCGCGGTTCGGAGTCGGCGGCCCAAGCCCAATGGCTGGCGGCGCTGTTGCGACAAGCGGCCGACGATCTCGAGCGCCAGGCCGGCGAGCAACCCGACGAACGTATCTCGCACCGTTTGGCGCGAGCGGTCCGTTCGGAGTCGTGCGTCGCGAGTTTCCTCGCGCAAAACGCCGACACGATCACGCTCGCGCTGGATGATTCTGCACCGGCGAGCGTTTTCATCCAATACCGGTCGGCCGCGCCCCTCGACACCGGCGACCTGAGCGTCTTTCCGTAACGCGCGGCCGCTACGCTACCGCTCGGTGCGGATGTCGCCCAGCAGGCAATCGACGATCCGCGTCGCGGCCGAACCGGCCGCCGCCGCGCGGCCTCGTTCTTCCGCCGGCGGCGACGCCAACGCCTGTTCCAACAACGGCCGTAGCTCGGCCGCAGTCCGCGCCGAACCGAGCAGACCGTACCAGCCGGCCGGTACGACGTCGCCCGATCCGCGAGGCAACACTTGCACGACCGGGACGCCGGCGGCCGCCGCATCGACTCCCGCGCTCGATGCGCAACTGATCACGCAATCGATCTCGGGCAATACCTCGCCGAGCGTTTGTTTCTGCACGATGCGAAAGTTCAACGCCGCGTTGCGTCGCAGCGCCTCGAGCAGCGGTCGATCGCAGCCCTTGGCGCGCGGGTGAAGCTTGACGATCAATTGCGCGGCGGGGATCGCGGCGACCGCATCGCAGGCCGCGGCCAGCATCTCGCCGTACGTCCGCGTCGTGAGATGGAAGTTGATCGCGTCGGGACGCTCGTCGCGCGGAGCGGGCACGGCCGCGAGCATGACACGCTTGCGCCCGACCGGCGCCGCCGGCGAGCACTTGGCCCGCGCGTGGGCGACTTCGGCGAGGAATTCGTCGTGATAGGTCGAACCGGTCACGACGACATTCCCCGTCGATTCCCCCCAAGCTTCCAGTTGCCGACGTGAGCCTTCGTCCCAGGCGAAGAATCCGTCGGCATAGAGCGGAACGAAGCCGAAGCGTACGCCGCAGACGCCGTGCTGCGCGACCCACGAGCCGACGCCGTGCCGACGGGCCAAGGCCACGGCCATGCGGGCCAGCGGCGTCGCGTCTTCATCGAGCACGAGCTGCGAGAAGCTGCGCCGACCGAAATGTGCGACCAAGCGCGACCACTGACGCGACTGAATCGCGCCGCTGCGGAGTTTCGTGGCGCGATACCAAGCTTCGACAACGTCGTTCAGGAGCACGCCGCGCTCGGCGACGTCGGCGGCGAGCAACCGCTCGGGGTAAAGATCCGCCTGGTCGTCGCCGCGGCAGGTGAGCCAGCGCACGCCTTGACCAAACCGCTTCCACCAGGCGCGCACCGGAAATTGATCGTAGAGCCAAGCGACCGCGACGCCGCGGCGCAGCGCCTCATCGCAAATTCCGTCGAGCAAGCGGGGGTTGCCGATGACGAGCAGGCGGGGAGCCCGTGTGCCGCCGGGCTTGAGAGCCTCGCGCCGATCGGCGAACAGCGCGGCAGGCGCGCGCCGCCACCAAGGTGACGGCGCGGCCGATGCAACCTCGGGCGCAGCGGTCGCCGGAGCGTCGTGAACATGCAGGCGAAATCGGCGAGCCGCGGCGAGCCCTAGCCAGACGGCCCGGTATTCGTCGTCGCTTTCGCCGCCGGCGAAGAGTTCGACGGACTGAGTCGCGTCCGGCATCAACCGTTCGACGAACGCCAGTATGCGCAGCCACTTCACCGCGGCGTAACGCAGCCGCAGCACGTTGACATCGGCGAAGTTGGGTCCGACGGAATGGCGCACCGCCGCGGCGGCGATGATGCGCTCGGCCAACTGTTGGGCGGCGACGTCGAGCGCTTCGAACTCGGGGGCGACGATCACGTCGTCGAGCGCCCAATGCTGCGGCGCGTCGGACTCCCACGAGCCTTCCAAGAGCAGCGCCGGTCCGCTTGGCTGTCGATCCGCCGGCACCAAACTGCGGCGGACGAAAACCTGCATGAAACTCGCTCACGGGTTCTGAGGCGTGACTTCTTCGCGAAGCGTCGAAGCTTACGAACCCGTGACATCGAGAGTCAACCCGAACCGCGTGGCGCGCGAGGCGACGAGAGGCGGCCGGTTGCCGATTACCGAGGCCGGCTTACGCCGCTCGCTTCCCTTTGGCGCCGGCGAGCTTGGCGATTTCCTCGTGGCCGACGGAGCGCAACACGGTCGCGTCGCCGGCCGGTTCCTCGAGGAGGACCGTGGTCGTTTCGTGCAGCATCCGCGGCACGTAGAACCAAGCCTTGGCGAGCGATTCACGGTCTTGGTCGGCCGAGATCAGAATCAGATCTTGCCGGGCCAGGGCATTGGCCGTGCGCGCCAAGGCCGAGAACGGGTCGCCGGGAACCAAGCGGATTTTCGCCCCGGTGGTCGCCAGCAAGGAATGGGCAGCCTTCAGGGGGAGACCCGGGCCGTCGCCGTTTTGGCGGGCTTCGAACAAGTCGATGCCGGTGTAAGCCGTGTCTTCGGTCGGAGGACAAAGCTCGAGCATCCGCAGCGTCCGCTGGGCTTGCCCGACACCGACCTCGGTGATTCTCCGCAAAGGCTTACTGCGCAATAACTTATAGAGCGACCGATATTGTTTCGGTTGCGAGAAGTACGCGAGGTACAGCGAGCGAAGTCGACCTGCCATTGTAGAGGCTACGAGCGAAAAGGGCGTGGGGGCGGACGACCGCCTGTGAAGCGATCCCTCGCTTCGCGCGTCCGCCTAAGAGATTGCATCGGCACGCCGAGGCCTCACCTGCGAGGAAATCACCTCGTAACGATTGCGCAAGCCCGGCTAAATCTTCCATCCGCCGCAGGTCGATAGCTGAGGTAGAGTTGTCGGGGGTAACTATGATTGGGGAACGCGAAACGATGAACGCCTCAGGCGGGACGGCCCAGCGACGTCTATCGCTCGCCTTCGCCGTCGTGCTGGCGTCCGCTTCGTTCGCCGCCGCTTCGCCGCCGTCGTTTACGCCGCTGCCGTTTCATCCATTCGGCCCGCCGACGCAACTCATCCCCGACGGCGCAACGGTGCCGTTCAATCCGATCAAGCCGATCTCACCCCACCCGCCGTTGTTTATGATGCCGATCACGCCGTTCGGCCATCTCGGGCAAAACTACGGCGCGCTCGGCGGCACGCTGGAGATCGATCAGCGGCAAGCGCTTGATACTCCGGAAACGCTCGATCACCGCCGCGCGATTCCGTCGAAACGGACCGGCCAGGGCAGTCCGACGGCGACGACATCGGCCGCGTCCGGGCGCTCCAGCGCCGGCGGCAGCAGCCGCACGACGGCCGGCTCGCGGTCGACGCCCGACTACCGACGGCCGCTCGGCTGGTAAGAAAGCCGAAGTTCCCATTCCGCGACGGGAGCTTAAACCAACTCCAACGGGAAATCGCTCAGCAGCTCGACTCCCGTTTCCGTCACGAGATAGTCGTTTTCCAAGCGGATGCCGCCGCGCAACTTTTCGCTGTAAAGACCTGGCTCGACCGTGAAAACGTCGCCGACTTCGAATGTGTCGTCCCAACTCGAATTGAGATGCGGGGCTTCGTGGGGAAACAAGCCGATGCCGTGGCCGAGGTGATGGCCAAACGTCGTCCCGGGGTACGAATCGAGGTGTTGCTTGACCTTGGTGAAGAAGTCGCGGCAACTCGCGCCGGGCTTCACCGTTTCCATGACCATCGGAAACACTTCGGCAATGTGCTTTTGCACGGCGAGTTGCTCGGCCGTCGGTTTGCCGTCGACCGCGATCGCGCGACAATTATCGGCGAAGTAGCCGCGGAAGGCCGGCCCGAGATCGAGCACGTACAGTTCGCCGGCTTCGATCTTCCGAGGCCGCGGCGGTCCGCCCGGCACGCCGCACGCGTAGTCGTTCCCCGTGCCCGTCAGCATCTCGCCCAGGTATTCCACCGCCGTGGCCTGCAGCGCGTTGAACATCTCCAGTTCGCTCAAACCCGGCTTCATAATCTCGCGGGCCTTCGCATACATCGCGCCGGTGGCGCCGATGGCATGCTTGATGCGCGCCAACTCGTCGGCATCTTTACGGCGGCGCAGATGAAACAGCGACGGCTCGATGTCGATCAGATCGACCGGATGCTCCAAGTCGTCGATCGAGCGCTGCGTGAAATGCAGCGGGCAACAAGAGTACTCCACGCCGATGCGGCGCGGTCGGCCGTTTCCCTCCAACGCCTTCTTCAGCGCGGTTGCGGCGGCCTGCCGCTGGTCGTTGCGCAGCGTGCATAGCCATTGGGCTTCGTAGGTGACGACCGTATCGGCCGCATGAACCTTGGGAGCCTCGTTCGGCGCGACGAGCGTGCATGAGCCGTCTTTCCAGAGAGCCGCCATCGGCTCGTACACCCAACCGAAGCGCGGGCCGGTCAACCACTGCACATGCTCCGTTTTGGCGACGACGACCACGTCGAGATCGCGCTTCCGCATCTCCACTTGCAAACGTTGTTGACGGTGACGACACGCGGCGACGTCGATATCAAAAGCCATGATCGGTGCAGGTTTCCCATTCGGTGGTCAAAGTTGCTCGATATCCGGCGATTCTAGAAAACGCCGGTCTCACTCGCCATCCGCGTTGCGGACTTGGGCGAAGAACTTCCGGATGTCGCCGACGAGCAGTTCCGGCTGTTCCATCGCCGCGAAGTGGCCGCCGCGCGGCATTTCCGTCCAATGGACGAGCGGATAGCGGGCCTCGGCCCATTTCCGCGGCGGCACGCCGATCTCCTTAGGAAACATCGCGACGCCGATCGGCACGCGCACCTGCTTGCCGGCCCCGCCGGCGACGGAACCGCGCTCGAAATAAATACGCGCGGCCGAAGCCGGCGTCTCGGTCACCCAATACACCATGACGTTGGTGAGCAGTTCATCTTTCGTGAAGCTGTTGTCGAGATCGCCGCCATGATCGCTCCAAGCCCAAAACTTGTCGACGATCCAGGCCGCGAGCCCCGCCGGCGAATCGTTGAGCGCATAGCCGATCGTCTGCGGCCGCGACCCTTGAATGGCGCCGTAACCGAAATGCTGCTCGAGCTCTTTGCGCCGCGCTTCGTAGCGCTCGCGCTCCGCCGTCGTCACGCCCTGCCATGGGTCGTCGATCTGCGGAATTCCGGAGCCGAGAAACGTGATGTGCGCACCGACGACATGTTGCGAGTCGTTGTTCGCCAGCCAAGTCGAAACGCCGGACCCCCAATCGCCCCCTTGCGCGCCGTATTTTTCGTAGCCCAAGCGGGCCATCAGTTCGCGAATCGCCGCCGCCATCCGCGCACTACTCCATCCGGCGACCTTCGGCTTGCCGGAAAATCCAAAGCCGGGGAGCGACGGACAAACGACATGGAAGGCGTCTTCCGCGCGCCCGCCGTGCGTTGTCGGGTCGGTCAGCGGTCCGATAATCTTCAGAAACTCGACGACCGACCCGGGCCAGCCGTGCGTGATCACCAGCGGCAGCGCGCCGGCGTGCTTCGAGCGAATGTGCCAAAAGTGGAGATCGACGCCGTCGATCGTCGTGACGAACTGCGGAATCGCGTTGAGTTTACGTTCCTCCGCTCGCCAGTCGTACTTCGTTCGCCAATGGTCGACGAGTTCCTTCATGTACGCCAACTCGACGCCGTAGCCCCAACCGGCGCCCTCAATTTCATCCGGCCACCGAGTTCGCTCCAATCGAGACTGCAAATCGACGAGCACATCGTCGGGCACGGCGATGCGAAATGGGCGAATCTCGGCGGAGTCGGCCGCACACGCTGCGCCGGCCGACGCCGTGAGGACCACGATCGCGAACGCGCAACCGATCGTCGATATGAAGCTACGCATGACGACTCTCCGCCTGAAACCACGGTGACTTGAAGCGCCATCAACATCGCGCGCCGCGAGGCCCCAGTCAAAGCGGCGTTCCATATGTTCCCGCCCTCGCCCAGCGCGGTACACTGAAGTTTCACGCCCGTTTCGACAAGCCCTTTCGGTTTCGACGCACGCACGATCATGAAGAAGCGAAATCACGGCGGCGGCTGGCAAGCCATCTTCTACACCTGGCGCAAGGCTCGCGAATCGAGCGGCTGGAAGTTGTGGAAGTTCTGGAATGCGATGCGCTCGAAGAACGCTTGCAAGACCTGCGCGCTCGGCATGGGCGGCCAAGCCGGCGGCATGGTCAACGAAAGCGGGCACTTTCCCGAAGTCTGCAAAAAGAGCCTGCAGGCCATGGCGTCGGACATGCAGGGGTCGATCAAGCCGGATTTCTGGTCGACCTACAGTGTGGCGCAGTTGCAAGCCTTCAGCCCGCGCGAGTTGGAGTATTGCGGCCGACTCGTGCAACCGGTCTTGCATCGGCACGGCGCGCAGTACTACGAGCCGATCTCTTGGGACGACGCCATGACACGGATCGTCGAGAAGCTCCGCGCCACACAGCCCGACGAATCGTTTTGGTATTTCAGCGGCCGTAGCTCGAATGAAGCCGGCTTTCTCTTGCAGTTGTTCGCCCGCGTCTACGGCACAAACAACGTCAACAACTGCAGCTACTATTGCCACCAAGCCTCGGGCGTAGGGCTCTCCAACGTGCTCGGCTCGGGCGTCGGCACGATCCAGTTGCACGATCTTGAGCAGTGCGACTTGATGTTCCTCATCGGCGGCAACCCGGCCAGCAACCACCCGCGGATGATGACCACGCTCAAGGAAATGCGCAAGCGCGACGCCGAAATCATCGTCGTCAATCCGATCGTCGAAACGGGCCTTGTGAACTTCCGTGTGCCGAGCGATCCCATCAGCATGCTCTTCGGCACGAAGATCGCCACGCTCTACGTGCAGCCGCACATCGGCGGCGACTTGGCCATGGTGACCGGCATCGCCAAGCGCATCTTGGAAATGGATGCGATCGATCGACCGTTTCTCGAAACCTATTGCGAAGGGTGGCCGGAGCTCGAAGCGCAGCTCCGCGACACGCCCTGGGACGAAATCATCGCCAAGTCGGGCGTCGCCAAGGAGCAGATCGACGACATGGCCGAGCGCTACGCCAAGGCGAAGCACGTCGTCTTCTCCTGGACGATGGGGATCACCCACCATGTGCACGGCGTCCGGAATGTTGAAGCCATCGCCAACCTCGCGCTCATGCGCGGCATGGTCGGCAAGCCGGGCGCCGGCCTCATGCCGATTCGCGGCCACTCAAATGTGCAAGGCATCGGCAGCGTCGGCGTGACCCCGAAACTCAAAGACGCGATCTTCGCGCGGCTGCAGTCGCACTTCAACATTCAGCTTCCCACGACCGCCGGCCTCGACACGATGGGCTGCATGGAGGCGGCCGATCAAGGGCGCATGCGGGCAGCGTTTTGCCTCGGCGGCAACCTATTCGGCTCCAACCCCGACGCCACCTACGCCGCGCAAGCGCTCCGCGGGCTCGATCTGCTCGTCTATATGAGCACGACTCTCAACACGGGCCACGCCCACGGGCTCGCCGGCGGCGACACGATCATCTTGCCGGTGCTCGCCCGCGACGAAGAGCCGCAGCCGACGACGCAGGAATCGATGTTCAGCTACATTCGTATGAGCGACGGCGGCCCGCGCCGCCACGAAGGCCCGCGGAGCGAGATCGAAATCATCGCCGAGATGGCGCAAGGCGTGCTCGGGCAAGACGCCACCGGCCCGATCGACTGGCGCGCCATGCGCGACACGCGCCGCATCCGCGAGACGATCGCCGCAGTCGTTCCAGGGTTCGACGACATGAAGCGGATTGACGACACGAAGCAAGAATTCCAGATCGGCGGCCGCACGTTTCACACACCGAAGTTTCCCACGCCGAGCGGTAAAGCCCTGCTCAAGACGCACGACCTGCCGGAACTCGCCGGCGGCGACTTGCATGACCCCGAAGTCGGCCAGCTCCGCATGATGACGATCCGCAGCGAAGGGCAGTTCAACACGGTCGTCTACGAAGACTACGACCTCTACCGCGGCATGGACCGGCGCGACATCATCGCCATGCACCCCGACGACATCGCCCGCCTCGGCCTCAAAGCCGACCACCGCTGCCACATCTGGAACGAAGCCGGGCAAATGAACAACGTGATCGTCCGCGCCTTCACGGAAATCCGCCCCGGCAACGCCTTCATGTATTGCCCCGAAGCCAATGTCTTGGTGCCGCGATCGAGCGATCCGTCGTCGAAAACTCCGGCGTTCAAATGCGTGTTGATCAATGTGGTCCCGGCCGAAGGCTCGAAGCCGGAAGCCTATGTCGAGCCGTTCACGCTCTTGAGCACCTACAACAACGGCAAGGCCGAAATCGCCGGCACGGCGAACGGCCGCATGGCCGAGCGCACGCCCGGCGACGGCACCATCCATGCGAAACAGAATGCTTGCTGAGTCCTCCCGTCGTTCCCCCCGACAGATTCTTTGCGTTTTCGCTTGGCGCGCGCTAGCATGACGAGCGCCCTTTCCGCCGTGTGCGTCGTCTGGTACCCGCATCCTCGCTTGCAGGAGCATGGCCATGGACCGCCGCGATCGTCGTGAGTTTTTGGCCGAAATCGGCCGTGGAATGTTGATCGCCGGCCTCGGCTACGGCACGGCGCTCGATCTGGAACTCGTGCCCGCTTTCGCCGGCGAGACATCCGAGCCTGGGGCGCAGCCGTTGCGGTTCGGCCCGCGCGAAGCGCTCGTTGAGTTTCTGCAAGAGACTCCGGTCGAGAAACTGCTCCCGCAACTCGTCGCCAAGCTCAACTCCGGCACCGAGTTGAAAGAACTCGTCGCCGCCGGCGCGCTGGCCAATGCCCGCACCTTCGGCGGTGAAGACTACGTCGGCTTCCACACCTTCATGGCCATGTCGCCGGCCTGGCACATGACCGCGGAGTTGCCCGCCGAGCGCCGCGCTTTGCCGGTCCTCAAGGTGCTCTATCGCAACTCCAAGCGTTTGCATGAGCAGGGGGGCCGCAAGAATGAAGTCTTGCACAGCGTCGTCGCGCCCGAGGGCCGACCGGCCGACGCCGGCGAGCGAGCTCGCGAAGCCGTGCGCAAGGTCGATCTCGTCGCCGCCGAGCGAGCTCTCGCCTCGGCCGACGAAGCCGACGCCGCCTTCAACGCCTTGCTCCATGTCGTGGAAGACGGCGTCGACGTGCATCGCATCGTCCTCGCCTCGCGCACCTACGACATGCTCTCGCTCGTCGGCCGCGAACACGCGCAGGCCATGCTCCGTCAATCCATTCACTACTGCGTCAAGGAAGAGCGCCGCAACGGAGCCCGCATTCCGGAAGTACGAACGCTGCTGCCGCAACTGCTCGACCGGCACAAGCTCGCCCGCCGCAAGGCGGGCACAATGGCCGGCAGCGACGCCTGGATCGAAGACCTGAGCAAGACGATCTTCACCGCGAAACCGGCCGAAGCCGCGGGCGCGGTCGCCGAAGCGCTCGCCGCCGGCTTCGTGCCCGACGACGTCGGCCGCGCGATCACGCTCGCCACGAATCAGTTGATCCTCCGCGACGCCGGACGCTCCGGCAAACAGATCCAAGCCGGGAAACCGGCCGGCAGCGTTCACGGCGACTCCATCGGCGTGCACGCCTGCGACACGACCCATGCCTGGCGCAGCATGGCCGCGGCGGCTGACGATCGCAACCGGGCCGCCTGCCTGATCCTGGCCGGTTATCAAGCGGCCCTCGATCGCACCGAGCGCGGCGGCGACTTCCTCAATTGGCAACCGCGGCCGACCGACGAAGTGCTCAAGAAAGTTAGCGCGAACGACGCCGAAAGCCTACTCCGGCAACTCGACGGCGCAATCCGCGACAACGACCAAGAGCGGGCCTGCGCCGTCACCGCGCGGATCGGGCAGTTGGGCTACGCCCCGCGTCCGGTGTTCGACCTCTTGCTGAAATACGCCTGCAGCGAAGAGGGCGCGCTGCATGCCGAGAAGTTCTATCGCACCTCGAGCGACGGCTTCGCCGACGCCCGAGCGCCCCACAAGTGGCGGCATCTCATCGCTCTAGCTCGCGTCACGGCGAGCGAAGCCAATCAGCCGGCCGCCGGCTACGCCGAAGCCTGCGAGTTGCTGGGCGTTTGAGCGTTTCGCCGCATCCGGCTACCATAGATTGCACCGCCTCCTAAGTCCCGGGCACGAAGGCGTTCCCGGGACTTTCCCTTTTTGCATCGCCGCTCCACCGCCGAGAACTACACCATGCGCTTCGCACCGCTGTTCGTCACGCTCGCGCTCTTTCTCGCCACTCTCGCCACGGCCCGCGCCGACGACGGTTTCCAACCGCTCTTCAACGGCAAAGATTTCAGCGGCTGGGTCGTCCCCACCGGCGACAACGGCCACTGGAAAGTCGTCGACGGCGTGATCGACTACGACGCCCAAAGCGAAGCCGCGGGCGACAAGAATCTTTGGACCGAAAAGGAATACGGCGACTTCATCCTTCGCTGCGAATGGCGCATCAAAGACACGCCGTACCTGAATCCGCGCATTCCGGTGCTCCGCTTCGACGGCAGCCACAAGCTCGGCCCCGACGGCAAGCCGATCACGCTCACCATGCCCGATAGCGACTCCGGCATCTATCTCCGCGCCACCCCCAAGGCGCAGGTCAACATCTGGTGCTGGCCGTGCGGCTCCGGCGAAGTGTACGGCTACCGCATGGATCAAACGCTGCCGCCCGAGGTCCGTGCCGGCGTCACGCCGAAGCTCCACGCGGATAACAATGTGGGCGAATGGAACAAGTTCGAAATCACGCTTCGCGGCACGAAGCTCTCCGTCGTGCTCAACGGACATCAAGTGCTCGAAAACGCCGACTTGCCCGGCCTGCCGGCCCGCGGCAAGCTCGCCTTGCAGCACCACGGCGGCATGAAAGACGGCCAGTGGAACAGCCCGCCGTCGCTCGTGCAATTCCGCAACATCGAGATCAAGGAACTCGCGCCGTGACCGAAAAGGGAGTGATAAACGATGAGTGATAAATGATAAATGGCCGCAACGAATCCGGATTTACTCGTCCGTTCTTTATCATTTATCAAATATCACTGAGCGTTGCTTCGCATGTCTCGCCGTCGCATCCTCCTCTGCCAACTGCCGATCCCGCCTGCGGGACCGGCGCCGGTGCGCGGCAACGTTCCCTTGGCGGGCGCCTATCTCAAGATGTACGCCGAGTTGCGCGGGCTCGGCGACCGCTACGAAATTGATCTGTTGCCGACGCCCGAGGCCAACACGCTGGGCGACGCGGCGCTGGTCGAAGCGATACTCGCTCGCGATCCGTGGCTGGTCGGCTTCACCTGCTATCTCTGGAACATCGACCGCACGCTGTGGATCGCCGAACGTTTGAAAGAACGCCGGCCGGATTTGCTCGTGCTCCTCGGCGGGCCCGAGATCACGGCCGACAACTCCTGGACTTTGCACCATCCGGCGGTCGACTTCGCGGCGATCGGCGAAGGAGAGCAGACGTTCGTCGAACTGCTGGAAACTTTAAGCGCCGCCGCCTCCGCAACACTAGCCCCGACGCGCAAGCGAGGGGACTTCGCCGGGGCGAACGAAGAACGCGGAGCGATGAACTATGAAGACCGCCGCTCATCGCTTATCGCTCCGATTTCCGCATTCTCCTCCATCGCCGGCCTGCACGTTCGCGGACAAACGACGTCGCCCGCCTTTCGCAAGCCGCTGCCGCATCTCAACGACATTTCCTCGCCTTATCTGGCCGGCATTCTCGACGCGGCCGACGAGCAAATGCTGCTCTTGGAAACCATCCGCGGCTGCGTCTACAAGTGCAAGTTTTGCTACTACCCGAAGAGCTACGACGATCTCTATTACGTCGCCGAAGAAAAGATCGTCGCCAACCTGCGTCATGCTCGCGAGCGCGGGGCGCGCGAAGTCGTGCTGCTCGACCCGACGCTCAACCAAGGGCGCAACTTCGACAAATTCGTCGAGCTCCTGGCACGCGAAAATCCCGACAAGCAATTCACTTATTTCGGCGAACTGCGCGCCGAAGGAATCAAGGACAGTACGGCTCGCTTGTTGAAACAGGCCAACTTCACGGAAGTGGAAATCGGGCTCCAATCCATCGATCCGCTGGCGATGGATTTGATGGACCGCAAAAATAACTTGAAGGCGTTCGAACGCGGCGTGAAGGCGCTGCTCGACGTCGGCATCGACGTCAAAGTCGATCTCATCATCGGCCTGCCCGGCGACACGATGGAGAGCGTCCGTCGCGGACTCGACTATCTCCACGCGAACCGGTTCTTCAGCTCAATCCAAGTGTTCAACCTGGCGATCCTCCCCGGCACCGCCTTCCGCAGCGAAGCCGCGCAGCTTGGGCTGGAATATCAATCGCGCACGCCGTACTACGTGCTCCGCACGCCGACGTTGAACCTCGGCCAAATGTCGGAACTCATGACCGAGGCTCAAGAACTGTTCGACATCGAGTTCGACCCTTGGGAAGAACCGGTGCTGGAGTTCGAAGAAGAAGAAATCTGGCCGCAGCCTCCGGCACGGACAACATCAACAACATCATCGGTATCTCCCCTCGCCCCCGCAGGGGGAGAGGGGCCGGGGGTGAGGGGCAATACGCTCCTGAAGTGCTGGCGCGTTGAACTGGGCGCCACGGCCTGCTTGTCCGCCCGTGCCTCAATCGACGTCGCCACGGAATGCCGCGGAGGGCGCTCCCTACCGGACATCGCACCGCCGGCCCACAATATGGCGCAGGCCTTCACCGTTTGGCTCCGCGGCGACGATCTGCATGCCGCGCGAGCGGAAGCGGCGAACATCGTCCGCGAGGCGGTCGCCCGCAATCCGCACGGCACATTTCAGATCGTCGTCGAACCGACGGGCGATCCGCGCCGAGCGACCGCGGCGCTGCTCGACGACTTACTCGCCGCCGCCCTGGAAACCACGTCGTACCTCGATCGCTTCTACGCCGTGATGCCCGGCCGCCCCAAAGGCGCCAAGCGACTGATCGTCGTCGTGCCGCAAGCCGATCGGGAACGGCTCGGCCGCGAGTGGGCCGACGCCTTGGGCGAACGTGCTACGATCGTCTGGCGCGGCTCGTCGAAGTCGCCGCCGCTCGACGATCTCGACGTCTATGAAACTTTTGTCCCGCTCGCCGGAGGGTTGCTTACGCCATGACCGCTCGCGAACACGACTCCTCTGCGCCAGAATCCGCCGCCGAAACGAACGCTCCGGCGGCGAAATCCTGCAGGCCCGTCTGTCCGATCTGCGGCGGCCGGCTGATGGAGATTCGCGCGAAGCTGCACTGCTCGGAGTGCCATACGATCCTGGAAACTTGCTGCGAAGGAGGCGCGCAAGCGTAGACTCGCCATGTCCAACTCCTCCGGTTCCGACGACAAGCTCCGCAAAGTTCTCACCGAACTCGCCTCCGGCCGTTTACTCGTCGACGAAGCGCTCGCCGAAGTCAAACGCCTCTCCGCCGTGCAGCAGCCGCAGGCCGCCGGGGCGACTTATGTCAAACGCTCCGGCAAACCTGGCGGCGGGCTGATCGTCGCCGTGGTCCTACTATTGATCGGTGGCATCTTCTCGGCCGTCGGCGGCGGCTTCGCCGTCAAATCGCTCCGCTTCCAGCGCGAAGGACTCCGCGCGCCGGGCACCGTCGTCCGGCTGCAAAGCGCCGGCAAAGGCAACACGAAGCCGGTCGTGAAATATGTCGTCGACGGCAAGACGTACGAAACGATCGGCACGCTGGCCTCGAAGCCGGCCGCCTTCGACGTCGGCGAAAAAGTCGACGTCTTCTACATGCCCGACAATCCGGAGCACGCCCAAATCGACGGCTTCGTCGAACGGTGGCTCTTTCCGACGATCTTCGGCGGCATCGGCGCGCTGTTGTTCGTCATTGGGCTGTTCATCGTGCTCGGGGGGATCGTCCGCCGCCTGTTTCGGCCGCTTTCCGCCGACTTCGGCCCGCCGCCGCTCGGCTGACGCCGGAAATTCGCTACGACCGGCAGGGAAGTTATGAGCTACGGTTGAAGCGTAGGCCGCGTCGGCCTCGCGTCACCGCCATTGCTTACGATGCCGATCGCCTCACTTGCCGTCGTCGCCGCCACGCTCTTTGCCGGCTCGCCGTCGCCCCCAGCGCTGTGCGACGAGGCAGGCGTCTCGCATACGCTCGTGCCGAGCCGCGACGAACAATTCGTCGTCGTTGCGTTTCTCGGCGTCGATTGCCCGCTGGCCAAGCTCGCCGTCGGTCGGCTCAACGAGTTGGCCCGCGAGTTCGCGCCCCGCGGCGTGCGTTTCGTCGGCATCGATCCGAACGAGCACGACTCGCCCGATGAGATTCGCCGCTTCGCCCACGACCATGGCTTGGCCTTTCCGCTCTTCCGCGACGACGAGTTTCGCGCGGTCGATTTTTGCGGCGCGACGCGCACGCCCGAAGTCGCCGTCGTCGACCGGGCCGCTCGGATCCGTTACCGCGGACGGATCGACGATCAACACGGCCTCGGCACCCGCCGCGACGCGCCGTCGTCGCACGATCTGCGCGACGCCCTCGCCGCGCTCCTGGACGGGCGCGAACCGCTTGCGGCGACGACGTCCGCCGTCGGCTGCGCGATCACACGTCGGCGGCCGACGGCGGCCGAACCGCGGCTCACCTATGCCGAACACGTCGCACCGCTCATCGCCGCCAAATGCGCCGGTTGCCACAGGCCCGGCGAAGTCGGCCCGCTCTCGCTGCTCACTTACGACGACGTCCGCGGGCACGCCGCGATGATCGACGAAGTCGTCGCCGCCGATCGCATGCCGCCGTGGCCGGCGGCGCGAGAAGTCGGCCGTTTCAAGAATGATCCTTCGCTCAATGATCAGGAAAAGGCGCTGCTTCGCGATTGGATCGCCGCGGGTTGCTCGCCGGGCGACCTGACGAAGCTCCCCGCGCCGTCACAAGAACCCACGGACGGCGCAGGATGGCGAATCGGCCGACCCGACGCCGTCGTGGAGTTACCTCGCGAGTTCAGCGTGCCCGCCGACGGCGTCGTCGAATATCAATATTTCGACGTCGATCCGCAATTCGCCGGCGAGCGCTGGATCGCGGCCGTGGAAGTACGGCCGACGAATCGCACCGTCGTGCATCACTGCAACGTCTTCCTCAAGCCGGCAGGTGCAAGCGTTGCCGCGGAGCAGGGGAGCCTCGGCAGCGTTTGCCTCACGGCCATGGCGGCCGGCAACGAAGCGACGACGTTTCCGCCCGGCATGGCGAAGCGATTGCCCGCCGGTTGGCGATTGCTGTTCGTCGTTCACTACACGCCGATCGGCACGCCGCAGGTCGACCGGCTGCAACTGGGGCTGAGGTTCGCCGACCCGACCGCGGTCGAGCGCGAAGTCGCCACGCGGCTGATCGTCGATGAGCAGTTGCACATTCCGCCGCGCGCCGCCGCGCATCGCGTGGAACATGCGGCGAAGATCGAGCGCGATTTACTGCTCTTGGCGATGTTTCCGCACCTGCACCTGCGCGGCAAATCGTTCCGCTACGAACTCGAACACCCCGACGGCTCGCGCGAGCTTCTGCTCGACGTGCCCCGCTGGGACTTCGCTTGGCAACCGCGCTACGAACTCGCGGAGCCGAAGCGGCTGCCGGCCGGCTCCGTGATCCATTGCACGGCGGTGTACGACAACTCGGCCGCGAATCCGGCGAACCCGGACCCGACGAAAACCGTGCTCACCGGGCCGCTCTCGACGGATGAAATGTTCAACGGCTACTACGACGTCGCCGCGGCGGAAATCGAACGCCCGACGCCTTTGCCGCCTCCGTCGCCGCTGCAACGGCTAACGCCGATCGCGGCGCTCGCGGCCCTGCTGATCTGGGTGCGCGGCACCCGTACGTCGTCAAAGTCTTAGCCCCGGCCAGAAGTGCCGAGGGCTAGGACGGAGAAGTGGCAAACATTAGCCGGCCGTCACCGCGGCGCGGGTTTCATACGTCCGCTTCTCGCTACCCGCGAAGGCGTCGCTCACGGCGATCTGGAAGAGTTCCTGCCCGCACGGCGTCGGGTACTTGCCCGTGATGCAAGCCTGGCAGAGTTGATTGCTCGTCAGGTCGACCGCTTTGGCGATCGATTCCACCGGCAAATAGCGCAGCGAATCGGCCCCCAAGGCTTCGGCCATGCGATCTTGGGCCTCGTCGGTGAGCACTCCGTTCTGCAAAAATTTCGGTGCGAACAACTCGCCGATCGTCGACATGTCGATGCCGTAGAAGCACGGGGCGACGATCGGCGGGCAGGCGACGCGGACGTGAATCTCGCGCGCTCCGCCGAGATCGCGCAACCGCTTGATGAGCACCTTCATCGTCGTCGAACGAACGATCGAGTCTTCGACGAGGATCACCCGCTTCCCTTCGAGCACTTCGCGGAGCGGCGTGTATTTGCTTTCGACCTTATTCTTGCGACTGCTCGCCCCTTCGATAAACGTGCGGCCGGAGTAGCGATTGCGGATCAGGCCTTCGCGCGACGGAATGTTCAAGCGATAGGCCATCGAGTCGGCGGCCGCTTTGCTCGTGTCGGGCACCGGAACGACGATCGTGTCTTCGTCGATCTCGATCTTTTCGAGCCGCGCCAGTTCTTCGCCGAGCCGGGTGCGCGAGAGATACACGCTCCGGTCGTCCATCGTGCTGGCGACGTTCGCGAAGTAGATCCACTCAAAGAAGCAATGCGCGCTGCGCGGGCTCTCGGCGAACTTTTCGATGCCGAAGCGTCCTTCGCTGATCGTGATCGCATGCCCCGGCGCGAGCGACTTGATGTTGTCGGCCGCGAAGCCGAGGTTTAACAACGCCACGCTCTCGCTCGCCGCGGCGAACAGCGGACCTTCGAGCGCATAGCAAAGCGGCTTGATGCCGAGCGGATCGCGGGCCAAGAGCATGTCGCCCATGGCGTTGAGCAGGGCGATGCTATACGCACCGTCGAGCTTCGCCGCGATGTTGCGCATCGCCTCGACCAGCCCGACGCGCGTCTCGCCCGACCACTGCCGGCCGATCTCGTGCATCAGGATTTCGGTGTCGGTGTCGCGCGCCAGATGGAAGTCGTCGTGGGCCAGGAGTTCGGCGCGGAGTGGCTGGTAGTTGGCGATCTGGCCGTTGAAGCCGAACGAGAACCACTTGTGTTTCTGCAGGTGTTTCCGCTCGAACGGCTGCGCATAGCGGCGGTCTTCCGCGCCGCAGGTGGCGTAGCGCACGTGCCCCACGGCCGCCCGGCCGGCGAACTTCTGCATCAGCCCTTCCGCCTTATTGCGGCGGCTCAACTGAAACACCTCGGTCACGCTCCCCAACTCTTTGTGCGTATCGAGCAGTTGGTCGCGGTTCGGGTTGTAGCTCGTCATGCCCGCGGAAAGCTGCCCGCGGTTTTGGATGTCGAGCAACATCCGAGGGATGAGCCGCGACACTTGCTCGGGCCCCTGCTCGGGGCAGAGCGGGCTCGGTGCCCGGCTCGGCAAGTGGTAGATCGCGGCAATGCCGCACTCGTGGTGCAAGTCGCTCATGGAACGATCGACCGCCGGGTGGGGCGGTACCAGGGTTTCGTGGGCGCGTCGCCTAGGTGCGGGCAAGCTGCGAGCGAAAGCCGATTCGCAGGCCGAACCGGGCCGGAAAAGCCGGGCGCGGCAACGGCTTGCACCCTCCTCCAACGTCGCAGGCTCTTATTCTAGAACCGGGGTCGCCTTTTCTCAACCGACTTGCGGGATTCACGCGGGTGTCGTAGCGAGCGTGCGGGTCCGGCCTTGTGACATTCCTCATTCAAGCGGTATTCTCGCGATTTACCCATTCGGAAAAGTCGCCGCGACGTGAGCAAATCGCGACCGCGGCCGCGCGACTTTTGGATTCTCAAAACGATCATGCTCGACCCCCTCCGTCAGGAAATCGCCGCAGCCGCTGCGACGATCGTCGTCAAAGTCGGCACGCGCACGCTCACGCGCCCCGACGGTTCGCTCGACGAATCGCGCATCGAGCAGCTCGCCACTCAACTCCACTTGTTGATGGAAACCGGCCGCAAGGTCGTGCTCGTCAGCTCCGGCGCGGTCGCTTCCGGCATGGGCCGCCTCGGGCTGAAGGAACGCCCGAAAGACCTCGCCAAGTTGCAAGCCGTGGCGGCGGTGGGGCAGAGCTACCTGGTGCAGACGTACGATCGCGTGTTTCGCACGCTCGGTCGCCAAGCCGCGCAAGTGTTGCTCACCGCCGACGATCTCGACGAGCGAGCTCGCTACCTGAACGTGCGCAACACGCTCCTCTCGCTCCTGGAGTTCGGCGCGGTGCCGATCATCAACGAAAACGATACGGTGAGCACCGAGGAACTCCAGACGACGTTCGGCGACAACGATCGGCTCGCCGCGATGGTCACCAACCTGATCCGCGCGCCGCTCCTGGTGCTCCTCTCCGACGTGCTCGGCCTCTACGACGGCGACCCTAGCTCGCCGGAGGCCAAAATCATCTCCACCGTGGTGAAGATCGACGACGGCATCTACAGCCTGGTCCGCGATAAAAAGACCGGCCTCAGCAAAGGGGGCATGGCCAGCAAGCTCAACGCGGCCCGCGCCGCCACGCTCTCCGGCGAGAACGTCATCATCACCTCCGGGCGCGATTTCTCGGTGCTCGGCAAGATCGCCGCCGGCGAAACCGTCGGCACGCTGTTCATCGCCCAGGGGCAAGCAATCACGTCGTGGAAGCGCTGGATCGGCTTCACCGCCCAGCCGCGCGGCGTGCTGGTGCTCGACGACGGCGCACGCGAAGCCGTGCAAAAGAAAGGCCGCAGCCTCTTGGCCATCGGCGTCGTCGACGTCCAGGGCGAGTTCACTAAAGGCGACGTCGTCGCCGTACGCGATCGCGGCGGAGTCGAGTTCGCCCGCGGGCTGACGAACTACTCCGCCGCGGAAGTGCTGCGGATCAAAGGCATGAAGACGGAAGCCATTGCCGCAGCCCTGGGTCACTGCCCCTACCATGAAGTCGTCCATCGCGACAACATGGCCGTTACGATCTAAGTCTTACTGCGGTTCCGAGAGCAGTTCCGTGAGTATCGAGCCGCTCTGCGGGCTGTAGGCCGCTTCCTTCATCGGCGAAGGCGGAAGCGGCGGAGCGGCGGGAGCTTCCGTCGGCGCCGGGCCGCCGTGCGTGCAAGCGCCGTCGGTGCAACCTTGAGCGCAACCGCCGGCCGCGCAGCCGCCGTTGCCGTCGTTGCACACGCAGCCGCAGCCGCAGCACACGGTTTGCACGACCCACTTGATCGTCGGCTTCTCGATTTCTTCCGTGTGCTTAATCAGTTTCGTCCGTGTGCGAACCGCGGCGCAGGTCGGCTGCATCATCGGCTTGCAATGCACGCAGCCGCAGCAATCCTTCGTCTTGCAGTAGCCGACGCACTTGCTTGGGCCCGGCACGCAAAAGTCTTCGCAGACGCAGTCGTAGGTGACCTTCGTCTCCTTCTTGACGTCGCAGACCGGCTTGCAGACTTTCTTGAGCTTGTGGCAACCGCAACTCGGACAGCAGCATCCGCCGGCTTGCGCTTCCGCGACGAAGCTTGCCGACAGCACGGCGACGAACAGCGAGAAGATGGCGATCCGCAGCATGGCGGCAGTCCCTTACCGTTGGAGATGTTTTCCGGCGAAGCCAATGGGCCACGGCGACACATCCGTGCGCGTCGCTCGCTATGAATGCTCATCGAACTCCCCCCGTCGCAGGCTTGGGAATTCGCCGTTCAATCGGATTAGTTTTCGCAACCGGCAGAGTTTGCCAAATCATCCCGGTCGTTGCTTGGCCGGACGGCCGCGCTCGCCGAGCCGTGGGATGACAAAGCGGCAACCTCGGCCGCGCACCGCCGGTTTTTGGAAGCGACGCTAACTTGTTGCCCGCCGAAAACTTAGCGGTCCCCGCGCACTCGCGGCCGACCCTAGACCCTCTTGCGGCGGCGCGGTAAGCTTCCGCCGTCGCCCGACGACTTCCTCGCGGGCCGCTTGTCCGCCGCCGCCGTCTACCGCGGCGTTTCCAAACGCTTTGTAATCCGCGAATCGCAATCGCCGGGTCGCGGCATCTCGAACCTTCGGCAACACGCTTATGGCTGAGTCTCGTCCGCTGGTCGGCATCATCATGGGCAGCAAGAGCGACTGGGAATCTCTGCGCCACGCCGACGAGACGCTCGCCCAGTTCGACGTGGCTCACGAGTGCCGCGTCGTCTCCGCCCATCGCACGCCCGATGTCATGCACAAGTATGCGTCGGAGGCCGCCGGCCGGGGCCTGGAAGTCATCATCGCCGGCGCCGGCGGTGCGGCGCACTTGCCCGGCATGGTCGCGGCTCAAACCGTGTTGCCGGTCTTGGGCGTTCCGGTGCAGAGCCACGCTTTGAACGGGCTCGACTCTCTGCTCTCCATCGTGCAAATGCCCGGCGGCATCCCGGTCGGCACGCTGGCGATCGGCAAGGCCGGCGCAATCAATGCCGCGCTCTTGGCCGTGGCGATCCTCGCCAACAGTCGGCCCGAACTGCGCAAGAAGCTTGAGGCGTTCCGCGACGAGCAGACGCGGAAAGTCGTCGCCGAGAGCGCGCTCGACGCCGCGCCGGGAGTGAACTCGAAGTGACCCGCCGCCTTTCGATCGGTTCGCCGATTCTCCCCGGCGCCACGCTCGGCGTGCTCGGCAGCGGCCAGCTCGGCCGCATGTTCGCCATCGCCGCGCGGCGCATGGGCTATCGCGTGCATACGCTCTCGCCCGACGACGACACACCGACCGGCCAGATCGCCGACCTCGAAATCAAGGCCGCCTACGACGATCTCGACGCGGTGCGCGAGTTCGCTCGAAACGTCGACGTCGTCACCTTTGAATTCGAAAACGTTTCCTCCGCCGCGACCGACGCCGCCGAACAGTTCGCGCCGGTCCGGCCGGCCGGCGGCGTCTTGCACACCACGCAGCATCGCTTGCGGGAAAAGACCTTTCTCAGCGCGAGCGGTTTCCCGGTCACGCCCAACGAGACGGTCCGCTCGCTCGACGAGTTGCAGGCCGCGCTCGGCCGGCTGGGCACGCCCGCCGTGCTGAAAACGGCCGGTTGGGGCTACGACGGCAAAGGGCAATCCAAGATCGAAAGCGTCGCCCAGGCCGAAGCGGCCTGGCAAAAGCTCAACACGAGCGAAGCGATCCTCGAGGCTTGGGTGCCGTTTCGCATGGAAGTCTCCGTCGTCGCGGCCCGCGGGCTCGACGGTTCCTACGCCGACTTCGGCGTCGTCGCCAACTCCCACCGCAACCACATTCTCGATCTCACCGTGGCTCCGGCCGACGTCTCCGAGAAGGTGCGCCGCGACGCGACCGAAATCGCGCGGGCCATTCTCGAAAAGCTCCAAGTCGTCGGCGTGCTCTGTGTCGAGTTCTTTCTGACGCACGACGACGAACTGCTCGTCAACGAACTCGCTCCGCGGCCGCACAATTCCGGACACTTTTCCTTTGACGCCTGTCTTACGAGCCAATTCGAGCAACAGCTCCGCGCCATTTGCGGCCTGCCGCTCGGGAGCACCGAACTGCTGCGCCCCGCGGCGATGAGCAATCTGCTGGGCGATCTTTGGTCGGGGGGCGAACCGAATTGGGCCGCGGCCTGCCGTTTCCCCAACGTCAAGCTGCATCTCTACGGCAAAAGCGACGCGCGTCCCGGTCGCAAGATGGGACACATCACGGCCCTGGCCGACACGCCGGCCGACGCCGCACGAGCCGCGCTCGCGGCCCGCGACGCTTTATTGCAACAAGGGCTCTAGCAAGCCTCTGCGATTTTTCGACTCGCAACGTATAATGGAGCGGCGACGACACGGCGGGCGTCGCATCCAGCGCACGTCGTAGAGCGGCAGCCTCATGAGACGGAAAGAAAACATCGATCACGTCCTGAAGAACTGGGAATACCAGCCCGGCGAGGTCGATGCGCGCCTCACGCGCGGCGACGACGGTCGCGAAGTCGTGCAGCTCCGCATCGACATGGGCCTGCTGCAGATGGAAGTCGACGGCCGTCCCGACGGCGCCCGTCCGCAAGGGGCCGAAACGTATTACGACTATCTTGTCGCCGCCGCGATCCAAGAAGGGGACGAATTCCGGCTCAGCGAAGAGCAATGCGGCGAAGCCGATCGCGAATTCGTGCAGTTCTATCAGCGCCGCCTCTGCTGGCTCGCGCTCCGCGAATACCAGCGGGCCGTGAAAGACGCCGATCACAGCATCGCCTTCATGGATTTCTGCACCAAGCACTCGCCGAGCGAAGAGTGGACTTGGTCGCACGAGCAATATCGGCCGTTCATTCTGTTTCACCGCACGCAAGCCGCGGCGATGGCGGCGCTCGACGACAACGGCCCGGAAGCGGCCATCGCGCAGCTCAACGACGGCCTGGAACGGATTCGGGCGTTCTTTGAAGAACACGAGGCCGACGAAAAGTTCGAAGACGACGAACTCGTCGCCCGGTTGCGCAATCTGCGGGAATCGGTGCGCGACCACTACCACGTCGGCCGCACGCTTGAAGAACGACTGAAAGAAGCGATCGACGGCGAACAATATGAACTCGCCGCCAAACTCCGCGACCAAATCTCGCAACGCAAGAAGCCGGAAATCTAAGCGGCGCGGTTTTCATTCGCCGTCCGTCTTAACCCCCGGCACTTCATGCCGCGGGGCAATCGACATCGCACCGCGTCAAACGTCGGCGGCGGCAGCGACGTCGGAGCCGCTCGGCAATGACGTGCCGACACCGTAGCGAGTCGTTGATGCCGTCGCTGACGCTCCGCGTTCCCGAGGTCGCTCGGCGCTGCAACGATCCTTTCGTAAGGCGGCCTCGTTTGCCGACGGCGCGAAGTGCCGCAGCGAAGCCGCACTGCGCGACGGCGACGTTCGACTTTGTCGATTCTGCCGATCGGCGAACGCCGGCAGCGCCTGAGGTCGCAAGGCTTACAAACCGGGGTTTGTAACTTCGTGTACAAACGTTCGTCGCCGGCAGCGACGCCATTGGTGAAAACACGGGAAAACAAGCCTCGGCAAGAATTCCAGAGACGTCGAAAGCGATTGGCACGGCCTTCGCATTAAAGAACCAACATCCCAAACGGATGCGAAACACAAACGAAGGAGTTCGTGCGATGTTGGTTCTCTCACGGAAGGTCGAACAACAAATTCAGATCGGCGAAGGCATCGTGATCACGATCCTGCAAGTGAAAGGAAACGCCGTGCGGATCGGCATCGAAGCTCCGAAAGACGTCCGTGTGCTTCGCGGCGAACTCGAACCGAAGAACGATGATCGTCCGCTCGCTCGCACCGCCGCGGTCCCCTCGATTCATAACCCCAGCGAAACCGAAGCCCGGACGTTCAGCATCGTGCGTCGCGGTCCGGAGTTCGCGTCGGTCGAACGAACGGATCGGACTCGTCCGAACGTCGAGCATGCCGAAGGGGATGAGATGGAACTGCGCCTGACGCGCCGCTCGAGCATGTCGGCCCTGCGTGGGTTCGTGCTGCCGCGCCGCTAAGCCGGACGAATCAACGAGCGGCCGACTTGGTCGCTTTCGCGGCGGGCGACGTCGCGGAAATCGGGGCCGGCAAGAGCGCCGCCCCGGGCTCGAGTTCGAGTTCGGTCGGTTCCAGCGGAGCGGTCGGCAGCCGCTCCGGGCTCGGCATTTCGCCGAGCGGCGTCGGCCCGGTGAGTTCGAAGGCCCGCAACACCGGCTCGTCCTGGTAGCCTTCGATGTCCTTCAAATGCTCCAACAACACGCGGCGCACTTCGCGCACGCTTTGCGGATGACGGTGGACCGACATGTGGTCGGCCTGCACGACGATTTCGGAGGCGGCGTTCTCGAGATGCGCGCTTTCCTGCGACACGACCCCGTCGGTGCCGGCCGCGACGCGGCCCAAGAAGCCTTCTTTCGGCACCACGCCGATGATGTTGTGAAAGAGCACGCCGGAGGGGACCGGCGATTGCAACAGCACCGGCAGAATCGGCGAATCGGGAGCGAGCGAATCGATGCTCGTCTTCACCTCCAAAAGCTTGGAGTCGCGGAAGAAGTCGGGGTTTTGCTTCACCACCGTTTCGCGCGTCATCATCATCTGCGACGGCAGCTTGATCAGCTTGTTGGCGAGCCACTTCGTGGTGCTGTTGGAGAAACTGCTGCCGTGATGCGGCGTGCCGATCGTGATGACGCGGCGAATCGATTGATTCGGCTCGAAGTAGAACGTCTTTTCGAGTTGCGCGAGCGTTTGTTCGTCGGCCTTCAAATTCTCTATCGGCTGGTCGCTTAGGATGTGCCAATAGTCGTCGCGACTTTCGACGACCTGCAGCTTGGCGACGAGCCCGCCCATGCTGTGGCCGACGAGCACCATTTGGTCGAGGGCTTTGGCCTTTTGGCCCGGATCGACGCGCTCCCGCATCGTCGCGAGTTCGTCGCGAAACTTCGTCGCCGAATTCCAGAACGGCTGCCCGGTCGGGTAGAGATAAAACCAAAACTGGTAGCGGCTGCGGACCGTGGGCTCGCTCCGCAGATCGTTGAACATCTCCATCCAGGTGAGCGGGCTCGACCAGAGGCCGTGGATCATGACGACGGGAATCTTCGTCGCGTCGTACGGCTCGAGCATGTAGAGGCCGGCATGATCGGACTTGTAGTCGGGTCGGAGCAGGCCGAGCGTCGCCAACTCGTCGAGCTTGAGCTCGGGATTGTTGAGGTAGTAGGCCAGGGCGGTGCTCTTGTCGCTTTCCAGCGGAACGCGCCGTCCGGCGACTTCGATGTCGGTGGCTTGCAGCGGATCGTAGAGTTCGAGCAGGACTTGCTGGGGCGCGGAGTTCGCGTCGTCGCTCGCCTGCGGCACGACGCGCAAGAAGGCGGTGACCGGGAAGCTGAGGTCCGGCGGGTAATACTTCTCGGCCGGAGGCTCCTCGCCGTGCTTTTTGCGAACGGCGATCAGCGGCACGCCGAGGCCGTACGTTTGGTAGCGATTCACGAGCCCGGCGACTTCGTAGTCGCTCACGAACTCGAAGCTGGAAAAGTCGTCGGGGTGCCAGCCCGGCGCGCGGAGAGCGATGGTGACGTCGCACTTTCGATTGGCCGATTCGATCGTGTGCACCGCGCCGGGAACCAACTGCCCGCGCTTTTTCACGATGCGCAGCGCGCTTTCGAGCGCCGAGTTGTAGAGATCGCACGAGCCGCGGAACTGCGGGTCGTAAGGATTACGGACGGGTCCGAAACGCTCGTCGAACAGGTACATGTAGGAGTAGGCGACCGAAGTCTCATAGAAGTCGAGAGCGACCTTCTCGTTGTCGGACTCCGTCTTCTTGCCGCCGACGTAGGACAGTTCGGCGACCGTGTAAACCAGCTCGATCGACGGTTCGCGCTCTAAGATGTCTTGAAACTTGGCGACCAGTTGGTGCGGATCGCCCTTCAGGTCTTTTACGGCGTCGAAGCGACGCAAGACCTGCATCGTGCGCTCGCTCGGCTTCGGTCCGCTGCGAGCCGCGAGGCTCAACTGTTCGGAGAGCGGATTCTTCGGCGCTTCGCGGAGCTTAACGTATTGCGTCGACATGCAGCCGATGTAGACGGCGCAGACGGCGATCGTCGCCGCAACGGACGTCCGCGGATGGGACGCAGTTCGGGCGCTGTGCCGGTTCGACGAATGCGATCCGCCGGTCATCGGGTGAGAAGCGAAGCAGGGACGCGAAAGAAGTGGACGGTCGAGGTGCTGAGGCGCCGCCGCGGCTTCACGCGGCGAACGGCGCGGGAGCCGGGCGATTTTGGGAGGGCTTCGATACTGAAAACCGGTCGCACGGTCAATCGCGCTCGGCGCGCAGAGAGGCATGCCGGCAGCGCCGCCGACCGGTTTGCGCGCGATGCGGAGCTTGCGTACGGCCCGCAAATTGCCGGGTTGCCGCCGGCAGCCGTGTCCTTTACGATGCGAACCCTTCGGCGGGCTCCTTCGCACGCCGGCGACGGTGCGCCGGCATCGTCGACTGATCGGCTCACGCCGCAAGCGAGCGCGGCGAACTTCCTTCGGCGGTCATTTCCATGCGCACTATTCAAGGCCTGCCGGAATTGCGGACTCTCGTCGGCACCAAACTCGGAACGAGCGATTGGCTAACGATCAGCCAAGAGCGGATCGACGCCTTCGCCGCGGCCACGGGGGACGACCAATGGATTCATACGGATCCGGTGCGCGCGGCGACGGAGAGCCCCTACAAGACGACGGTCGCCCACGGTTTTCTGACGCTTTCGCTTTGCATCCAACTTTCGCAGACGTCGTTTCACGTGGCGGACTGCCGGATGATCGTGAACTACGGATTAAACCGCGTGCGGTTCCCCTCGCCGGTCAAGAGCGGCGCGCGGGTGCGGATGCACTCGGAGTTGCTCGACATTCGCGACGCCGCCGAAGGCGTACAGGCGACGTTCAAGCACACGATCGAAGCGGAAGGGGAACCGCGTCCGGCGTGCGTGGCGGAGTCGGTGCTGCGACTATTTTTTTAGCGCGGTTTGAGTAGGATAGATAGTTCGCACGGATTCGCTCGCTTAGTTCGAACTTCCTCGACCACGCCTACCTCAACTCGTGCCTCCTTCACCGCAGACGCAACTTCTGACGCCGCGACTCGTGATGCGGCCCGGCACGATCGACGACGCGCTCGTTCACTACGAGGCGGCGCGCGAGTCGATGAACGAAGTCGGACGTTGGCTCTCCTGGTGTCACCCGGAGATGACGCTCGAAGAGAGCGAGCAATGGCTTGCGAAGTGCGAGCAAGCCTGGCGCGCCAACGACTTCTACGGTTTCTACCTGTTCGAGCGCGACGGGGGTCGCTTCGTCGGCTGCTGCACGATCAACGAAATCGACCGGTTTCGACTCCGCGCGAATCTCGGCTACTGGATTCGCTCGAGCCGGCAGGGCTTGGGCTTCGCCACCGAAGCCGTGCCGGCCGTGGCGCAGTTCGGCTTCCAGCAAATCGGCCTGCAACGCTTGGAGATCGTGGCGGCGGTCGGCAACGTGGCAAGCCAGCGCGTGGCCGCGAAGGTCGGGGCTCAACGGGAAGGGGTCGCCCGCAATCGACTGCGAATCCACGGCCGCCAGAGCGACGCGGCTATTTTTTCGCTGATTCCCGGCGACCTGCCGCCGACGGCAAACTCTCTGTAGAGGCTCCGATCGAAACGCCGGAAGAGCCTATTTTCCGACAATTGCGGCGAGTTTGCTGCGAGGACAGTGCGAGGCTACAGTGAGGAGCGTCGCGCCCCGGCGAGACCTCGCACCGCCCCCATAATGCCCGGAGTCGCCATGCCTCGTTCGCTCCTCGCTTGCTTCGTCGCCGAAGTGATCGGCACGTTTATCCTCGTCTTTCTTGGCTGCGGTGCGGTGCATAGCGGAGTGCTGACGGGGGGGCTTTCAGGCCTGTGGCAGGTCGGCATCGTCTGGGGAATCGCTATCATGCTGGCGGCCCACAGCATCGGCACCGTCAGCGGAGCGCACATCAACCCGGCGATGACGATCGCCATGGCCGTTTACCGCGACTTTCCCTGGAATCGCGTGCCGGCTTATATCCTCGCGCAAGTGCTGGGGGCTTTCCTGGCCGCGGCCGCCTTGTTCGGCTTTTACCGCAGCTTTCTCGACGAGGCCGAAAAAAAGGTCGGCGCCTCGCGCGGCGACGCCCGAAGCGTCGTGACGGCGATGTGCTACGGCGAGTACTACCCAAACCCGGGGGCACTGAATTCATCGCCGCCTTCGGCTTTTGATTCCGACGCCACCGCACTCTTCGCGCGGATGTCGACGACGCAGGCCTTTCTCGCCGAAATGCTCGCCACCGCAGTTTTAGCGTGGGTGGTATTTGCCGTGACCGATCCTCGCAACGCCGGCGGTCCGGCCGAGCGTTTCGCGCCGGTCTTCATCGGCCTCACCGTCGCCGCGCTGATTTGCGTCGTCGCACCGCTAACGCAGGCCTGCTTCAATCCGGCCCGCGATTTCGGCCCCAGGCTCTTCGCCTATTTCGCCGGCTGGGGAACGACCGCGATTCCGGGGCCCAACGGCAGCGGTTTTTTTACCGTTTACGTCCTCGCTCCGACGATCGGTGCGCTCTGCGGCGGGGCGGCTCACAAGCGGTTTAGCGTCGCGGAGACGCCTGTCATGGAGTCGTCCCGATGAACTGCCGAATGTTTGCCCTCACGGCGACGATCGCAACGGCGGCTTTAGTCCGAGTTTCCGCCGGCGGCGACGATGCGCTTTCTCCCGCCCAGGATTATCAGGCGCGGCGCACCGATCCCGTGGTTTATGACATCGACTTTTCGGTCGTCGTAACGGCTCCTTACAAAACCAAGCTGCTGCGCGTTTGGCTGCCGATTCCGCCCAGCGACTACGGCCAGGAATTCTCCGCAAGCCGCATTGAAACGTTTCCCGCCGAGGTGCGGCCCCAAATTGGTGACGAGCCGCTATACGGCAATCGATTTGCTTACTTTGAGTTTGCCAATCCGCAGGGTGGGCAGATTATTCGCCACCGCTTCCAGATGAAGGTCTGGGAACTGCATTGGAACGTCGATGAAAAACGCATCGTCATGCCGAAGTCTTGGCCGAGCACGTTCGACGTTTACCGCCGCAACGAAGAAAACGCGGTCGCGATCACCGACGGGCATCTCGCAGTCGCGCAATCGTTGAGATCCGCCGGCGGTTTTGTGAACGGCGAACTGGCCGATGTCATGGAATACACGCGCCGCACGTTCCGCTATGACCATCAAAATGCGTCGCTCCGCGGCGACAGCCGCCATTTGATTGAGCAGAAACAAGGACACTGCAGCGATTACCATAGCTTCTGCGCCGCAGTGGGTAGGGCGATGGGATACCCGACGAGGATCACTTACGGTCTCAATACCTTCGCGAAAGCGTCACCGTCGCATTGCAAGCTGGAAGCATTTTTGCCGCCCTACGGCTGGGTGAGTTTCGATGTTTCAGAAACGCAAAAGCTGGCGACCGCGATTGAAGCCGACAATTCGCTCTCCGGCGAAGACAAGAAGAAACTTGTTGCAGAGGCCCTCAGGCGTCGCGACTCAGGGTTCCGCGACAACTGCTGGTTTCTGCAAACGCGAGGTTCCGACTATGACCTCGCCCCGCCCGCCGGCCGACGAGTGCCCGTCGTTCGGACGATTTATGCCGAAGCCGACGGCAAGCCGCTGGCCGATCCCGATCCGTCAAATCCCCAACAGCGGGAATTCGCCTGGATGGTTGTGATGAAGATCCGCGCCGATCGCGAAGTTGAGTACCCGTTTGCGAACTATCGGAGCCTCGATTCGGAGACCGAACGCTAGGATTGCCCGAGCGGCATGCGGTGCGTGGGCATCGGGCGCCCCGGTCGGAAGCTCTGCATTTCGACGACTTCCGTATTTGTCGACCAGCCCAAGCCCAGTTCCTTGGCCACTTCGTTCACGATGCTCGTGAGAATCTCCGGCGCGATTGCGACGCGGGCATTCACGACGAGATCGACTTCTTTCGCTTTCACGGCGGAACGTATCGACGTCTCCGGCGGGATGCCGGAACAAACCCAATTGGCGACGGCCGTGAGATCGTCGTCCGCCGCCAAAACTTTGAGATGTGCCGGCTCGGCTCCCGACGACTCGCACTTGGCGGCCAATCTCTCAACGAAATCGGCGAGCAAATCGTCGACTTCAAACGCCGTGTCGACCCCGCGCACTTTCACCGTGCAATTAAGCCACCCCAACTCGGCTTCGCCTTCGGCATAGATGTCGTAGTCCATTTCCGGCGTTTTCGCTCTTCCGTTCTCAGGTTCGAGAAGGAGTTGGGCCAGTTCATCACATCCGACACCGGTTCGCGCACTAAGCGCGACAACCTGCTTGTCAGTGAAACGCTCTTGGACTTGATCCACCAGCCGGTCGACGCGTTCCAACGAAAGCTTGTCGATCTTGTTGACTACGACAATGTCGGCCTCTTCCAGTTGCTTTAAGAAGATGTAAGCCGCCTTGGGCGAAAATCCGACGTTCGATGCGTCGCCGAGAATCTTCTCGCCGTGTTCCGGCTTCAGAACCACGGCCAACGGCGCCAATTCGACCTCCGCGGCGTAAAGGTGACGGAGTGGTTCGAGGACCGTCGCCGCTAAGTCGGTGCAACTTCCCACCGGCTCGGCCAAAATGATATCAGGCCGATTGTCGCCTGCGAGTTCGCCGACGACGCGCACCAAGTCGTTGAATTTGCAGCAAAAACAGGCCCCGGTCACTTCACCGACATCGAATCCCTGAGCCCGCAACGACAGCGTATCGACTAAGCCTTCCGCCTGATCGTTCGTCACGATCCCGACGCGCAGCCCCTGCTCGCGGTAGAGCCGCGCGAGCCGACCGATCAAAGTCGTTTTTCCCGCACCGAGGAAGCCGCCAATCATAACGTATCGCAATCGCTTCATAGTTCTCTCAATACTTTCGCCGACATGGACCCGGCTTGGGCAAAGGGAATCCATAGAATAAGCTGACTTGTTGCGCAGAGCCAGCGGCTGCGTGTTTCTTTTACCCGCTCAGGAGTCGAAACTTGAAAGACGTTCCGGCCGTTTGCGGAGGCACGCCGCTGTTCGAGCGCGATGCCGCGGAACGCCTGTCGGCGTGGCCGCCCGCGGATCCGGAAATCGGCGAAGCCATGCAGCGCGCTTTCGCCGACGGAAGCTGGGGACGTTATCGCGGCGTGCATTCAGACCGGCTTGCAAAAGCGATCGGTCGAGCGTTCGAACGAACGTTGGTGAGGTTGTGCAGTTCAGGGACGATCGCGGTCGAATTGGCGCTGCGAGGTCTCGGCGTCGGGCCGGGCGACGAGGTCATTCTCGGCGCCTACGATTTCCCGGGCAATTTCCGAGCCGTCGAGGCGATCGGAGCGACGCCCGTTCTTGTCGACCTCGATGAGACGTCGTTCGGGATCGACGTCGCGCAGTTGGAATGCGCATGCGGCCCAAAATCGAAGGCGGTGATCGCCTCTCATCTGCACGGCGCGTCGCCCGACATGCCGCGATTGCTGGATGTCGCGCAAACGCTCGGACTTGGAGTCGTCGAAGACGCCTGTCAGGCCATCGGCGGAATCATCGACGGCCGGCCGGCCGGCGGTTGGGGCGACGTCGGAGTGTTGAGCTTCGGCGGCAGCAAGCTCGTCACCGCAGGGCGGGGCGGGGCCGTCGTTTCAGGACGATCCGACGTCATGCAACGCATCAAAGTCTTCAGCGAGCGAGGCAATGATGCGTTTCCGATGAGCGAGCTTCAAGCGGCCGTCCTTTTGCCGCAATTCGCGAGTTTGCCGGAGCGACATCGCAGGCGACTTGCCGCCGCTCGGCAATTGGGGCGGTTGCTCGAAGGTTGCCGCGATTTGCGTCCGGTCGCTTGCGGGAGGACGAACTGCGATCCGGCGTTCTATAAGCTTGGTGTTTGGTTCGGTCGCGACGAGCCGGCCTCGCTGGAACGGGATGATTTTCTCAGCGCCGTAGAACTGGAAGGAATTCCGCTCCACGCCGGATTTCGGGGATTTATCGGGCGCGGTGCGCAGCGTTGCCGACGAATCGGTGAGTTGCCGACCGCCGGAAGTGCGGCGCGTCGCATGATGGTGCTTCATCACACCACGCTGTTAGAGTCGAACGACACCGTCGAGCGAGTTGGCGTGAGGCTACGATCCATCGTGGAAGCCCTCACATCCGGTGGCGTTTCGCGGAATCTCGCGCCGCCGGGGAGCGCCTCAGTGCCTCGGCCGGAGCGCTTTGACGAACTATGACGACGCTCTTGCTTACGAACGATGACGGACTCGATGCCCCCGGCTTGCACGCGCTGGCAGACGTCATGCAGCAATTCGGCACGGTGATCGTCGTCGCTCCGCACATCGAACTGTCCGGATGTAGCCATCGCGTGACGACGGATCGTCCATTGCGACTCCAACAAGTTGCACCGCAGAGATATCGACTGGACGGTACCCCGGCCGACTGCGTACGGATCGCACTGGCGCATCTCGATCTCAAGGTCGACTACGTCGTCTCCGGAATTAACCCCGGCGGAAATCTAGGGGCGGACGTGTACTTATCCGGGACCGTTGCGGCCGTGCGAGAAGCCGCGCACTGGCGAATCCCCGGAATCGCGATCTCACAATACCGCCGGACTCGCGAGCCGATCGACTGGGATCAAGCGCGCCGATGGTCGACCGAGGTCGTAGCTGGACTCTTGGCGAACCCTAAGCATTCGCCAGGATTTTGGAACGTAAACTTACCCGACCCACCGCCTTCGGCGATTGCGCCGTCGAGCGTCGCGGATTCTCGGCCGACGCCTCCCATCGCACACTGCGCCGTCGATACCAATCCGCTGTTCGTACGCTTCGAAGGGACCGATGACGGACTGGTCTATCGGGGACGCTACCAAGAGCGAGCGCGCACCGAAGGGCGGGACGTCGCCTGCTGTTTTTCCGGAGCGATCACCGTCAGCCGAATCGATCTACTCTAGCGAGTCATCCGAAACGCGAAACTACTTCGCCGAACGCATCGACTTCTCAAAAATCTGCGCAATTCGGTTTTCGCCCACATGTTTAGTGGCCGCTGGCTCTCCGCCTCCGACAGCTTCCTCCAACAAAGCCCGCAGTTCACCGCGCATGATCTTGCAATCCGCCGGCGCCTCGATGCCTAAGCTCACGCGGTTTCCGGAAAGCCGATGAACGGTGACCACGACGTTGTCACCAATGCGGATTTGTTCACCCTGTTTGCGGCTAAGAACGAGCATGGAAGGTCTTCCCTGACTAAAGCGGCACCATTAACGCGAATGAGAAGCCTGCAGAGCGTGCCATGCTCCCGACAAGCTGCGAAGCGAAGATCGCTTGACGCGGCTCATTTTCTTGCAAACTCGATGCCGAACTCCCAAGCCTTGGAAAGCCGCACCTCAAGACCATCACGCAAAGCCTTCCGAACAATACACTTACGAGATGCGTCCCCAGCGCGTGCCGGCATTGCGGGCAAGATTTCTAGACCGTTCGAAGTCTCAAATCTAGAAAAAAGTCTCAAGTTCGCGAGTCGAAATGAGCACTGATCGCGCGCCGGCTGGGCGAAAAGTGACTCGGGCGCGCAACAACTCGCCAGCGCATTTTTCCCTTATTCCGAGGTCCGCAACCTCCGCACAAATTGGATTTCAACAGCCTTTTGCGACTGACCTAGCGTTTTTTTTTGTTCGTAAACTATAGTTGCACAAGAGCACCTTCGCCGTCGGTTGGTCCACCAAATCAAAGAGCGGCTCGAACCGCTCCATAGTTAATGGCCCGAATCGTTCACAAGCAGGCTTGCGCCATACCGTGCCGAATCTACGGCGGACGGCTGGAAGTTTGCCTTGTGACGACACGTCAAAAAGGGCATTGGGTGTTTCCCAAAGGCTATATTGAACCCGGCGAAACGGAAACCGGTGCAGCCTTAAAAGAGGCCTGGGAGGAAGCAGGCATCCGCGGACGCATCGTCGGCGACGCGGTGGGAACTTACGAGCGAGTGAAGCTCGGCGAGGTGCGACGGGTCGTCTGTTTCTTAATGATGGTCGCTCAGTCGCGACGCAGTTGGAAAGAATCGGAACTGCGCGAGCGCCGTTGGATGTCGGCCGATGACGCATTGATAGAACTTAATCACTCGCAGCAACGCGCTATGTTGGCGGCAGTGCTTAAGCGATTGGAACGCCGTCGTTCTCGAGCCGGATAAGCTCATCCATGGCTTAGTTAGACTTGGCCGCGACTTTCGCCTTCTTCATGAGCTCGGCGATGCTCACGCGCTTGCCTTCGAGACGCTTGCTTTCGTCGGCCGCTTCCATGAACGCCATTATTTCCGTTGTAACTTCCGGCGCAACCGGCGGCTTGCCCGTTGTAAAAAATTTCGCCACTTCCAACAGCAACGGTTCGTAGCCCCCCTTGCGATCTTCCGCCTGACCGTTGGCTTTCGTTCCAAAAATTAGCGCTCCGTAACCCGTTTTTCCGCTGCGAATTCCCCGGAAAGTGCCGACACGCCCGTCTTTCCACACGCCCGTCACCACATGCGTATCCGAGGTCGCCGTGCAGGTCACGGACTCGCATCCCGGTCCCATGATCGTAAAAAGGATTTCGACGCCGTGGACGCCGTACCAATATAAATCGGGATGATGTTCTTCAAGCGAGCAGGGACTGAAAGCGACGCACCCGACGACGTCGCCGAATTTCTGCTCGGCGTTCACCGCAACGATGCCGGGATAATAACGCAACGAAGAGCTGGAAAAACAAGGCGTTCCGGTCTCTTCAGCCAAGCGAAAGATCTTCAAGGTGTCGGCCAAAGAGGCCGCGATCGGCTTATCGATGAACAGCGGTTTTTTCACCTTGGCATTGCGATTCGCTTCGAACACCGGTGTAGCCTGAGCCAGGTGAGGTCGCCCATCGACACTTTCTAATAGGACGGCGTCGACCTTCGGAAGCAGAGCCTCGATCGAATCGACAATTTCCACGCCCTGTTCGCGCAGCGTCTCGGTAAAGCCCTCGACGCGTGTATGACTTGATTCGACGTCGGGCGAGCCGCCGGGAAAAGCGGCGACCACTTTTAAGCGCGACAAGGGGCTTTCGGCCGAGGCCTTCTGAATCGCGGTGGTAAACGCGACGACATGCGACGTATCAAGCCCGATGATGCCCACCTTCATCGGCTCGGCGGCCGAACTCCAGCCGGCGAACTGACACGCCACCCCTAAGACGGTCGAAAACGAAAGGCGACGAAGGGTGAACATGGATGTTGCTCCACTGGAAAACGTTCGAGTTGACGCCGTTACGTCGGTCTAGGTTTGCATCGTCGATGCGGCGCGAGTAGTCTAAGTTGCCGACTAACCCGCGAAAAGAAGCCGTGATTAAATATCATTTCTCCAAAACAGCGATCATTATCTCGGCGTGTTTGACGGCAAGCTTGTCGGCGCTCGCCCAGGCCCCTTCGAAGCCGCAAGCGGAGGCGTCTAAGCCCGTCGTTACGGCCGACGATTTTGAACAACTCGGAAGCCGAAGGTTTCGGGAAGGCCGATTCGCCGAGTCGGTCGCGGCGTTTGATCAAGAACTGAAACTCGCCCCGCAGCGTGCTACTTGGCACTGGAAACGGGGGATCTCACTCTATTATGCCGGGCGATACGCCGACGGGGCGGTCCAATTCGCAAACTACCAGATGGTCGATGACAACGACGTGGAGAACGCCGTCTGGCGCTTTCTCTGCCAAGCGCGCGATCCGAACTTGGGAGTTGAGGCGGCGCGACAGCGATTGCTGCCGATCAAGGACGATCGTCGAATTCCGCTCATGGAGATTTACCGACTCTTCAAAGGTACGTCCGAGCCCGGCAAGGTCTTAATGAATTGCCGAGAGGACTCACCAACCGACGAGGAGCTCAACCAACGCCTGTTTTATGCCCATCTTTATTTAGGTTTGTTCGCTGAAATTGAAGGACGGCTCGACGACGCCCGTGAACATTTAAAAGCCGCCAATGACCGCCGAATCGACCACTACATGGGAGATGTGGCGGCGGTTCACTTGCGCCTTCTGAATCGGTAGCCAATCAACGGCCGATTCGCCCTGCCGATCGAAAGGAACGGACCGTCTTTTCGATTGAGCGGCCCCCTCCGGCAGGTTAAGCTGCACCCCACTCTCTTTGATGGGCCGCTAAGCGCGCCTGGGGTTGCTCATGAAACAGGCTAGGTTACGACGCATCGCCTCCGGTCTTCATCGGCTGCTGACGTGGGTGTGCATAGGCTTCGCCGCAGTGCCGGCAGGAGCCGTCGATCTCTTTTGGGATCTTAACGGTACGTTATCCGGAGCGGGCAGCGTTCCAGCAGGTACCTGGGATGCGTCCGCTGCGGCTTGGTCGACCGGCGCGACCGGTAGCATCGCCACGAGCGCCTGGACGGACGGGAATACGGCCGTCTTTTCCGCCGGAACAGATGCCCTCGGCCCGTTCGCCGTGGACGTCGTCGGCACACGGACCATTACCGGTCTGCGGTTCGAGGAGGGAAGCGTCACGCTCAACGGCGGTTTCCTAAACTTGGCCAGCGAGCCGACGATTTTGGTCGAAGCTGGGGCGTCGGCCCTCATCAATTCGACGTTGACGGGCGCCCAAAACATCATCCTTCGCAAGGTCGGAACGACCGGCCTCCTGTCGATCGGCGGACACAACAACTACATCGGAGATACGACGATCAACGGCGGGGGCGTCGTTCGGGCTTTGACCGCGGACGCATTCGGCAGCGGCACGGTCACGGTTAACGAAACCAACTCGATGCTTGAGTTTGGGAACGTCGGTACGGTCACAAACAATGTCGTCTTCAGCAACGTCGGCTCGACGAAGCAATTGCGACTCGCCGACAGTTCGTCGGCCGCCATGATCGCGGGCACCGTCACGATTCAAGCTACAAACTCGGCGAACTTCGGATTCAACGCCAACGGCGGCACGCTCACGCTTAATAGCGTACAGAGTACTTCCGGCGCAAGTTTGCGCACCCTCGGCGGCGGCACCGTGATCTTGGCCGGCGCAAATAGCTTGACGGGAACAGCTTCGCTCGGCGGGGGCGGAACCGTGGTTGTCAGCCATGTGTCGGCGTTTTCCGGCGCGTCCGGAGTCTCCGTCATCGAATCGGATACCACTCTCGACTTGGCTGACGGCATCACGTTCTCAGCACCGACGATCACCATTGGAAACGCCGGCGAACGAAAGTCGCTTCGCCTACGCAGCGGCGCAACGGCGGCGGTGTATTCCGCGAATGTCACGGTCAGCGAGTCCACGGAAGGCAATTTTGCGGTCAACGCTCAAGGGGGCACGCTGACGTTTCAGGGGCTCATCACAAGCACTACCGGCGCCGGCCTGCGACAGGAAGGAAGCGGACTCGTCGTCCTCGCACCGTCCGGCAACAACAATATTTCGACGCGTATCACCCTCGCCGGCGACGACGGTACGCTGCGCTTCGCAACAAGCGGCGCGCTCAATGGGTCCGCGCCGATCACAATTTCTGCATCCAACGCGACGCTGGAAATCGCCGACGGTATCTCCATGTCGAAGGCTATTACCATTAGCAATATCGGAGAGACGAAAACTCTGCAACTAGTTGCCGGAGCGGCTAGCGGAACGTTCGGCGGTACGATCACGATTTCCGAATCAACGCCTGAAGCCTTTCGTGTCGATGCCGGCGGCGGGCAATTGACAATCTCCGGTCAACTCACCGGAACCGGCGGGGCGGGGCTACGAATACTTGGCTCAGGTACCGTGGCTCTTTCCAGCGGTACGAACAACTACTCCGGCACAACGGTGATCAACGGCGGCGGTGCCGTGGTGCAACTGCTAAGCAACGGACGCCTTCCGATCGGCAATGCCTTAACGATCGCGTCGGGAACGCTGCTGGTGGGTGGAAACACCGACCTGACCGTGGGCGCTTGGACCATGGGCGGCGGCAACTCCGGATCAACATCGACGGCGCAGATCGGTGCGTCGCGTACCGTGACCATGACCGGTGATTTTCTTTACTCGGCGATCAACAACAATCAATCGGCGCTCATCACCGGCGGAACTCTCGCCCTGGGAGCGTCGAATCGCACGTTTACCGTTGAAGATAGCTCCGCAGCAACTCTCGACTTACAAATTGAATCCGCCATCGGCGGAAGCGGAGTCGGCCTCACTAAAGCGGGCTCGGGGATACTCAAACTTTCGAGCACGAATTCTTACGACGGTTCGACGACGTTTCAGGCGGGCTTTATCGAAGTCGGTTCGCTCGACCGCTTCGGCCCCAGTGGAAGCTTATTGTTCAACGGCGGAGGTTTGCGCTGGGCCGCGGGCAGCGGATTCGACGTATCGACACGAACCACTTCGTTTAGCGGCTCCGCGTGGTTCGACACGAACGGCAATAATGTCACGATCTCTGCGTCGATCGGCGGCGGTGGAAGCGGCCGCCTGAACAAAACCGGAGCCGGAGTGCTTCGATTGAACGGCATGCAAAACCTATCCGGCGGCGTCACGGTCCACGCCGGAGTGCTGTCCGTCGGCGGCACACTCACGTCCGCAGGCGGCGTTGTCGTGGGCGCGGCCGGTTCTGCGACGCTCAACGGTAGCGGCACGATTCAAGCTCCGATTACGGTGACTTCGAGCGGCGTTTTTAGCGCCGGCGTCAACACGGCGGGCTCCGATCAAAACGGCGTCGGACACATCACAGTCGCCGGCGTCGAGTGGCAGCCGGGAGCACAATTGGTATTCGATTTCGGCGGCGTGGAGGGAACGCCGGGAACCGACTGGGATTGGATTTCGATTACTGATTTCGGCGTGGCGCTCAGCGGGCGGCAGACTGTTAAAGTCTTCTCCTGGAATCTGAGCGGTTCCGGTGCCTATGGCGCGAACACAAAAACAAACCCATCGAGCAATTTCGATCCGGCTGCTCCGGCTCTGATTGATCGACCGGAGTCGTCCCCCAACGGCATCAATGCCTCGTATAGCTGGCTTTGGATGACCGGAGTCGGTCTGAGCGACGGTTTCCTGCCGCAGGTTACCGTTGAAGCGGATCCCGGCGTATTCACCGTCGGCGGCGGCGCGCCTTACGGCCAACCGCAGGGTACGTTCTGGGTTAGTGCCTACAACAATGACCTTTACTTACATTATTCGTCGGTTCCTGAGCCGGGAAGCCTCACGCTCATCATGATCGGACCACTGGTCGAAATCGTGCGGCGTCGCTGCAGATTCAAATGAGCGGCTCGAAACGCGAGCCGGTCAATGCGGCCGGCGCGATTTATTCCGGCTTGCGGAATTCGCTTCGGTAAATCGGAAGATCGTCGCGCCGTTTGCGGCGTTCGAAATGCGTCCGATAATCAAGGTCGTGCTCAGGAGCGCGCTCGGCGACGGGCAGCGGACCTTCCAATTTGGAAACGCGAGCGATCAATTCCAGCGATGTTTCAAAATACTCTTGGACATCCGTCCAAAAGTGAAGCGAGCCGCCCGGCTGAAGAATTCTCTCAACATCGGTCAGGAACGATTCATTGACGACGCGCCTTTTGCGATGGCGAGCCTTCCACCATGGATCGGGAAAATAAACATGTACCGCGGCGAATCGCCCGCTCGGCAAATACTCGCGAAATAGCAGCAATCCGTCGCCGGAAAACATCACGGCATTGGAAACGCCGGCGCGAACGAGTCGCGCGGCGCAATGAGCGGCGTACTTCTTCGCAATCTCGACTCCAAGGTAGTTCCGCTCCGGATTCGCCGTTGCGGCGTGGGACAGGAACAGTCCTTTCCCGCTCCCCATCTCGACTTCCCAAGGGCCGGCTTGCGTGTAGAGCACCGCTGGATCAAGCGGTCCGGTGAATTGCTCAAGCGTGTAGAGATGTCGCGAGAGATCAAGCGACGGATTCAATTTGCGCAGCGCGCGACGGCCCATGATAACTCCCAACAATGCGGTCCTGCCCGGCAACGCCGCGAGACCCGTTCGACGCTCCGGACTAGAGCCTACGGCGTGGGTTTCGCCGAAGTGATCACGCTGTCGGCAGGCAGCGCGACGCCAAGTATTTCCCCCTCGCCGACGAGGTTTCGCTCGACGAAAGCTTGAAAACGACTTGTGATAAGGATGCCTTTGCGAACTTTCACGGCTTGGCAAACGACGACTAAGCGTTGCCCCGGCACCACGACCCCGCGAAACCGGACTTCGTTCATTCCACCGAAGCCAAGCGTCGCGTTGTTGCCGAGCAACCCGTAGCGCTGCGAATAACAGCTGCAAAGTTGGGCCGCGATCTCACACATGACGACTCCCGGCAACAGCGGCATACCGGGCATGTGGCCGCGGACCCAGAACTCATCGTTCGAGAGATCCTTGTAGCCGACGGCGACCTGACGTTCCGGATCTTCGAAACAAACCGCCGTCAATTGCTCCATTTCAAAGCGCTGACGGTTGTAGGAACGAATCTGCGCAAGATCAAGAACGACGTTGTTCACGTCGTATTCCGAAAAATCCAGAATGAGGTCTTTCTTAACCATCCCTCAAACCCAGCAACTCGATCTCCATGCCGGAACTTAGTGTCGCCAAGATCGACGGCAAGGCTCGGCCGTCGAATTCAAAGACCCCTTGGGGACTAGGTTTTGACGACGCGGCGTTTTGCGCGACGAGCTTTGGCATTGGCTGGGCGAGCGCCATGATTGGCTTTCTTCAAACTGCGGTGCGGCTTAGTCATGTTGAGACAGCTCCCAAGAAGGTTTCAGTCGGTCGATTTAAGCCCAATAGAATATCACGATTCAGCCTAATGGGCTAGGACCGTTTGCGGGCGTATTCGCATGAAGAATCGGCCGTTTCCGGCATCTATACGGCAGAAGGCCGATCATCGACGGCAGGGCGTTGTTCACACGCTCGCGCGGCGGATCCGCTGCCGATCGGCGGCGCGCTATTCGGTTTTGTTACCAAGATTCACCGCCCGCTGATGGTCGGCGTGCGATTGATCGAAGTTCCCTCGCTCCGCGTGAATTCGGCTGCGCTCTTCGAGCGCGGCCGCGTCGCCCGGATTAAGTTCCACCGCTCGGTTCAGGTCGGCCAGCGCAGCATCAAATTGACCGATTTCGGCGGAATATTCGGCGCGAAGCACGAAGGCGGAAGCGTCGCTTGGATTTAATTCAATCAAGCGATTGAAGTCGGCCTGGGCGGCGTCGCGCCGATCGAGTTGCCGATGGACTTCCGCCCGCAATTTGAGCGCTTCCGGCATCTCGGAATCAAAACGCAACGCGGCGTTAAGGTCGTCGAGTGCGTCGACCGGACGCCCGAGCAGACAATAGGCACGAGCCCTGCGGAAATAGCGATCACGATCTCCCGGCATGGTCAGCAGATCAATCGACAGTTGCTCAATCTCAGCGTTGAGTTTCGCTTGCTCTTCGGCAGGAAGGTTGCATGCGATCTCGACAACGGTCGCTTGCGCCTGAAGAGTATGCGCGGTTTGCCCGGCTACCTTGAGTTGCGTGGCGCCGCCGAATAGCGCATCGAAGGCCGCTGCAGGGATATTGTCGACGGAGATCGAAACCGCATTGGTCGAAGTCGTCGTCGGAGCTTCATCAGTCGCGATCGCCGTCGGAGTGTGTTCGTCGTCGCCGGCAAATGCCGTGGCTCCGTCGAGTTTTGATTGAGCAAGTTGCCGACTCGAATCCACCGCATACTTGGGCTCGGCTTTCGCCAAAGTCGGGTCGAGATCGATTGCGGCCCGACGATCTACTCTCGCCTTCTCGATGTCGCCAAGTTTAAATTTGCAATAACCCCGCTCAAAAAGTGCTTGCGAGTGTTGGTCGTCAAGTCGCAATGCGACGTCGTAGTCTCCTATCGCCTCGGCGAAGTTCTCGGTCTGAAAGCGAACATGAGCTCGCCCGAAATATCCGTTTGCCAAACCCGGCGCGAGTTTCACAGCTCGCTCGAAATCGGCTAGTGCTTCTGCCGTCCGGAGTTCTTCCAGCAACAGATGCCCGCGTCGACAGTAAATTTGCGCATCGAGCGGGCTGAGTTCTAAAGCCCGTTGATAGGCCGCGAGCGCGTCAACGGTGTTGCCGTCGGCTTCGCACGCCACGCCGATCTTAACTTGTTCGTTTGCCTTCGCGACATCGGCCGCCGAGGGAGCAGTCTGTTCCTTCGCAGGTTCGGCGGACTCTTCTTCATCGTCGGCAAACGCCGCCGGCGCGTCGATTTGGGTCGCTAATTTAGCGGCTTCTACGGCCGCGGCTAGGCGATTATCGCCTTCGACCGCGGACGGCTTGGCCGGAAGCAAGAGCGTTTCCGGGATTTGGCCGCCCAGAATCTCGCTGGCCTTCGCGACCATCGGGATTCGCTCGCCTGCTTCATCGACCAAGTCCTCCCCGTCGCTCGCCGATGCATGGTTCGACTTCGCGAAGATTTGCGGGCCGAACGAAGGAATCATTTGCGGCTCAGGCGCAAGATCAGTCGTCAATTCCGACTCCGCGTCTACCGCGGGCGACTCCGCATCAGCGGCTAACTTAGCAGGAGATTCTTCGACTTTCGTAGCGCCGGACGGCGTGGATTCCGCGATAGCCGCGACTGGTTCCGCGGAAAGCTCGATCATCGGCAATGGATCGACCGAAGGCGGCGGCGCACTTGCGACTGCTGTCGGCTCGGTGACGATGGGGGCGGCGGGCTCGATTGCCTCGGCAGATTCCACTGAGCGGTCCGCCGACGCGATCGGATCTGTTGATTCATCGTTTGAAGTGATATCCGGCAGCGTTGAGCCACCGGCGACGGAGTCGAGCGCGGGAGGAGGCGGCAGAGGACGCGGCCCGGCCGGTTTAGTCTGCTTCGCTTGAACGTTGTCGGTTTTCTTCAAACCCTGGTGATGTTTCGTCAATTCCGGCTTGCGCGAAATCTTCGGCGGCGCGACGTCGGCTAAATCCGGATGGTTTTCAAAAGGAACCAATCGCCCCTGGGATTTCGGATCGATGGCCGGTTGCGGCGTTTGAGCCGTCACGAGTTCGGTCATAATCGGCGTCCGTTGCGGCATCGTGCCGCCGGCCAGTTGCACTCCGACGTCGTCGATCGTTCCGTCGGTGCTCGCCGCAACGACTTGCGACACTTCCAATGTCGGATCCAATCGCCGTGCCGTCGCAATACAAAGCGAGGCGGCTTGCGGTTCGCCCAGCATTTGCATGGCTTGCCCGCGCAAGAAATGAACGCGCGCATAAGACGGATCGATGCGCAACGCCATGTCGAGATCGGGTACGGCTTTTTGCGGTTGGCCGAGCGAGAGCAGGGCGTAGCCGCGATAGGCGAACGCTTCGGCATGAGTCGGTTGAAGCCGCAGGGCAAAATTCAGGTCGACCAACGCACTTTCGTGTTGCCCCATCTCGGCGAAAAGCTTGCCCCGAGCGACGTATGCCTGCACAAATTGGGGATTGAGCCGCAGCGCGTCGTTGAACGACTCCATGGCCTTATCGCGATCGCCGTTGGCCAGGTGATAGCGGCCGACGTGGAACGCGTCGAGCGCCGCCAAGCCTGCGTACGCCGGGCGAGGAGCTGCGGGCACAAAGCCGAGCACCGCAAGGATGAAGCCGGTCCACAGTAGACGTTTACGTGCGATATGGGACACCGCTGTTCTCCCGCTAGCACCTGCGCAAAACGAAGCGACCCCCGATCCCGTAGGATCGGACTATTGCCTATATTCGGAATAATCCTGCAAGTCATTCAGTTTCTTCGTCGCTTCCGCTGAAAAAGCCGGTTAAGCGGCCGCACCAGCCGCCGAGCGACTGGCGTGATTGCCGCGACCAGCGGCCTGTTTTCCAGAGAAACTGTCCGAGCGACGTGCGCTTCCGGCCGTCATTTCCGGCAATCTCACGGCGAATCGTCGTCGCCGGTAGCTACGGCATTCCAGGAAGAATTCGCAACTTCCTCATAAACGGAATAATCGAACCGACCGGTCTCGTCCGAAGAAGGATTTAACGGCACCGCCCCCTCGTGCGGTGAAGGTTCGTTTCGCGCGGCGAGCGACCCTGTCTTTCGGACGGAGTACTTATGTTTCGCACGGTTCTAATCTTGACCCTCGGGCTCGCACTGACGGCGAGCGGTTGCGCGGAGTTTCAAGAACTCTCGATCGCTCAGCGCAATCGCAAGGCGGCTTCGGGCGCGTGGAAGACGGCCCGGTGGGACTACTGGCAGCAGGGCGTGCCGCATAAATTGCGCGAGCATATCGGTCGCGGCTTCGAGCAGGGCTACTACGACGTCGCTTCCGGCGGCAACGGACAAGTGCCGCTCTTCCCGCCCAACTATTACTGGGGCACACGCTACCAGTCGCCGGAAGGCAGCGCTTACATCGGCGCTTGGTTTCGCGGCTACCAGGATGGCGCCATGGCCGCCGAACGAGACGGTCTGGCGATGTACAATCAAATCCCGACATCGTGGGCTCCCGTCATGAACGGATCCGCGAATAATACGTCGGGTTTCCCGGGCTTGCCGCCGGGCGCTCCGTATGAAGGAGAGGTCGTCCCGCCGATTCCGGCCGCCGACGTCCCCGCCCCGATCATTCCGGTCGTCCCTCCGCCGCCGGGCACGACGCTCTTGCCGGTCGTTCCCGAAGCGACGACGCCTTCGCTAGTCGTTCCCGCTCCTCCGGCCATGACGACGCCTTCGGCACCGCTGACGACCGACGTCCCCGCCGCGGCGGCGCCGTCGACGCAAGCCGCACCGGTGGTTCCGGCGACTCCCGAAGCCAAGGCCGCGCCGAAGGCGGAACCGAAGCCGGTCGTTCCGGCTCCGACGACGCCGCGCGATCCGATCGGCGGCAAGCAAACCGAACTTCTGCCGACGACTCCGCAGCCGCCCGTGGCTCAGGCGACGTTGTTCGGCGACGCGATCGAGTCGCTGGAATAGGGCCGAAGCCCGTTTCGCAGCTTCCCTCAAACAAGCTAGTGCCTACGTTTCGCTAACGGATGAAAGCCATGACCAGTTTCCGGCAATTTGGCGTCGCCGCTACGCTCCTTCTGGCGACGATCGGAGTGACATTGGGAGGATGCTCCAGCATCCAACTCAACGGCGTTCCCGCCAATCGCTTGCCGCGTTGGATGCTCGGCGAAGAGCGCGCGAGCCGGCAGCCGATCAATCTGATTCGGTTACGGCAAGATCCTCCGGCCGTCTATCAACTAGGCCCGCGCGACGTGCTCGGCATCTATATTCAAGGCGTGCTCGGTAGCGAAGAACTGCCGCCGGAGGTCCACTTCCCGGTCGACAGCAAACTGCCGCCCGCCTTGGGCTATCCGATTCCGATTCGTGAAGACGGCACCCTCGCCCTGCCGCTTTTGCAGTCGCCCATCAAAATCAGCGGCATGACTATTTCCCAGGCCGAAAAGGAAATCCGCGATCGCTACCTCGGCGAAGGCATTTTGGTTGCCGGCCGCGACCGTATTATCGTGACTTTGATGCGTAAACGGCAGTATCAAGTCGTCGTCGTTCGGGAGGACTTGGGATCGCAAGGCGCCGCGCAAGGCGTGATTCTGGCCGGGCCGTCGAAGCGCGGTAACGCGTTCACCGTCGACTTGAACGCCTATGAAAACGACGTGATGCACGCTCTGGCGGCGACCGGCGGTCTGCCCGGCCTCGACGCGAAGAATGAAGTCATTATCCTTCGCGGCACGTTCGCCGATGCGCAATCGCGCGAAGGCATCATTCAAGAGATGGTCAACTTCGGTCCCTACAACGGCTCCGAAGACATGGTTCGTAAGAACCCCAACGTGATTCGCATCCCGCTCCGCGCCGAACCCGGCAAGGAACTGACGCGGCTCACGGAAGACGACATCATCTTGAATACGGGCGACATCGTGTTCATCGAGACACGTGAACGCGAAGTGTTCTACACCGGCGGCGTATTGCAAGGCCGTGAAATTCCTTTGCCTCGCGATTACGATCTCGACGTCTTGGCGGCGATCTCGCTCGCCGGCGGCACGGTCGCTTCCGGCGCCACGCAAGGTTCGTTGGCTCGCGGCGGCGGCGGCTTCGGCGGCGGCGGCGGCGGCGGCAGCGTCTTCCCGCCCACACAGATCGTCGTGCTCCGGCGGCTGCCTAACGGGTCCACCATTCCGATCAAGATCAATCTCAATCGGGCCTTGGTCGACGCTAGCCAGCGAATCCTCGTCCAACCGGGCGACTACGTGCTCCTGCAGTACACGCCGATCGAATTGGCGGCGAACTACGTGCTCGGCAGCATCAGCTTCAACTACTTCTTGAACACCTTCCAAAACTAGCCGGCGAATCAACTCCGGCTCGCAAACGATTGCTCGATGAACGGCCGAGGAGCTTTTCCTCGGCCGTTTTTCGTTTGGCGGCGGTCGCGTCGAGCGGCTCCTCAACTCATTTACGTCGCTCGATGAGGGCCGCGCTGCGCATCTATTCGGACGATAAGTGCGCACCCCTATTGTCTTACTTAATTGTGCGCATCTACGGTCGAAATAGATGCGCACTTTGCGCACCTTTGGTCGACGTAAGTACCGAACGATCGCGCGACCCAAGGTCGTTCGAATCACTCTCATCGCTACGTTTCCGCGCTTCTCGGGGGAAGTTCAGCACCCCGCAACGTAGCGACTTCGCCGGCCAAATTCGGCGCTACTTTTTGGCCGGCCGTTCGGCTAGAAAGGAAACGTCGCCGACTATTGAGGAGAATTGTCGTTAGCGACAGTTTGCCGCTCGTAGCGAGGCGGCGGGCGACCGCTTGTTCGCGAAACGACGCCGACGTTTCCGCCTCAAGTCAGCTCTTGCCGTAGAACAGCGAACGCCAGGAGGCGGCGGCCTCTTTGTTGAGTCCGGCGGCCACGGCGGCGTCGAAATCGCGACGGGCGCGGGCCGGCTCTCCCGTCATGATGTTGCCCAACGCGCGTAAGAGATATGCGTCGGGAATGTCTTTGCGGATATCGATCACCGCCGTCGTGTCGACGATCATGTCTTTGGGGCGTCGACGATGAAAGTTGGCGGCCGCCCGATTGACCAATGCCGGAATGTTTTGCGGTTGTATGCTCAACACGTGCGAGAAATCGCCGGCCGCCGCGGCGTACTCTCGGCGCCGCATGCGCAGGTTGCCGCGGTGTAGATACAGTTCGAGTTCCTTCGGTGCGCGGGTGATCGCCAGATCGATCGCCGCGGCGGCCCGCGCCACGTCGTCGAGCTGCGCTCGACACACCGCCTCGAAGAAGAAGCCGCGGTAGTCTTGCGGGTTGAGCCGCTGCGCATTTTCAAAGTGCTTCGCAGCTTCGGCGTACTTCCCTTCATTCAACAGCGGAACGCCGGCCTGCAACTCCACTTCGAACGGTTCATACTTCACGCCGGCTTTCGGCATGAGGTCGGCAAAGGCGAAACGGATGTCGCCCATTTGCTTGCCGAGCACCTCCGACGGGGCGGCGAAGCGTTCCCACAACTCCTCCTTTTCGCTGATCGAACTCGCCGTTTGTGCCTCCGGCGTGATCAAAGGATTCATCGCGACGCCGGGGTCGGTGAATTCCGGCACGACCACGATCGGTTCCGAGGTCGGCCTCGGACCGGTAAGCATCGGCAACGGCTTCGGCGTGACGCCGATATTGACGCCCGGCTTCGAATTATCGCCGCAACCGGCGGAAGCGATCAGTCCGACGGCGGCGAGCCAAGCGAGGTGACGTACCGACATAGAAGCGAAGCCGAAGGGTCGATGACGGAGCGAGACATCAGAACCGCGGCAAAATCGACCTCGCCGGGAGGCCGCTTACCCGATGCGGTCGCTCTTTCCGTTTTCGTCGAGGGTCGTCGCGGCGTCAACCGCGTCGGCCCGTTTCTTGCGACGCCGCCAGCCATAGGCGCCAAAACCGAGACCGGCAAGGCCCATGAGCATCAGGCTTCCCGGTTCCGGAACGGCGTGAATTCCGTAGTTGATGTACAGACCCGTCCCGACCTTACTGACCCAGAACTCGCTGCCGCCGATCTGCGAGTAGTTGCCGCCGGTCGGCGAAAAGACCGCCGTGCCGGTATCGTCGATGATGTTGAAGTTCGACAATTCGCCGTCGGCGATCGGATTGCCCGAAGCGTTCAAGAAGCTTGGAGCGGTGACCCACAACCAAGAATAGCTCGAACTCGTCGCCGGATTGAAGTTATTGGCCGGGGTCGCGCTGCTGTTCTGGCCGTAAGTGGTGAGTGCGTCGTTCCACGAATTGACCAGGAGGGTGAGGCCGTTACCGATCTTCAAGGAGCTGCCCGTACCGGTGATGTTCAAGTAATCCCAGTTCGTACCTTGCGTGCCGATCGCCGAGCTATTGGTGCGGAAATCGAACACGAGATTGGAACCCGACTGCCAATCGACAAGTTGCCCGGACGTGAGCGCGACGTTCATTTGACCGACGCCGTCGCCGGTCGCGGAGTTGGTCGACGAACCGGCGCTGAACGATCCGCCGCTCTGCACGGCGATCGGCGAAGTGACCGAGGCCGGCGTGCCGGCGACGCCGCCGTTGAAGCGAGCACCGGAACCGACCGTGACGCCGCCGCCGCCGGCGAGCGAGGAATTCACCGTGAGCGTACCCTGCTGAACGGTGGTCGGACCGCCGATGCTGTTCGCCCCGGTGTTGAGAGCGAGCACGCCGGGTCCGGTCTTGATCAAGCCGGCCGGCGAAGTGCCGGTAATCGCGCCGCTGATTACGGCATCGATCGCCGCACCGCCGTCGTTAACTCGGATCGTCCGAACCGCTCCGTTTAAAGCGATCGGGTTCGCGAACGTCACGGTGTGCGTCGACGTCGTCGAACTGAGCACCAACTCCGAAGCGTTCGGCACGAAGCTGCCCGAGGCCCAGGTCACCGCAGCGCCTGAACCGCCGAGGTTCACCGTGCGAGCCGCGCTGAAGGCGCCGAAGCCGCCGCTGCCGGTCCATTGCACGTTGGCCGCACCGGTGCCGAGGCCGCGGCTGAAGTCGTTCGCGCCTAGTTCCACAATGCCGCCGCCGTTGATCGTCAGGCCGGACGTGCCGCCCGCCGCGGCTATGCCGCCGCTGAGAGCCGTGGCGTTGGCGAGCCGCATGATTCCATCGGTTACCGTGGTCGTGCCCGTGTAAGTATTGGCTCCGCTCAAAATGAGCAAACCCGTGCCGTTCTTGGTGAGCGTGCCGGTCGAGGTGGCGATCGGATCGGCGACGGTGATCGAACCTGCGCCGTTGAACGTCAGATTGAACGTGCCGCCGATCGCATTGCCGCTCGCGACATCAAGCGTGAGCACGCCCAGGTCGGACGTGATCGTCGAGTCGGCCGTGAGCGTCACCGCGCCGCCGTAGGTGTTCGTGCCGTTCAGGTTGCGGAGAGCGCCGCTGGAAGCGAAGCCCGCGCCGGCCAGGCTCAATGTTTCCGCGCCGACGGTGATATTCCCCTGCAATTCGAGCGAAGCCCCGCTCGTCACCGTAACACCGCCGGCCGTGGTGCCGAGCCCCGTATTGTTGGCCACGGTGAGAATGCCGCCGTTCACGTTGACCGCACCGGTAAACGTATTCGCCGCCGAGACGCGCAGTGTGCCGTTGCCGGCCTTGGTGAGGCCGCCCGAGCCGTTGCCGAGCACTCCGGTCAAAGTCGTGTTGCCGGCCCCTTGAACGGTGAGCAGGTTGGCGCCGTTGTTGATCGTGCCGTTGAGAGTGAGCAAGCCGGCGTCGGACTGAATCGTCGTGATTCCGGCCAGCGTGACGGCGCCGTTATAGATGTTGTTGCCGCTAATGTTGCGAAGCGCGCCGTTTGATCCGACGCCCGCGCCGTTGAGGCTCAGGGCTTCCGCGCCGACGGTGATGCCGCCGAGCATTTCCAGGGTCGCCCCGCTCGACACGACGGTGCCGCCCGCGGTACTACCGAGCGCCGAATCGTTGCTGATGCGAACGACTCCCGTCGTGATGTTGAACGCTCCGGCGAAGGTGTTCGCGCCGGTCAAGATGAGCGAGCCGGCTCCGGTGCCGGCTTTGGTGAGCGTGGTCGCCGCACCGCTGATCGGCCCGCCCAAGGTGAGCGAGTTGGCCGAAGCGAGAGAAATCGTCGGCGTACCGTTTTGCAGCACGAGCGGCACGTTGAGCGCCGCCGTCCCGGCCGAAGCTCCCGTCGTAATGGCCGAGCTGCCCGTGATGGTAAGCGAGAAGGCGGAGTCTTGGAGTGAAACCGAGGCCGTATCGTTGATCGTAAGCGAAGCCATTTGGACGTCGCCGCCGAGCGTCATCGCCCCTTGATTCGTCGCGCCGGTCGCCGAGAACGTGACGGCGGTTCCCGAGGTCGGGATGTTCGGCGTGTTGGTGCCGGCGGAATCGGTCGCCCAGTTGCTTTGTGACGTGCCGTTGGTCGCCGCCCAAACGTTCGTCGCTCCGCTGAGCCCGCCCTTCCAGAAGAGCGCGGCCGAAGTGCCGCCCGCGGCCGTGGTCAGGGCGACTTGGGTGTCGCTTTGCACGATGCCGGTCACGGTGAAGTTCGCGCCGGTGCCGTTGAAGATGTTGCCGATTTGGTAAGTGGCCGAGCTGCCGTTCGTCGTCCTGAGGCCGCCCGAGGGGGCGTTGATCACGATCACGCTGCCGACCGGGGTGTACGTCGAATTGAAGTAGGCGTCGATGAAGACGTTGCCGACCGCATGGGCCAGAGCGCCCGCTTGCAACGTAATCTTGCCCGAACTCGCTCCGCCGACCCCGCTGAGTTGGAAGCCGAGGCGGCTGTTGTTGGCCAAATCGAGGACCGTGCCCGCAGTGGGGGCGAGCGTCAGATTGGATCCGGTCGTCGCGCCGGTGAGGATGTTGAACGCGGCGCCCGAACCGACGCTGAGTTTGGTCGTGTTGACGACGCCGTCGACGTTGCCTGTGCCGTCGACGTGAGTCACGGTGAGCGCGCCTCCGGAGACGGTCGTTTCGCCGTAATACGTGTTGACGTTCGTCAGCGTTTGCTTATTCGAGCCGGACTTAACCAGGGAAACGTTGTTTTGAATCACGCCGCCGTAGACGAAGTCCGCCGTCGCGCCGTTGCCGACCGTGAAGGTGTTGAGCGTCGTGGCGCTGTTGGTGATGAAGCCGGAGGAATTGATCTGGGCGCCGCCGACGACCGCGGCGGAAAGGCCGCCGACGGTGACGTTATTGCCGCTTAGATCAAGGACGCCGGAGCCGTAGGTGGTGAGATTCGTTTGGCTCGGCAGCGCGCCGCCGATGCCGACGCGAAGCGTCCCGCCGGTGATATTCGTCGCGCCTTGGTAGGTGTTGACCCCGGAGAGAATCACCGTGTCGCCGCTTTGCTTCGTGAGGCCGCCGGTTCCGGAAATGACGCCCTTGATCTCGAGGATCACGCCGCGCGCCGAATCGGTAAGCGAACTGCTGTTGTTCACGCCCGGGGCGCCGAGCCCCGGCTGCAGATCGTTGGGGCGACCGTTGTCGAGGCCGTTGGGGCCGTCGATGAGCGGGTTTTGGCCGACGAACGAATCGCCGAGCAGTTCGAACTTGACCCCTGCGCCGAGCGTGCGATAGACGACGCCGATGTTGCTGTCGAGCGAGTCGTCGGTGCGGAGATAGCCTTCGATCGCGCCGCCGTTGAGGCGGACCGTGGTATTGGTCTGGCTGAATTGGTCGGCGTTGACTTGCAGCGTGCCCGCGCCGAGATTGAGCAACGCCATGTTGCGAGCGCCGTCGATGCTCCAGCGCTCGATCGCGCCGGCTTCGTACGTCGGCACCTTCGCCACGCCCGCGGCCCACAGGTCGAAGGTGCCGTAGCGGCGGACGGTGACGTCGGTCGCGGCATTGCCCAAGGCGTTGGCCTCGGTGACGCGGAGCGCGCCTTGTTCGATGACGACGTCGCCGGTGAACGTGGCACTGTTGTCGCCGCGCAGATAGAGCCCGCCGTTGCCCCACTTAATGAGGTTTTGGCTGCCGACGAGACCGGCCACGGCGACGCCCGCCGTCGCCCCGGAGGTGATCTGGTTGTTCACATTGTTGGCGTTGACGTCGATGATCGACGTGCCGACGCCCGAGAGCGTGAGCACGCCGGCGTTAACCATGCTGCGCGCTTGAGCGACCACGAAGCGGGCTCGCGCCGGCTGCAAACCGGTCAGGTCGGTGGAAACGACCTCCAAATCGCCGATCGTCACCGTGCGGTCCGCGCCGCCGGCGTCGACGTTGATCAGAGCGTTGTCGACGATCGTGATGCCGGACATCGTATAGGTGCCGCTGAGCGGACTGCCGGAGTTGGCGCTAAGGTTGAGCGTGGTGCCGGCGCCGCTGGTTTGACCGGAGGCGTTCAAGAAGATGCGACCGTTGCCGGACGCGCCGAACGTGTTGAGTTGCAGCGTGCCTTGGTTAACGTACCAGTTGCCCAGCAAGCCGACGCCGGCTCGGGCCTGAGCGGTTTGATCCTTGGCGAGAATCATGTTGCCGGCGCCGAACTTCGTGACGCTCGAGGCGTAGATGTCGCCGTTGATCGTCAGGTTGGTCGTGTTGTACACGTAGGCATCGCTCAAGCCGGCGTTGCCGAACTTCAAGTCGGCTTGAACCGCAATGGCGCCGGTGGTGATCAGGCCGCCGCGGCCGCCGCCGGGGGCGTCGCTGAAAGTAATCGTGTTGTACTGACCGACGCCGCTCGTGATGTTGACGCTGGAACGCATCGCAAACACGGCGAAGTCGCGGACGATCGTAAACGCCGAACCGTTCACGTCGAGCGTGTCTTGACCGGAACTGAAGTCGACCGTCGAGATGTCGCCGAAGTTGATGATCTTGCTATAGGCGACCGCCCCTGCCGCCGGACTCGCCGTGCTGAGCAGGGATTGGAATCCGGTCGCGGCGTTGTAGCTGAGGAAGGTGTTCGACGTACCGTCGATGTAGTAGCCGGGGAGAATGCCGGTGGGAGCACCGGCTCCTGAATTCACACTGCCGTAAAGCTGCGGCATCTGCTGAGCCCACGACGACACAATGAGACGCTCGCCGGCAAGCGCCGTTCCGCCGCCGGCGATTCCCAGTCCGGTACTGCCGGCGACATACGAAAGCGTCAGCGTCGCGCCGGCTCCGCCGCGCGACAAACTGGCGACGGTGAGTTGATCGAGCTGCGCGGTGGCGGCGGCGTTGCGGTTGATTTGAATTCCCGCGCCGCGCTGGAACGACACCGCGCCGACGACCTCCGTAACAGCGACGGCGGCAGCTCCGGCGACGTTGAGCGTCGCTCCGTCGAGACTAATCGCGACGTTATCGGCCCAGCGGTCGCTATTTGTAGCGCTGTTGTTGAAGCGGAGAATCGCGCCCGGATGGAGTCTGACGTTGTAAGCGTTGGAATTGGGGTCGAGCGTCGCTTTCTGGAACGTGCCTGCGGCCGCTTGTGCGACGAGCGTGCCGAAGACATCTATCGAGCCGCCGTTGCCGAACGCTCCGGCGACGGCCGTGGGCGCAATTTGGAACGTCACGGCCATTCCGCGGCTAATGACTGAGCCGCCGGTGTAGGTGTTCAGATCGTTCAAGACCACGGCACCGCCGCCGTTCACGCCCTGCGAGCCGAACTCGACGCGCGTGCCCGGGGCGGATTCGATCAGCGCGCCGGTCGTCACGCCGGAGGAGTCGAGCGTGAGCGTCGCCCCGGCGCCGCCGATGCGATAGAGGTTGCCCGCTCCGACGCCGAGCGACAACGGGTTGTACGTCACGGTACCGACGGCCCCGAGACGGAACGTGCCGTCGCCGATGGCCGCGAGGTTGAGCGGAGCGGTGTGCGTCGTGTTTTCGAGGGCCAAGACACCGCTCGAATCGGTTGTAAACCACGATTGAATCTGAGCCCCGCTAACGGCCGCCGTTCCCAAGCGGAACAGCGACAGTTGCGGAGCGACGCTGTATTGCTGAATCTGGCCGACGCCGATGGCGACGTTCGGCGTCATCAAACGCCAATTGCCGGTCGGATTGACGCGAACGCGGCTGCCGTTCAGCATCGTCGAAAGATTCAGCGTCGGCGTCTCGGTAGCGACGTCGCCGAAGCGGAGCAGGCCGCCGTTGACGACCAGTCCCAGGCCGTTGGGACCGTACGTACCGGGAAGCAGGCCGCCGAAGCGGCTCGAAGTGCCGTTGAACCACAACGATTCGCCGCCGTTTTTGACGATGATCTGCTTCGCTCCGCCGTCGGACACCGCGCCGTTGAAGAATAATTGAGCGCTGCTGACGTTGAGCACCGGCGAGCCGACGAGCGTAGTGCCGCCGTTGATTTCAAACACGTAGCTGTTGCCGCCGGTCAGGCCGAGCGTCGCGCCGCCGATGGTCAGATCCTTGAAGGCCATGTGTTTCGTCGTGCCTGCGCCCGATTGACGATTGATGTCGATGGTCGCCGAGCCGTTGACGATGAGACTGTTGCCCGCGGCATTGTTGCCGACCCAATAACGTTCGCGCGTCGTATTGTTGGAGCCGTCGATGCGGATGTTGGTCGTACCGCCCCAAACGGTAAACGCTCCGGAGCCGAAGCCCCCGTAGTTGAGCACGGCGGGAGCGGCCGGGAAGGCGTTGGCCGTGGTCGCTCCGCCGCGAACATTGAGCGTGCCGAGCACCATTTGAATGCCGCCGGTGTTATCGTTCACGCCGTTAGCCGGCGTGATGCCGTTCAAGTCGAGCGTCGAGCCGCCCGTCTTCACGAGCGTTCCGGAACCGGTCAATTTGCCTTGCACCGTGAATACGACGTCGGTCCGGATGAACGCATTGCCCGCGGGGCCGAGATCGACGCCGCCGTTGACTTGGAGCGTGTAGCTGTTGCCGGAGGTGATGAATAGCGTTTGGCCTTGTTCGCCCGGCGAGCCGGCGAATTTGATGCTGCCGCCGAGTTGAGCCAGGACCGACGAGGCCGTGTTGATCGGGCCGCGGTCGGCCGTAAGGCGGACTTGCGGATTGTTAGGGCCGAGCACGAGGCTGACGTTGAAGACGGTGCCGGCAACGTCGGGGCGCAGGCCGAGCGTGGTGTCGAACGCGTTCATCTGCACGACACCGTTGGAGAACGCCGCCAGTTGCGCCCCCGAAGCCGCGCCGCCGAGATTCGACTGCGCGGTGCGCGAGCGGAGGAAAAGGCTCCCCTGATTGACGATCCAATTGCCGGTGAAGTTCGGCTGTGCGGCGTCGATTTGCAGCGTTCCGGCACCCGTCTTGTAGATCGTGGAGGCGTTCGTCAACTGGCCGGTCGTGGTCGGCAGCGTATTGTCGCCGATCGTGAATGTGCCGTTGTTCACGATATATGCCGGCGTGGGATTGCCGGTCGCGCCGAATTGCAGACCGGGCGTGAAGGTGCGCGTACCGTTGGCCAGCACCGCTCCACTGAGGATGGTGATGCGGTCGCTGGCGGCGGCGGTCGTGTTCGCTAAAAAGGTCACGTCACCGTCGAGGCGAAGTGCATAAACGTCGAAATTGCCGGCCCCTCCCGAGATGGTCGAAGCGGCGTTGATGAAGACGCGTTCGGTCGCGGAACTCGTCGTACCCAGGGCGCCCGTGCGGATGCGATTGAAGCCGGCGTTGACGAAGCCGTTGTCAGCCGTGTACGTGAGGAACTGCAATTCCCCGATGTTGACGATCCAGGGGGCGATCATGCCGTTGCGGAATTTCACGCCCGCACCAACTTGGCCGGGGAGCACGATGTCGGGCAAGCCTGCCGTGTCGGTCGACAGGAGCACGCGTTCATCGTTGCCGAGTTGCGCACCGGTGGCCGGCTGAATGCTGAGCGTGGCGTTGGCGCCGGCGGTGATACCGCCGAGGACCAAGGCCGTTTGCCGGCTGGGGTAGTCGCGTTGCGCCAAGACCGTCCCCTGGCCGACGACGGTTACCATGCCGACGGTTTCCGACGTCTCGACGTCGCGATTACCGATGATGCGGAGAATCGAGTTGTCGAGCGTGAGCGCCGCCGAGTCGAACCAGCGGCCTTGTGCGGCCGAGGTCGGCAGCAAACCGGAGGAATTGTCGAAGCGAATTTCGGAGCCGGGGCGCGTCGTCACCGAGCCGAGATTGGCGGAGGAGGTCGCGTTGACGAACGTGCCTCCGAAGCCGGCGGCGGTGAGCAGACCCCAGGTTTCAAACGACGAGCTCGTCAATGCGCCGCGGAACTCCAAGGTGCTGCCGCGATTGACGGTCGTGGAACCGGTGTAGTTGTTGTCGGTCATGAGAACGACCGTGCCGCGTCCGTTGCCGCCGTTGATGTTGTCGACGTTCATGCCGCTGTGGATGAGGCCGACGACGAGATTCGCGCCGGCTCCCGTCAGCACATTGTTCGCGGCCATCGTCGATTGGACGTACAACGTGCTGTTGCCTGCACCGAGTCGGTAGGTGTTGCCGGCGCCGACGCCGAGCGTCGGGGCGTTGTAGCTGCCGACCTGACCGACTTGATTGCTCGTCGATCCGAGGTACGCGGTCCCGTCGCCGATGCGACGCATGTCGATCGCCTTCGTGTAGACGGTGTTCAAGGCGATGATCGCGGCGCCGACGTTCTTGCCCAGACCGTCGAGGCCGAGGCCGCCGGCGAGGCCGAAATAGGAAGTGGTCTGCGGACCGCCGAGGTTGCCCAGGCGGAAGTGGAAGGCGTCGAGCGTTTCATCGGCGGCAAGTCGCACGATGCCGTAGTTGCCCATCGCGTTGCTGCGGACGTCGAGCAAACCGGTCCAGCCCGCGACGACGTTGGTGATGCTGTTGAACTGCACGGCCGCGCCCGGATTGACGAGGATGTTGCCGGTGCCGACGTTGGCCGTGTCGTTCAACGTCGTGACGACCCCTTCAAACTTCCCGAAGAACAAGGTGCCCTGACTGACCACGGTCCCGCCTTTGAAGCCGGGGTTGGCCGAGTTGACGAACAGGGCCGCGCCGCCTTGCTTATACAGCGTGCCGGCGCCGCTAATTCCGCCGTCGACGGTCATCGACAGATTGTTGACGGCCAGATAGGCGTCTTTAACCATCGTCAGGTTCGAGAAGATCGTCGTATAGCCGTTGCCGGAGTTGTACGAGAAGTACGGCGATCCCAAAGCGCCGCCGAAGTTCAGGTCTTTGAAGACGACCGTCTTATTGGCGCCGGAGCCGAGCCGGTCGGTGCTCAGCACCGTGTTGCCGCTGCCGAGGTAGGAGCGAGAAGCGATGCCGACTTGCGTGCCGACCAAGATGCTGTTGTCGGCGAACGTGGTGAGAACTTGCATCGCCGTCGTATTGTCCCCTTCGAGGCGGACGTTCAACGTCGAATTGTTCATGTTGATCTCGGCGGCGGAACCCAAGGGGCTCGAGGCGCCGTTCGCGATGCGCAATTCGAGCGCCCCGGCCATGATCTTCCATTGGTGGACCTTATTGCGGAGATCGCCGGTCTGACCGTTGGTGAGGAAGAGGGTTCCGGCGCCGGCCTTCACCAGCGTCTTGTTCTCAGCCAAGATTTGGCCGGCGATCACCCCCGACCCCGCCGTGTTAAGGAAGACTTCGTCGTAGAGCGTTCCCGCGTCCCCATCGTCATACGTGACGTTGAAAGTGCCGTCGACCATAACGTTCGTCGCTTGGCCGACCCACGTGAGCGAAGGAGCATCGAGCGTCACATCGTTTATCTTGGCCCAGGCGGAACCCGCTATGGTGGTGCCGATGGCGCTGGTGGTGTTGAGCGTGCCGAAATTGTTGAGCCGCGGCACGACGATGTTGTAGCCGTTGTTCGGACCGACCTGGATCGCCGAGATCGCGTCGACGATTTCATTGCCGACGTAACCGAGGGTACCGGTCCCGGTCATCGAGAAATCGAGAATGCCGCCCTTGAGCGTGATGTCGCCGGTACCGAGCCCCATCACGTTTTGCACGGAGAGCGTGCCGAGCGACGAAGGAGCGAAAATGTGTGCGCCGACGATTTGTCCGGCGTTCACCGTCGTGCCGCCCGTGTAGGTATTGCCGAACGACGCGCCGTCCTTATTCATCGGCGGGGCGATTGTGAGCGTTCCGATGCCGGTCTTTTCCAGGGCGAGGTTGCCGGTGATTTGACCGTTGAACGCCAGCACTTGGCTCAAGTCCATGTTGACGGACAACGTGCGGAGCGAACCGCCGGAATTTGTGACCGTGCCGGTGCCGTTGAGGCCGCCGATGTTCAAGTTCTGATTATTCAGATCGAACACGCCGGCGTTGTTAACCGCGATGATCACGTTGCCGCCCGAGGGAACGCTGCTTTGGCTTGCGAAGCGGAGCGTGCCGTCTTGAATCGTCACGCGGCGCAGACCCGAGACGGTGATGTTGTCGTGCGTGCCGAGCGTAGCGGCGACCGTGAACTGCGTGGGGCTAAGAATGTTGGTAATGACCGACGTCGTGCCGGCGATCGTACCAGTGAACCCGGTGACGGTCATGCCGACCGAGAGATCGGTCGTATCGGCGACGGTCACCGTCGTGCCCGACGAACTTGCCGTGCGCTGCGCGTCGGACAGCGGCGCCATGACATTGGTACCGCTGATGAGCAACGTGCCGGGTCCCGCCTTCGTAAAGTCGGTCGCGGTGAACCCGCCCGAGATCGTCGACACGCCCGTGGTGTTGCTGACCCACACCAAAGCTTCCTGCGGAGTGTTCGCTAGCGTGCCGAAGCGGAGCGGGGCGGAGATCGTCGGCGAGGCGACGCCGTTGAAGATAATGCCGCCGCTTGCGATGCGGAGCAGGGAACTGCCGGTGACGTTGCTATTCGTGCGTAGCGCGAAGACGTCGATGGGGCCGTTCGTCACGGCTTGCGACGAAGTGATTTCGGCGACCGACGTGGCGGCCGACGTACCAAGTGTGCTCACCGTGGCCGCCGTATGCTGGCGGAAGCCAGTCGCGGCATCATACTTGAGAAAATTGAGATCGGCGCCGCTGCTGGAGCGCCCGACGATCGATGGCACGGACAGAATCGCGCCGCCGGATAGATTGGCGGGCGGGTTCGTCGCGAACAATCGCTCATTGACGCCGAGATCGCTCGACAAGTTCGACGACGTGAGCGTAAGCATGCCGTACGTCTGACGCGCGAACACGTTGGTGATCCGCAGCGTGCTCGTGGCGACGCCGGTTCCCTTGACCAATTCGATCCCTGCGGCCGCGGCGTAATTCAGCGTATTGACCGAAAGGTCTTGGGCCTGCAGGCCGAAGGTGAGCGAGGTCCCCGTTGCGACGTCGGCCGTCGACGCGTTGCTCAGCCGAATCGTATTGCCGTCGACGCCGGTGACGATCGTCCCGGCCGGAATGTTCGTCCCGGCGACGGTCATGCCGGGCACGATACCGGCGGAACTGCTGACGTTCAGCACGAAACTCGCGTCGCCTTGCGCCGTGCCGACCGTGACGCCGCCGGGCGCGGTTCCGGTAACGCCCAGCAAACGCAAGGCGCCTCCGTTCAGCGTTACGGCCGCGGAGGCCGTGCCGAACGGATTGCCCGTCGAAGCCTGCGTGGCGACGGTCCCGCCGCCGCCGTTGAAGTTGCCCACGGCAAGGCTCGTGTTGGCGTTCGCCGTGGCATTGAGCATGAGAGTACCGGCGCCGATCTTCGTGAGACCGAATGCACCGGTGACGCGATAAGACTGCGTGAGAGTGTTGCCCGCGGACACTTCGATCGTGCTCGCCGCGGTTTGGATGAACTGATGGGAAGTGAGGAAGCTGCCGGCCACGGAAAGTACACCGCCGCCGAGACGAACATCGGAAGCCTGTCCCGTCAGGGCGTGGCCGCCGGTGCCTTTGGCGATGACGGCGCTGTCGCCGAGCGAGGCGTCGGCGCTGACGCGGAGCACGCCCGCGTTGATAAACCAGGACGTTCCATAATTGCCGTCGGTCGTGACCTCGTTGTAGGCGGTGCTCGCACCGTTCATCACGAGGACGCCGGGGCCTGTCTTAAATAAGTTCGCCCCGAAGGCCCCGTTGTTCGTCGTATAGTTCGTCGCAAAAGAAACGGCGCCCATGGACGTGTTTACGTTGAACGTGCGATTGCGCAGCGCGCCGTTGGTGTTGAGGTCCCAACTGGTCGTCGTGCCGCCGGTTCCGGTACTAATAAATGAGAGATCGCCTCTTCCGAAGAATGCAATTGTGGAATTACCGCCGACGGCGATCGCCGATAGAGCGTTGGGAATGATACGGCTCACGCCGTCGGCACTGACCGAGGTGCCGTTCGTCGTCGAGCCGAGCATGATGCTGCCGGTGCCGAACGGACTCGACGTGATCGCCAGATTGTTCGTCGCCCCTGTGTACTGAGAATTGGCGCCGACGATGATCCGGCCGTTGTCGAGGATCGTATTGCCCTGGTAGCTGTTCAGCGAAGTGCCGTTGGGACCGGGGCCGAGATAAACGACGCCGACGCGGGTCGTACCGGTGTCGCCCATACGGACGCGCATCGAACCGCCGTTGCTGGTGATCGCGCCGAGCATTTCCAAGCGACCGTTGGCGACGGAGTTGATCAGCAGATCGCGATCGGCCCCCGTGGCGACGACGGCGATATTGCCGGTCACTCGCGACGTGTAGATCGTGTTGCCGAACACGCCCGCGAACGATGCGGCGATGGAATTCTGCACGACAATGTCTCGGCCGAACGTGACTTGGCCGCTGAGCCCCAGCCCCACGGCGTTGATCGTCGTGCTCGACGCGGTGATGATCACCGGGCTATCGCTTCGGCCCAACGGACTCAGTTGATTCGGCAGCACATCGGCGCCGACGAGCAAATTGCCGCCGGTGCCGGCAAGTTGCGTGGTGCCGCTGTAGGAGTTGTTCGGGTTGTTCAAGACGAGCGTCTGCGTTCCGCTCTTCACCAAGTTGCTGCGATCCCCGCTGACGACGCCGAGAATGCTCATCACAGCCGCACCGCTGACGCCCACTTGCAAGACGCGCGTACCGCCGACGCCGGTCGGCGTGAGATTAACGTCGCCGCGGATCACGAAGTCGCTGGCGCCGCTCCAGCGCAAATCGCCGATGACGTCGACGTTGTTGTTGATCGCGACCGCACCGTTGTTCGTTTGCAAAAGGCCGCCGGCGCCGCCGCCGGCGGTGACGTCGGACGCTTGGTTGGCCAACAACTTGCCGGTTCCGAGCGCGAAACTGTTTTCGATGTTGAGCGTGGAATCGCGTTCGGCCGTGATGTCGCCGGTGAAGTTATTGCGAGTTCGCAACGTGACCGACGAGTTGCCGTTGACATACGACACGGCATTGAAGCCGAAATCGTTCGCCCCGACGACAACCGACCGATTGCCGGTCAGCACGTTCTCGAAAGCGTTGAGGCCGACGATGAGGCTTCCCTGGTTGCCGCCGCCGCCGAGGCGATAAACGTTATCGGCCCCCGGTTGCAACGTCGGAGCGAAGTAAACTTGGTTCGAGGTCGAGCTTCCCAGCCAGAGCTTTCCGCCGAGAGCCGTCTCCATCGCCCCCATGTCGAGCGCGTTGTACTGCCAGCCGTTGTCGAGCGCGACGACGCCCAAATAGCCGCCGGTGCTTTCCAGCGAAACTTTGCCGTCGGTCGGCGTGTTCGTCAGCACGTTCATAATGTCGGCTTGCGAAAGTCCCTTGGTCGCAGGCGAAGTATGATAAGCGAACGACACGCCGGAAATTCCGATGTTGTCGCTGTACGAATACACCTTTTGTCCGCTGATATTCGAAGCTGCGGCCAAGCGGATCATCGTGCCGGGCAATAGATTGATGTCGCCGACGCCGAACGGACTGCCTGCTCCGCGAAGCGTCGAACCGACGATGCTGGTCGCGGTGTTCTGCGTGCTGGCCCATACCTCGAGACCGACCTTGCCGTCGGCGCCGAAGGTGTTGCCGGAGTTGTTGAAGAACAGCATGCCGTTGCCGGTCTTGATCAATCGCCCGCCCGCACCGCCGGAGACCGGACCGTCGAGCATGACCATGCCCATGCCGCTGAACGCGACGTTCATGGCATTGCTGTTTGCTCCGAGCGTCGTCGTCCCCGATACGCGGATGCCTGCCTGGTTGAAATTCGCCTGCACTAAGCTGCGTGCGTTCGACCCGCCGGCGGCCCCAACTTCGGTGAGCGTGGCGAACGTGAGATTATTGATCCGCTGGTAGACGGCCGAACCGGCGTTGTTGATGACGGAATCGCCGTTGACGTAGATCGTGTTGTTGAGGAATCCGGTGATTCGCGAACCACTGGCCATCAGCGAATCACGATTTCCGGCGATACTCCCGGCCGTCGACGAAGCCAACAAGAAGTCGAGCGTCAACGTGGTCGTGCCGGCTTGACCGGTGCCCGTGCCGGCACCGTTGCCGTTGAGGACGATGTCGCGATTGCCGATTGCGTTGCTGATCGTCGTGCCGTCGGCGGCGACCGGGTTGTTGAGTTGCAAGAGTCCGCCGTTGTGAACGACGATTCCGCCGGTCAGACTGTTGCTGCCGTTGAGAATCAGCGAACCGGCTCCGAACTTGGTGAGCCCGCCGCTGCCGGTGATTTGCGCGTTGATCGTGCCGGTTCCCCCGGAGGCGACGTAGATGATCGCTTCGTTTGCGCCGAAGGCCAACGTCATCGGGTTGGTGACCGAGTTGGCCGTTTGAGTGCTGATCGTCGCGGTACCCGTCGTGTTGTTGAACAGGATGCCGCCGGCCGCGACGGCCGTCCCGCTGCTGAAATTAATCGTGTTGTTCGATCCGCTGGGGTTGAGGTTTTGGCCGAGGCGCATCGCGTAGAGCGTGGGATTCGATCCGAGTGTGACGCCGGTGCCGTTGGCCGTCAGAGTCAGCCCCGTGTTGGTGGCCGTACCTTGAGCGCTAATCGTGATGTTCGTCGCGCTATTGATCGACGTAATCGTCGTTCCGGCGGGTATACCGGTGCCGGTGATCGGCATACCGACGACAAGGTTGGCCGTGCTGGTCACGTTGACGGATTGACTGGCGTTGGTGACGGCACCGCCGCCGACGAAAAATGTGCCGATGTCGACGACGCTGCCGGCGGACAAAACGGGAACGGTACCTCCGCTCAACACGAGGTTGCTATACGAGACCTGACCGACGCCCGGCGACGGGGTATTGAGCAGCGTTTGGAACCCGGTGTCGCCGTCGAATGCGCCGCCGGCGGGATTGTAGGTGAGGTAGCTATGATTGGTCGCGTCGACCATCCAGAGCGGGGCGACGCCGTTCGTCGCGTACGATGCCGTGACGCTCGCTCCGATGTTCGTTTTACCGGTGAGTCCGCCGAAGGCGCCCGCGCCGCCCGCGACAATGAGGCGGTCGTAACTGCTCGGCGCTTGCCCGCTGGCCGCGCTGATGATACCAAACACGCTCGACGTCGCCGTCGGGGTGCCGCCGATGATCGCTTGTGAATTGGTCACCAGCAGCGTGCCGCGATCTTGACCGGCTCCGCGAGTCAACCCGCCGAGCACCAAGCTCGCGGAACCGGCGCTGCCGTTGACGCGCACGACGCGAAGCGCGCCTCCCTTGTTGGCTTCGACCGAACCGATCGCTTCATACGAGCGCGTATTGAGCGCGCCGTTGACGAACGCCGAGGCGTTGACTTGCTCGAAACGGAACGTACCGCCGTTGAGCTTGAGCGGGGCGGTGTCGTCCCAGCGCCCTTCGCCGCCCGCGACTTGGCCGGCGACGTCGTTAATGAGAATCTGACCGCCCGGGCGGAGCACGATGGCGTTGTAGTTGTTGCCCGCCGCATTGAGGAACG
>JAEUIN010000086.1 GCA_016793115.1 Planctomycetaceae bacterium
GCTTGCTTCCCGCCTCAGCCCGCATATTCTCGCCATGGTTAACTGCACGCACGGCCTGCGCCGGCAAACCATCGTGCAATCGATCTTGCACGGCATCTTCGCAGGTCGTTATCACTCGGGCCAGCGTTTGGTCGTCCAGAAGCTGGCCGACGAGTTCGGCGTCAGTCCGACGCCGATTCGCGAGGCTTTAGTCGAGCTTTCCGGCATCGGCATCGTGGATTTGCTGCCGAATCGCGGGGCCGTCGTACGGAGCGTCACGCGCAACGACGTCGCCGAACTTTGCCAGATTCGCCGGGTGCTCGAATCGGAAGCGGCCCGCTGCGCGGCCGAACAGGTCGATCGGGTCGAGTTGGAATCGCTGCTCATCGAATTGCGGCGGCTGGTGAAACTCGGCCAGTCGAAATCCATCGACGGCGTGCCGTTCATCGAACAGACCCGAGCGGCCGACTCGCGGCTGCATGATCTGATCGCGCATTGCTGCGGCAGCCGACGGTTGGCCGAAGCGATCGGTCAGTTCAAGTTGCTATTCCGTGCGTTTCGCGACGTCGGCTATGCCCGCTTTGAAGAGCGCAACGACTTCACGCGGATGGCGGAAGAAAACGAAGAACATCTGGCCATCGCCGAAGCGCTGGAGGCGGGCGACGGCAAAGCGGCGTCGAAGGCGATGTCGAAACATATCGACGCCGCGGTCAAACACTGGGGGCAGCTGATCGTCGATGCGCTGACCGAGCCGAAATCGCGACGACGTCGACCGCCCGCGCCGCAACCGAAGCAACTCCCTTAAGCGGCGCCGACGGTTTCCAATAAATGCTCCACTCCATTGAGATCGTCGGCGATGGGGTCGGGCCGCATTTGCTGATCACCGCCGGCGTGCACGGCGACGAATACGAGCCGATGGTCGCTTGTCGCGAATTGGCAAAGTACTTCACCGCCGGACGTTCGCAGCTGCGCGGCCGGGTGACGATCGTACCGTGCGTCAATATCGCGGCATTCGAGCGCGGCACTCGAACGGCGGACGACGGCCTCGACTTGGCTCGCACCTGCCCGGGCAAGAGCGATGGCAAGCCGACCGAGCAAGTCGCTCATGCGCTGAGCGAATTGATTCGGGCTGCCGATCTTTACATCGATCTGCACACCGGCGGCGTCGCGTATCGGATTTTTCCGCTCGCCGGATATGTGCTACATCGTGACGAGAAGGTCCTGGAACGGCAGCGCCGCATGGCGCAGGCGTTTAACTTGCCGCTGATCTGGGGTACCTCGCCGACGCTCGACGGTCGCAGCTTGAGCGTGGCCCGTGATGCGGGCGTGCCGGCCATCTACGCGGAATACTTGGGCGGCTCGGATTGCACGGTCGAAGGCGTTCGAGACTATATCGACGGCTGCCTCAACGTGGCGGCCGAGTTCGACATGCTCGATCGGATGCGCCCGACGAACCGTGTGCAGTATGTAAAAGAAGACCCTCGCGACAATTCCGGGTTCTTGCAATTGGGGCATCCCTCGCCGCTCACCGGTATTTTTGAAGCGGCAGCTAAGTTAGGCGACCGAGTATCGGCGGGCGACCGACTGGGCACGGTGGCGAGCGTCGGCGGCGACGAACAGGCGGAAGTCGTCGCCAACGCGGCGGGGCTCGTCATCATGCTGCCGGGACTGCCGAAGGTGCTGAAAGATCAGGCCACGGCGATGGTCGTCGAAGTCGAGTAGACTTCGCGAAATCTTGCGGGAACGACGGGAAATACTCGGCCGGCCGCCGTTGTGCGGCACGCGTACAATTCTCCGCGGGCTTCGGTCTTCTTAGGCCGCACGGCTCGCATGGACGAACTTGCCGCAATGCCCGCGGCCGCCTCGCAAGGAACCGCCCCGATGACGCTCATTCGTTCGAAGCGCGACCACGATCAGGCCGGACAAGACCTTCCCGCCAAGGCCGAATCGATCGGCGACTATCTGATTCGTCGCCTGCAAGAGTACGGCGTCCACGACGTGTTCGGCATCCCGGGCGATTACGTGCTGGGGTTCTACTCGATGCTCGAACATTCGCCGATTCGCGTGATCGGCTGCTGCAAGGAAGATCACGCGGGCTTCGCGGCCGACGCTTATGCGCGGATCAACGGACTCGGCGTCGTCTGCGTGACTTACTGCGTCGGCGGGTTGAGCCTGACGAACTCGATCGCCGGCGCGTACGCCGAGAAGTCGCCGGTGGTCGTGATCTCCGGATCGCCGGGCCTCAGCGAACGGCCGAACAATCCGCTGCTGCATCACAAGGTGCGCGACTTCCGAACGCAGTTTGAAGTGTTCGAAAAAATTTGCGTAGCGTGCGCGGAACTGAACGATCCGCACACGGCCTGCCGCGAGATCGACCGAGTGCTCGACGCCGCCGTGCGTTACAAACGGCCGGTTTATATCGAACTGCCGCGCGATATGGTGAAGGTCGTGCCGCCGCAGGCGCCGGCTTATCGCAAGGCGGAGCCGGTCAGCAACCCGGAAGCGTTGGCCGAGGCGGTCGCCGAGACAAAGCGGCTGCTCGCCGAAGCCAAGCGGCCGATCATCATCGCGGGCGTCGAAATACATCGCTTCGCGCTGCAGGACCAGTTGATCGCCTTAGCCGAAGCAACGCAGATTCCGATCGCCGCGACGATCTTGGGCAAGAGCGTCGTTTCGGAAAAACATCCGCTGTACGTCGGCCTGTACGAAGGGGCGATGGGGCTCGACGACGTGACGCGGTACGTCGAAGACAGCGATCTCACGCTGCTGCTGGGCGCGTTCATGACCGACATTAACCTGGGGATCAATACGGCGAATCTCGATCCCGGCAAGTGCGTGTACGCGACGAGCGAGCAACTGCGGATTCGGCACCATCATTTTCATGACGTACTGCTCGATGACTTCTTGCGGGAACTGACCGCCGCAAAGCCGCACACGGCGGTACGTCCGGTGCTTAAGAAACCGAAGGCGGCGGCGGGGCCGTTCGTGTTGCAGCCGGATGCGCCGCTGACGATTGCCCGACTCATCGCACGGCTCGACGAATCGCTGGACTCCGACACGATCGTCATCAGCGACGTCGGCGATTCGCTATTTTCCACGACCGAACTCACCATGCACGGCCGGACGGAGTACATCGGGCCGGCGTATTACACGTCGATGGGGTTTGCGGTACCGGCCAGCCTAGGCGCTTCCGTGGCCCGACCGAACGAGCGGACCATCGCCGTGGTCGGCGACGGCGCGTTTCAAATGACCGGGCAAGAGCTTTCGACGTTGATCCGCCACAAGTTCCACCACATTTGCATCGTGCTCGACAACAAGGGGTACGGCACGGAGCGGTTTCTGCATCCCGGCGACTTCAACGAGATCAACCCGTGGCAATATCACCGGCTGCCGGAAGTGTACGGCGGCGGTAAGGGCTACGAGGTGCGCACCGAGGGGGAATTCGACGCGGCCCTCAAAGCGGCATGGAACGACCACGGAGTGAGCCTGATCCAAGCGCACCTTTCGGTGACCGATAAGAGCCAAGCGCTCGGACGTTTGGCCGAGCGCTTGAGCAAGAAGATCACCGGGTAAACGCAAAACGCAGAATTCAAAAGGCAAAACGGCTCGGTTCGGCCGTTTTGCCTTTTGCGATCCCGCTTTTGAGTTTATTCCACGCCTTGGAAGGCCGCTTGCAGAACGTCGCGGCAGCGTTGCGGAAGCAAGCGGTAGAACCGTTGCTTGCCGTCGCGGCGGGCCGCCAACACGCCGGCTTCGCGCAACCGCGACAGGTGGTGGCTGACCGCCGGTTGGCTTTGGCCCAGGCGTTCGCACAGTGCGCCGACGTGCAACTCTTCGTGGCGCGAGAGGTGGTAAAGAATTCGCAATCGGGTGCGATCAGCCATCAGGCCGAACATCGCGGCCCAACCTTCGAGCGATTCGCGGTCGCCGGCAAGCGCGGCGACCGTTTCCGGCGTGACTTGTTGAGCAGGGTCGGCGAAATCGATCATCGGAATCTTCCTTTCGAGCGAGGCGGGAACGCGATCCGGGGGTGAGATCGCGTCGGAGCGAAGGGGCGGGAATTTAATCGGAGCAGCGAGTCTTTCCGTCATTTAGCCCCGGAGCTTGTCTCCGGGCTTTCTTACGTCAAACGAACGATCGACGCGTGATTTGCTTTCGGCGCCCATTCGCCCGGAGACAAGCTCCGGGGCTAAATGGGACTTCCGCAAGTTCGTCGTCGATCACAAACGCGAACAAACTTACGCGAACAAACTTACGCGAACAAACTTACGCGAACAACTTCGCGACGGCTTGCGCCTTCACGAGTTCGCGCGGTTGGTTCAAGTGGTTGTAGACAATCGTCTCCGGATCGATCCCCACGCTGTGGTAGATCGAAGCCAAAAGCTCACCCGGATGAACGGCGTCTTCCAGCGGGGCGCTGGCCGTCTTGTCGCTCTTGCCGTGCACGTAGCCGCGCTTGGTTCCGGCGCCGGCGACGATCGACGTGAAGCAGTACGGCCAGTGATCCCGGCCGTCGGCGCTGTTGCCGTTGCCGCTGGTGCTCACGCCCTTTTGCGGCGAACGGCCGAACTCGCCGACCGCCACGACGAGCGTCTCGTCGAGCAGGCCGCGCTCGTCCAAGTCGGCAATGAACGCGGAGAGGCCGCCGTCGAGCATCGGGCCCGAACGCTGCTTCATCCGATCGGTCAGCCCGACGTGATGGTCCCACGAGTGATTGTCGGAATTGGCGACCTTCGGCCAAATAACTTCCACGACGCGCGTGCCGGCTTCGACAAGGCGGCGAGCCAAGAGCAGGCTTTGGCCGAAGGTGTTGCGGCCATAGCGGTCGCGGGTCTTCGGGTCTTCGCGGCCGATGTCGAAGGCTTCCCGTGCCCGACCGGAGATCACGAGGTTCAAGGCCCGATCGTAGTATTCGTCGAGCTTGTAATCTTCCACGGCTTTATCAATGTCGGGCATGCCCGCGTCGATCATTTCACGCAGCTTCGCGCGGCGTTCGAGACGCGAGGCGAACACCTCCGGCCGCAGCTTGAGGTCATCGACGCGAACCTTTTCCATCTTGGCCATATCCATGTCGTCGCCGTCGGGATACAGCGTGTACGGATCGTAGTCGCGGCCGAGGAATCCGGCGGTGCCGGCCTTGCCGACGACGTTGCTCTCTTGCAACGGACGCGGCAGCATGACGAACGGCAGCATCGGCACTTCGCTCGGCTTCAGACGCACGATGTTCGAGCCGAAGTTCGGGAAGTCCTTGGCGTTGGGCGGTTCGAGCTGACCCGAGGGGCTGACCTTGTCCGTCGTGTAGCCGGTCATCATCTGATAGATGGCGGCCGTATGGTTGAAGAGGCCGACGGGCGTGTAACCCATCGAGCGGATCATCGTGAACTTGTCGTTCACCTGCGCGAGCTTCGGCAGGATTTCCGTAAACTGCACGCCG
>JAEUIN010000098.1 GCA_016793115.1 Planctomycetaceae bacterium
CGTGCTCGACGACGCGCTGAGTCGGAAGCCGATCACGACGCTCTTGGCCGACGCCGGGTACGACGGCGAGCACGTCCACGAGTACGCCCGCGAAGAATGCGGCGTGAACACGTTCATCCCGGCCAAGATCGGCCGACCGACGCGGAAGAAGCCGAGCGGCTATTGGCGCCGCCGCATGGCGAGTCGGTTGCACCTCTCGCGCTACGGTCAACGATGGCAAGTCGAAACTGTCAACAGTATGCTCAAGCGGCTGATGGGCTCCGCGCTACGCGCCCGCTCCTATCATTCCCAATGCCGCGAACTCCGCCTCCGAGCGCTGACGCTCAACGTCCTGATCCTCAGACGCGGAGAGCTTTTCGACAGAGCAGACCTGACCCCTTTTCATCCCCCTTCGCCTTCGGGTCCAGCCCCAGGCATCCGCGCGGCATTCTCGCACTGGTGGGCAAGCCGGCAGTGCCACCCTGTCACCAGATCACAAATGGCGACGCTCTAAGCGAGCAAGTCTTTGACGACGCGCGCCGGGTCCACTCCGGTCAAGCGGAAATCGAGCCCTTGCGAACGGACGCTCAGTCGCTCGTGGTCGAGCCCCAGTTGGTGGAGCAGCGTGGCGTGGATGTCGTGGACGTGCACGGGGTTCTCCACGGCGCCGAAGCCGAAGTCGTCGGTCTTGCCGTAGACTGAGCCGGGCTTGAATCCGCCGCCGGCGAACCACATCGTGAAGGCGTCGATGTGATGGTTGCGCCCCGTCGATTCGCGGACTTCGCCCATCGGCGTGCGGCCGAACTCGCCCCCCCAAACGACGATCGTCTCGTCGAGCAGACCGCGCTGTTTCAGGTCGAGGATGAGACCGGCGCAGGCTTGATCGATGTCGCGCGATTTGGCCGGAAGATGGGTTTCGAGGTTCTCCGTCGGGCCGCCGTGGTGATCCCAATTCGTGTCGTAAAGTTGCACGAAGCGGACGCCCCGCTCGACCAAGCGACGGGCCAGCAAGCAGTTGCGCGCGAAGCTCGATTCCTGCGGGTCTTTGATGCCGTACAGATCGAGCGTCGTGCGACTTTCTTCTTCGGTGTTCATCAGTTCCGGGGCGCTCGACTGCATCCGATACGCCATCTCGAAAGCGTTGATGCGGGTCGCGATTTCATCGTCGCCGGTCGCGGCCAAACGCTTCTTATTCAATTCACCCACGGCGTCGACCAGTTGTCGCTGCCGCTTCGCGTCGACGGCCGGCGGCGTCGAGAGATTCACGATCGGATCGCCTTGATTGCGCAGCGGGACGCCTTGGTACGTCGTCGGCAGCACGCCGCTGCCCCAGAGAATCGCGCCGCCGCGCGGCCCGCGCGGCCCGCTTTGCAACACGACGAAGCCGGGCAAGTCGTCGCATTCGCTTCCCAACCCGTACGTGACCCACGAGCCCATGCTCGGCCGACCGAATTGGCCGGAGCCCGTGTTCATGTAGAGCTTCGCCGGGGCGTGGTTGAACAGGTCGGTCTTGCAGGTCTTAACGAACGTCAATTGATCGACGACGCCGGCCGTGTGCGGCAGCAGATCGGAGACCCAAGCTCCGGATTGGCCGTGTTGCTTGAACTTTCGCTTCGACGCCAGCAAGTTGCTGCCGTGGCTGCTGTCCATGAACGCGAAGCGCTTGCCCGCCGTGTAGCTCTCGGGGATCGGCTTGCCGTTGAGTGCGGTGAGCTGCGGCTTGTAGTCGAACAGGTCTAACTGCGACGGCCCGCCGGCCATGAACAGATAGATGACGTTCTTGGCCTTGGCCGGAAAATGGCCGGGCTTCGGCGTCAGCGGATTGCGGAGGGAAGGGGACGGCGCGGCCGCACCGGAATTCTTAAGGAGCGCCGCGAGCGCGATCGATCCGAGGCCGAGCGAGCAACGGCCGAAGAATTGACGGCGCGTCTCGTCGCGCAGCAGGTGTTCCGAATTCGTCATGGTTATTCGCGCGTGAGGGTTTCGTCGAGATTCAGCATGGTTCGGGCGGCGGTCAGCGTATCGAGCTTTTCGAGGACCGCGAGTTCGTCGGGCGTCGGCCGGCGGGCGGTGCAGCGGCGGAACGCGGTCGCGAGCCCGTCTTTCACAATGATTCGTTCCAACGCGCGGGCAAATTCGAAGAAGCCGGCGTCGTTCATCAACGTGAGCGCCTGCAGCGGCGTGTTGCTGCGGTTGCGACGGGTGCAGGTGCTGAACCCTTCCGGGGCGTCGAACACGGTGAGCGACGGCGGCGGCGAAGCGCGATAAACGAACGTGTACAGGCCGCGACGGTATTTATCGGCTCCCTGGCTCACGGCCCACACGCGCTTCACTTGGCCTTGGCCCATCACGCCGTCGGGAATCGGCGGATAGACGGACGGGCCGCCGATTTTCGGCGATAAGAGGCCGCTCGCCGATAAGGCGACGTCGCGTACGACCTCGGCGTCGAGCCGCAAGCGTTGTTGGCGTGCGAGGAGATAATTGTTGGGGTCCGCGGCGCGCAACTCCGGTCGATTGGCCGAGCTTTGGCGATACGTGTGCGACGACACGATTTGCCGATGCAGCGCCTTCAGGCTCCACTTCTGCGCAATGAAATCCAAGGCGAGCGAGTCGAGCAATTCCGGATGAGAGGGGGGAGTGCCTTGCAGACCGAAGTCGTTCTCGGTCTCGACGATGCCCCGCCCGAAATACTGCTGCCAGATGCGATTGACGATCACCCGCGCCGTCAACGGATTGCGCGGGCTCACCAACCACTTCGCCAAGTCGAGCCGATTCGGGCGGCCGCTCGTTTTCTCAAGCGGCGGGAGCACGGCCGGAGTTCCGGGAGTCACTTCCTCGCCGGGGCGCGTGAAGTCTCCCTTGATGAAGATCGTCGTCTTCCGCGGCGTCGGAAGTTCGCGGAGCACCATCGTGGTCACGCCTTGGTTCAAGATCGCATCGAGCTCGTTGTAGCGATCGTTCAATTCGCGAAACGGTCCGACTGCGGCGATGCCGGCCGCGAAGAGCGCTCTCTTCTGGGCGAAGTTTCGTTTGTCGGCCGCGACGGCGAGCGTCTTGGCGACCGCGGGTCCGAGGCTTTTCTTGATTTGCGCATTCAGGCCGGCTTCCCACTTGGCGAGGTCGTCGGCATGGGCTTTCATGTACGCCGTCAGTTCGCTCTCGACTTTCTTGAACTCGGCGGTGAGTTCTTTGACGTCGACCGACGGGTCGTAGACTTTCATCGTCGGCTCGTCTTGGTTGTTCAGGAAAGCGAACAGCTTGTAATACTCTTTTTGTTCGATCGGATCGAACTTGTGATCGTGGCATTGCGCGCAGCCGACCGTGAGCCCGAGCCAGACCGTGCCGGTCGTCGCGACGCGATCGAAGACGCTGTCGACGCGAAACTGTTCCTTGTCGATTCCCCCTTCTTGATTGATCTGCGTGTTGCGATGAAAGCCGGTGGCGATTTGTTGACTCTCCGAGGCCTGGGGGAGCAGATCGCCCGCGAGTTGTTCGATGGTGAATTGATCGAACGGCATGTCGGCGTTGAGCGATTGAATCACCCAATCGCGAAACTTCCAAATCTGGCGCGGCGCGTCGATCGAGTAGCCGTTGCTGTCGGCATAGCGGGCCTGGTCGAGCCACCAACGTCCCCAGCGCTCCCCGTAGTGGGGGCTTTCGAGCAAGCGGTCGACGAGCGCGAGGTAGGCCGCTTCGCGATCGGCGGCCGCGGCTTTCAGGAAGTCGTCGACTTCCGCCGGCGTCGGCGGAAGGCCGATCAGATCGAGCGACACGCGGCGGATCAGCGTCTCCAGTTCGGCTTCCGGCGACATCGTCAGTCCGGCCGCCGCCACTTTTTGCCGGATGAAATAATCGATCGCCGCGCCCCCCTCTTCCTTGATCGGCGAACGGACCGGCGCGACGAAGGCCCAGTGGGTTTCGTACTTCGCGCCTTCGAGAATCCATTGTTTAAACTTCGCGCGTTGCGCCGCCGTCAGGGCCGGTTTGTGCGAACTCGGCGGCGGCATCATCACGTCGGGGTCGGCGGACTCGATGCGAGCCCACAATTCCGACTTCGCAAGATCTCCCGGCACGACGGCCCGCACGCCGTCGCGATCGGCCGTCGCGCCGGCGAACGTGTCCAGTCGCAGCCCGGCTTCGCGATGTTTCGGGTCGAAGCCGTGACAGGCTAAACACTTCTCGGAGAGAATCGGACGGATGTCGCGGTTGAACGAAACGGCCGGCGTCGGCTCGGTTGCGGCCGCCGAGGCCGACGAAGCGAGAAGCAAGCACAGGGAAACGATCGGCGTACGCATCATGAACGGCTCAACGTCAAAAAAACAGCGGCGCGCGTGAGGCACTCTCCGACAAGCCGCGCGGCGACCGGCGAAGGCGGCTTTCGTTCATTGTACATGGAACGGAACGCCGGCTTCGAGCACTCGGGCCGCGGCACCGCGACATTTTTTCGGAGATCGGCGCGATCGCATGGCGGTCGGTTGAAATGAGCGGGGCGGGCGCTGCGGGGCCGCGCCGTCGCGGTTGCGCATGCGGGGCGCGCTTCCGATCGACTGTATCAAATCCCCTTTCACGGCGATCGTTTGCGGCGCGCGGCCGCTTTCGCACGGTTGCCTCGCCGGGCAGCGGCGGCCAGAATTGAATCACGACTAGGGTTCGTCGCTGACGATCTCTGCGCCGCCGCCCACTGGAGTGTATTGCCATGCCGCCTCGTCGCCCTCCCATCGAATTTGCCGCCGCCATAACTCGCCGCGAGGCACTGCGCGGGGGATTCGCACTCGCGGCGCTGGCCGCCGTGCGACCGCGACGGCTGTTCGCCGCCGCCGGCGGGCCGACGGCCGATAAGTTGATCGTCGGCAAAGATGCGCGGCTTTTGGTTCACAACCCGTCGACGACGGGATTCGAAATCGAAACGCCCCTGGAATTGCTGCGCGAGGATCGGATCACGCCGACGGCGAAGCTGTTTGTGCGCAACAACCAGCAACCGAAGTGGTCGGCGACGATCGAGCCGGCTCCGGCGGGGCCGTGGAACATCGATATCACCGGAATGCTGGAGTACCCGCGCACGATCTCGCCGGCTGAGTTGCGGCAGATGCCGCAGGTCGAACATGAGATGGTGCTGCAGTGTTCCGGCAACGGACGGGCGATGTTCAGCAAGTCGTCGCCGGTGAAAGGTGCGCCGTGGGAGCATGGCGCGATGGGCAACGTGCGGTTCAAAGGCGTGACGTTGAAGAGCATCTTCGAGAAGCTCGACGTGCGGCCCGACGCCGCGGCCAAATTCGTGACCGCCGAAGGGGCCGAATCGCCGGGAAAACCGGGGGCCGCCGATTTTGAACACAGCCTGCCGTTGAACGAGGTTCTGGCGCGGTCGATCGTCGCCTTGGAACTCAACGGCGAACCGCTGGCGGCCGTGCACGGCGGTCCGGTCCGCTTAGTGACGCCGGGCTACTACGGCACGATGCAAGTGAAATGGTTGTCGCGTTTGCGTCTGGAAGCGCAGGAGACGGTGAATCATCACCAAGCGAAGCGGTATCGCACGCCGCGCGAGCCGATGACGCCGGGAGCCGAGTTCGACTACGGCCTCGACAACAGCGATCCGCACTGGCGGATGCGCATCAAGAGCGTGATCTTCGCGCCGGCGAACGAAGCCGCGGTGCGCGGCGGGGCGGTGACGGCGAGCGGAGTCGCTTGGAACGACGGCACTTCGCGAATCGACGCCGTGGAGCTTTCGCTCGACGAAGGACGAACCTGGCGGCGCGCCGAGCTCGAGCGCTCCGGCCCCTACGCTTGGCAGCGTTGGCAGGCCCCGCTCAAACTGCCGCGCGGAAAGCATACGCTGGTCTGCCGGGCCGTCGACACGCTCGGCAACACGCAACCGCTCGACGGCGCCATCGACTGGAACCCGGCCGGCTATGTCTGGCACGGCGCCGATCGCGTCACGTTCGAGGTCGACGCCTGACCTTTTCGAACTCCTGAGCCGTTCGCAATCACATCGCACCTTACGGATCGACCTCATGCCGCACTACCGACGATTGATCGCCGCGCTCTCGCCGTTGCTCGTTTCATCTTCGCTTGCGGCGGCTGACACGCCGGCCGACGCGCTCACGATGCACGCTTCGTTCGACGTCGGCTTCGACGCCGACTTCTCGCGCGGCGATCGAGTTTGCCGCGTCAGGCAGGGGAAGGAAGTCGTCCCCGCCGCACCCAGCGACGATGTGCGCATTGAATCCGCGGGGGGGCGGTTCGGCGGCGCGTTGTCTTTTCCGAAGAAAGGCGCGACGCGGCCGCAGTTCGCCGGCGCCGGCGTGCTCGACTACAACGACAAGAGCTGGAGCGCCACGGTTTCCGTCTGGCTACGGCTCGATCCGGATAAGGATTTGGAGCCCGGCTACTGCGATCCGGTGCAGATCACGGGCGACGATTCGAAGAAAGGCTTCATCTTCCTAGAGTGGTCGAAGGACGAAACGCCCCGCTACTTCCGGTACGCGATTCGACCGTTGTTTCCCATTTGGAACCCGACGAACGTGCAATGGGCCGACATCCCCTTCGAAAAGCGGCCGATGGTGCAGGTGGCCCGCGCTCCGTTTTCACGCGACCGCTGGACGCACGTCGTCTTCACGCTCGAGAACATTAACGACAAGACGAAGAAGCCGACGGGCAAGCTCTATCTCGACGGCAAGCCGCAGGGAGCGATCGAGAATTGGGATCTCACGTTCGGCTGGGATCCCCAAAGCGTGTTGCTGGTGCTGGGGGCTTCCTATGTGGGCCGGATGGACGATCTGGCCGTGTTCAATCGGGCGCTCTCCGACGCCGAGGTCGAACAGTTGTTCGGCCTCGAGAAGGGCGTTGCGGAGTGGCGACCGAAGTCGGGCAGGTAGGACGCCGAACACGCAACGCGCCGGCGGGCGGCGTCGTTACGCGATCAGTTCGGGAATCGGCCGGCCGTTTTCGACGATCGGCGTAGGCCGGCCGTTGAAGTTCTTGATGAACGTGTGCGCGGAATCGATGCCGAGGTGATGATAGATCGTCGCCAGGAAGTCGCCCGGACCGCAGCGGCGTTCGACGACGTCTTCGCCCCGCTTATCGGTCGCGCCGATGACTCGTCCGGTCGTGATGCCGCCGCCGGCCCAGAGGTTGGAGTAGGCGCGCGGCCAGTGATCGCGGCCCGGCTGCTGGGTGCCGGCCGGAGCGCTGGCGTTGCCCGCCCCGGTGCTCACGGCGTAGCTGATCTTCGGCGTGCGGCCGAACTCGCCGGTCACCACGACGAGCACGCGCTCGTCGAGCCCGCGCTCGTAGATGTCTTCGATCAGCGCCGAGACGGCCTGATCGTAGGCGTCGGCGCGGAAACGCATAGCGTCGAACACGTGGTGATTCACGGCGTGATCGTCCCAATTGTTCACGCGCCCGCAGAGCGGCCCGCTGAGGCTGGTCGTCAGCACGTCGACGCCGGCCTCGACCAAACGCCGCGCCAACAGGAGTTGTTGGCCCCAGGAGTTGCGACCGTAGCGATCGCGCGTCCGGGCGTCTTCGCGGCTGAGATCGAAAGCTTCTTTCGTCTGCGGGTTCGTCAGCAGCGACATGGCGCGCGTCTCGAATTCGTCGAGAGCGGCGAGTTCACCTTGTTGATCGAAGGCCCGTTCCAGAGTGTCTAAATTGCGGCGGAGTTGGGCGCGGCGATCGAGTCGCCGCAGTTCGCCGGTGTCGGAGATTCCGAGGTTGGGCACGGAGAACGTCGGCAGGCTCGGGTCGCCGTTCACGGTGAACGGCGAGTAGGCGTCGCCGAGGTAGGCGGGGCCGTTGTACTCCAGCGGAGGATTGATGCCCACATAGGCCGGCAACGGTCGCTTCGCCGCGCCTTGCGTCGAACGCAGGTAGTTCGTCACCGACATCCAATCGGGCAGACGCGGCTTCGGCTTGTCGCGCGTGTCGGAGTCGCCGGAGAGCATCTGCATGGAGCCGGCCGGATGTCCGCCGGCGCCTTGCTGCATCGAACGGAGCACGGTAAATCGATCGGCGATGGCCGCTTGCCGCGGCAGCAACTCGGTGAACCGCAGGCCGGGAACCTTGGTTTCGATCGTGCCGAAGGGGCCGCGGTAGTCGCTGTTCGCTTCCGGCTTCGGATCGTAGGAATCGATGTGCGAGCAGCCGCCCGGCTTCCAAACCATGATGACGGCGTTTTTGTCGCGCCGTTTGCCGCTCGTTTCGGCGGCCGCGAGCGGGCGTTCGGTCTGCAAGCGCAGAATGCCCGGCAACGACAGGCTCGCGAAGCCGGCGAGTCCGAACTGCATGAACCGGCGTCGGCCGCCGAGAACGGCGGCGCCCGGACCGGCGCAGGGACGAAGAATGCGGCGGGCGTCGGATGAGTGGCTCATTTGGTTTCCGCAGGCAGAACGCGAATGGTAATGGGTTCGGACACGACGATGTCGACGATGCCTTTCGGCTCGGCTTGGGCCGCGATGCGCTTCACGCGATCGGTCGCGGCGTTGAGCTCCGCCATGGCCGCTTTTTGCTTCGACTCGGCCGCTTTGCAGCGCTTTTCCATTTCGGCTTTCATCGCCGGCGGCGCTGCTTTCGCCGATTCGGTCAGCTTGCGAAATTCCGCTTCCAACTCGGCGACGCTCTTTTGGACTTCGCGCTGCTTCGCTTCGGCGACCGGCACGGCGTCGGCGAGATAGCGATACTTCGTCACCGCGCCGCCGTAGAGCGCGACGACGTAGTCGCCCGGAGGCGTTTTCAGAGCCGCTAAGTCGAACTCCACTTCCGCTTTGTCCGACGTCAGCGGAACGCTGAGATTGCGGACTTGCTCGAAGCCGTTGCCGAACACGTTCAACGAAACGGTCCCGCCGGAGAATTCGCCGCGGCGGGTTTGGTTTAGCGGAATTTTCAATTTCGAGCCGGCCTTGGCCTCGATCACGCCGGAAGTCGCCGCAACCAATGTCAACGGAGCGGTTTCCGCGGAAGTGACGGAGACGGGCACGTCGGCCAGGAGCCGAGGATACGGAATCTCGCTCCATGCGTCGGCGACCGGCCAGGCCATCGAGGCCAGCCGACACGGCCGAGTCGCGTCTTTGCCGGCGACTTTCGCGCGGCCGAAGAACTTGACCGAGGCGAAGCCCGTCGGGGCTTTGGCGTCGGCCGTGATCAGCATGATCCCGCGCGATTTGCCGGCCGGAATCTTCAAGCCGGTCGCGCGAACGCCGCTCGGCAGGCCTTCCATCGCCAGATCGATCTCGCCGTCGAACCCGTCGCGGCGAAACGCGACGACTTCCAAGGCCATCGTGGCTCCGGAGCGTAAGGCCATCGGCTTCGAGAGCGCGTTTCGATCGCCGTTGCGCAGTTCCATGTGCAAGGCCCAGGCGACGAGCGCGAAGTCGGGTTCGGCTTTGCGAATCACCAAGCGGTAGCGATTGCGCGCGTCGGTGCGCGTGCCGCCGAAGAGATCGGTGATCTTGAGTCGATAACGACCGTCGCGCGCGATGTCGAGCTTGGCGAGAATGTCGGACGAGCCGGCATTGTAGGGCGGTCCGTCGTAGGCGTAGCCGTTGCTCGAGACTTTGACGGGGCTCGCTATGTCGCTCATCTCGGCGACGTCGGTCAGCTTTTCGGCGTCGCCGGAACCTTCGACGAATTGAACGGTGATCGCCGGATCGGTCGGCAACCCAAGTCGCTCGGAAGCGACCTCGACCCACCACGACTCTCCTTTTTTCGCCTCGAACTCAAAGAGATCGGCATCCGCCGCCGGGAAGAAGCTCCCCGCAATGTCGCAAGGCAACGAAATCCGTTGCGATTCTTTGGGCGAGTTGTTGGGCTCGCGCTCGTTCAAGGCGGCTGCGGCGGCCGACCCGGTCGGCGGCCAAGAGAAAGAGTTGACCGGCCCGGTCGACGGGTGGGCGACGATGGCTTCATCGCGGCCGAGACGGCGAAGCGTTAAGCGGTAGAAGAAAGCCGGCCCGCCCTGATAGGTCAGCTCATGGACCTTGACGAGGTACTTGCCGTCGCTCGGAGCAGTGAAGTCGAGCGGCGCGCCGCGGCGTTCGACCAGCAAGTCGTTGCCCGCCGCATCGGCGACGATCACCACCGCGGCCAGCTTGGAGTCGACGCCTTTCGTGGCGCAGTCGATGAGGATTCGTTCGTCGCGTTTGGCTTCAAAGGAGTAATAGTCGATCGCGCGCGCGGTGACGGCGGCGTTGCAGACCGAATTCACGGCGACCGGGAAGGCCGTTTCGGGCGTGGTGTTCGGCTTATCGCGCACCACCTCCGGAAGTTTGCCGACCGAGAAGGCCCGCGAGGAAGAGAGGCCGAGCCGAGTCATGAGCCGCGCTTCGTAGATGCCCGGCGGGCAGTCGGCGGCGATGGTCACGGCAAACTTGTCGATCTCCGGCTTGCCGTCGGCCGCGGATTTGGCGACCGCGGTGATGCGCGGGTCGGAAAACACCAAGCTGCTCGCGCCGTCGAGGAAGTCGCCCCCGATCACGACATCGAACGTCGAGCCGGCCGTTCCGCCCATCGGCATGGTCGTCAACAGTCTGGGGGCGGGCAGCCCGACGGATTGCGCTTCGGCCGTACCGGTCGGCATCGATGCCGCGGCCGCAAACACCGTCGCAATCCATCCCCATGCCGGCGAGGGACGAAGCGAAAACATTCGGCGGAGAAGGGAAACGTTTGCCATCGAGGATCACTCTGCGAGTCGAAGTTGCCGCAATTCGAAATGATCAGTGGTTGAACTGGAATTCTTTGGTGTTGATCAACGCCCAAATCAGGTCTTGGAAGTTTTCGCGCTCGACGCGTTGTACGTCGAGCGGTTTGCCTGCCGCGTCGAGTCGCGGCTCCGCCAAATAAGCGAGCGCCGTCTTCAATTCCGCCGGAGTCGGCTTGCGGCTAAAGGCCGCGGCGTACAACTCGGCGACGCGCGCTTCGCGCGGTTCTTTCGACGCCGCCAGTTTTTGGGCGCGTCCGGTCGGGGAAGCCAGTTTTCCCTTAATGTCGGCGGCGTTGATCAAGTAGAGGCTCTGAGCGAGGCTCGACGATTGCACACGCTCGCACTCGCACACGCTCTCCCCCTCCGGCCGGCCGAAGACCTTGAGAAACGGCGACGAGCGGTTGTAGCTGCTGTCGGGCAGCGCGACGGCGCGCGTGCCGGGCGGAAGATTGGCGAAGTCGGATTGCGTGCCCGTCAGCCGATCGACCGCGTCGAGCAACACTTCGGCTTGCAAGCGGCGCGGATAGTAGCGCGAGAAGTTCTGTCGATCGGCTAAGTTGTCGGCGTTCGGTTGGGCGCTGAGTTGGTAAGCGGTGGAGCAAGTCAGCGCTCGGACCAGTTCCTTGAGGTCGAAGCCGCTCTCGACGAAATGCTTCTCCAGCGCCGCCAGCAACTCGGGATTCGACGGCGGATTGCTGTCGCGAATGTCGTCCTCCGGTTCGATCAGGCCGCGCTGGAAGAAGTGTTTCCAGTAGCGATTCACCAGGGCCTTCGCGAAGAACGGGTTCTGGGGCGAACTCATCCAATCGGCCAGGCGCAGGCGCGGGTCTTCGTCCGGGGCGATGTCGTCGATCGAGTCGCCGAACGCGCCGGGCTTCAGCGTATGCCCGGTCTTGACGTTCGTCGCCGTCGCCATGCCGCGCTTATGGAAAAT
>JAEUIN010000107.1 GCA_016793115.1 Planctomycetaceae bacterium
TCGGTGACGACCGAGTCGCGGAGGCTGGCGAGACCGGCGACGACGCCGATCACGAGGATCGAAGCGACGAGCATCACTTCGGCCGACAGGATGGCACCCGTCTCTTCATTCCACAAACGTTGCATGATCTTCATAGCACTACTCTCTCTCTCTCGTGAGGGAAACAAAAAACCGACGCTTTCCAAGAAGCGCCGCCGAAACGGATCGTTCGCCGCCGACTTGGCGGGCGAACCCGAACCTTCTCCGGCCGCTTCGGCCGACCGCGCGAACCGCGGCGGGCCGAGGGGGGCGGGGAAGGAACTCGGGCGGGTCGGCGGCGGGGATATCCGCCGCCGACCGCGCGCCGATTTCTGCGTTCGCCGCCGGCCGAGGCTCGAGGCCTAGGCCGCGACGAACGAAGGGCTTACTGCGTGCTGGTGCCGTCGGTGCCGACCGGAGCGGCCGGGGTCGCGCAGATGACGACGCACTTGGCCGATTGGAAGACCGTCAGGCTGGCGACGTCGCAGAAGTCGGTGTTGTCGACGAACTGACCGCCGCCGTTGAACACGTGGTGACCGCGGACGCCGCTGTAGCTGTACGACTGGTTGACGTTGGCCAAAGCTTGGGCCAAGTCGGCGAGTTCGGTGACGACCGAGTCGCGGAGGCTGGCGAGACCGGCGACGACGCCGATCACGAGGATCGAAGCGACGAGCATCACTTCGGCCGACAGGATGGCACCCGTCTCTTCATTCCACAAACGTTGCATGGTCTTCATTTCTCTCTCTCTCTTTCTGAAATAACAAAGTCGCACAGAACGCCCGCCGAAATGGACGGGGCGTCGACGAAACCACCCGTCGCCGACCGCTCGACGACGGTTCGCAAACACGGCGTGAACGACGCTCGCGAGTCACCCGTGCCGGGGTGCAGGCGAGAGTTTCCGTCACGCTTGTCATCAACGAGCCGCTTGGCGAAACTAAGCGGCCGAGTTGGATGACGGGCCCACCGTGGGAAGGGCTCCGAACGACACACGTCGACGGGGCGCAGGCCGAGAGGCGGAAGACGAACCGGCGTGTAACCGACGCCGGCGGAGGCGGGAAGCTCTCTCGCGTGTCTCTCTCTCTCAAGCGAACGCAGCCGGGCTCGGACGAAGCTGGACGGGTTTGAGCGAACCAGGACGGGAGTAGTGCCGATTCCCGAGCCGGCTTGGTCGTTGCGGCGGCTCTCACCCCGTCGCTGCGACCCACGAACCCTGCCGAACTTCGCTTGCCAAGTTGTGCGGACCTAGCAAGGCGAGCCGAATCAACCGTGGTTTTGCATGTTTTCCGCAAACACCGCATAACCCTCAAATTGACTTCTTTAACACAAATAGTTGCCCGGTGGGATTATGTCAACTTTGCCTATTTCAACTTTTTTGACTTTTTCGAGGAATCCACGGGCAGCTTTGAAGTAGTGTAAAAACACTATTAAAAAAGGGGCCGGAGATGTGCGAGTGAAAGATCGCGTAGAGGCTCCGATCGAAACGGAGCGAAACGCCGTGAAAATAGGCGTTTGAGAATTGCGGGTCGGAGAACAGTCGGAGGAAACGCTCGACGCGGCTGGTTAAGGGGCGGGGAGCTCCGAGACGCTACGGTGGGTCAGACCGTGCTGGTCGACGTAAGTTGCCGCGGCGCTGACTCCCACCAAGTCCTTCATTTCCTCCTCAGTCGGCCAAGCCTCCTTGAGCCGCTTCAGCGCCGGGTCGCTCGTCTCGGCAAGCATTTGCGCCGCGGCCTGGTTCATAAAGTGGAGCGCCGAAGAACCGTTAGTGATTTCGTAGGTCACGGCATTGCGAGCGGAAATGAGCTCCGTGGCCCGCCGAGCTTGCGGACTACCGGCCAAGGAATCGCCCAAGGCGGGGGGACGGCGCAGCATCGCCAACGTCTTTTCGGTCACCTCTTTGCCGAAAGCGAGGACCATGGTGCCGTCGCCGATGAACCAGCCGCCGCTGAATTGCGGCGTTTCGTGACGCAAGCCGCTGAAGCCCTGCTCCTGCTTCACTTGCTGCCCGGCGACGAGCGCCGCCATCTGCAGCAAGCGCTTCCACAGGGCTTCGTCGGTGATCCGCCACACAAACGCGATATTGTTCTGCTGCGGTTGGTCTTCCTTCGCGGCGGCGGCGTCGCTGGGCAGATAGCTGACCAGCATGTGTTTGTCGCCCAGCGAAGAGAGCAGGGAGACGACGTCGGTTTGGAGGAAGTCTTGGACTTGCGCCTCGATGTTCGCGATCGATTTCTCGGCTTCCGGCGAGTTGCGACGGAGCACGTCGGTGACTTGCCGATAGGTTTTGCCGAAATCGAGGCTGAGATGTTGGTAGCCGAGGACGTCGTCGGCGACCCAATCGGCAGGTTGCGGCGGCAGCGGCATGGCTTCGTTGAGGACGGCAAGGACGCCTCGCCGCGGCTCCGGCACGGAGAAGAACGTTCCGCTCCGCAAAGTCGTACCGTCGAGTGCGATGCGATAGCCCGCCGGGCCGACGCCGTCGAGCCCGAGAGCTTCCAAGAGTTGTCGCTGCTCGGGCGCGGAGGGGGCGCCAAGTTGTGCGATCGCCCTCTTCAAATCGCCGATAATCTCGAGGGCGGGAACTCCTTCCGGCAGGGCGTCGACCAGGCCGGGAGTCTGGAGCCAGCGCTGCACGACGCCTTCACCGCCGCCGGTTTGCGCTTCTAGCCACCCGGCCATCGCGGCGCGTGCCGCGTCTCCGGTCGAGCGTTCGAGTTGGGCGAGCGTTTCGGCGTCCGGCTCGTCGCCGGAAGCGATTTGCGGCATCGTGTGGAGAGCCAGAAGCTTGTTCTGAAAGCGCCCGATGAGAAGGTGAACGCAGCCGGTGACGACGACCGGTTTGTCGTTCCGAGCGGACTCCGGCTTTTCCGCTTCGCCGTCTTTCTTGAAAATGTCGATCTGGCCGTTGCGTGCTTCAAGGTTGATGCCGAATTGCCGATCGTCGGTGTTGAGATGGGGCGCGACGAGATGCCGCACGGCGACGCCTCCGAGTTCGACATCTTCTCGTCGAATCGGAAACTTGGCGTCGCTTTGATCCGCCAGCGATTTGTCGAGAGCGGCAAGCCAGCGCCTCGCGGCTTCCTCACCGCATTCGCACCAGCCCAGACCGAAATACGACGATTTCCCATCGTCTGATTCGCGGGCTAACCCGGCGTAGCCGATTTCTCCCGCCGCGAGCGCCAAGACGTCTTCGGTCTCCAATCCAATTTTGGCGAATTGCGTCGCCAAAATTTCGAAGTCGTCTTTGGAATCCTCGACGATCACGTCCTTGAGGGCGTTCAATCGACGCTCATCGAAGGCGACGGCGCCCAGTTTTGTGCGTGTTTTAAGGGCGTCATAGAATTCGCGCGGCGCCGGCACGCGGACGACGAACAACGCGTCGTCGGGTATCGTCTGCCAGACGGGCTTCTGAGCCGTGACCGGCGCGGCGTGCCAGCCGATGAGAATCGCCGCGACGACGAAACGCGCGGCGGCGACAGACAAAACGCGGCGATGCGGATGCTCGATCATGGCGACTCTTCCTCCCTGACAAACTGATGCTCGCCGCAAATCCTAGCAGAGTCGAGCCGGTTCGTTGGTCCGAAACGGCGGAAGAAACTCTGAGACGGTCACTTGCGCGAGGTTGTCCCGAGAGGCGTTACTTCTTCGGAGAGCCGCTCGAGTCGGGAGTGGGCGGCTTCTTTGCCGGGACCGGTTGATCCACCGCAGGCGGCTTGGCCCCGGTCGCCGGTGCGGCCGCCGTCCCCGGTTTGTCGACATTGCCGCCTTTCTCGTCGGTGGGCTTGCCCGACGTCGCCGGCTTCGAACTCGCCGTTGTGCGGTCGCCGGCCTTCGGCGGCGATTTGCCGGTGACTTGATCGCCCGCCGCGACGGGGGTGGGCGGCTTGCGAAACGGCGGTTGCAAGTAAGTCACGCCGTTGAGCGGCTGCGCCGGATCGTAGAGATACGTCTCACGGTGGACCAAAAAATCGATCAAGTCGGCCGCAGGAACGCCGAACGCTAAGCCGTCGAAGGAGGTGGCGCCTGCGCACACGACTCCCACGACTTCGCCCCGCGCGTTGAAGAGCGGACCGCCGCTGTTGCCGGGATTGATCGCCGCGTCGGTCTGGATCATCCGCAGGTTACCCATGCGGCGAGTCGTTGAACTGACGATGCCTTGCGTCACGGTCCGCTCGAGGCCGAGCGGATTGCCGACGGCGAAGATCAAATCGCCGACGTGCAGGTCGTCGCGCTCGTTGATGACGATCGGCGCCGGCAGTTCGCCGGCGAGTTCTTTGGGATCGAGTTGCAACAGCGCGACGTCGCGCAGCGGATGCAAGGCGATAATCTTGACGCGACGCAAGTCATGCTTCTCGTATCCCTGCGGCGTTCGCCGAAAAAGTTCGACTTGAATTCGGGTGTGGCCCTCGACGACGTGATAATTGGTGATCAGATGGCCTTGCTTGCTGATCAGAAATCCGCTGCCGCGGCCCGCCGCATTCTTAATCATCACCACGGCGTCTCCATGGCGACGAACCAACTCGGGAACGTCGGCGGCCTCAAGCCGTCCGGTCGTAAACAGGGGACCGATATCCGATTGCGGTTCGGTCGGCGACGTGGACGATGTCGTCGTCGCTTTCGTGGGCCCTCCGGACGGAACTTTTTCGACGTGCAGCAGCCGTTTCGCGGGGATATGCATCACGTCATAACTGAGGTCCAGGACGACACCCTCGTCGTTTTGCCGAAGCAGCGGAGCGGTGATCTTTGACCCGCCGACCAGCGTGACCGTGGCCTGTTCCACGGCTTGGGACGTATGCGGCGGGGCGACGATCAGCAGCAAGGCGATCAGCGGTGCGATGAAGAGTTTCCGGCTCACGGCTTCCCCTCCCGCCCCAAATAGATGAGCAACCGGTCCTGGCACAACAAAGCCAAGTCGGCATTTCCGTCCGCGTCGGCGTCGAACGCCGCGACGCTTCGCGGCTCGGCCACCGGCACGCTGCTTTTTTCTTCGCCGTAGGGATAGGCTTGATCTTCAAACACCTGCCAACTGACGATGTCGCGCAGTTCCCCGTCCCGTCGTTGCAGCACGGTGATTTGGTGTCGTCGGTCGTCGCATAGCAGCAGGTCGTCGAGCTTGTTGCCGGTCAGGTCGGCGATCAGGAAGCGATGGATCGTCGATTCCTTTACGCCGCTCGGCCGTCCTTGTCGTCCGTCGATCGTGTCGATGAGTTTCAGTTCCCACGGCTTGCCCGGCGACAAGCGTACGATGCGATCGCCGTCGATCAGAAATAGTCCGAGCACGCGATCCTGTCTTAAGGCGACGCCGCCCGAGAGCTTGACGCTCAGCGTCGTCCGCGCGATACCGGCGGAGTCGAGTTTGAGACGGTGCAAGAAGTGACCTCCCTGCTCCAGCGCGATCGCTTCTCCGCCTGCGGTCGGCACGTAGCCCGCGAGCTTCTGCCCGTCCGGCAGCATGGTCTGATCGAGCGGCAAAAGGTTCTCATCGAGCCATTGCAGAACGCCTTCGGTAAGACGTCCGAGTCGCAACTTGCCGCCGTCTCGATAGAGCTTGTATTCCGCAAAATTGATTTTCGCCAACTGCGCCGGTTCGGAGATGACGACCTTTTCTTTTTCGATCGCGACTAATTTTGCCGCGCTTGAGTAGGCTTGTTGCACGAGGAGCCGTTTACCGCCGATCCACAGGACTCGCTCGGTTTTCGCCCCGACTTTTTCAAAGCGAGTCCGCTCCGGTTCCTTGGCGTCCGCCGGCCAGACGTAGAGATCGACGTGCTCGCCGACGCGTTGCGCCCACCAGACGGTATCATCGACGGTGTCGAGCGCCACGATTCGCCGGTCCGCCGTATCCGTCGATTTTGCCAACGGTTTAGGAAACGTCAGGCGGCCCATTTCCCATCTTGTTTCGTAAAGGTCGTTGGCGTCGCGCACCCAAAGCAGCAGTGATCCGGGACGCGCAAAAGGAGCGGCGAGTTCGCGAATTCCGCCGAGCGTCGGGTAGCTTTCTTCCGCTCCCCATTGATCGTCGACGAGCCGATACGTGCGGATTTTCGGCTCGGTCGGATCGACGGCGGCGAGGGCCGCGGCACCGTCGAGTTGGATGCCGCACCACGGGGCGCTGGTGCCGGCTGCGACCGGAAGCGTGGCGCGACGACCGTACGACGATTCTTCGCCGCGTGCTAACTGATAGCGCCGTACGAGACCTGACTGCGAAGAACCCAAACAAAGAATTTCCGCCGGCGATTTGCCGCCGGAAAGGCAGCCGACTTGTTGGACCGCTTGGTCATGCAAGGCCTGAGCGGGTCGTAACGCGCCGTCGTCGCACTCGTACCAACGCACGCTTTGAGTTGTTTTTGAAGTCCATTCGAGCAAATCCTCGTCGCCGTCGCCGTCGAGGTCGACGATACGCCAATCCATACGGCCGGGGTTTTCCCGCGGATGAAACCACGCGGCACGGCCTCCGTTGTCGACTGGAACGATTTGAATACCTTGGTCGCAACTGACGAGCAACTCGCGCTTACCCGCCGCGGTCTCGCGGACAAGCATGAGTCGGCCGCGTCCGGCAAGTTGCGCGGTAAGCAAATCCCAGTGGTTGCGGCGCCGCCATCGATTGTCGGAGTCGAGATGATACGCCGACACTTTGAGCGCCGGCCCGGTCAGGACAAGCAACTCCGGCCGGCCATCGCGATCGAGATCCGCGGCGGCGGCATCGGCGGGTAGATCATCGAGCGGGATTTCCGTGTGCGTCCAATCCGGCGCCAGCGGCAAGTCATTCGGACGGTCGGGGTCGCCGGCTAAAGTCGGCTTCCGTTCGCTGGGGGGCAGCCAGCGATAGAGGTCAAGTCGCGATTGGCGTGTGTTGACGACGACCAACTCTTCGCGGCCGTCGCCATGCAGATCGGCCGCGAACATCCGTTCCGGCTGACCTTCAACTGCGATGACGCGCATTGCTTCCCAGCCGTAGAATTCGGCCGCTGATCCATTGGCCGCTGCAGCGGTGGAAACAATCAACGCAGTGAAAAGCCGCCGCCAAAATGCCACGAGGGACTCCCTTTCCTGTGCTCTCCGTGTCAGCCTAGTTTGCCCAGGGGTTAAAATCAATTCAACTTAGCGGGTGTTCGCGTGATCAAACATCGTGGTCCGTTCTTTCTAAGGTAAGGAGTTATGGTCCTGGCGACGGATTATCCAAAACGTCGTACGTGCGTTGTGGTCCCCGGCCGGACGGTTTCTTGGCGGAACAGTTCGTCAAGCAACCGTTGGGTATCATCTGCCGTCGAAGCAAGGCGCATCATCCACAGGGAACGGAGCACGCCGCAGTCGTCGAATTGGTCGGCGGCAAATGCTCGGATGATCGATGCGGCAAGCTGCGCATTGAGGTCGGCATTGGGTGAGCGGGCGTTGAAGGCGAGGCCGATCGCCGAACGAATCGAGGTCTCAAGTAGTGCGGCCCGGTCGGCGGCGTTGGAGGCGAGCGTCGCCGTGGCCGGATCCAGCTCCCGTTTAAACTGGCGTAAGCGTTCGGATTCGAAAGCGAACTCGTCGACGGAATGGCCGAGCGCCAACGGGGCTAACAGCATATCGGTCCAGAGTTCGGCGCGGCGACGCAAACGGTTTAGAGCGACGGCGTCGGAAGATTCGAAGCCGTTTCCTTGCCAAAGCGCCTGCAGCAAGCGTTGTCGCATTTCGAGGTGGCCGATAAAGACGCTGCGAACGACGATCTCGTTGTCGTCGGCTTCATGAAGTCGATCGTAGGCGGTGACGGTCGCCGTCCAAATTCGCGTCAAAACTTCGCTGCCCAGCATCTCTTCAAACAGTCCGCGCACGGTGCCCGGGTAAATATCGAAGACAGGCTCCTCAGTTCGGCGCATACGTCCAAGAGCGCGATTCCATCGTTCAAAACGGCATTTTGACACGGCCCAGTAGTCTTCGATGCCGGCCACTTTCTGAGGATCGGACCCGGCCAGCAACGAAGGGCCGCGGCGCGAAACGACGGCGGCCAGTTCGACAAGTTCGCTCGATTGCACGACCACGAGCCTCACGGACGCTGCGAGTGAGTGACACGATATCGGCATGCCGTTGAGCACGCCGGAACGACGGCGAACGATCAAGGCATTTCCGATGCCGAGCGCGACAGGCAGCCGTCTCGCGGAGTGGGATTCACCGCGAAACGGGGAAAATAGCGTGTGGAAAGCCCGTTTTGTCGTCAGGGCGCACGTTGACAAAAAGCAACACGCCTGTGGTCTCCACGATGATTCGAGGCGACGTTAGTGCCGCTTTGTTCTCTCGGGCAAATCGGCTCGCGATCGCCGCCGGTGAGGTCCGCGCAGCGGCACACGTTCCGAGACGGCAGGGGGAGTTTCTTCGAGAGCCGATCGCCACGCCGCGACGACTCGCAATCCGATACTGCGGACGGCGGGTCCGAACCCAATCGCTCCCCATGCGAATCCTAACGGCTCCAACGGAATGCGAAACCGGGCCGATGTGATGGTGAGTGCATGAAACGCCGTAATCACCGCAAAAACGGCGATCGTCGGCCACAATCGCCGCCGGCGCGGCAGGGCCGCGATAAGCCCAATGAAGGCTAGTGTGAGCCAAAAGATCGAAGAGCCTCGGTAGATCGGGTGGGCCGCTTTCGGGTTGGTCGCGTCCCAAAGCAGGAAGTACCGCAATCGTTGCAGAGATAGCCGTACATAGTCGCCCGGATGGTCCATGATCCACTGTTTGGCTTTTTCTCCCAGCACGCGCGATCGGGCCGGCTCGCTCAATCCGATCAGTTCCCGATAGCCGTTCGGTTTAAGCAAGATGTCGTCGATGTAAATCGTTTCGTGACGCGCTTCCCAAAGTGCGGCATTTCGCGCCCCGAGCGAACCGTCGTGTTCGGATGCGATCTCGGCCGCCGACCGCTTGGGGATCTTGTCCGTGCCGTAGCTCAGTTCGTTGTTGCCCTGCCACAGGGCATAGCCGAATGATGCCTTAACAAAGACAAATTCACCGTGCACCACAAAATTGCGAGCGAGCCACGGCGCAATGACCAGCAGCGTCGTGAGCCCGATCACGGTGGGGCGGATGCAGCGGTGCAGGAGTGTCCGCGTCGAACGATCGCCGGTTGGCTTGACGTCCGCATTTACGAGCAGCGCTAGCCCTACGATGGGCATCGCAAGTACCAAGATTGGATCGACGAGCAGCAGCCAACCGCTCAAGGCCCCAAGCGTAAACGTGCGCCGCCAAGTGAGCGGCGCCGACCGGTTGCAGGCTGCGGCCAGTAGCATCGTGAGCCCGAGCGCGGCCCACGGTGCGGCCTGCACGTGCGTCACCATATAAATGTGTGGTGGAAAGAGAGCCGCTAGGCAGCCGGCGATCCATCCACACCCCCGGTGTTCGGGAACAAGGCTCCAAGTCAGCCGCACGGTCGCGGCGACCAACCCGACTCCGGCTAGGCATTGAAGCAGTTGGTATGCGACTAATGCAGCCGGGCTGCCGACGCCAAATGCGGCATAACAACCGGCCAAAACGAACGGCACCCACGGCGCTTGCTGCGAGGTCGGTCCCTCGGTTCCCAGATACCAAACGGAAAAGCCCCTGCCTGCCAACAAGTTTTCGGCAATCGCCCCGTGTTCATAGGTCAGCGGCCCCGTGACCGCGATGCTTTTCGGAAGAAGTAGGATCACAGCGGCGATCCGGACGGCGAGCGCCACCGACAAAAGCACGGCCCAAAGTAGCCGAGGCGGGCGTTGCTGAATGGGGCCGGCTTGGACCATGCCGCGGATCCGTTCAGGATCTTCGACCGCGCCGAAATACGGAATCGACGCCGGTTGAAATGGTGTTGGGAGCTCTAAGCAAAACGGGGCGGAATTCTAGCCGGCAGACGCTTCCTCGCCCTAGATCAGCTTGATTCGCCGTAATTTTTGGTGCTTCGGCGTGCAGATGCGGAGGACCTCGCAGCGCGCAATCGCTTGGATGGTATAGGGTTAAGCGCCGCTTGGCAGCGCAGCTCGGTCGATTGTCGCCGATCCTGAAACGGCTATACTCAGAAGCTTCGATTTCCGATAACTTTGCCGGACTTGCCGGTTTTCTCACGACTGCATCGTGGGAAAGCCTTAGGGTCATCAACTTTTCGCGCAGCACTATCGGCCGCCCGGTCACCTGAGTAGCAATCGCAATGCGGTTTACGCTGATCGATAAAGTCATCGAACTCACGCCGGGTTCGAAGATCGTTGCGCTCAAGAACTTGTCGCTCGCGGAAGAGTATTTGGCCGATCACTTCCCGGGCTTCCCGGTGATGCCCGGCGTGTTCATGCTCGAAGCGATGACTCAGGCGAGCGCTTGGCTGATTCGCGCTTCGGAAGATTTCGCGAATAGTCAGGTGACGTTGAAAGAAGCCCGTAACGTGAAGTACGCCAACTTCGTGGAACCGGGCCAGCAATTGATCGTCACGGCCGAGATCATCGGCCAAGACGAATGCACGACGAAACTAAAGGCCCAAGGCATGGTCGGCGACGTGCAAACCGTCTCGGCCCGCTTGGTGCTGGAACGATATAACTTGGCGGCCGACGATCCGACGAAAGAAGTGACCGACGGCGTGGTGCGACACAAGATGCGCGAGTTGTTCGCGCTGCTGTGGCGGCCTCAGGCCGTGGCTACGGGTTAAGAACTGTCCGGATTGACTGAGTGACTGAACCGAACGCTGCGAATGGGTAATTCGAACGTGGTGCGGTGAACATCGTGGGCCGGTCGTTGGGTAGACGACCGGCCAGGGTAACACGATGCTCGCGAGCCCGTTCGGCGCAGGCGTGCGGAATTGTGTTTGTATTTGTTTTTGGGAACGCCGTCGGTCCGCGCGACCGCGGCTCGGGGTTTTTGTCGGTACGCGACTTTCGCCGCGACGCGTCGCGGCGTCGACGGTCGTGCCGTCTCTCCGAGGGTGCGTGCGCGCTGGTCGCGGTTAGGCTCTTACTGGAGAATTGAGTTATGCCGTCGCAGAATGAGGTCTTCGAGAAGGTGCAGAGCGTGCTGTGCGAAGCGTTGGGCGTCGACGAAGATGAAGTCACCCCCGAAGCCACGCTCGTCGGAGACCTGGGCGCCGAATCGATCGACTTTCTCGACATCGTGTTCCGCCTCGAGAAGTCGTTCGACATCAAGATCAGCCGCGGCGAACTCTTCCCCGAAGACGTGCTCACCAGCACCGAATACGTCGCCAACGGTAAGGTGACCGAAGCGGGCATCGCCGAACTCCGCAAGCGGATGCCCTTCGTGAATCTCGACAAGTTTGCGTCGAATCCGAACGTCAAGGATTTCGGCACGCTGCTCACCGTGCAAGACATGGTGCGGTTCGTCGAAACGAAGCTCCCCAAGTAAACGAAAAAGCCAAGAGGCAAAAGTCAAAACGCCCGCCGGTTTTGACTTTTGCGTTTTGCGTTCCGGCTTTAGGAGTCGTCATGCGTTGGATTTGGATCGATCGGTTTTTGGAATTCGAAAGCGGCAAGCGGGCCGTCGCGATTAAGAACGTTTCGCTTGCCGAAGAGCACCTCCACGACCATTTTCCCGGTCGGCCGGTCATGCCGAACTCTCTCATCACCGAGGGAATCGCGCAAACCGGCGGCCTCTTGGTGGGCGAGTATCACGCCTTTGAAAAGAAGGTGGTGCTCGCCAAGGTGCCGAAAGCCGTGTTCCATTTTCCGGTCGTTCCCGGCGACACGCTCCGCTACGAGACCGTCGTCGACTACATCAAAGACGACGGCGCGATGGTCACCGCGACGTCGAATGTCGGCGATCGCGTGCAGGCCGAACTCGAGGTCGTGTTCGCGCATCTGAGCGACGACGACCGCACGAAGTCGCTGTTTGAGCCAAAGAACTTCGTTTTCACGCTCAAGCTGCTGGGCGTGTTCGACGTCGGTCGCAAGCCCGACGGCAGTCGGCTCACCGAGCCGGCGGGCCTATTGAAACTAGAAGAAGAATTGAAAGCCGCAGGTAGTTAAACGATGAACGCGGAGCGATGAGCGCGGAAACGTATTCGCCGCTCATCGTTCATCGCTCATACTTCATCGCTTCCGAGGAATTCGTCATGCGTCGTCGAGTCGTCGTCACCGGCATTGGTTGCGTTACCCCCGTGGGGAACGACGTGGAAACCATGTGGAAGGCCTTGCTGCGCGGCGACACCGGCATCGGCAAGACCACGATCTTCGACGCTTCGAACTTTCCGACGAAGATTTCCGCCGAAGTCCGCAACTTCGATCTCAACACGGTCGGCGAAGACCCGGAGAGGTGGAAATATCAAGCGCGCCACACGCGGTTCGCCGTCGGCGCGGCGAAGCAAGCCGTGCGCGATTCGGGCGTGTTGGACAAACCGCTCGATCCGACCCGCTTCGGCGTCTATCTCGGTAGCGGCGAAGGTCCGCAGGATTTTGATCGCTTTACGAAGATGATGCTCGCGGCGATGCCTAACGGCGAAGGTTTCGACGTCGCGAAGTTTACGCAAGTCGGCCTGGAAGTGTTGCACCCGATCGCCGAACTGGAGCAGGAGCCGAATATGCCGGCGGGCCACATGGCCGCGTTGTTTAACGCCCAGGGGCCGAACGTGAATTGCCTCACGGCCTGCGCCGCCAGCAGCCAGGCGGTGGGCGAGGCCGTGGAGATGATCCGTCGCGGCGACGCCGATGTGATGCTTTCCGGCGGCACCCACAGCATGATTCATCCGTTCGGCGTCACCGGATTCAATTTGCTCACCGCTCTTAGCACGCACAACGAAGAGCCTGCCAAGGCTTCACGCCCCTTTGATATGAACCGCGACGGCTTCGTGCTCGGCGAAGGCTCCGGGATGTTGGTCTTAGAAGAACTCGAACACGCCAAAGCCCGCGGTGCGAAGATTTACGGCGAAATCGCCGGTTACGGATCGACGGCCGATGCGTTCCGCATCACGGACACGCATCCGGAAGGGCGCGGTGCCATCAGCTGCATTAAGATGGCGCTTAAAGACGCCGGCAAGAATATCGACGACGTCGACTATATCAACGCCCACGGCACCAGCACCGAGGTCAACGATAAAGTCGAAACGCTCGCCATCAAGCAGACGTTCGGTGAGCGGGCCTACAAGATTCCGGTGTCGAGTACGAAGAGCATGATGGGCCACCTCATCGCCGCGGCCGGTGCGACGGAACTGATTGTGTGCTTGCTCGCAATTCGCGACAAAGTTTTGCCGCCGACGATGAACTACGAGACGCCCGACCCGAACTGCGATTTGGATTACATTCCGAACGCCGCACGCAAGGCGAAGTGCGACACCGCGCTGTCGAATAGCTTCGGTTTCGGCGGTCAAAACATCACGCTGATCGCGACCGCCTTCAGCGGTTAATCGACGTAAGCTTCGTATCATTCGAAGCGGCGACCCTTACTTCACCGTCATCTTGGGCGCTCGCTTTTCGCGCACCCCATTGGTCGCCGGCTGACCTGCGCTAGAAGCTTTCCCAAGTTTTCGCGCTAGGCACCGCTCACTCGCGGGATTAAATCGCAACGCTTGCGACGATAAGCGCCGCCCGGCATTCGTCGGCACGAGATTTGTGATGTCGTTGGCCGATCCCAAAAGGCGGTCGGTCCCCCGGCATCCGCCACGGTATTGCTTATCTCGAAGCCGGGAAAAACGTCAGACGTGAGAATTTCCGCCATGCTCAAGAACGTCGTCACCGCTACGGTCGTGCTCGTCGCCGTCGCCTTCGGTCATCAGGCGAGCGCCTATACCCCGGCTCAGCGCGCCACGATCCGCGCCATGCCGATTACGGAGCGTCCCTACCGCCCCGGCCACTTCTACGGCAACACGGTTCGTTTTCTCAATCGCGTCGTCGCACCGGCCGGGTATCGTCCCTTTTAGCGGCATTCTTCCCGCTTCGGCGATCGATTCGCAACGTCAAGAATAGCCCCGGAGATGGTCGTCTCCGGGGCTTTCTTCGTTGCCGACGGCCGATCCATACCGCAAACTGATCGAGTCGGTTCGAAATGCCGTCGCGCCGCGACGGTGTTAAGTCGGATTTGTGGCGATACCCGGGGACCTTGGCGATGTTTCGATGCACCGTTTGGTTGGCGTTGTGCGGCGGCCTAGCTTCGTCGATCGGAGCCGTCGGCGCGAGCGAACCTCGACCCGAGCAAGACGCCTTGTGGCAGCCGGCTTCGCCGCGCGACGAGTTGAAACCGAAGTTCGGCCGCGGAATCGGCCCGCGCGGTTATACATCGCTTACTATTGAGCACGACGGCCGCGAGGGGCTCGACGGCTATTGGAAGCAAGCGTTTCCCGTCGCGGGCGGCACGTGGTACCGGTTTCATTGCGTTCGTAAGGCCGAAAACGTCGCCGTCCCGCGCCGGAGCTCTTTGGTTCGTATCGTGTGGACGGATGACAAGGGCAACAAGGTTCGTCGCGACGCTCCGCCCGGCAACGGCTACGCCCCGCAGTCGGCCGGCAATGCCGAGGCCGAACACCCGCAAGACGGCCCGATCGACAAGGCCGGTTGGTGCGAAGTCGCCGGAGTTTTTCAAGCGCCGAAGGCCGCGACCAACGCGCTGGTCGAACTGCACCTGCAATGGGCGCCCTGCGGCAAAGTGAGCTACTCCGAAGTGGAGTTTGCGGAGACGACCGCACCGCCGCCGCGCAAGGTACGGCTCGCGGCGATTCACTACCTGCCCAAGCCGAGCAAGACTCCGGCCGAGGTTTGCGAGCAGTTTGCGCCGCTCATCGCCGAGGCGGCGCAGCAAAAGGCCGATCTCGTCGTTCTCGGCGAAACGATCACTTATGCCGGCATGCGCGGTAGCAATTATGAAGACGTCGCCGAGCCGATACCCGGCCCGTCGACCGACTACTTCGCCGCGCTCGCCAAGCAACACAAATTGCACATCGTCGTCGGACTGTATGAACGAGCGGAGCACCTGATCTACAACGTCGCCGTGTTGCTCGGCCCCGACGGCAAGCTCATCGGCAAGTATCGCAAGGTCGCTTTGCCGCGCGACGAATTTGCCGCCGGCGTCGCGCCAGGCTCAGACTACCCGGTGTTCGACACGCAGATCGGTAAGATCGGCCTGATGGTCTGCTACGACGGGTTCTTCCCCGAAGTCGCGCGGCAGCTTTCGAACAACGGCGCGGAAATCATCGCTTGGCCGGTTTGGGGCTGCAATCCGCTCTTAGCCCAGGCGCGGGCCTGTGAAAACCATGTCTATGTGGTGAGCAGCACCTACGGCAACTCGACGGCGAATTGGATGCGCACCGCGGTTTACGACCATGAGGGCAAGGCGCTGGTCGCGGCCGAAGACTTCGGCACCGTCGTCACGGCCGAGGTCGATCTGGCCAAGCCGCTGAATTGGAACAGCCTCGGCGACTTCAAAGCCGAACTCCCGCGACATCGGCCGGTCTGGAGCAAGCACGGCGATGAGTGATCTGGGCGACGTCGCTTGGCTCTCGCTCCGCGTTTCGACCATGTCCGTCGCCTTGGCCGCGCTCTTCGGGCTGCCGCTCGGGGCGTGGCTCGGGCTGGCGCACTTTCGCGGACGATGGCTCGTCGCGGCCGGCGTCCATACCGGGATGGCCTTGCCGCCCGTCGTCGTCGGCCTCTTGGTCTATTTACTGCTCTCGCGCAGTGGGCCGCTCGGTGCTCTCGGTTGGCTCTATACTTCTCAGGCCATGGTGATCGCGCAGACGATCTTGGCCCTGCCGTTCGTCGTCGGAATCACGGCCGCGGCCGTCGCCGCCGTCCCGCCCGAACTGGGGTTGCAACTCCGCGGCCTGGGGGCCACCGCCGCCCAAGTGCGGCGGGCCGTGCTGCGCGAAGCACGGAGCGGAGTCGTGCTGGCCGTGGCCACGGCGTTCGGCCGTAGTCTGTCCGAGGTCGGCGCGGTGCTCATGGTCGGCGGCAACGTCGAGGGGCATACCCGGGTACTGACGACCGCAGTGATGCTGGAAACCGGTCGCGGCGAGTTCGGTGCGGCGCTTGCGCTCGGCGGCGTCCTCCTCTCGCTCGCACTGGCCGTCAATCTGTTGGTGCTGCGGCTGCAACCGCGGTCGGCGGCATGACCGACTGCAAATCCGGCGCGCGGCTCTCGGCCCGCGGCCTCTCGAAGCGTTTGAGCGAGTCGTTTCAGCTCGCCGTCGATTCCCTCGACGTCGCCGCCGGCGAAACGCTGGCGCTGGTCGGGCCGACCGGGTCGGGTAAGAGCACGCTCTTGCGGCTGCTCGCGGGGCTCGTTTCCGCCGACCAGGGCACCGTCGCCCTCGACGGCATCCCTTTCGGCGCCGCCGGCGACGACGCTCTCCGCCGCCGCATCGCTTGGGTGCCGCAGACGCCGCTGCTCCTCCGCGGGTCGGTCCGCTACAACGTCGAATACGGCCGGCGGATTCGCGGTCTCGCGTGCGACGGCGTCGTCGACGAGCTTTTGAAGTCGCTCGAACTCGATAAGCTCGCCGAGCAGTCGGCCCGCACCCTTTCCGGCGGGCAGACCCAGCTCACGGCCTTGGCGAGGGCCTTGGCCACAGAGCCGAGCGTGCTGCTGCTCGACGAGCCGACGGCCAATCTCGATCCGGCTCGGGTCGCCTTGGTCGAACGTTCGATCGGAGCCTCTACGGAAAAACTCGCCCCGGCGGTCGTCTGGGCGACCCACAATCTGTTCCAGGCCCGGCGCACCGCAAAAAAGGCCTGTTTACTGCTCGACGGCGCGGTCGTGGAGACTTCCCCGGTCGAAACCTTCTTTGCACTGTCCTCCGACCGAAGGACGGCCGACTTCCTGGCCGGGAAGATGATCTACTAGCCGCTCGCCCCGCTATGACCCGGCGGATATAACGGTCTCCGAGTCCCGGAGTTCGTCAAATCGCCGCCGAGGTCGCCATGTCGTCGTTGGGCCGGATCTTCATCGCTTTGACTTCGAGCTTGGCGCTCGGTTGCGGTCCGCAGGACTCTTCGCCGACGGGCGCCGCCCCGCAAGGGTCCGCAGGCGCCGCCGCGGCGACGACGATCACGCTGCAGACGACCACGAGCCCCCGCGATACCGGACTGCTCGACATGCTGCTGCCGCTGTTCCGTGCCGAGAGCGGCGTCGAGGTCAAGGTCGTCGCCGTCGGCAGCGGGCAAGCTTTGGAAAACGCGCGCCGCGGCGACGGCGAGGTGATCATCGCTCACTCGCCCGAAGCCGAAGAGGCGTTCGTGGCCGAAGGCTACGGCGTCGTCCGCAAGCCGCTGATGGAAAACGATTTCGTCTTCGTCGGCCCGCCGAGCGATCCCGCCGGCGTGAAGTCGGCCAGGTCGGCCGCCGAGGCGCTTCGGAAGATCGCCGAGAAGAAGGCCGTGTTCGTCTCGCGCGGCGACGAATCCGGTACGCACGTCAAGGAGCGAGCACTCTGGAAAGCGGCCGGCCTCGATCCGGCCGCGGCCGATCCGAGCGGTGCGTGGTACGTTCGCGCCGGGCTCGGCATGGCCGCCGCCTTGCGGATGTCCGACGAAAAGCAAGCCTACACGCTCACCGACCGCGGGACCTACTTGAGCCAGCAGGCCAAGCTCAAGCTCGACTTGCTCTATCAAGGCGATCCGGCGCTGGTGAACCGCTACTCGGTGATTGTCGTCGGCGCGGCGAAGCATCCAGGTCTGAACGAAGCGGCGGCCCGCAAATTCGCCGACTTTCTCACGACGCCGGAAACCAAGAAACGCATCGGCACGTTCGGCGTCGACAAATACGGCGAACCGCTCTTCAAGCCGCGCGATTAGCCGAGCGGCGCGGATTTTATTCACCACCGAGGCACGGAGAACTCCGAGAAAGAGAAGATACGGAAAGCGGAGAAAACCTCGCTCGTTCCCAACCCTCTCCGCGACCTCCGTGCCTCCGTAGTGAAATCTGTTCGTTATTGCTTCACCGGCCCGGCGTTGCGCGTCAGCAGCGAGACGACGATCACCGTTGCGAACCCGAGCGGAATCGTCACGAGGCCCGGTTGGCTGAACGGCATCGGGGCCGAGTCGGGGGAGAGGCCGTACACGTCTTTGTAGGCGTCGGCGCTCAGGAGCACCCACGCCAGCGACGTGATCATGCCGACCAAGATGCCGGCGATGATCCCTTGCCGCGTCGTTCCCTTCCAAAAGAGCAGCATGGCGAGCGACGGCATGTTGGCCGACGCCGCGACGCTGAACGCCCAGCCGACCAAGAACGTCACGTTCATCTTCTCGAACACGATCCCCAAGACGATCGCCAGCAACCCGACGACGATCGCGCCGAGCTTGCCGGCTCGCACTTTTTCGTGGTCGGTGAGCTGCACCTTGAAGTAACCGGTCATCAAGTCGTGCACCACGGCGCCGGCGGCGGCGACGATCAAGCCGGCCACCGTGCCGAGCACGGTCGTAAAGGCAATCGC
>JAEUIN010000133.1 GCA_016793115.1 Planctomycetaceae bacterium
GCAGGCCGGCCGAGGCGGCGGGCTGGTGATGGGCGACTATCTGCTGCTGGCCGAAATCGGCGCGGGCGGCATGGGTAAAGTCTATAAGGCCCAACATCGGCGGATGAAGCGCGTCGTGGCGCTGAAGGTGATGTCGAGCGCCGCGATGCAGGACGACGCGGCCGTGAAGCGCTTCCAGCGCGAAGTTGAAGCCGCCGCACGGCTCGAGCATCCGAACATCGTCACCGCCTACGACTCGGGCGAGGCCGGCAAGGTCAAGTATCTCGTCATGCAGTTCGTCGACGGCGGCGACCTCTCCGACTTCGTCAAGAAAAACGGCGCGCTGCCGATCGAGGCCGCCGTCGGCTACGTCATGCAGGCTGCGAAAGGTTTGGCCTTCGCGCATGCCGCGGGCGTCGTGCATCGCGATATCAAGCCGGCCAACTTGCTGCTCGATAAGAAGGGAGTCGTGAAGATTCTCGATATGGGCCTGGCCCGCATCGAAGACGGCGACGGCCTCACGGCGACCGAGCAGGTGATGGGCACGGTTGATTACATGAGCCCCGAACAAGCGGCGGAGACGAAGAACGCCGACGGGCGGAGCGACATCTATTCGCTCGGCTGCACGCTCTGGTTCTTGCTGACCGCCAAAAAACTCTACGACGGCGACACGATGATCTCGCGGCTGATGAAGCACCGCGACGCCGAACTGCCGAGCCTCGTGAAGACGCGCGACGACGCGACGTGGCCGCTTGAGCAAGTGCTGCACAAGATGATCGCCAAGCGACCGCAAGATCGCTACCAATCGATGGACGAAGTCGTCGCGGCGCTGGAGCCGTTTGCCGGCGGCGGCGCGACGGGCGGCGGCATGGGCTCGAGCATCGGCGGCGGCAAGGGACAGAGCGCCGAACTGGCGCAGTTCATGCAAGCGATGGCGGGCGCGCCGAATTCGTCGGCGTCGGTCGCCGCCCAAGCCGCCAAGCCGGCGACTTCCACGGCCGTAGACGCCACGGCGGCATTCTCCGCTTCTGAGATCGGCACCGACCCGAAGAGCGCACTTCATACGCGGGCGCTGCCGCCGATCGGCGGGGCCGCGACAGGCGGGGCGAAGACGCAAGTCAAAGCGGTGCGGAAGAAGTCGCCGCCGGTGAAGTTGATCGCCGCGGGCGTCGTGGGCATCGCCCTGCTACTCGCCGGCGTCTTCGTCGTGATCAAAGACAAGAGCGGCAACGTCGTCGCGGAGTTGAATGCACCGACCGGGGTAGCCGTGGAAGTACGGCAGACTCCCGTCGTTGCGGCCGCATCCGTTTCTCTCGACACTTCGCCGGGCGCTAGAGTGATGTCGATCGCCGACATCCTCGACTCGGCCGACTATGTCTGGACTGAGCCGGAGAATCTTGGTCCGAACGTCAACGGCCCCGGTGACGAAGAGCAGCCGAGCGTTACCGGCGACTTATGTCGTCTCTACTTCGGTCGCAAGGGAGATAAGCGTTACGAAGCGGTTCGCGACTCGGCGGTCGCAACTTTCGGCCCGGCTTTCCCCGGCCTAAATGTTAAGGGCGCTTCGATCAGCGGCGACGGATTGAGCATCGTCTCCGTTACCGGCGCTTCCGAAGGCGGATCGATTCAGATGAGTCGCCGACTTAGCTTTGACGCGAAATGGAGCCCGTCCGAACCTCTACCGCCTGAGGCCAACGGGCCGGGAGATGCAAAATACCCGCGATTGTCGCCCGACGGGCTCACGCTCCTTTTCTCGTCAGGCGCCGCGGGAACGTCGGCGAGCGACGTCTGGCAGTCGCGGCGGAAATCGTTGATCGCTCCGTTCGAGCCGGCCGTAAAACTCGACGCCTTGATCAGCACGCCGAACGCGGGGGAGCAATCTTGCCAGCAACTTGCCGACGGTCGAACGTTGGTCTTCCGCCGCGACGGAACCTGGTGCCAAACTTTCACGAATGCCACGGGAACGAAAGCCGTACTGCCGCTCCGTGAGCATCCGTTTCAGTCGCAGCCCGATGTTTGGTTTGCTGCCGACGGCCAAACGGCGTTCTTCACGGCCACACTCCCCGGCGGCCTCGGCGGAAGTGACATCTACGTCACCCGCCGCGTGCCGAAATCGGGTGCCGGCGCGGCTGCCGTACCGCCGGTCGCTTCAACTCCGTCGCCTGTTTCCGAACCGGCATTCACCAACGTGCTCGACGCGACCGACTACATGTGGACCGAGCCGGAAAACCTTGGGCCGACGATCAACGGACCGGGCGATCAGAACGTTCGAAGTCTGACGAACGATCAATTGCGGATGGTCTTTACGCGCGCGGGAGGCTCACCGGGTGCGCAGAATCATCTCTACGAAGCGACGCGCGCGAGTCTCCAAGACCCCTTCGGCACACCCCGTGCGATTTACCAGGGCAACGGCTCGGAAGCTTATCTGAGCGGTGACGGATTGACGCTGGCCTACCCGGCGCGTGGTCCGGGAAACCAAGAAGACTTGTTCACTCGTAGGAGAGCGACGCTCAACGACGAATTCGGCGACCAACTCGAACTCGGTCCGCAGATCAGCGGCCCTATGGTGGATCGAAGGCCGACGTTCTCTCCCGACGGGCTCAGTCTTGTCTTCAGCTCTGATCGCAACCCGACGACGACCAAGGGCGACCTTTGGATCAGCCGGCGTAGTTCCCTTGTCGAATCGTTCGGCCCCCCCTCGAGCGCGGGCGCGCATGTCAATTCGAGCGACTTTGAAAATTACGGACTGATATTGTCCGACAATCGCACGCTGCTCTTCTATCGCAACCGCGGCGGCTGGCATACGACGTTCACCAATTCACAAGGAAGGCAAGGGGCGATACCGCTGCTTGACCATCCTTTCGGGCATACGATGAACTTGTGGATCACGCCGGAAGGGCGCACGGCGTACTTCAGCGCCGATCGCCCCGGCGGCCTGGGCGGCCAAGACATCTACGTCACCCGCCGCGTGCCTAAAGCTTCGTCTCAGCCGACTGCGGAGCCCGCACCCAGTGTTTCGCCGAAGTCCGGCACTTCAGCGATTGCCGAAATACTCACCTCGTCCGATTACGATTGGACGCCGCCGGAAAACTTGGGGCCGACGATCAACGGCCCCGGTGACGAAGCCGATCCGAGCCTCACCGGCGACCTGCTCCGAATTCTTTATCGCCGGAAGAGCCATCCCGGCGGTGACCACGCCGAGGCCGCGCGTGCGCAGGTTTCCGATGCTTTTGGTCCGCCGACGACGTCGCTTACCGGAAACTCCCGGCCCTTCCTGAGCAGCAACGGCTTCTCGCTGCTCGTCTCGGCGGGAGATACTTCGCAAGACCTTCAAATCATTCAGCGGCCCGCACTCGACGGCAAATGGGGCTTTCCGACAAGCCTCGGTCGGCAAATCAACAGCCTCGGCGACGAACGCAATCCCACGCTTTCGCCCGACGGGCTGACTTTGGTATTTCGAACCAATCGCATGCCGGAGATGAAAACCGATCTCTGGATCAGCCGCCGGAAGTCGCCGGCCGAATCGTTCGGGCCGGCTGAAAGCCTGGGACCGCTCGTCAACACGAACGACGACGAAAGCTTCGGCATGCTCGTGGGCGACGGCCGGACGCTGGTCTTTCGCCGAGGGCGGGCTTGGCAAGTCACCACGCTGGGCGAAGGCGGAGCGCAGTCCGTGCGACCTTTGCACGTCGGATCGCTGGCGTCGCTGAACTCTATTTTGGAACTGTGGATGTCGCACGACGGCCGCAAGGTTTACTTCAGTGCGGAACTTCCCGGTGGCCACGGCGGCTTCGACGTCTGGACGACCCGCCGAGTGCTGAAGAACGGCTCGTCGCCTCTCCCGCGCCCGAATCTCGTCGTCGGCAATCCGGAGGCGTTCGGGCCGACTGCCCCGCCGCCGGCCGTGTTTCCGTTCGATGCCCAGGCGGCAGTGAACCATCAAGAGGCCTGGGCCAAGCACCTCGGCGTACCCGTCGAGTTCACCAACGACGTCGGGATGAAGTTTCGGCTCATTCCGCCGGGCGAGTTTCAGATGGGGCTTGGACCCGAATTCACCGACGAAGAACTCAAGCGGCTGACTAGCGAGAAAAACGACCCGATCCAGAAGCGATTACGCAGTTCCCGGCCGGCGCATCCGGTCCGGATTACGCGGCCGTTCTACATGGAAGTGGAAGAGGTCACGGTGGGCCGCTATCGGGATGTGGTCGGGCAACTCCGCCCCGAAATGGAGACCGATCCCGGCAAGCCTTTAGCGAACTATGTGACGTTTGCCGACGCGATTACGTTTTGCAACAAACTCAGCGAACGCGAAAAGAAGCGCCCCGCCTATCGGATGGAAGGGGAGCAGATCACGCTGATCGACGATGCCGAC
>JAEUIN010000140.1 GCA_016793115.1 Planctomycetaceae bacterium
CGGCGATGCTTGCGTTGTGCGTGATCACGACGGTCGTCGTCCGCAATTCGCGATTGATCCGGTCGACGACCTCGAGGACGCGAATGCCGGTGCGATAGTCGAGCGCGCCGGTCGGTTCGTCGCACAAGAGCACGTCGGGCCGTTTGACGACGGCTCGGGCCACGGCGACGCGTTGCTGCTCGCCGCCCGAAAGCTGGCCGGGAAAGTGATGCAATCGGTCGCCCAAATCGACCAACCGCAGCGCCTCTCGCGGGTCGAGCGGATCGGCCGCCAGTTCGGCCACCAGCGACACGTTCTCCAAAGCGGTCAGGCTGGGAATCAGGTTGTAGAACTGAAAGACGAAGCCGACGTGGTCGCGACGATATCGCGTCAGGGCCGCGTCGTCGGCGATCGTCAGGTCATGATCGCGAAAGCGGACCTCTCCGGCCGAAGGCACGTCCAGGCCGCCGAGAATGTTCAGCAGCGTCGATTTACCGCTCCCCGACGGACCGAGCAACACGGCGAACTCCCCTTCGTAGAGTTCGAGATCGACTCCGCGCAGGGCGACGACTTCGATCTCCCCCATCGGATAGATCTTTTTCAAACCGCGAGCGACAAAGATCGCCGCATCGGTGGTTGCGACCTGTAATTCCGCAATCAATCCGCCGACTCCGATGTGGAAGAGCTGTTCGCCGCCTTTCATTCTAGTTCCGGCCCGCGGACGCTGCACGAAGGTACGAGAATACTGGAATTTATTGCGTCCTGCGCGGCGAATGAACCAGGGGGCGACAAGCGGTCGCTCCGGTCACGCCCGCTTCATGTCGTTTCGCCGCGGTTCACGCGCCGCGCAGCCATGAATCAGTTGGTTTCGGCGTTTGTCGAAGAGGCCGAGACGCCGCTCGTGCGCGACGACGACGCGCTTATCGCAGGTGCTTGAGAGCCCTATCGATCCGACCTGGACTTTCGAGTTGGCGATTGGTACATCGTGGTGGGGACAAATCACTTGCCGACGGCCTAGACCGGCCCACATACGGAACTCATTCGTGACCGACGGAGACGTCACTTCGGAGCCGAACTACGACGGCCGGGGGTTCGCCGAACGGTTGCAGCGGTTTCTTCCCGGGTTGACGCTGCTCGGGTCGTATCGGCGCTCGTGGCTGCTTCACGACGCACTCGCCGGCCTGGTCCTCACGGCGATCCTCGTCCCCACGGGCATGGGTTACGCCCAGGCGGCCGGGTTGCCGGTCGTCTACGGCCTCTACGCGACGATCGTTCCGCTCCTGGCCTACGCGCTCTTCGGGCCGAGCCGCGTGCTCGTGCTCGGTCCCGATTCCTCGCTGGCGGCGCTGATCGCCGCGACGGTGTTGCCGCTCGCGGCGGGAAGTCCGGAGCGGGCCGGCGAATTGGCGGCTCTGTCGGCGATGCTCTGCGGACTACTGTGCGTCGTCGCCGGTCTCGCGCGGCTCGGCTTCGTCACCGATCTGCTTTCCAAACCGATTCGCTACGGCTACATCAACGGAATCGTGCTGACCGTGCTCGTCGGGCAGTTGCCCAAACTGCTGGGCTTCACCGTCGCAGGCGACGGAATCCTGGACCGCGTCCGGGAAACGGCGAACGGGGCGGCCGAAGGGCGCATCAACGCCGCAGCCGTGGCGATCGGCGTCGGTTCGCTAGCCGTGATCTTGGGTTGCAAACGCTGGGCTCCCAAGGTTCCCGGAATCTTGCTCGCCGCGGTCGGCTCGACGCTCGTCGTCCATCTGTTCCGCTTGTCCGAACGTACCGATCTAACCGTGGTCGGCGTGCTCCCGCAAGGGCTGCCCCGTTTCGAGCTTCCCCGAGCGACGCTTCAGGAGCTGCAGGAACTGCTCGTGGGCGCCGTCGCGGTCGTCTGGGTCTCGTTCGCCGATATGAGCGTGTTGTCGCGGATCTACGCTCAACGCGGCGGCTACCGCACGAGCGCAAATCAAGAAATCATCGCCTTGGGCGTCGCGAATTTGGCGACCGGATTCTTTCAAGGCTTCCCCGTCGGGGCCAGCGCCTCTCGGACTCCGGTGGCCGAAGCCGCCGGCGCCAAGAGTCAGTTGGCGGGGGTGGTCGGGGCGGCGGGCATCGCCGCGATGCTCCTGTTCGCGCCGGCCGTGCTCCGTTCGTTGCCGCACGCCGCTCTCGCCGCGGTCGTCGTGTGCGCCTGCCTCGGTCAGTTGGAGGTGCGCGGAGTCGTTCGCCTCTATCGCTTACGCCCCAGCGAACTGGTGTTCTCGCTTGCCTGCCTCTTCGGCGTGCTATTCCTCGGCGCGGTTCAAGGCATCTTCATCGCGGTCGGCTTGGCCTTGTCGGAGTTCATCTGGCGGGCTTGGCGTCCTTACGACGCCGTACTGGGACGCGTCGACGGTCTCAAAGGGTATCACGACGTCTCTCGACATCCGGAAGCCAAACGCATTCCCGGCTTGGTCCTGTTTCGCTGGGACGCACCGCTGTTTTTCGCGAATGCGGCGATTTTTCAGGAGCATGTGCTGCGCGCCGTGCGGCAGGCCCCCACGCCGACCAAATGGGTCGTCGTCGCCGCGGAGCCGGTCACCGACATCGATCTCACGGCCGCCGACATGCTCGTCGAACTCGATCGGCAACTGCATGCCGCGAACATGGACCTCGTCTTCGCCGAAATGAAAGGGCCCGTGAAAGATCGCCTGAAACGCTACGGACTGTTCACGACCTTCGGCGGCGAGAACTTCTTTCCGACGCTCGGCCAAGCCGTCGATCGTTACGTCGATCTTCATCAGGTCGATTGGACGGATTGGGAGGAGCGAACAGATGCCGGCCCGGCAACTGAGTAACGGTACGGCTAACTCGCTGCTGCAAGCCTAGGAACGGACGATCATCGGCGTGTCGCTGCCGCCTCTCGTCGTCGAAGAGGGGCGTCCCCCGTTGCGGGAAGTGTATCGGCCCCGGACGCCCTAGTCGCCGTTCCATAGCTTCATCGACGTAATCGGCCGCAAACGACAATCGCGTTTCCCAAACGACGCGGCAATTGGCCGAACACGAGCCGTCGCATCCGTTTGCAGTGATTGATCGATGAGCGAGAAGGCGAATGAAAAAGGATCTCGCATCCTCGCTAAGCGGCCGCCGAACTGGCGAGAACAGCGTATGGAGGCTTCACGTTGGACGGCCGTCCACGTCTGCGAGCAGTTCAGATGGATTTGCACGTGTTCGACGGGTAAGCCGCTCCGAAAATTCGGGCGGCACAAAAACTTGGGACAGGATCACGGATACATCAACACGAGAGAAGCGACCGATCGAGTCATCGGCGCGATCCGGACCGCACTTCAAGGCGGCTCCTACGCGAGCCCGCAGATCACGACTTGGGGCCAACACGAGATGATCGGCGAAAAACGCCCATAACCGGAAGTCCGACTGAGAAACTTAGAGCGTTTGACCGCTCTTTGGAGCGGCGGGTAGTCCATACGCATCGCCCAGAATGCCCGCAGCGCTCGTCCTCCGTCCATGGGAAACGCCGATAGCGGATAGAACGCGACCAGTGAGACGTTCCCCCATAAGAGTTGATCGAAAAACAGACCGCCAAGGCGAAGCGCTTCGTTCGACGAGGCGAGCCCGCGGCCGAAGGCAATGATGACGTACAACACGAGCGCCAACGCGCCGTTGAACGCCGGCCCGGCGACCGTCACCGCCAACTCTTGACGCGGGTCGTCGGGGATTCGTTCCAAGCGAGCCACCCGCCGATCGGCAGCAGCGTGATGTTTTGAGTACGAATCCCGAATCGTCGCGCAACGAACCAGCGTCCTAACTCATGGAGCACGACGATGCCGAACCACGCCGGGACGACGGCGACGCCCGCAACCGCTGCGAGCGGATTGCGGTGAATCGCGTCATGCCCCGAGGCTACCCAGGCCAAAAGGAACACGAATGTGAAATGTCCGTAGACGTCGATCTCCGCAATCCGACCAATTCACCAAGACCAACCCATGGAGAGTATGCCTCAGTCCATACGAGGCGATAACGTCGTCAACCTACCGACTACGAAACCGCATTCCACATCAGCGCACCAATCCCAGCGGGCAAGATAATCTTGCTGCGAGCGCCGGAAGGTCCCGCTCCGCCGCAAACGGACAGTCTTTCCCGATCAGCAACAAGCCGGCATGCAGCCGATTGACAATCGCGGAACAATCTTCCGGCGTTACGATCTGTTGGGAAATAACGCTCCGCCGCTGCGATAAGTCACCGAATAATTGCCGCAGCGTCGCGGTCGCAACGCCTTGGGATGCAAGCAATAACACTGCGACGCAATCTCCGCTCCGCGGGTTCATCCGTACCGCCGCGTCGACCGCTCGAGCGGCCGAAGCCGTACCGTCGTACACAACGGCCGTGATTCCGGCATCCGTCGGACAGGCACGCGCCGAAAAGCGAGGCGGAGCGGTCAGCAGTAGGTCGGCTTCTTCGAAAGCTCGGAGTGCGGCGCGATAGAGCGATCCGCGTACGGTGTCGAATGACCAAGACAATCGCGATTGCTCGGCCGCACGGATCATGGAACGGCGCGCCGCATTCGCCGCCTTGCGGAGCGATTCCTCCATCGATTCCAACGTCACCGTCCGACCTAAGGACGACCATGGACCGTACTCCACGGCCGAGGGAAACCCGCAGACCCGCAAGAGGAGTTCGTCTTCGACGAACAATCCTTGTAATTCGGATCGGAGCCCTTCGGCCAGGCGCGCCGCGAGCCGCCAAAAACCGTCGCTCGGCGGCACGACGTCGAAGGCCGCCAAGACGCGCGAGGGCTGCTTCCGAGGTTCGACGCTCATGGCCGGCCGTCCGTGCTTCGGGACGGCAATTCGTTCGTAAAGGCTCTACGCAAATCGGCCAATTCGCGCAACCTGGCGTCCACGCGATAATTGACGGTGTCTCGCGGGAATTGTCCCTCGGCGAGCCGTTCTCCGACCGGCAGTCCCGTCAACAGCGTCATGGCTTCGTCCACCGTTTCCACGGCGTACACGTGGAACTTGCCGGCCGCCGCCGCGGCGACGACGTCCTCCCGTAGCATCAGGTGCGGGATATTGGTGTGCGGGATCACCACGCCTTGATCTCCGGTTAGTCCGCGCAGTCGGCAGACGTCGAAGAATCCTTCGATCTTTTCGTTCACGCCGCCGACGGGCTGCACTTGCCCCAATTGATTGACCGAACCGGTGACGGCCAGCGATTGGCGGATCGGCGCGGCTCCGAGGACCGACAGCAGAACGCATAACTCTGCGAGCGACGCACTATCGCCTTCCACCCTCTCGTACGATTGCTCAAATACGACGCTTGCCGACAGCGACAATGGTCGATCCTGGGCATAACGCGAGGCCAGGAACGATGCCAGAATTAGTACGCCTTTCGAGTGAATCGCGCCGCCCAGCTTAACTTCGCGTTCAATATCGATGACCTCACCGCGCCCGAGGCGCGCCGTTGCCGTGATCCGAGACGGCCTGCCGAACCGAAAATCTCCGAGATCGATAATCGATAAGGCATTGATCTGCCCAACGTACGAGCCGACCGTGTCGATCAGGATCGTCCCGCGTTCGATTTCGTCTTGAATTTCCCGGCGCACGCGGTCGGAGCGACGAATCCGTCGCTCAATCGCCTGTTCGACATGGCGACCTTGAATTTCGGCGACATGATCGTGATCGGCCCAATAGTCCGCCTCGCGCAGCACATCGGCCAGCGTCCGGGCATGCACCGAAAGGTGCCGAGAATCCTCGGCCACTCGCGCGGCATGTTCGACGAACCGAGCGACTCCGCTGCGATCCAGCGGCCGCGTCCTTTCGCTGCGCGCCAAGGAACCGAGATAGCAGGCGAAACGGCGACAATTCTCCGGCGTCCGGTCGACGTGATCGTCGAAATC
>JAEUIN010000197.1 GCA_016793115.1 Planctomycetaceae bacterium
TTCGCTCAACTCGGCATCACGCTCGCCGGCGGACAGCTCACCGTCGACGAAGACAAACTGCGCGCGGCCGTCTCGGCCGACCCGGCGGCGGTGAAGGACTTCTTCGGCGCGACGACGTACGGCGCTTCGGCGGCGATCGGCAACGTCGTGAAATCGTATACCGATTCGTCGAACGGCATCTTGTTTCACAAGATCGACTCGCTCGAATCGCAGGCCACGACCTTGCAAGAGCGAATCGACCGGCTCAACGCCTCGATCGAAAGCAAAAAGACCCGCCTTTACAACCAATTCGCCTTGCTCGAAAAAACGCTCGCGACGTTGAAGGATCAACAGAACGCGCTGGGCAGCTTGTCGAGCCTGGCCGCTTCGTCGTCTTCCAACTCCTCGTCTTCCTCCAGTAAATAAGGCCCCATGAGCATCTCCTCGCCCAACGCGTACTTCGCCGATCAAGTGATGACCGCCTCGCCGGAGCGCTTGCAGCTCATGTTGCTTGAGGCCGCGCTGCGCTCGGCGCGCAAGGCGGAAGAGTTTCTAGCGGCCGGCACGCCGGTGCCGGCGAGCGCGGAACTGGCCAACGCCGAGGCGATCATGACCGAGTTGGTGAGCTCCTTGCGAAAGGAACTTGCGCCGACGCTCGTGGCGCAAGTGTCGGCCGTCTACGGCTTCGTGCTCCAATCGTTGTGCGATGCGCACCTGACGGACGACGTCGCCAAAGTGCGCGACGCCGTGCGGGTGTTGGAAGTCGAGACGGAGACTTGGCGGCTCGTTTGCGGCCGCAATGCTTCTGCGGCCGCGACGGAACCGCCTGCGCCGCGCAGCACGCCCGCGCCGCATATTTCTTTCGACGCCGGGCTGCCGACCAGCGGCGGGTTTGTGTTCGAAGCGTAATCCGGCCGCGGGCGACGAGCGTCAATTCGCGCTGAAATCCGGCGGCCACTTCAGGCCGCCGAGCGCCGCGCCGCCTTGGCGCGGCGCGTGCTCGAGCATGTGCAGCAGCGCTTCGCAGCGCCGATCGACGTCGGCCTCTTCGAGCAACGACGTCTTGGCGTCGATTGGAATCTGCATCGCGTAGCCGGCCAGATCCGTCAGCATGCCGAGCGACACGCCGGTGCAGAGCAATTCCTCGAGATGCTGATGGATTTCCGGCACGTTGGGGAGAAAGCGGCGAAACGAATCGAGCAGCCGCTGCTGTAGGGCCGGCCGGTCGGAAGCCGCCGCCGCCGGATACCGATCGTCGACGATTTCCGCCAGCGCTTCCCGAAACGGCCGATCCGGCGGCAGCTCCCGCAAGATGTTCACGCGTCGCAGGCCGGCCAGGAGGATGTTGTAGCGCTCTCCTTCGACTTCCTGATGCGTGACGACTTTGCCCAGGCAAGCGATCGGCCTGAGCCGCGGCCGGCCTTCGTAGTGCTTCTCCCAACCGGGGGCGAGCACGGCCATGGCGATCAACCGGTCGTCCGTTAACGCGTCTTCCAGCATCGCCTTATAGCGCGGCTCGAAGATATGCAGCGGCTGCAGCACGTGCGGGAACATCACCAAGTTCGGCAGCGGAAACAGACGCACCTTGCCGGAGAACGTCGTCGGGTCGAAGGAGAGGGCGTTTTCCGACATGGCAACGTCGTGGCGAGCGTCGAGCGGTGCGGCCGACGATCTAAGGATAATTAAGTGTCGCTCTACTCCGCCGACTGTGCGCTTGCCGGCGGTTCGAGATGGATTTCCGGAATTGTATCCGGCACGATCTCGATCTGAGGAAATTCTTCGGTCGCCGCGATCACTGCACCGAAGCAAGTCTTCATTTCGGTGAGGAATTTGTCGAGATCGAGTCCTAGGTAGCGGGGGCGATACGGCTCCAGATACCCGCAACTACCGAAGTAAACTTTCTTGGCGCCGCGAATGTTGCCGTTGCCGAAGTGATGGAGCGAAACGGCCGCTTGAATCAACCCTTGATAAAACTTCCGCGCCGGCCCGAAATCCTCCTGCCACAACTCTTCCCAGGCCTCGTGCGCCTCGAAAAACTCGCAGACATTGAACAGCTCGATACCTTCCAAATACTTGGGGTGATATTCGACCGATTCCATTCAAGACTCTTTTGTCGGCGAGAAAATAGGCGAGTCGACGGGGCGGCGGAAGAGCTGGACGACCGGTCCTCATCGGGGGTCGAACGACGCTTATTCTAGCAGAAACTTTCCCGCCGCACGGAGCGGGCCGGGCATCGAAGTGCGACGTCCGCGCCTTATGCGGTTCTTCTGCCGGGCAGCGTGGCTGGGTCGCATCGCCCTTCGCCGCAGGCGGAGCGATTGTCCATCATTGGTTACCAACGTGCCGGCCCGGGGCCGGCGTTGGCCGATTTTTATCCACTCGAGTGGGCAGGGGCAACATGGCGGCGGCTCGGTACGCCGTTCGCCTATGCATTGCTTCGCCGCCACTCGGCCGTCGCAGGATTTCGCCCGCGAGTGCATATTTATTTCCGTATTGCGACGCTTACATTGTGTGAAGCGACGGCCTCTTTGCAGTTCGTTCCAATCTTTACCGAACAGATGGGATCACTCTGCGATGTCCAGCGAATCTTCCCAACCGAGCTCGGCGCTTTCGCAAACCGGCATCGTCGGGCTCGACGACGTGCTGGGCGGCGGTCTGACGCCGTGCAGACTCTACCTCGTGGAAGGCAATCCGGGTTCCGGTAAGACGACTCTCGGTCTGCAATACCTGACGGAAGGCGTACGCTGCGGGGAACGCGGCATTTACGTGACGTTGTCGGAAACAAAGACCGAGTTAATGGCGATCGGCCGGTCGCACAATTGGTCGCTCGACGGAATCGACATCATCGAATTGGCCGCCTCGGAAGCGGAACTCGATCCGGAGAATCAGTACACGATGTTCCAGCCGGCCGAGCTGGAATTGAACGTCACCACGAAGACGATCATCGACGAAGTGGAGCGGGTCAAACCGAAGCGAATCGTGATCGATTCCTTGTCGGAGATGCGCTTGCTGGCTCAAAGCCCGTTGCGCTATCGCCGGCAAGTGCTGGCTCTCAAGCAATTTTTCACTGGCCGCGAATGTACGGTGTTGTTGCTAGACGACCGCACTTCGGACGCCGCCGATTTGCAGCTTCAGAGCATCGCTCATGGCGTGTTGTCGCTCGAGCATCTTTCGCCGGAATACGGTGCGGAGCGTCGCCGGCTGCGGGTGATCAAGCTGCGCGGCCGACGTTTTCGCGGCGGCTATCATGATTTCAACATCGACACCGGCGGCTTGGTCGTTTTTCCGCGTTTGATCGCGTCGGAGCATGTGTTAAACCGGGATCTCGCCCGCGTCCAAGGCAGTATTCCGGAAATCGACGAACTGTTGGGGGGCGGCATCGACGTCGGTACGAGCGTGCTGCTGATCGGGCCGGCGGGGAGCGGTAAATCGACGGTCGCTGCGAGTTACGCCTATGCCGCGGCGCAGCGCGGCGAGCGCGCGGCGCTGTTTCTCTTTGACGAGCGCATCGAAACGCTGCTCAAACGGATGGCGGGTCTCGGACTCGACATCGCCCCATATTGCGCTTCCGGGCTGATCACGGTCCAGCAAGTCGACCCGGCGGAGTTGTCGCCCGGCGAATTCTCGCACGCCGTTCGCCGCGCCGTCGACGGTGAAGATGGGCATGCGAAAGCGAAAATCGTGGTAATCGACAGCCTCAACGGATACCTGCATTCGATGCCGGAAGAGCGGTTTTTGACGGCTCAGATGCACGAGTTGCTCACCTATCTCGGTCATCAAGGCGTGGTCTCTTTTCTGGTGATGGCGCAACACGGCATGATCGGCGCTATGCAGGCCCCCGTCGATACGACTTATCTGGCCGATGCGGTGATCCTGTTCCGCTACTTTGAATCCGAAGGTCATGTCCGCCAAGCACTGTCGGTCGTGAAGAAGCGAAGCGGCCGCCACGAGCGAACGATTCGCGAATTGTTGTTCGACGGCACCTTGCGAGTCGGTGCGCCGTTGAGCGGGTTCCAGGGAGTGCTCACCGGAACTCCCGCGTTTCACGGCCGCCAAAAAAACTTGCTGAGGCCCGCCGGTGAATGACGTCGCCGCTACGGCGGAAGAACAACGCGTCGTGTTGCTCGCACCCACTTCGCGCGACGGAACGGCCGCGGCGAAGATCCTGGCCGCGGCGCAGTTAGATTGCGTCGTCGTCCGTTCGCCGGCGGAAGTCTGCGACGCGGTGCGCGAGGGGGCCGGCGTCGTCGTATTGCCCGAAGAGTGCCTGCTCAATGCCGAGACGGCGCAAATCATCGAATGGCTGCGGGCTCAGGAATCGTGGTCCGATTTGCCGGTGATCGTGCTCAGCCCGGCCGGCCGCGCCTCGAACGAGCGGGTGCGGCTGCTGCATGATTTGGGCGACGTCACGGTCCTCAAGCGGCCGCTGGAAACGCTGGCATTCGTCGGCGCCATTCGGGCCGCGTTGCGCGATCGCGGCCGGCAGTATTTCGTTCGTCGGCAACTCGCCGAAAGCCAACGGCAGACGGAGCGATTGCAGGACGCCGATCGGCGTAAGGACGAATTCCTGGCGATGCTCGCGCACGAATTGCGCAATCCCTTGGCTCCGATTCAAAACGGGCTCGAGATCATGCGTCTCGCGGCCGACGAAGCCGAGGTCGTCGCCGAGATGCGCGAGGTGATGGCCCGCCAAGTTCGGCACCTCTCGCGGCTGGTCGACGACTTGCTAGACGTCGCCCGAATCACGCGGGGTAAAGCTCAACTGCATTTGCAGCCGACCGACTTGAAAGAGATCCTCGCCGAGGCGATCGAGGTTTCCCGTCCGCTCATCGAGGCCCGCCGGCAGCGACTCACGGTGACGCAACCGGGGCACCCGGTGTATGTCGCGGCCGATCCGCTACGAATGACGCAAGTCGTCGGAAATTTGCTGAACAACGCGGCGAAGTACGGCAATGAGCAGGGGAAGATCGAACTGTGCTTGGAAAACGGAGCCGGTAACGACGCCGTGATCCGAGTTCGCGACACGGGGGTCGGCATTCCCCCGGAAATGCTCTCCAAAGTGTTCGAGCTTTTCGCTCAAGTCGATCGAAGCCTCGACCGCTCGCAAGGCGGACTCGGGATTGGGCTGACCTTGGTACGGAGCCTGGTGGAAATGCACGGCGGCACGGTCGCCGCCGACAGCGAGGGGCCCGGCCGCGGCAGCGAGTTCGTGGTGCGATTGCCGGCCATTGCCGCTCCGGATGCAGACAACGCGGCCGACGGCGACGGAGAGCGAACGATCGAACGACGGCGCGTGCTCGTCGTCGACGACAACGTGGATGCCGCCCATAGTTTGGCGACGTTGCTGAGGCTGATCGGCCATGACGTGCAAACCGAGCACGACGGCCGCAAAGTGCAGGAAGCCGTCGCCGCGTTTCACCCGGACGTGGTTTTGCTGGATATCGGCCTGCCGGGGCTCGACGGGTATGCCGTGGCCCGCTTGCTGCGCAGCCGGCCGAGCGACGAGCCGCTGTTGCTGATCGCCTTGACCGGCTACGGGCAGGCGGAAGACCGCGCGGCCAGCCGGGCCGCAGGCTTCGACCATCATCTGACGAAGCCCGTCGATTTCGCGGTCCTGCGGCAGCTCTTGACGAGCAGCCGGTAGGGACGGCCGTTAAAGGGCCGACGTCCGGGGCTTTAGCGGTATACCCGTCGCCAAATCGGCCGAAAGGATCGAAGGTTTACGGATTCGCATCGAGGAAAAATTGCCGACTCCCGGCGGGACGTCTTAAGATAGCCGTTTGCCTCAAGGCGTTAGCCGTTGCTTCTCATCGTGGTGTTTTGGAGTCGTCGGTTCCATGGCAATTAACCTGCCGCGCCGTCTCCCGGCCGTCGTCGCGTCGATAGCCGTTTGTGTCGTGCTCGCCGCACAAGGAAGGGAGTGCCGTCGGGCAGGCGGACAAAGCCCGACCGCGACGGAACTCAAGACGGAAGCGGGCGTCGCCGAGGCGATCAAGCAACTCTCGGCCGATCCGTCGTCCGCGTCGGACGGCGATGCGCCGCCCGCCGCCGAAAAGAATCGTAAGAAAGGGACCGGCAAAAAGAACGGTGCGACGCCGACCGACGCCGGCGACGCGCCGAAGTCGCTGCCGATTTCGGCGAGTCCGACCAACGAAGAGAAGCAAGACCTCGGCGCGACGGCTCGGGCGATGGCCCGCGGAGTGTTCTTGGTCGGCGGCGAGGCGGGCACCGGGTCGGCGTGGGTGCTCTCGAAAGAGCATCGCTTACTGGTGACGAACGCACACGTGGCCGACATTCGTCACGCTTCGGGGGGCAAGATGGTCGCCGTGCCCAACGGCACCGCGACCGTCTACGAAGTGGAAAAAGTTTGGTATCACCCCGGCGTGCGACGGTTTTTCAAAGGCCACAAACTCTCGGTCCGCTCGTCCGATCCCGACGACGGCGAAGTCGATTCTTGGTCGCCCGACGTCGCGATCTTACAACTCGGCGCGGCGGGTGCGGATCTCGAAGTGGAATTCACTCCCGCCACGGCCGAGGAACTCGCGAGTCTGTTCGCGCAGCCGGTCGCGATCATGGGGTTTCCGGGGCACGACACGCACGGCTTGCCCGCCCAAGGAGAAACGGCCGCGGCCACGTTTCACAACGGCGTGGTCAGCCGGTTAACCGACTTTCAATTCGGCACCGGCACGCCCGCCGCGCATCACCAGTTTGTGCAATACACGATGTCGACCTGGAACGGATTTAGCGGTTCGCCCGTGTTTCTCGCCAACGGTCACGTGGCATGCGTTCATAACAATTCCAACTTCGATCGGCGCGGCGACGAAGTCCGCTCGATTCCGCACGGCGTGCGCGTCGATTGCGTTTTGGAGATGCTCGTCCACCATGGGCTTGAAGACCTAGTGTCGTTTAAGTTCGATAAGGACGCGCTCGACATCGAGCGCTGGATCGAGCCGGATCCCCGCACCGAGCGAGCGCTCGCCGACGTAGCGAAGGCGGGCGCGCTCGTCGACGAGGGGAATGCTCTCTATGATCAAGGCAACTACATGGAGGCGGCGAAGAAGTGCGGCGAAGCGCTCGAAGTGCTGCCGACTTACGCGCCGGCGCTCACGACCCGCGCGGGGATTTTCTACGTGGCTTGGTTGAAGAGCGACGGCTGGGAGGCCGAACGGGCGATGACCGTATTGAACCAAGCGCTGAACGACGCGACGCGGGCCAATCAGCTCACGCCCGGCTTGGAGATCTTGTTGCAGATGGGCCGCATCCGCAACGCCATGACATGGGAGACAGACGACGATTCGCACAGCCGAAAGGTGATCGACGCGCTGAACGAATTGCTGAAAGACGAAAAGACGCTCGACATGCTATCCCGCGCTTCGACGCTGCAAGTGCGGGGCAATTCCTACAACCTGACCGACCAAAACGATCTGGCGCTCGTCGACTTCAACGAGTGCGTTCGTCTCGATCCGAAGAACCCCGGCCGCTATGAGGCCCGCGGGCGATTCTTGCAATCGGTCGGCCGTTCCGGCGAAGCTTCCGCGGATTTCCTCTACGCCGATAAGCTGCGCGGCGAGGGAGTCGAAGTGTGGTGGGAAGGGAAGTGGTATCCGGCCGAGATTCTGAAGACCTACGGCAATCAATACTACATCCATTACAAAGGCTACGGTGCGGAGTGGGACGAATGGGTGAGCTACTCGCGCGTGCGCGTCGATAAGTAGCCGCCGAGGCGCTTCAAGCCGATTGTCGCAGGATCTTGTCCATCGCTTTTCCTTTGGCAAGTTCGTCGATCAGCTTGTCTAAATACCGAATGTTTCGCATCAATGGGTCCGCGATTTCGTTCACGCGAACGCCGCACACGACGCCGGTGATGAGCGCGCTATTCGGGTGAATACCCGGCGCTTCCGCGAAAAACGTACGAAAGTCGGTTTCTCGTTTGATTTGCCGTTGCAATGCGGCTTTCGTGTAGCCGGTCAGCCAACAGATAATTTGATCGACTTCGTCTTTCGTGCGCTCTTTGCGTTCCGCCTTTTGCACATAGAGCGGATAGACCTTGGCGAACGGCATCGAGAAAATGTCGTGCTTGGGCATGGTGGGGCGAATTTGTCGAGACAAATTGGTTGTGCGGGCGGGATGTGCAGGCTCGAAGGCGAATGCCGGAACGCGTGCGGTGTGCGCCGTAACCGCGTGCGTCGGCGGGAGCGTGTTGGAATTATTACGCGCTTCGGCGAGCGAAACAGCTTGATTTTGCTTGGGCGAACTTCAGGACGTCGGTCGTCGACGTCGAATCCTTGACAGCTTGGCCGCACGACGGAGAATTGACCGCTCCGTTCGCTTGGCGAACCGAATTGCGATCGCGCCAGTTTCTCCGCCCGGGAGTCCGCATGGTTACCGCCGCCGCCAAACGCAAGGCGCTCGACGTGGCGCAGCGTCTGGCCGGACTCTACCCCGACGCCGAGTGTGCGCTCAACTTTCGCACGCCTCTGGAACTGCTGATCGCGACGATTCTTTCCGCCCAGTGCACCGACGAGCGGGTGAATATGGTCACGCGCGAATTGTTTCGCCGGTATCGCACGGCGAAAGCCTACGCCGAGGCTCCGCTCGCCGACATCGAAGAATTGATTCGCAGCGCCGGCTTTTATCGGATGAAGGCGAAAAATATTCAGAACTGTTGCAAAGCGCTCGTCGAGCACCACGGCGGCGAAGTGCCGAAGGATCTCGCGGCCTTGGTGGTGCTGGCCGGCGTCGGCCGCAAGACGGCCAACGTCGTGCTCGGCACCGCGTTCGGCATTCCCTCGGGCGTCGTCGTCGACACGCATGTGACGCGGCTGACGAACCGGCTGGGGCTGACCAAACAAAGAGACGCCGTGAAGATCGAACAAGACCTCATGGCGAAGCTGCCGCCGGAGGAATGGATCGATTTCAGCCATCGGTTGATTTGGCACGGCCGGCGTATTTGCACGGCTCGCAAGCCGCGCTGCGAAGAGTGCGCGCTGGCCGAGATTTGTCCGAAAGTCGGCGTCGTGCGAACGGGGGCCGGCAACAAGCCCGCCAAATCGAAAGGCGTCGCCGTCGCCGGCGCGCCTCCGGCCCGCCAGGCGCCCGCTCGTGATTCCGCCGCTCGTCAGGTTCGTTCCGCGAAAGTCGTATCCGCCAAGAGGACCACGCGATGATTCTTTCCGGCCAGGAGATTCGCAACCGCTTAGGCGGCGACATCGTCATCGATCCGTACGAAGATCGGAACCTGAATCCGAACAGCTATAACCTGACGCTGCACGACGAACTGATGACGTATGAAGAGGTCGTGCTCGACATGCGGCGAGCCAACCGCGTGCGCCGGCTATCGATTCCTCCGGAAGGGTTGGTGCTGAGTCCGCACCAGCTTTATCTCGCGCGCACGGTGGAACGCACCGAGACGTACGATCTCGTGCCGATGATCGAAGGACGTTCTTCGATCGGTCGGCTGGGGTTGTTCGTCCACGTGACGGCGGGGTTCGGCGACGTCGGCTTCCGCGGCTACTGGACGCTGGAGATGTTCGCCGTGCAGCCGGTGCGGATCTACGCCGGAGTGCCGATCTGCCAGATCTTCTATCACCAACTCACCGGCAACTACACGAATTACGCCAGCGAGAAGTATCAGAATAACCGCGACATTCAACCGAGCTTGCTCTTTAAAGAGCTGAATCCCGAATGCGAAGGGGACACGCAGATGAAGCTCGACTTCGGCATCGAGCGCTCGCACGCGTAGGACTCCCGTCGCTTTCGCCGCAGGCTCGCGCGCAGTTACATGACGGCGAAGTAGTTTTCCGCGGCGAAGTCGAACGATTCGGCCGACATGATCGGCGTCTTGCGTTCGTAGAGGCACATGTTCTTGATTTGCAGCAGCAGGTCGCGCGGCTGGCAGCAGCGGAACGGTCGGTTGACCCGCTTGTAGTGCGTTTCGACGAGATAGTCGACGGCCGTATCGACGTAGTCGAAGCCGAGCTTCTCGGCCATGATCTTCATCAGCGTGCGAAACTCCTCCTCCGTCGGATCCTTGACTTCGATCTTATACGGGATGCGCCGCAGGAACGCGTCGTCGACGAGTTGCTTCGGCTCGAGGTTCGTCGAGAAGATGATCAACTGATCGAACGGCACCTGAATCTTCTTGCCGTTCGGCAAGTTGAGGAAGTCGTAGCGCTTTTCGAGCGGTACGATCCAGCGATTCAAAAGTTCGTCGGTGCTCATCCGCTGGCGACCGAAGTCGTCGATCACGAGCGTGCCGCAGTTGCTTTTCAGTTGCAACGGCGCCTCGCTAATTCCCGTCGAGCGATTGAGCGTCACTTCGAGCGAGTCCATCGTGAGCTCGCCGCCCGCGACGATCGTCGGCCGGCGAATGCGAATCCAACGGCGATCGATGTGCTGCTGATCGATCAGGCCTTCCCCTTTTTCGAGCGGCACCATCTCGTGGTTGCTCGGATCGAAAAGGCGAATGATTTCGCCGTCGACGCTGATCGAGCGCGGGATCCAAATCGTATCGCCGAAGGCTTTGGTGATCCGTTCGGCGATGCTCGTTTTGCCGTTGCCAGGCGCGCCGAATAAGAACATGCCGCGGCCGGAATTCACGGCGGGCCCGAGGCGGCGGAGCATCTTCTCGTTGATCTTCAAATCGGCGAAGGCGGCGAGCAAATCTTCCGCCGACGGATGCCGCTTCGTCAACGATTGCTTGCCGACGCTGTCGATATAGTCGCGGAGGTGGACCGGAGCGGAGCCGTAGTAGGTGCAGTGCTCGACCAAACGCCGGCTTTTTTCGCGGCCGGTCTCGGTGAGCTGGTATTGGTAGTCGCCGGCGACGGACGAGCCGCGATAGACGACCAGTTGATCGGTCTTGAGCTGAAACATCATTTCGTCGACGAGCTTGAAGGGGAGCTTCATTTGCTCGGCGATCTCACGCCCGGTCGCGCTGCCCACGGAGAGCAGGTATTTTAGGGCGATATTTTCGGCTTCAGCTTCGTTCAGCCGCGCTTGACGGAACGTCGACGGTTCCACGGGAACCCACAACTCGCCGTCGGTCGCAGCGGCGGCCTGGGGGTTGGGCGATGCGGCGGGCTTCGCGTTTGCGGGCGACGCGCCTGCCGTTGCCGAGGCGACGAGCGCTTCTTCGTCGACCGAACGCCGCGCCGCGGCCGTCGGCGCTGAGCCGCCCGCCGCCGGCGGCGCGGTCGTCGTCGGGCCGGAAGCGCGCGCCGCCATCGTCTTGATGCGATTGAGCAACTCTTCCAGCTTGGCGTCGCCCGCTTCCGCAGGTTTTGCCGAAGGAGTTGCCGAAGGATTCTCGACGGAGGCCATAGCGGTGTCGTTCCGGATTCACGGACCCATGCAAAATGGCGAGCCGAGGCGAAGCGAATCGCCGCGGGTAGCCGTAAAAACGTAGTTCGCCGCTGGAAGAGGTCAAATCACCGCATCGCGGTCCACAAATCTCGGCGACCTAACGTTCCCCGAGATTTGCTTTAATTCGCATTTAGGCTTGCACCTAGTGCGGTTATTCCGGTCGTAGCGGGAGCATGGAAGAACCACCCCTCTTGCATTAAACTACTCGGCTGCTCCGGGGCTGATTCAACCTGCCCTAGGGCCTCTCTCCCGAAAGAAACAGCAAAGGATCGTCGGCATGTCTTCGGCTCGTTCTCAGAATGCGTTCGGCGCTCGCGACACGTTTACCACCAAGGCCGGAAAAATCGGCATTTATCGACTCTCGAAGCTCGAAGAGTTGGGCCTTTGCAAGGTCGCGACGCTCCCCTATTCGATTCGGGTTTTGCTCGAATCCGTTTTGCGCAACTGCGACGGCTACCAAGTCACGGAAGACGACGTGCGTACGATGGCCGGCTGGACGCCGAAGCCCGTCGAAAAGGAGATCCCCTTTAAGCCCGCTCGCGTCGTGCTGCAAGATTTCACCGGCGTACCGTGCGTGGTCGATTTGGCGCACATGCGCAGTGCGATGAGCCGGCTCGGCGGCGATCCGAAGAAAATCAATCCGCTGATCCCCGTCGATCTGGTCGTCGACCACTCCGTGCAAGTCGATCGTTTCGCCAGCGACGCGGCTCAAGGGCTTAACGAGGATCTCGAATTTCAGCGCAACGGCGAACGCTATGAATTCCTGCGTTGGGGACAGAAGGCGCTCGATAACTTTCGCGTCGTGCCGCCGGGCCTGGGCATCGTTCACCAAGTGAACCTCGAATACCTGGCCAAGTGCGTCTTCGTGCGCGACGACGGGCTGGGGCCTTGCGGCGTGCCCGATACGCTCGTCGGCACCGACAGCCACACGACGATGATCAACGGCCTGGGCGTGCTCGGCTGGGGCGTCGGCGGCATCGAAGCCGAGGCCAACATGCTCGGCCAACCGCTCTTCATGCTCATGCCGGAAGTCATCGGCGTCGAACTGTCGGGAGAATTGCCGGCGGGCACGACCGCGACGGACCTGGTGTTGGTCGTTACGCAGATGCTTCGCAAGGAAGGCGTCGTCAACAAGTTCGTCGAGTTCTGCGGTCCGGGCGTTTCGAAGATGAAACTCGCCGACCGGGCGACGATCGCGAACATGGCTCCCGAGTACGGCGCCACGATGGGCTTCTTCCCCATTGATGACGAAACGCTCCACTTTTTGAGCCGCACCGGGCGGACGGCCGACGAAGTGGAACTCGTTGAACGCTACATGAAGGAGCAAGGTCTGTTCCGTACCGCCGACGCACCGACGCCGACGTTCACCAAGCTGCTCAAGCTCGATCTCGGCACGGTCGAGCCGAGCCTCGCCGGCCCGAAGCGTCCGCAAGATCGTGTGGCGCTTAAGAACGTCAAGAAAGAGTTCGAAGCTTCGCTGACGGCGCCCATCGACAAACGCGGTTTCGCTTTGGAAGGCGATGCGCTCAAGCGGACCGGCACGGTCGAAAGCAACGGCCATTCGGTCGACATCACGCACGGCGCGGTCGTCATCGCCGCGATCACGAGCTGCACGAACACCAGCAATCCCTCGGTCATGCTCGGCGCCGGTTTGCTGGCCAAGAAAGCGGTCGCGAAGGGGCTGTCGGTAAAGCCGTATGTGAAAACGAGCTTGGCTCCGGGGTCGCGCGTCGTCGCCGACTATTTGGAGAGGGCCGGGGTGATGGACGACCTGAAGCAACTCGGTTTTCACATCGTCGGCTACGGCTGCACGACCTGCATCGGCAACAGCGGCCCGCTGCCCGACCCGGTGGCAAAGGCGATCACCGACGGCAATTTGGTCGCCTCGGCAGTGCTGAGCGGCAATCGCAACTTCGAAGGGCGCGTGAACCCGCACGTGAAGGCGAACTACTTGGCGAGCCCGCCGCTGGTCGTCGCCTATGCTTTGGCCGGTTCGACGGAAGTCGACTTGGCGACGGAACCGCTCGGAACCGGCAAAGACGGCAAGCCGGTCTATCTGAAGGACGTTTGGCCGACGCAAGACGAAGTGCGCGAGGTCGTCGAGAAGAGCGTGTTGCCGGAGATGTTTCAGAACCGGTACAGCGACGTGTTCAACGCCAACCCGCGCTGGAACGCGATCAAGGTCGCGGAAAGCGATTTGTTCACCTGGCATGAGGCGAGCACTTACATCCAAGAGCCGCCGTTTTTGATCGATCTACCGAAGGAGCCGAGCCCCATCAAGCCGATCAGCGGGGCGAGGGCGTTGGCCGTGCTCGGCGACTCGGTGACGACCGACCACATTTCGCCGGCCGGCAACATCGCCAAGAGCAGCCCGGCGGGCAAGTTCTTGGTGTCGAAGGGAGTCGAACCGGTCGACTTCAACAGCTACGGCGCACGCCGCGGTAACGACCGCGTGATGACGCGCGGCACGTTCGCCAACATTCGCATCCGCAACCACATGGTTCCGGGCGTCGAAGGGGGAGTGACGCGGCATCTGCCGAGCGGCGAGCAATTGCCGATCTACGATGCGGCGATGAAATACAAGGAAGAAGGCGTGCCGCTCGTAATCTTGGCCGGAGCGGAGTACGGTACCGGTAGCAGTCGCGACTGGGCCGCGAAGGGAACATATCTCCTCGGCGTGCGAGCCGTGATTTCGGTGAGCTTCGAGCGCATCCACCGCAGCAACTTGGTGGGCATGGGCATTCTGCCGCTGGAGTTCAAGAGCGGCGAAAGTTGGCAAACGCTCGGGCTTACCGGGGAGGAAAAGTTCGACTTCCTCGGGCTCGACGACAACATCAAGCCGCGCAGCATGCTCAAGGTTCGGGCGACGAGCCCCAGCGGCAAGGTGATCGAGTTCGAAGCGCGGGTGCGGATCGATTCGCAGGTCGAACGCGATTACTACCGCAACGGCGGGATTCTGCAGACCGTGTTGCGCAAGCTGCTTGCGGAAGGCTAGTCTTCGCAGGCCGATGATGGTTCAACGACGAGGCCGCGGCGGGCGACTGCCGCGGCCTTGTTTTGCGCGGTGCCGCGTTCACGTCGCGACGTGATGATCGGCATACGACTCGACGAACTCCCGCAACGGCGGTTGCGTGCATTCGATGTGCATCTGCTCCGCTTGCTCGATGGCCTGCCGGCCGCTCCAGCCGTGTTCGGCGGCAAGTCTCAACAACGCGAACGCCCCGGCTCGCTTGCCGCTCTGGCAGTGGATGAAGATGGGCTTCGGCAAAGCCGGATACGCCCGCAGGAATTGATCGACCTTTTCCGCTTCCATTTCGCGCATCGCGACCGGCAAGTGCTCGTAGTGCATGCCGAGTCGATGCGCCAGTTCGCCTTCCGCCGTCGGCGTCGGTTGTTCGGCTTGTTCGCCCGCAAACCGCAGATTCACGACGGACTTGTAACCTTCCAAAGCGAGTTCTTGTAGATCTTGCTCGCTCGGCTGCGGCCCGGCGGTGATTTCGGAATTGAGCTTGAGACGCTTGTCCATGGGGGGCTCCTTTCTCGGAGGGGCGAACTTCGCCGCTCGGCGGCGCTTGCAACAAGGACCGATGTCGGGCAAAACGTGTACCGGTTTGTTGGGCCGATGAGGCGTTGATCACGTTCCTGCGAGGTGTTTCGATGAAGACCGGAGCGATGTTCGCGGCCGCAGTGCCGTTGCTGATCGCCTTGGCGGAGGCGCGACCGATCCTTTGTGCCGCGGCGGAATCGCAGGGGTGGCGGAAGCATGTCGTGACGGAGGGAGGCCGGACGAACACGGCCGTGGCCGGGAACTTCACGGGCGACGGCCTGCCCGACGTCGTCGCGACGACCAACGGTCGCACCCGACTTTTCGTGGCCCCCGATTGGCGTGAAATCGTGCTGGATGAATCCAAAGAGCGCAACGCCATTCATGCCGAAACGTTCGACGTCGACGGCGACGGCGATCTCGACTACATCGGCGCTCAGTATCAACCGGGCAACGTGTTTTGGCTCGAACGGCCTGCCGATCCATTGAAAGATCGTTGGACGGTTCGCAACGTCGACGACCAACTCGTCGGCGTTCATGGCTTGCTCAAAGCCGACGTCGACGGCGACGGAAAGTTCGATCTCTTGGCGAACGGCGCGCAGCCGCTCGGCGCGTTTCCCTCGTCGGCCGTGTGGCTGAAGGTGCCGGCCGATCCGCACCAAGCGAAGGCGTGGAAGCGTCATGTTTTCGCGACGGGCGACGCCGCCGGCTTGAGCCATTATCTCGGTTTCGGCGATGTTGACGGCGACGGCCGGTCCGACATCGCCCTAGCGGCGAAAGGGGGCAATGAGGCGGCGAGCACGGCCGACGCGTGGTTCGCCTATTGGGAAGCCCCGGCCGACCCGACGTCGTCCGGTTGGAAGAAACGCCTGCTTGCCGATAAGCAGGGCGGAGCGACGAACATCCAACAAGCCGACGTGAACGGCGACGGGCGAACCGACTTCATTGCCACACGCGGGCACCAGCGCGGAGTGATCTGGTTCGAAGCGGTCGCCGCCGGAGAAGGAAGCGGCGCGCCGAACTGGAAGCTTCATGAAATTGATCCGGCGATCAATGAGCCGCACTCCCTGCAGGTCGTCGACATGGACGCCGACGGCGACATCGACGCGGCGACGTGCGCCTACGGCGATAAGGTCTGCGCTTGGTACGAAAATAACGGCCGCGGTCGGTTCACGAAACATGTGGTCGGCACGGATCAGGCCGCCTACGACCTCCGCGCCGTCGACATGGATGTGGACGGCGATCTAGATCTGCTGGTTGCCGGCCAGGGGAGCCAAAATGTCGTGTGGTACGCCAATCCCCGGATTTCCCCTAGACATTTGCAGTAGGGTCCGGCAAAAACCGCTCATATTTCCTGTTTTTCCGATACGACCCATTTTCTTGTCATTTTCCGCAACTATATTCTTCGGACATGGAGCCCGTGACGGCTTGCGGGAGAAGGAATGTCCATGCGAGGGCCCCCGCGCAGGCCTTCTGCAGCGTCGCGGACCGCATCAAGGAGCATCTTATGAGTAGCAAGAGTCTGTGGATCGGGGCGCTGTTGGCCGCCGCGATCGTCGGTTCGGCGGCATCGGCCGAGGCCGGTGTTTTCCGTCGTCGTTGCGCCCCGCAGTGCGCGCCGCCGTCGTGCGGAGCCCCGGCGTGCGTCGCCCCGGTCGCCGTGGCGTGCGGGCACTATGAAGACGTCGTCGTACAACGCACCGTGTACGTGAACGTGCCGAGCGTGGAGAAGCGGACGATCCGCGTCACCGAGTGCCGTCCGGAGGTTCGTGATCGCACCTACACGGTCTGCCGTCGCGTTCCGTATAAGGAAACGGTGACCGAGACTTACACGGTGATGGTGCAGCAGAAGCAAATGCGCAAAGTCACGGAAACCGTCTATAAGCCGGTCATGCGCACCGTCGAACAACCGTACACGGTGATGGTTCCCCACGTCGAACGTCGGCAAGGCGTGAAGCACGTCGTGCAATGCAGCCCGGTGCAAATGACGCGTACCGTGTGCGTCGACGCCGGTTGCTGGGAGACTCGCCAAGTGCAGATTCCCTGCCCGACTTACATCCCGCGCTGCGGCTCGTGCTGCCAAGGCTACAATCCGTGCGGCGCGTGCCCGCCGGCCTACGTCACGCGTTGCGTGCGGGTGTGGGTGCCGAAGATCGAGCACCGCCAGGTGAACTACACGGTGATGAAGCAAAACGTCGTCGCGCAGCCGTATGAATACGACGTCACGGTTTGCAAGCCGGAAACGCGCGTTCGCCAAGTGCAAGTTTGCGAGCAGGTCGCTCAGCAAGTGACGAAGGAAGTTCCGGTCGTCGTCTGCGTGCCGGAGCAAAAAACACGCTCGTTCGAAGTCACGCGTTATAAGGACGTGCAAGAGACCAAGACGGACAAATACACCGTGATGGTTCCGCACGTCGTGGAAAAGACGATCGACGTGCAGGTCTGCAAGACCGTGCCGAAGACGATCGAATGCACGGTGCGGAAGTGGGTGGCGGACGCTCCGGCCGCTCCTTGTGCGCCGGGTTGCGCCGCTCCGGTCGAGGCTCCGGCCATGGCCGCTCCAGTACCGGCTCCCGCGCGGCCGGCTATGCCTGCCCATCCGCTGCCGCCGCCGCCGGCTCCGAAGCCGGCCGCTCCGGCTCCGGCGAAGTAGTCGCTCGGCCCGCCAAATCTGCGGCCGACGTCTGTTAGAATCTGCGGACCGGTTCAAGCCGTTAGACGGCCTGAACCGGTCCGCTTTATTTTGCGCAAGATCGACACCCACCCATTTGCTCCGGCATCGACATATCCATGCAAGAAGCCGATTTTGAGAAGCTCGGACAGTTTTACCTCGGCGGCAAATATGATCTCGCCGCCGGCTGCGTCGTCGCCGACGACGAAATGCTCTACGACTCGAAGGATCTTACGACGCACGCGCTATGCGTCGGCATGACCGGAAGCGGCAAAACGGGACTTTGTATCGCTCTGCTGGAAGAAGCGGCGCTCGACCATATTCCCGCGTTGATCATCGATCCCAAGGGGGATCTCGGCAACTTGCTGCTGACTTTCCCCGATTTGGCACCCGCCGATTTTCAACCCTGGCTCGATCCCGCCGATGCGGTTCGCAAAGGGCTCAGCGTCGACGAACTCGCCAAGAAGACCGCGCAGCAGTGGCGCGACGGGCTGGCTCAATGGGGCGAGACCCCGGAGCGAATTCGGCGGCTGCGCGAAGCGGCGGAGGTCGTGATTTACACGCCCGGCAGCAATACCGGCGTACCGCTCTCGGTGCTTCGTTCGTTCACGGCTCCCGACAAAGCGATTCTTGATAACGCCGAACTTTTGCGCGAGCGCGTGCAGGCCGCAGTGTCCGGCCTACTGGCACTCGTCGGCGTCGAAGGCGATCCGCTGCGGAGCCGCGAGCACATTCTCTTGGCCAACATTCTCGACCGCTCCTGGCGCGCGGGCCGCGACGTCGATCTCGGCGACTTGATCCATTCGATTCAGAAACCGCCGTTCGACAAGGTCGGGTTTCTCGACGTCGACAGTTTCTTCGCCGCGAAGGAACGCTTTGAACTTTCGATGGCGATCAACAATCTAATGGCGTCGCCCGGCTTCTCGGTGTGGACCGAAGGCGATCCGCTGGAGATCGACAAGCTGCTCTACACGCCGGCCGGCAAGCCGCGGCTGGCGCTTTGGTCGATCGCCCATCTTTCCGACGCCGAGCGCATGTTCTTCGTCACCGTGTTGCTCAACGAGGTGATCTCTTGGATGCGGGGGCAATCCGGCACGAGCAGCTTGCGGGCCATTCTCTACATGGACGAGGTGTTCGGCTATTTTCCGCCGTCGGCCAATCCGCCGTCGAAGACGCCGATGCTTACGCTGCTAAAGCAGGCCCGCGCGTTTGGGCTGGGAGTGGTGTTGGCGACGCAGAATCCCGTTGATCTCGACTACAAAGGGTTGTCGAACTGCGGCACGTGGTTTCTGGGGCGACTGCAAACCGAACGCGACAAGCTCCGCGTGCTCGACGGTCTCGAAGGGGCGAGCAGCGCGGCGGGGGCGCAGTTCGACCGCGCCAAGATGGAGACGATACTCTCCGGCCTCGGCAATCGCGTGTTCTTAATGAACAACGTGCACGACGACGCCCCGATCGTGTTTCAAACGCGCTGGGCGTTGTCGTTCTTACGCGGACCGCTCAATCGCGAACAGATTTCGACGCTGATGGCCGAACGCAGGCGGCGGCCGGGTGTGTCGTCGCAATCCGCCGCATCGGAGGGCGCAGATTCGGCGTCTGCGGTCGCGACGTCCGGCGGGAAGCCGCTCGCTCCCGATGCCGCGACGGCGCGACCCGTGCTTCCTCCCGAGGTACCGGAGAAGTTTTTGTCGCCGAAGCTTAACATCGCCGATCCGGCAAAACTGGTCTATCGGCCGGCGCTCCAAGGAACCGGTCGTGTTCATTTTATGTCGAGCAAAGACGGCATCGACGTCTGGCGCGACGTGCGGCTGCTCGCGCTCGCCGGCGACGAGTTGTCGGCGGCACCTTGGGACGAAGCCGTCGAGCAGGCCGACGAGATTGCCTGGGGCGATCCGATGCCGGGCGCGCGGTTCGGCGCTCTGCCGAAAGAACTGACCCAGCCGAAGAAGTACGCCGCGCTTGCGACCGCGTTGAAAGATTCACTCTATCGATTGCAGACGTGGAAGCTGATGAAATGTGCCGCTCTCAAGATGACGCAAGAAGTCGCAGAGACACCCGCGGCGTTTCAGGGCAGAATTGCGCTCGCCGCACGCGAACAGCGCGACTTAGCCGTAGAAAAGTTGCGCGCAAAATTCGCTCCCAAATTACAGGCCTTGGCCGATCAGAAACGCCGCGCCGAGCAAAAGCTCGATAAGGAAAAAGGCGACGTCAAAGACGGTTCCGTGCAGTCGATTTTGTCGATCGGCGGAACAATCCTGGGGGCCGTGTTAGGGCGTAAGTTGGGGAGCGTTTCCAATGTGAATCGCGCGGCGTCGTCGATGAAGAAAGCCGGCCGGGTGGCGAAGGAGCGGCAGGACGTCGACGCCGCCGAAGAAAACCTTGCGGTCATCGCCCAGAAGCAGGCCGAATTGGAGGCCCAGTTCGCCGCCGAGACGGCCGAATTGCGAAGTCGGTACGAATCGAATTCCCTGGCGTGCGAGGAAATGACGCTTAGCCCGAAAAAGACGGACACGACGGTCGCTCCCGTCACGCTCGTTTGGACCCCTTGGGTGGTCGATTCGGCCGGGCTTGCGACCAAGGCCTGGTAGAAGGGATGCGGCGAAGTTGAAGAAGCCGCGTGGAGGCAAACCTTCGCTTGGCATCGGTTTACGCGGCAAAGTCCGACTGGAAAGCGACGCGATTAAATAGATTGATCCGCGCCGGTTTCCGGCGTCGATGCATCAAAAGTTGCTTGTTCTTTGCCGGCGATTTCGGGTAAACTGAATTCACTGATTTCGACCTCCGCGTTCGCTGCGGCGGCATCGAAAGAATTTAGCCTGCCCCATCCGCCCCCCGCCTCGTCCTCCCGCCGATTGCCGCCATGATCTCGCGTTCGCGCATGCCGATCGCTGCGCTCGTCGCCGTTTGGGCGTCGGCTTGCGGCTTTGTTTCATTCGTTGGCGCGGCAAGTCCGCAGAGCGACGTCGCGGCGGCGACGCCTCGGTCGTCGGGCTCGCGAGCCGCTCCGACCGCTGCGCTCAACTTCGAACTCGACGTCATGCCCATTCTCACGGTGGCCGGCTGCAACGGCGGCCCGTGTCATGGTAAGTCGCGCGGGCAGAACGGTTTTCAGCTATCGCTCTTAGGGTTCGACGCCGAATTCGATTTCAACCAAATCGTCAAACAAGCCCGCGGGCGACGCGTTCGGCCGGCCGCGCCGGACGAAAGTTTGCTGCTCTTGAAGGGAGCGGGGATCGTTTCGCACGGCGGCGGCGAGCGGCTCGATCCGGCCGGCGAAAACTACGCCGTGATCAAACGTTGGATCGCCGCCGGGCTGCCGCGAGCGACGAGCGCCGATCCCAAGCTGATCGGCATCGATGTCGCGCCGCGCGAGCGGATTCTGCCGGCGAAGAGCCAAGATCAGCTCAAAGTCACCGCGCGTTATAGCGACGGCTCCGTACGCGATGTGACGCGCCTGACGTCGTTTCAATCGAACGACGCCGCCGTCGCGGCCATCGACCAATCGGGGCGGGTGACGGCGGGAGCCTTGCCGGGCGAAACGGCGATTATGGCGCGCTACATGAACAACATCGCCGTGTTTAATGTGGCCGTGCCGCTTTCCGGAACGGTTGACAAGCAGCTCTACGCATCGCTGCCGCGACACAACTTCCTCGACGACATTGTTTGGAAGCGTTTGGAAAAGCTCGGCATCGTGCCGTCGCCCGCTTGCGACGACGCCACATTTCTGCGCCGCGCTTCGCTCGACGTGATCGGCCGCTTACCGACGGCGAACGAAGTCCGCGGCTTCCTCGCCGATAAGGCGCCGGACAAGCGAACGAAACTCGTCGACTCGTTGTTGGCTCGCCCCGAATACGGCGACTTCTGGGCCAATAAGTGGGCCGATCTGTTGCGGCCGAATCCCTATCGAGTCGGCATCAAGGCGACTTTCGCCTTCGATCAATGGATTCGCGAATCGTTCCGCACGAACAAGCCGTACGATCAGTTCGTGCGCGAGTTGGTGTCGGCCCGCGGCAGCACGTTTCGCAACGGCGCCACCGTGCTGTTCCGCGATCGCCGCACGCCGGAAGAAGTGACGACCATGGTCTGTCAGCTCTTCCTCGGCGTGCGACTCGACTGCGCTCGTTGCCACCACCATCCGTTTGAAGTCTGGGGCCAGGACGAGTTCTACGGATCGGCCGCCTACTTCAGCCGCGTCGGCTACAAAGGAACCGGCTTGTCGCCGCCGATCTCGGGCAGCGAAGAATTCGTGTTCGCCGCTCTGACCGGATCGGTCAAGCATCCGATCACCGGCGAGGCGGTCGAGCCGAAGCCGTTGAAGGGGCAAGCCGCGGTCGCCGCCGATCAAGATCCGCGGGCCGCTTTCGCCGAGTGGATGACGCAGCCGGACAATCCGTATTTCGCCGAAGTCGCCGTGAATCGGATTTGGGCGGATTTGATGGGCCGCGGCATCGTCGATCCGGTCGACGATTTCCGGGCGACGAATCCTCCCTCGAATCCGGAATTGGTTGCGGCGCTCGCCCGCGAATTTCGCGCGGTGAAGTTCGATCAAAAGAAGCTGCTGCGAACGATTCTGACTTCGCACGTCTACGAACTCTCGTCGCTTCCCAATCCGCGCAACAATTGGGATCTAAAAAACTATTCGCGCCACTATCGCCAACGGATGCGGGCCGAAACGTTGCTCGACGCGATTTGCGACGTGACCCAATCGCCCGAGAAGTTCGACGCCATGCCCGCCGGCGCCCGTTCGGTGGAGTTGTGGACGCACCGCGTCACTAATCCGTTTCTCGATTCGTTCGGTCGGCCCGACCCGAACCAGGATCCGCCTTGCGAACGCATCTCGGATTCGACGTTGGTCCAGTCGTTGCACTTGATGAACGCTCCCTCGCTGCATGACAAGGTGACGAAAGAGGCCGGCTTCGTGACGAAGTTGCTGGCACGCGTGAGTTCGCCGGAGGAGATCGTCGACGAGTTGTATTTATCGACATATTCGCGTTTCCCGATGACGACGGAACGCGCCGCCGCGGCGAAACTCATTCCGACCGATCCGAAAGAGCGGCGGACGACCGTGGAAGATTTGTTGTGGGCGCTCTTGAATACGCCCGAGTTTACGTTCAAGAACTGAGTCGCGAATTCGTAACCAGGATCGACGCATGAACGCTTTGCGCAACTGCGAAGGATGGAGCCGGCGAAACTGCCTGCAACTTGGCCTCGGCGCGCTTGCCGGCGGCGGGTTGACGAACCTGCTGAGCCTCACGGCCCAAGCCGCGGGAACGCCGAAGATCGCGATCGCCAAGCCGGCGCGCCGTCCGACGTCGTGCATCATGATTTGGCTCGACGGCGGGCCGTCGCATTTCGAGACGTTCGATCCGAAGCCGGAGGCGCCGCTGGAGATTCGCGGCGAGTTCGAACCGATCGCGACCCGCACGCCCGGCGTATTCTTCTCGGAGAACATGAAGGCCCTCGCGGGCATCAGCGACAAACTCTGTATCGTGCGCTCGATCTGCCACAATCAAGGCAATCACGGCGCGGGCAACCACTACATGATGACCGGCGCGCCGCCGCGGATTCCCGTCGGCTGCGGCGCGTTCGTCAGCTTTCATCCTAGCTTCGGTTCGGTCACGGCGCGCGAGCGCAAAGCGCCGCGCGGACTTCCCGGCTACTTCTCGATTCCTTCAATTTCCCGTTCGGGCGGGCCGAATTTCCTCGGTGCGAAATACGCGCCGTTCGTCGTGGGCGACGACCCGAACCGGGAAACGTTCCGCGTTCGCGACGTCAACCTGCCGGCCGGCCTGACGGACGATCGATTCATGGGCCGCCGTGATTTACGCAAACTCGTCGACACGCTGCCGCGTTTCGCCGAGGCCGCCGCGGCCGATCCGGTCGCCGCCGTCGATACGAACTACCTACAGGGCTATGAACTTATCTCGTCGGTCGAAGCCCAGCAGGCGTTCGACGTCGGACGCGAATCGGAGAAGGTCCGCGACGCCTACGGTCGCAACGCCTTTGGACAGCGCTGTTTGCTGGCCCGTCGCTTAGTCGAAGCCGGCGTGCCGTGGATCACTCTCTACGACGGCGGTTGGGATCATCACTCGGATATTTTCATCAAGTTCCGCAAGGAAGTGCCGACTTTCGAGGCCTCGGTCGCCGCGCTGGTCAGCGATTTGCATGATCGTGGACTGCTGGATTCGACGCTTGTCGTGATGCTCGGCGAATTCGGTCGTACACCGAAGATTTCAACTCTCTCGGGTCGCAATACGCCGGGCCGCGATCACTGGGCGAACGCGATGAGCGTGATGTTCGCCGGTTGCGGCGTGCCTGGCGGAACGGTCGTCGGCGCGACCGATCGCAACGGCTATGCCGCGATTGAGCGCGTCTGTTCGCCGGAGAATTTTGCTTCGACGATCTATCGCAAGCTCGGCATCGATCCCGACAAGATCTACTACACCCCGCAAGGTCGTCCGACGCACCTCGTCAGCGACCCGGATCCGATCAAGGAACTCATGGCGTGACCCGATCGAAAGCGATTCTTTGGGCGGCGCTTTCGATCTCGTGGCCGGCGGCGGTTGCGGAGGCCGCGCCGCCGGAATTGAAGTATTTCACGCCGCCGGGTGCGCAACGAGGAACGACGACGGACGTGACCGCCGTCGGCAAATTCGATGCGTGGCCGGTACGCGGCTGGGTTTCCGGCCAAGGCGTCACTTTAGAGCCTGCGAAAGACAAAGGAAAGTTTAAGCTTGTCGTCGCCGCCGACGCCGCATCGGGACCGCGCTGGGTGTGCGTGACGAACGACGACGGCGCGAGCGCAGCGCGACCGATCATCATCGGCGCTCTCAGGGAAGTCGCCGAAAAGGAACCGAACGACGACGACGTTAAGGCTCAAGACGTCGGTAGCGAAACGGTGACGGTAAATGGGGCGCTCGAAAAAGCCGGCGACGTCGACAGTTATCGCGTGACGCTTGCCGAGGGCGAGTCGTTCGTCGCCGCAATCGACGCCAACGAGCGACTTGGGGCTCCGGTCGACGCGGTTCTCCAGATCGTTCAGGACGGCTTCGTAGTCGCTCAGAGCCACGACGATCGCGGTCTCGACCCGCGCATCGTGTGGACCGCACCGAAAAACGGGAACTATTTCGTTCGGGTGTTCGGGTTCGCCGCCGATCCCAACTCAAGCATTCGATATCACGGTTCGGCCGACTCGCTCTACCGACTCACTCTGACGACCGGGCCGCTGGCGGAACTGGCGGTGCCGATTGCGGCGGCCGTCGATTCAAAAACTGACTTTGCGCTGGAATCAGCATCGGGTCGAGCGATTGGCAAGGCCACGCTGCAAGCCTCGCCGTTTGTCGGGCCGGTAGCGCTACCGGTGCCCGCGGGTTTGGCCGGCGACGCCGTAGTCGAGGTAGTGGACATTCCGACGGCGATGGAGAATTCGCCGACTACGAAAGAAGCTCCGCAGCGAATCGAACTCCCGGTCGCACTGACGGGGCGGATCAGCGAGGCCGGCGACCGCGACGCGTACGTCATCGCGGCCAAAAAAGGAGAGACTTGGCGAATTCGCGTTCGCAGCGCGTCGCTGGGATTTGCGGCCGATCCGTTGTTGATCGTCGAAGGGCCCGACGGCAAGCAATTGCTGCGCGTCGACGACGTCGGTCGCGGAAACGCGGACGTCGACACCGTGTTGAAACCGCAGGCCGACGGCGACTACAAGCTCATCGTCGAAGATTTGTTCGGCGGAGCGAGCGTTCGTCATTTGTACTTGCTGGACGTTCGTCAGCCGGATCGCGACTTCACGCTGACGCTTGCGGCCGGAGAGTTTACCACGGCCGTCGGCACGGGCTTGGAGATTCCCGTGACGATCGAACGCCCGAGCGGGATGACGGCCGATATCGAGGTGCGGATTGACGGGTTGCCGAAGTCGATTCCCGCAGTGAAAACGGTGTCGAATGGAAAGGGAGACACGGCCAAAAAGGTCGTGCTGAAGGTCAAGTCCGACAAGCCGTTCTCCGGGCCGATTCGTATCGTCGGCGAGGCAAAAGCGTCGGCGGTCGTCAAACGCGTCGCCGCGGCGACGGTGGCCGGCGTGCCGCGCAGCCGTGTGGAAGAGGCCTGGCTCACGGTGACGCAGGCGAAGAAAAAATAGCCGCGTCGGGTTACGGATCGAGCGCTTTGCGCAATTTCTTGAGGCCGGCCTGCATTCGCGTCAGTACGGTCCCAAGCGGTAGTCCTAACTCGGCGGCGATGTCGATGAATTTCTTCTCGTCGTACATCCGCATGCGGACGACTTGCCGCTGCTCCGGCGGCAGCGTGTCGAGCGCTTTGCGGACGCGTTCGACGTCTTCGATGCGGACCATGCGCGTCTCGGGACCCGGCGAAGGCGGTTCGCCGGCCGCGGCGATCACGCCGGCCGCGCGGTTCTGCACGGCCTGCTTCCGCTTGACGACGATCGCCTCGTTGTACGCTACGCGGAACAGCCAGCCTTTGAGCGTCTCCTCGCGGGCAGTGTGGCCGCGCTCGATGGCCTTCGCGAACGTGATCTGCAACACATCGGCCGCCGTGTTGTGATCGCGCAGGATGCCGATCAGAAAGCGGCGCAATTCCTCGGCGTGTTCGACGAACAGCTGCGCCACGATCCCGGCATCGAGTTTCTTTTCGGGCTGCTCGTTCAAGGCGGGCTCAGCGTCGGAACGTCGGGCGAGGCGTGGGTCCGGAGAGGGCGATGCGCCGGTCGGCGAGCCTTCCAGTCTAACATCGCATCCCCGACCGATAAAACACGCCGCGCGTCAAACAGTTTCAGCGTCGGCCGGCACGATCGGCTTGGCGGCATTGATGCCGGCGGCCGCGATGCCTGAAACGATAAATCCGGTCATGGCGGCGATAATCGTACCGCGATGATCGGACAACGGACTGGCCGCGTCGGCAAAGTATTGATCGGACCAAAGATAAACATAGGCCGCGGCGGCGGCTCCGAGGTTGCCGAACATGTTGCCGAATCCGAGCACCGCGCCGACGCTCCGGCCGCCGACGTCTTGTGCGAAGGCCCAAATGCCGGGAATGCCGAGATCGCAAAAGAACGAAACCGCGGCCAACGCCACGGTCGCGGTCCAGGCGTCGGTCGTTTCGAGCGCAAACAGGTACAGCCCCGCACAGAGAAAACGCGTGATAACCGTCGGCAGAATTCGTCCCCAGCGAAATCCCCAACGCCGAGTCGTCGCGTCGACGAGCGGGCCGCCGAGCAAGGTTCCAAAGAATCCGAGCAGCCAAATGAAGCCGGTCATTTGGCCGCCCGCGACGTCGTCGGCTTGCTTTGCTTCCTTCAGGTAGGTCGGAAGCGTGGTGATGAGAAAGGCCCAGCCGATGTTAGTGCCGAACTGCGTGACGCACATACACCACATCACCGGACTCATGAACATTTCGTAAATGGGCGCGCGGACCGTGTGAGCGGGCTTCGCGGCTTCGGGCGGGCGACCGTCTTCGATGAGGTCGACTTCGGCCGCGTTACAGCGAGGATGCTCGCGCGGATCATTGCGAGCCACGATCCAAAACCAGATGCCGACGAGTACGCCCACGCCGCCGTAGAGCAACATGATTTGCTGCCAGGGGACGCCCCAGGTCTTGAGGAGCAGCGTCGTCAAGGAAGCGAACACCACGCCGCCGAAGCGACCGCCGGCCGAAACCAGCGCGCTGGCGCCGCCGCGCTGCGTAATCGGCACCCAGCGGCCGACGAGGCCGCCCGCGGTCGGGTAGGCTCCGGCCTGCGCGATTCCGAGCAGCAGCCGCACGGCGAACATCATGCCGAAGCCGGTCACGAATCCGCCGAGCGCCGTAAACAGCGACCAGGCGACGACGTAGAGGGTAAAAGCCTTGCGGCGGCCGATCGAATCGGCGATGGACCCCATCGGCACTTGGCAAAGCGCGTACGAAAAGAAAAACGCGCTGAACGTCGCGGCGACATCCGCCTCCGTGAGCTGCAATTCGTCGCGGATCTCTTTGTATTTGAGAATCTCCGCGATGAAAGCCCGATGCAGATAGAGCATAAACGAGGCCACGGTCATCGCAGCCAAGACGCCGAAGCGGACTCTCGTCGGACGCTCGTTGATTACGGAATCGGTGTAACTCATCGACTACTTCCAATCCACGGCGACTTTGACGACCGCTTTCACCATGTCCCCCCGGCCCGACAGCGGAGCGTGCGGGTCTTCGGGCCAAAAGATCACGAACTCCTTCGGGTGGAGCGTGAAGTACGACTCCGGCCGCTCGGCGTAGAAGCCGACTTCGCGGCTCGCTTGATACGGCTCGTCGAGCTGCGCGCAATGGGCAACCGGTCGCCAGCCGATTTCATCTTCGCCGAAAATCACACACTGGACATCGATGTATTGCTGATGAAACTCCAACTTACGGCGCTCACGGCCTTGCCCCGGCTCGCGCCCGATCATGCAGTGAAGCCGGTCGCCGTCGATTTCTTGGCGTCCTTGAGGGAGGCTAAGGATGTCGGCGGTCCGCAGGTATGCAAACGCCGCGGCGAACCCGGGATGGAGCGAGGCGTAACGATCGGCGTTGTCGAGATGGTCGAGTATCAAAGAAAGACCTTTCGGGGAGTCGGCCGGGTGAATAGCCGGTTTCGGAAGTCATCAACCGCGATACAGATCCGTGATCGGTTTGCCCACAGAGAGCGGAATCGGCCGACCCTGCGGGTCGGTGTAGTGCCCGGCGGGATCGATGCCGAGAGCGGAGTAGATCGTAGCAACGGTGTCCCAGGGTCCGAAGCGGTCTCCGTCCGGTCGACCGCCATGGTGATCCGATGCGCCGACCACTTTACCGCGGCTCACGCCGGCGCCGGCGAACACGATGGAGTAGACGTTCGCCCAATGCTTGCGACCGGGGGAACTGCCGGCGAAACGCTTCTCGAGTGCGACGAGCGGCGCCCGCCCAAACTCGCCCAGGCAGACCACGAGCGTCGAATCGAGCAGGCCGCGCTGTTCGAGGTCTTCGAGGAGAGCGGAGAAGCCGAGATCGAAACGCGGCATCAGGTGATGCTCAAGGGCCGCGAAGATATCGTTGTGCGTGTCCCAGCCGTAGGCGTCGGTCGACTCGGGTCGGATGTCTTGTCCACGATTACTCGGGCTCCAGAACACGGTGACGAGCGGTAAGCCGGCTTCGACGAGCCGGCGGGCCATGAGCAGCGCCTGCCCCGACTGATTGCGACCGTAGCGTTCGCGGGTCTGTTCCGTTTCCAGCGACAGATCAAAGGCGAGCCGCGATTGCGGAGCGTCGAGCAGCGCCAACGCCTGGGTATAAAGCGATTTCGAGTCGCGCGAGGCCGGCGTATCGGCCAAGTCGCGCGCGTACCGGTCGAGGCTTTCTTTGAGCGATTGCCGCTCCTGCATCCGTAGCGGCGGCAGATCGGGTTGGGCGGCCAAATCGGGGAGCAACTGAGCACCTTGGGTCACGTCGCCCAATACCAGCGGCTCGTAGCGATTGCCGAGAAAGCCGGCTTGCTGCCCTGCCGAGGGGAGCGTCGGCGCGAGCAGCGGGCCGTTGAGGTGAACGGCATCGTATGGGAAGCGTCGGGCCGGACGGGCGGCGTGCAGCACGGCGCCGAGCGTCGGTTCGTCGATCGGCAGCGGCGGCGGATTGCCGGAAATCTTGCGGTGATACTTGCCGGTCAGCGTCAAGTATGTGGCCGAGCCGTGGTCGAGATCGGCGTGCGACATCGAGCGGACGACCGTGAAGCGATCGGCCAGCTTGGCGATTCGCGGCTGGTGTTCGCCGAAGAACGTGCCTGGCACGGACGTCGAAATCGCGCGAAACGCGCCGCGAATCTCCGCCGGAGCCTCCGGCTTCGGATCCCAAAGCTCAAGTTGGCTTTGCCCGCCGCAGCAATACACGAGTATGACCGACTTCGCTCGACCGAACCCGGGGGCCGTCGGAGAATTCGGTTCGATTGCGCCGACCCGCGAACGGCGAATGCCCGCAAGTTGAGATGCGAGCGACATACCGAACGGCAGAGCGAGACCGCCGAGGCGAAGAAACTCACGCCGACTGCGATCGAAGAGCGAGAGCTGATTCATCGGCGGCGAGAACCGAGGCTCGTGGCGGGGCGAAAGCCTCAGTTTATTCGCGTGGCTCGCCAATCGCAAACTGAGCGGCGGCGAATATCAAATCCGGAAAGCAAACGTCTCTCCAGGCAAACTTCGCTTTCCAGAGGCGCAAAAAAAAAACCGCCGTGGGGGTCAACCACGGCGGTCAATACGAAGGAGCCGGCGATATCGGACAAAGTCGAACGAATCGACGTTTCGAACAAGCCTAGCGAACGAGTTCCTTGCGACCGCCGATCAGCGTACGGAGGCGCTCCGCGAGCAGAGCGGCGTCGAAGGGCTTCTTGAACGTTTCGTTAATCGTCGACCGATCGATACCCGCCGTGTTGCCGTCGTCGGGCAGCAGGGCGATCAGGATCGTCTCCGAGTACTCCGTGTTGCGACGGAGATTTTGGCAGATTTGCAGCGCTTCGGTGCGGCCGATCGAGAAGTCGACCACGATCGAATCCGGGTGGAAGCTCTCGGCTTGAATGCCGGCTTCAAATCCGCTGGCGGCAACCGACAGCTTGAACGAACGCTCCGCCGGCAGCTCGCGTTTCAGATTCTCGATGAGGATCTGATCTTGACTGACGATGAGCACCTTGGCCATCGCTTCGTCTTCCAAGTCGCCAAGGGGCATGCCATGCTCCTTGAGGAACTTGATCAGATACTCACGAGGAATCCGTCGATCCTGCGAGCCCGGGATGCGGTATCCCTTAAGCCGGCCGGAATCGAACCACTTGCTGACGGTGCGGGGCGCCACTTTACAGATCTTGGCGACCTGTCCCGTAGTGAAAACCTTCATCGCACGCTCTCCCATTGTCTATACGCTATTGGTTTAGGAGCAGCTGTCGCGCTTGCGTCGGTTGCGACAACTGCGGTCTCTTGCTTGCGGTCGGCGGTCGGGGCGATCCCTCGTCGTCAAAGCGTGGGTGGCGCTTCACGAAACCGCAAACAACTGGGTTGAGACCCTTTCAGTCGGTGTGGGGCTGGGTTCGGCTAGGACAAGTTCCCTCTGATCCGTGCCTTTGGGTTCAGTCGGCGAACGGGTCGACCGGAAACCAGTGAAATCCCTTAGGACCGTTTAGGTTTACTAAGGTCCCGAACTTCCGGAATTTCACTCGCAACCGGTCAGTCAACTTTGCCCGGCGAGGCAAGGTCAGCGAGGGACATAGCCGTAGAGTTGCCTTACTGACGGCGCGCGGGTGCGCTAGTCAGCAATGCAAGCAACAAGCAAGTAATCTGCTTGGTCGGCGGCAGGTTCCCCCCTGCAGCATGCGGCGAAGTCGTCTCTCGCGAGGCGGGCTCCGACACAATGCCTTCCGATAGTTACTTTCGATTCGCCGGGGGTTGCGACTTTAGAAACATTTGACGTCTGTGAGGAACGACGCAGTCGGCCACATGGTGACGAGCAATTCCGCCGCAGAAATTACCGCACTTGCGACGATTGAACCCGTCGCAAACATTTTTGCGGAGCCGACAGTCGTGACGGCGAAAGCGATCGCTTCGCGTCGTGACGACGGGCTAATGACTTCGCTCTTTAGCGATTATATGGGCCGAAGCAAATTTTGACGCGTCCGCGCGAGATCATGCGACGCGCACGTCGCGGCCTTCGGCCGCGACCGTCACCGCAAGGCGCCCGCAGTCGCCGTTGTGGCGGATAAGCCGTCGAACGGGTCGCCGAAATGGCGCGCGGTCCAGTCTCCTTCCTATTCGGCAGTCGTCGTCGACGACGACGATGGGCGCGCGAGGCGCAGGAGTTCGTCGATCGATCCCTGAGCGATTTCAATCGCTCACCCTCGCGGATCGTTGAACGGGCTACGCCGCGTCGGTGTCGGCTTTGTCGCCTTCGGCGTCGACGTCGCGGCGCGTGATGATATGCCCGTCGTCGGTGACGTCTTCAAACCGCACGGCCACGCGCTTCGAGATGCCCGATTCTTGCATCGTCACGCCGTAGAGCGTCGATGCGCAGGTCATCGTTTTCTTCGAGTGGGTGACGATGATGAACTGCGTCCAGGTGAGGAACTCGTGCAACACACCGACGAATCGGCCGATATTGGCTTCGTCGAGGGCGGCGTCGACTTCGTCGAGCACGCAAAACGGGCTGGGCCGATATTGAAACACCGCTAGAAGCAGCGCGACGCAGGTCAGCGTTTTCTCGCCGCCGCTCAAAAGCGAAATATTGCGAGTTTCTTTGCCCGGCGGACGAGCCGTGATTTCGATGCCCGCGTCGAGAATGTCGACGCCCTCTTCCAGCAGCACGTCGCCTTGTCCGCCGCCGAACAGCTTGCGGAAGAGGATCTGAAAGTTGGCCCGCACCGTTTCGAGAGTCTCTTGGAACAAGCGACGGCTGTCCGCGTCGATTCGCGCGATGATTTGTTCCAGCGATTTCTTGGCGTCGGTTAGATCGTTGAATTGCGTCGAGAGCGTCGTGTATCGAGTTTCGAGTTCGTCGATTTCTTCGAGCGCTTCGAGGTTGACGTTGCCGATGTTATTGATTTTGCGACGGAGATCGGCGATCTGCTGCTCCGTCTCCTCGCGTTGTTGCCGCTCCCCTTCGTCGGCGGGCGGCGCTTCGAGCGCCGCCAACTCGATGCCGTAATCGTCGCGAATTCGATCGGCCAAATTCGTGCGCTCGATGCGGGTCGTCTCGACTGAAAGTTCGAGCGTGTGCAGTTCTTCCTGCAGCGTTCGCATTCGATTGCGCTCCGCTTGAGCGGAGCCGGCCAATCCGCTGCGTTCGACGCGGAGCGACTCCTGCCGCGCGACCAACGCGGCGGCGTCGCGAGCGAGCGACTCCTTCCGCAGGTACGCGTACGCGGCCGATTGCTCCGCCGCGAGAATATTGAACTCGGAAATGCGCTTGCGAGCGAGGCTCTCGGCGAGTTGCTTGCGCGAGTCGGCGATCGCGCGAGCCCGTTCGACCTGATCCTGTTCCTGGCGAATCTTTTGGGCGCGAAGATTGTTCAGCCGCTCCTCGCTCTTGGCCAAGTCGACGCGAGCGGCGGTCAATTGTTCCTCGAGTTCCAGTCGACCCGCGGCCGTCTGTTCTCGGCGCGCTTCCAACTCGGCGACTTCTCGCTCGGCCGCGTCGGCGTCGACCTGCGCGGCATGACGGCGGGTTTCGGCCTCATTGCGGCGGCGTTCGACCTCGGCCGTCTCCGCGGCGGCCGAGTCGACTTCTCGCTGCATCGCTTCGAGTTGACTGCGAAGTTGCTCGTGTTGCTGTTCCAGGCCTTTGCCGCGGCTCCGCTCGTCGAGCGCCTCCTGTAGGCGAGCCCGTTCGGCCGTCTCAAGCAAGCGCAACTCGGTGGCGCGCTGCTCGACTCGCCGCTCGGCGACTTTCACCTGTCCCGCCGCGGCCGTGATGTCTTCGTCGACTTGCAGGATCTGCTCGCGCAGCGCCTGCAACTCGCTGCGCCTCGATACGAGTCCGACGCCGGCGGCACGACGCCCGACGAGCATTTCGCCGTCGTAAGTTACCAGGTCGCCCGAGCGGGTCACGAAATCCAATTGCGGGAATTCTCGACGCAATTCGAAAGCCCGCGCGAGAGTGTCGACGAGCCAGGTCGTGCCGAGCAGCGTGCGGACGATGCCGCGGAATTCGTAGTCGCAATCCACCAAGAGGTCTAAACGGCCGACGACGCCCGGCTTGCCGGCCGGCGACGTGTCGCCCGTTTCGCGCTCGGCGGCCGGGAGCCCGTCGAGAAACAGAAACCCGACGCGACCTTGCAGTTGAGTGGTTGCGTAGTCGGCGATTTCGGCCGGGTCGGAACTCTTCGGAGCGACGATGAACTGAGCCCGATCGCCGAGCGCGGCGTCGACGGCCGGGGCGATGTCGAAGGGCGAGCGAATCAAGTCGGCCGCGAGGCCTGCCGATTCTTGCAGCAGCCCGGCTTCGTTCTTCGCGCGCAAGCCGAGAATCTGCTTCACGCCGACCTGTAAGCCGTCTTGGCGGCGTTCCAGGTCTTCCAGCAGGTGCGACCGCTCAGCGAGCGCGGCTTGGCGCCGGCGCAATTCGTTGACATGTTCGACCGCACCGGTGGATGCGTCTTGCAGCGTCGCGATTTCTTCGCGAGCGCCCTGGCAAGCCGCAGTCGCTTCGGCCAGGCGGGCTTCGATGGCCGCCAACAGCGCTCGATGTTCGGCCGTTTCCTCGGCGAGCGATTGTTCGCGGCCGGCCAATTCCGCCAGCCGCTTTTCGCGACGCGTGCGCTCGTCGACTTGGGCGGCAAGACGGGCGTCGAGCGTGGCCGCTTCGCTTTCGGCCGATGCGCCGAGTTGCAAAAGTTCGCGGATGCGGCGGCGACGGAAATCGAGCTGGGTTTCGAGTTCGCGGCGTTCCGCTTCGAGCGACGTCCGCCGATTCTCCAACGCGGCTCGCCCTTCGACGAGTTCCAAATGCCGCGTGTGCGCCGCATCGGCGGCGGCCGAAAGCTCGACGAAAGCGATTCGCTCGTCGCCCGCTTTGCTCGTCAGGTCGACGAAATGCCGCCGCTGCCGCGCGGCTTCCTCCTCCAATTCGCGGACGCGCTGCCGCTCGTGATGAATCTGCGATTCGTCGGCGGAGATTCGTTGGCGGCTTTCCGAGACGGCCGCTTCGGCGCGGCGCAGTTCCGCGACGACGTCGCCGAGTTTGACGTCGATCTCCAGCAGCCGAGCTTCGGCCGCGTCGAGCGCCAGCGCGAGTTCTTCGCGACGCGAAGAGCGTTCGGCCAACGCCGTTTCTTGTTCGACGAGCTTCTCCGACAACTTTCGCCAGTCGACCTGCGCGGTCTGCGTGCGCAATTGCTGCAACCGTTCGACATATTCTTGATAACGTCGCGCTTTGGTCGCCTGATTGCGGACGCTTTTCAACCGGTTTTCGACTTCCTCGACGATGTCGTGGAGCCGGAGCATGTTTTGATCGACGCGCTCCAAGCGACGTAGCGACTCAAGCTTGCGGGCCTTGAAGCGACTGATGCCCGCAGCTTCTTCGAACACGGCGCGGCGTTCTTTCGGCGACGATTGGAGCATGGCGTCGACCTTGCCTTGCTCGATGACGCTGTAAGCGTCGGTCGCCGCGCCGGTGCCGGAGAATAGGTCGCGAATGTCGCGCAACCGACAGGGCTGCTTGTTGATCAGGTATTCGCTGTCGCCGTTACGATAAACGCGCCGCGTGATCGCAACTTCCGGACCTTCGACCGGAAGCTTTTCGGACGAGTTGTCGAAGGAGAGCGTAACTTCCGCCGCGCCCATCGGGCTGCGGGTCGCCGAGCCGTTGAAGATGACGTCGGCCATCTCCTTGCCGCGAAGACTTTTAACGCTTTGTTCGCCCAGCACCCATTTGATGGCATCGACGACGTTCGACTTGCCGGAGCCGTTGGGGCCGACGACGCAGGTGATGCCTTTCGAAAACTCGAACCGCGTGCGATCGGCGAAGCTTTTGAAGCCTGCGAGTTCGAGAACTTTAAGCATGCGGAAATGGCCGGCCGACGAAGCCGGCGGACGCGACGTAAGTCGTGGTGATCAAATCGGGATTTGTAGGAACGGCGTTCGCGGCGCTCCATGCCCGGGCATGGATTTCGGAACGCCGCGGAGTTCCCCTGCAGGAGACGCCGGCCGGCAAGCCGACGGCGGCACCTGAAATTCTTATCCCTTCCCCGTCATTTTACCACGAATCCGGTTCCAGAGGCTCGGCTTCTCGGCCTTGGAGTCGTCATTTTCGTCGGTTTCCGAGTCTTCGGAATCGTTAGAGTCGACCTCGACGCGTGACTCATCGTTCGTCAGACCTTCGCCGGCCAGCGACGGATCGAGAGCTTCTTCGTCGGCAACTCCGTCGGCGGACGGATCGGCCGCCTCGTCGGCGTCGAGCGGCTTCGAGTCGCGTTCGTACTCCCGGCCGGCTTGCGGAATGGCTTCGATTTCCAAGCGGCCCGGCAAGGCCTTCGCCGACTTGGCCTGCTGCAAGCATTGGACTACGTCAGGGTAGGTGCCGCCCATGTCGGCCACGGCCCGAACGACTTCGTCGATGCTCGTCGAGACGATGCGTTTTTGGTCGGGCTCGCCCGGAGCATAGCGGCTGACGGCGATATGCTCGGAGTCGGTCGAATTGATCATGATGCGCGGCCCGGCCTCGAGGGAGACCGGCGGAATGAACTTCTGATCTTCGCCGAACAGCACCACTTCCGGCCGGCCGTTGCGGGTGAAGTGAATCATCGGCGGCCCGCCGCTCTTCAAAAGATGGTAGTGGAACTGGTCGGTGATGCGCTCATCGCGCACCAGCGGATCGTTCTTGTTCATCCACCACAGAGCGCGGAACGCGCCGTAGCGGGTTTCGGCGCTTTGCACCGCCAAGAGCTCGCGCAGCGCTTCGAAGGCTTCGAAGTCGTCCATCGCGCCGAGCGCGGCCAAGGCGAAAGCGCGGAACGCCGGTTCGTTGCGGGCGATCTCGCCGAGCGGCGCGGCGGCTTCCTTGTCGTCGAGATAGGCGAGCGCTTCGGCGGAGTAGAAGCGTACCTCGACGTCGCCGGACGACATGCCTTTCTTCAAGACCGGCACGGCTTCCTTGCCGATGGCTTCGAGCTTCAGAGCGGCCGAGGCGGAGGTGATCGGGTCGAGCAAGTTGCGCTCCAGCACTTGGAGCCGCGCGAGTTGTTCCGACGGAGTTTCTTTGATCGGCACCGCACGGACGACGCGCATAAAGCGTTCGATGTTGTCCTTGTAGCGGGGGTGAACTTTGAGTTCGACGAACTGGTCGGTCTTCGGATTCGCGACGCCGACTTTGATCCCTTTGTCGAAGGTGTGAAATCGCTTGTTGACGGCCATGCCGACGAGCGCGCTGATGCCGATGTTGCGATGCGCCGGCTTGAGCGCGAGACCGAGCGGACGCGAAATCTGCGAAACCGCGCCGCCGAGCACGCGACCGCGGCTTAGGAGCACTTTATTGTTCTTCGCGTCGACGGTCGGATCGACGAGGATCGGGCCTTGCGCCATGCCGGCCTGTGCGCCCGTCTTCAACTCGCCGCCGATGGCGGCCATTTGAGTGAGCCGCGTTTCCATAAGCCAGCCGCCGCGAAGACCGGTGTTCTCGCTGCGCGTGGGGACGCGAACTTCGAGATCGAAGCGATCTCCCTTCTGAATGCCCGGGCGCAGGTAACCACGCACGAGTACGAGATCGGTCGTGGGGGAGGCGAGCACTTGGTTCGGGTTTTGTACGCCGCGCTGCTGCATTTCCGACAACAATTTCGAACGCTCGGGCGAGACCGGCGGATCGCTCCCCGTGCCCGGCAGGCCTGTAACTAAACCGATGGCTTCGATGCGGATGGGAAACATGCCGAACGGCACGGCCACGTCGCCGATGAGCTTACGCTGTTCGGCCTGCACAATCGTCGGCTCTTCCGGGCTTTGCGAGCGCATGGAGAGCCCACTGCAGCCGATGGAGAGAGCCAGGAGCAAACAGGCGATCAGCGTGAGATGCTTCATAGCGGAGCTTCTTCGCTAGGGCACGCGCCGGGTGAGATCGCGTGCGCAGGGACATGCGGATGTGAACGCAGAAATGCGCCGGGGAGAGTAGAGAGGGGGGCGGCGCGGGTCAAGAGGAAGTGGGAGCAAGCGACGGCGGCGAAGAGGGACGGCAATCCAGCTGCTCTCTGCTCCCATCGCTCCGCCGTCGTCCCCGTCGTTACGGTGGGTCGTAGCCGCCGGGGTGCCAGGGGTGGCAACGGCAGATGCGGGCAATCCCTTTCGCGCCGCCGCGCAGGAGGCCGTATTTCTCAACGGCCCCGATAAAATAGCGACTACACGACGGTTCGAAACGACAGCGTTGCCCTAAAAGCGGACTTAACGTCCATTGATAGATGCGGACGACGCCGATGGCCAATTGCGCCGGCAACGCTAGGACGAAATCGCCTAAAGGTCCGCCGGACATAACGCTAGCTCCGTTCTCCCGGTTTACGGCGGCGCTCGCAGCGACGGCGCAAATCGGCGACAAGTCTGGGCAGCGAGGCCGCAAGTTCTCCGAGCGTCGGCGGTTCTTGGCGGCGCGGGATCACGACAAGATCGAGCCCTGAAGACGATGCCGAGTCGGCGGACTCCGGTGCCACATGCAAGCGAAACACTTCGCGAATGAGCCGCTTCCAGCGATTGCGACAGACGGCGTTGCCGACTTTGCGACTGACGCTTAGCCCGAGCCGCATCTCAACGGATTCGTTGGGCCGGCCGTAGACGAGCAACAGGCCGTCGCTCACGCTGATCCGTAGCCGGTAGACGGCCTGAAACTCATGACCGGCGCGCAGCCGCAACGGCTTTCCGAAAGAGTGGTCGGCCAAGTCGTAAATCTCGGGACTGGAATCCTTGTCTACCAAGTGAGATCGCGGCGCGGCTGGAGCTTGTGCTTCGCATCGATCTTGCGAATCACGTCCAACTCGTCTTCGGTGTATTTCGACGGCAGCACGATTTGCAATTCGGCGAACAAGTCGCCAGCCGGTTTGCCCGCGGGCGCGACGCCGTGACCCTTGATGCGCAGTTTCATGCCGCTCGAGGCTCCGGGCGGGACGCGCAACGAGACGGTCCCGGTCGGCGTCGGAACGTCGACCTTGGCTCCTTCCGCGGCTTCGCCGAGCGTGATCGGGAGTTTGAGATGCAGGTTGTCGCCGCGACGATGGAAAAACGGGTGAGCTTCGACGCGCACGGTGACGTACAAGTCGCCCGCGCCGCCTCCCCCCGGTTCGCCTTTGCCGCGCAGGCGGATGCGTTTGCCGTCTTCGATGCCGACGGGAATCTTCACCGTGAGTTCTTCACTTTCGCCGTCGGACCGCATGAGCCGCAACGGCATTTCACCGCCGGTGATCGAAAGTTGAAACGGCACGCGAACTTCGCTTTCGACGTCGGCCCCTTTGCCGCGTGCGGCGCGCGATCGACGTCCGCCGCCTCCCATTCCGCCGCCGCCGCCGAATTGGCCGAACAGTTCCCCAAGGTCGATGCCGCCTGCGCCGCCGCCGCCGAACATTTCGGAGAAGTCGAACCCGCCTTGCCCGCCGCCGCCGGCGCGCGTCCATTGCGGTCCGCTGCCGCCGAAGGGATTGCCTCCCGCGGCGCCGGCTCGTTCGAAGTCGGCCCCGAAGCGATCGTACATTTGCCGCTTCTTCTCGTCGTTCAGCACGTCGTAGGCCTGCTGAACTTCCTTGAATTTTTGCTTCGCAGCGTTGTCGTCGGGATGGAGATCGGGATGGAATTTGCGCGCGAGTTTGCGATAGGCCTTCTGAATGTCGGTCTGGGCCGCTCCCCGTTCGACGCCCAGCACCTTGTAGTAGTCTTCAGCCATGAATCGGTTTTCGGTGTGTCCTGCCGGCGGTGCTTGCGGAATTGCACCCTATTCTACGACCGTTCGGCGGCGTTGTTCAAGCGGCACGTCAGGTTCTTAGGCGGTCGGGCATCTCGTCGGCGATGCGGCTCACTTGAGTCGGTCCGTCGAATTCGCTATACCCACCGCCCCTTCCGCTCGATTCACGTCCGACTCACTTCTCGAACTCCCGCCGTCCGCCGAATCGCGCTCGTAGCGGAGCGACGACGCCGCCGGGGCTTTCACCGTTGAGGTCGCATTTATGATGCTGCGCGTCGTCGCTTTGGCGTCGTTGTCACTCGGCATGGGCTGCGCCACGATCAAGCAATCCGATACGGCCCGCACCGGCGTGGAACAGTTGCTCGTGTCGAGCGCGATCGATCGCTCGCTCGACCGCGTCGATTTCCGGCCGATTTCGGGAGCGGCGGTGTTCGTCGAACAAAAGTATCTCGACTGCGTCGACAAAAACTACGTCGTCGTCGCGCTCAACCAGCGCTTGCTGAAAAACGGCTGCACGCTCGTCGACAAACAGGAAGACGCGCAGGTCGTATTGCAAGTCGGCAGCGGCGGCGTCGGCACGGATCGACAGGAAATGTTCGTCGGCGTGCCGGAGATCTCATTGCCGGTGCCCGTGCCGGTCAACATCCCGAAGATTTCGCTCTATAGCCGCACCCGCTCCAACGGCACGGCGAAGCTGACCTTGGTGGCCTACGATGCGAAGTCGAAGCAGCCGGTACTGAACAACGGTGCGATGCTCGCCCGCAGCGACCACAAAGCGTGGAACATCTTGGGCTCCGGGCACGTGGTGAGCGGCAGCGTGCCGTTGGAGTTGGAGCGCGCGACCGGCGAATCCGAATCGGTCGTCGCCGTGCCGACGCTGACCGCCGGGAAGCCGGCGACAGTACGCTAATTGGGCGCTCGGCGGCGGGAGTCGTCCACCGGGGGCGACGTTTACAAAAGCTATTCTGGACTAGCGCCCGGCGCCTGACGCCTGGCGCCTTTCTCATCCAGCATCGGCTCGAGCTCTTCGACGAACTCGCGAACGTCTTTAAACTTCCGATAGACGCTCGCAAATCGCACGTACGCGATCTGGTCGAGTTTCCGCAGATGCTTCATCACGACTTCGCCGAGATCGTGGCTCGGAACTTCCGACTCGTAGGACTTATAGACCTCGTCGACAATCGCGGTCACGGCCGCATCGATGTCGTCGTCGCCGATCGGTCGCTTCCAGCAGGCCTTCTCAAGCCCACGCTTGAGTTTCTCGCGCTCAAACGGCACGCGAATGCCGTCTTTCTTAACGACCTTGAGCGACATTTCCTCGACGCGCTCGTAGGTCGTGAACCGTCGTTTGCAGGCCAAACATTCGCGACGCCGGCGAATGGCCAAGCCCTCTTCGCTGGTGCGAGAGTCGATGACTCGATCATTGTCTGCGCGGCAGAAGGGGCAAATCATGAAAACGGTTATACCGGATTTGCGGCAAAAAGCGAATCGCCGCGAGCGTGCTAGAGTTGGAAGTCGGCGAACGTAAAAACCTACCGAAGGCTCGACGCATGTGGATGACAAGACGAATTGCGACCGCGGCGCTGCTTGCGACCGGCTCGTGTTTGCTCTTGGCAGACGTCGCCGCGGCGGCCGGCAAATTGAAGCTCTCGGTCGTCGATGCCGCGACCGGCAGGCCGCTCGCGTTTCGCTTGCATTTGCGCAACGAAAGGCAGATTCCGGTCAAAGTGCCGTCGGTACCGAATGGGCACGACCACGCCTCCATCCCGGGCGCCGTGCAGTTGGAACTCTTTCGGGGCAATTACTTCTTCGATATTGAGCATGGGCCGGAATACCAAACGCGCAACGGTCACTTCACGATCAACGACGGAGCCGACGACGAGAAGACGGTCGAATTGAAGCGAATCGTCGATATGCCGAAAGAATTCTGGTGGTCCGCCGACCTCGACGTTCGCCGCCCGCCGCGCGAACTCGAGACCGCCATGCTTGCCGACGACCTGCATCTGGTGCCGCTGACGACATGGACAAATCGCCGCTCGGATTGGACGAAGGCCAAGCCGCCTTCGGAACCGATCACCGCGTTCGACGACGACCGCTACTACCATTTGCTCGGCGGCGGCGACGATCGCGACGGCGGGCCGATCGGGCTCTTCAACCTGCCGCGAGTGCCGTCGCTCCCGGCGATCCCCAAGACGATCGTCGGGCTTACGCCGGCGCTGCGCGAGCTCAAAGCAACTAATGAAGAACTGTGGATCGACATCGCTCAGCCGACCGCCTGGGACTTGCCCATCCTCGTCGGGCTCGGCTTGGCCGATTCCTATCGCGTGCTGCCGAGTTCGCTGGCCCGCGACAAAGTCGATGTCACGCCGTTTGGCAAGCCGTTTGATCGGAGCCTCTACGCAGGCCGCGACGGACCGACTCGATTTGCCTGCGACGTCTACTTTCATTTGCTGAATTGCGGCCTGAAAATCGTCCCTTCGGCCGGCTCGGGTTCGGGACTCGCACCGAATCCGATCGGCTACAACCGCGTGTACACGGCCGTGCAGCGATCGCAGCTCGACTATCGATCGTGGTGGGAGTATTACAAGCTCGGCCGCACGATGGTGACCAACGGGCCGATCTTGCAGCCGCGGGCCAACGCTATGCTGCCCGGCGCAACGTTCACGGCGAACGCCGGCGAAACTCTAACGCTCGATTTGCTGACGAACCTCACGACGCGCGACCCGATCGAGTATTTAGAAGTCGTGAAAGACGGCAAAGTGCTGCATTCCGTGCGGCTCGCCGATTGGGCCAAGTCGGGGCACTTTCCGACGACGTCGTTCACCGAAAGCGGCTGGTGCTTGATCCGCGTCTTCGCGCTGCACAAGTCGACGGTTCGCGTGGCGATGACCGCGCCGTGGTATGTGGAAATCGGCGGCAAGCCGCGCGTGAGCAAGGCGTCGGCTCAGTTTTTCTTGGACTGGCTCGAAGAACGAGCCAAGATCCTACAGATCGCCGACGAGAAGGAACGCGCAGCCGCCGATGCGGCGATCGTCGAAGCGCGGGCCTTCTGGCAAAAGAAGATCGCCGAAGCGAACGCACCGTGAGCCGACCTTCGCAGCTAAACTGGTTCCGGCGTCCAGCTTGGTAGCCGCTCGGCGATCTCTTGTCGCAGCGCGCCGAGCGCCTCGTCGCCGCCGCCCACATACGGCGGCAGCAAGCGCAGCGGGAACGACGGATCGTGCAAAGCCCACAGAACCTTGTCGTAGGCTCCGTCGATGCGCGGCTTGCCGACATGCCGAATGAGCGCCTCGGTCAAGTCTTCGATCTCGGCGAAGAGCGAGGCGACTTGAGCGATATCGCCGTGTTGAAAAGCCGCAAAGTATTCGCGGCAGCGGGCCGCGCTGATTGAGGAAATGCTCGTTAGAAGGCCGCAACGCTCCGCGGCCTTGGTGCCGGCGACCGTGGCCAGCCCTCGCTCGCTCACGAAGTGCGTCAGCGTCGGAGTCGCGGCGACGAGCGCGTTCAATTCGTCTCCCTTGAAGCCGGTGTTCTTCGTAGCGACGAGGTTGGCGTGCTCGGCGGCAAGCCGCGCATAGTCGTCGGGGGCGAGCAGTCGCTTGGTGCGAAGCAGGTTGTAGTGCAGGAAGCGGCAATTCGGGAATCGGCCGCACGTTTCGCGGAAGAACGACGCCAGCTCCGCGTCGTCGAGCGCATGCCAGGCGGGGAGCGAAATCTGATAGTCGCGCACGCCGCGCTCGCTCCAGCGCTCGATGCGTTCGACGACGTCCGTCGTCGAAAGACTAATCAGGCCGAGCATCGGATCGACGTCGAGCGTTCGGCACTCGTCGACGAACACGCCGGCGATTTCGTCGAACTGTCGATCCGTAACCGCGTACCCTTCACCGGCCGTGCCGAAGAGATAGAGATGCCGCGTCAGCGCACCGGCCAAGCTCCGCACCTGCCGCACGAACGGTTCGACCAAAAACACGCCGCGTTCATCCCAAGGAACGACGCACGTGGCGAGAATGCAGGGATGCACGGACAACTCCGCATGAAGCGAGGAAAGGTGAAGGCGAGTGCGGGAAAAATCTTACTTCCGCGCTCCTCGCTCCGCATTCCTCGTTGCCGCCGCGTCTACTCCGTCCAAACCCGTCGTTCGCGCGAGCTCGGGATCTTCATGATCTTGCGGTATTTCGTCACGGTGCGCCGCGCCACGGTCATGCCGTGTTTGCCGAGTTCGGCGACAAGGTCGTCGTCGGACAGCGGATGCTGCTTGTCTTCCTTGTCGATGATTTCCTGCAGCTTGATCCGTACCGTGTCCCACGACACTTCTTCGCCCGCCGCCGTCGTCGTACCGCCGGCGAAGAAACGCTTCAGCGGAAAAATGCCGCGCGGCGTTTGAATCCATTTGTCGTCGACGGCGCGGGAGACCGTGGTGACGTGAACGCCGACCTTATCGGCGATTTGCTGCATCTTCAGCGGCTCGAGAAACTCCGGGCCCTTGATCAGGAACTGCGTCTGATGATCGACGATGGCCTGCGCGACGCGCGTGAGCGTATTGCGGCGCTGTTCGATCGATTCAATTAGCCACTGGGCCGCGTTGAGCTTGCGCTTGATCCATTCCTTTTCTTGATCGGTCACGCCGCGCTCAAGCATCTTGCGATAGTAGCCGGAAATGTGCAGGCTCGGCACGCGGCCGTCTTCCAGCCGCACCTTATAGACGCCGTGCTCGTCGACGTCGAGAAATACGTCCGGCGTCACGGTCGGCGCATGCACGTCGCTGAACGCCGCGCCCGGTTTCGGGTTCAGCTTCCGCAGCTCGTGCATCGTCTCTTGGATCAGTTCGAGCGAGTAGCCCGTCTTCTTTTGGATCGCGGGCAAGCGGTTGTGCTCGAGATCTTCCAAGTGGTTTGAGATCAGCACCCGCATTTGTTCATAAAGATGCGTGCCGGGCATCAACTGCAGAAGCAGGCATTCCTTTAGGTTGCGCGCCCCGACGCCGGGCGGGTCGAGCTTTTGGATCAGAGCCAAGGCCTTTTGGGCCAGGGCGATCTCGCCGCTGCCGGCCGACAGATCGACCAGGTCTTCGAGCCGGCCGGTCAGGTAGCCGTTGGGGTCGAGGTTGTAGATGATCCGCTCGGCCATTTGGCGCATCGGCTCGTCGAGTTCATACCAGCCGAGTTGTTCGACGAGATAGTCGGAGAGCGTCTGCGGCTTCGACTCCATGTTGGCGATCGCGTCGTGGCGGCGATCGTCTTCCTCGGCCATGCGGTTGCTCGACATCCGCGGCCGCTCGTCGTAGTCTTGCGACCAGTCGTCGCCGAGATTCTCGAGCCGTTCGAAATCGTCGGCGTTGTTCTTGGTCTCGTCGACGACGAGCTCTTTTTCTTCACTCGTCTTGGCGTCGGCGCTTTCGCGCTCGGCCTGTTCTTCGGGGAGATCCGGGTCTTCCTCGCGCATTTCGAGGATCGGATTCTCTTGCAGCTCTTGCTCGATTCGCTCTTCGAGAGCTTGAATCGGCAACTGCAGGATCTCCATCGACTGAATCATGCGCGGCGCCAGAATTTGCTTCTGGACCTGCCGCATCTCTTGGCCGAAGGAAAGACGCATGAAGATTGTCGTTCGGGGTCGAAGTTCAGTGTTCAGGGTTCGAAAACCCCGTGTGCCGAGAGGCGCACGATTTGCTGCCGCCCTCTGTATAGCAAACGTCGGACCAAAATAGCGCAATTAAAATTTCTGCCGGCCCGTCAAAGCGTCGGCCAAAATTTCCTTGTTAGCAAATTCTAGCACGCTGCCGGTCGTAAGCCCGCGGGCCAAGCGGGTTATTTCCACGGGAAAATCAGCTAACCGATGCGAAATGTAGAGGGCCGTGCCGTCGCCCTCGAGCGTGGGATTCGTCGCCATAATCACTTCCCGCGTTTTCCCCTCGCCCACCCGTTCGACCAAACGATCGATCGTAAGTTGATCAGGCCCGATCCCCTCTAACGGGGCGATTCGCCCGAGCAGAACATGATAGAGCCCGCGATAAGTGCCCGCCTGCTCCAAGGCAATTAGGTCGCGGGGTTGTTCGACGATGCAGATCTGCGAGACGTCGCGGCGCGGGTCGTCGCAGATGGCGCACGTTTCCGTTTCCGACAGGTTGTAGCAGTTTTTGCAGTACCGCACGTTTTCCTTCACGGCGCGGATGGCTTCGGCCAAGGCCAGGGCTTCAGCCTTGTGAACGCGCAACACGTGATAGGTCAGTCGCTCGGCCGATTTCTTGCCGATGCCGGGGAGCTTGTTGAACTCTTCGATCAGCCGAGTGACCGATTGGGAAATTTGACTCACACGCGACACTCCGTTGCGGCGGACACTGCGAGAAGTGCGATCCGACGATCATTCTACGCGAGAAGCCGAATTGCGGCACGCCTATTTGGCGGCGGCGATCAGACGTCGCTGCGTTGAGACCGATCCGTGCGGCTCGGTGCCGGCGACCGGTTCGACGATGGAGCGCAAGTGACTCGCTGCGCTTCTAAAGTACGCGATGCGACAGTCCGGAACGCCGCGGAGGGCGTTCCCTACATTGAACCGTCGACTACGCTTCGTCGTCGACGCGCAAGGGGCGGGCGTCGAACATTTCGAGCGCTTTTTTGACGAACGGTTGCAGCGTCTTTTCCCGGATGCGTTCATGCTGCGAAGGGCCTTTCACTTGAGCCTGCTTCACGGCGACCGGATCGTCGATCACGTTGAATTCGATCTTCAGCGGCGCTCCGGCCGCTTCGCTCACCGCTTGCGTCAGCCGGGCGAGTTGCTCAGGCCGCTCGCAAAAATTCTTCGACGGCGTGTAACGCTTCGTGAACGTGACGATCAGCCGGTTCGGTGCGGCGAACGCGATTCGTTCGCACATGCCGGCCTGATCGGCGAGCATGTCGTGAAACGAGCTGAGCCCGTCGCGCCAAGCGGCTTTGATTTGATTGTCGTCGAGCGCCACGGCGGCCATCGGCTCGGACCGCGGGCCCGTCTCCGCGCGCGGTTCGTCGCGAGCCGGCGCGGCCGTGGCGCGTTCACTTATCGCCGGCGGGGCGACGTTTTTTTTTAAGGCGTCCGCCGATTCCGCAGCGAGGGAACCGGCGGCCGTCGAACGTTCGGCGGGCGGCGTGGGGGACGCGATCTTGGGCGGCGGCGGCGCGGCCGCGAGCGATGGAGCCGCCGATCGCGGCGCAGGCGCCGATGACTGGCCGGCCGGCAGTTCGCCGGATTTCAACGTGGCGACGAGATCGGAAAGCGCGTCCAAGTCGTCGAGTGCGCAGATGCGCACCAGCGCGATTTCCACGACCGTGCGGCCATGCGTCGTTTGCTTGAGCCGCCAAGCCGCTTGTTCGGCGATTTCGAGCATCGCCAAGAGCGTCTGCACGCCGATTTGCGGGCCGGTTTGGGCCACCTGCTCGGCGCGGCTCGGCGTGACGTAGAGAAACGCCGTCGGCGGACAGCCGACCGCCGCGGCCAACAGGTCGCGCAGATAGCCCATCAACTGGTCGAGCAACTGGCCGACGTCGACTCCTTGGTTCACGGCGCCGTCAATTTCGCCGAGCGCCGCCGCGGCGTTGCGCGACGTGAGGGCGTCGACCAAGGCGATCAGCCGCGTATCGGCCGCAATTCCCAACAGCCGTTGCACGTCGTCGACGGTGACCGTCTTGCCGCCGGCGGCGAGAATCTGCTCGAGCAGCGATTGGCTGTCGCGCATCGAACCGGCCGCGCGGCGCGCCAAGAGTTCGATTGCTTCGCCGTCCATTTCGACCCCTTCGGCGACGGCGATTTGGCGGAGCCGCTCGGCGATCGTGCCGGTTTCGATGCCCGCGAAGTCGAACCGCTGGCAGCGCGAGAGGATCGTGATCGGAATCTTTTCCGGCTCGGTCGTGCAAAAGATGAACTTCACATGCTCGGGCGGCTCTTCGAGCGTCTTGAGCAACGCGTTGAACGCGTCGCGCGAGAGCATGTGGACTTCGTCGATAATGTAGATCTTGAAGCGCGCCCGGCTCGGGCGAACGTTGACGTTCTGCCTGAGCTGGCGAATGTCGTCGATACCGCGGTTGCTGGCGCCGTCGATTTCGATGACGTCGACGTCGTCGCCCGCGGTGATGCTGCGACAGATGTCGCACTCGTTGCAGGGGGTGTCGGTCGGACCGTTTACGCAGTTCAGAGCCTTGGCGAAGATGCGGGCCGTCGATGTTTTGCCGACCCCGCGAGCGCCGGTGAACAGATAGGCGTGGCCGACGCGGTGCGAATGGATCGCCCCGGAAAGGGCCTGGGCGACGTGCTGCTGCCCGACGAGTTCGGCAAACGCCTGCGGCCGATAGCGGCGGGCGACGACGACATATTCGGAAGGCCCGGCCGCTGCCGGGACGGCGTCGTCGTTAGTCTGAAGAGCATCGGCCATGGTTTCGACTAAGGCTGAAGGAAACCGGCGGAAGGAGGAAGGGAGCCCGACCGATTCAGCCTTCAGCCTTCACACTTCAGCCTTGCCGAGCGACGGCCATCGATGAGAGACCCACCGCACCTGAAGCTGACCGCTTATGGCTGCTGGATTTCTCCCCTGACCAGGTTCGCAGGGCCCCACTGCAGGGGTCTCTCATCCATGGTCGTCGCGGGTGAATAGACCACTGTACCCGGCGAAGGGCGGGGCGTCAAAAGGGGTGATTCAGGCGGCCGGCCGAGTGTTGCTTTCGCCTCTAAGATTATTCGCTCGTCCGATAACGCCCGCCATGTTTCTTCGGAGTCGTTGATGTCCGCTAAAGAGCGTTTGCGCAATCAGTTGGTCAGTGCCCGCGAGTATAGCAAGTCGCTGTTGGCCGACTTTCGTACGCCCGAGCAATGGACGCATCAGGTGCATCCGCACGCCAACCACGCGCTCTGGTTCGCCGGACACATGGCAATGACGGACAACTATTGGATTTCAACGGTCGCGCCGGAAAAAGTCTTTCAGCGGCCGGACTTCGAAAAAGCGTTCGGCACCGGCTCGCAGCCGACGAGCAACCCGGCCGACTATCCCGCGGCCGACGAAGTGCTGCGGGTGATGGACGAGCGGCGGGCCACGCTGTTGGGCGTGCTCGACGGGCTCGACGAAGTCGACTTGCAGAAGCCGCTGCCGAAGGGGTCGCCGGAGTTTCTGCGCGACGTCGGCTCGGTGTTCGAGACAGCCGTGTGGCACGAAGGGCTCCACAGCGGGCAACTTTCGGTCGCTCGTCGCGCGATGGGGCACAAGCCGGTGATGTAAGCAGGACGAGTCGAATTGGCGAGCGGCGGGGTTTATCCCCGCCGTCTGGAAATCAACGTCGGTCAAAAACAGGCGGCGGAGATAAACCCCGCCGCTCGCTTGGACGATTACAACTACTCGACATTGGCGACGAGAATCTTTTGCGCCGCATCGCGGCCGAGCGTCGTGGTTTGACCGTCGACGATGACAGTGAGCGCGCCGGACTCCACGCGATTGGCTTTCACTTCGCCGTGGGCGCCGATCGTAAGATTCGATTCCGTAAGAAAGCGGAGAAAATCGGGGGATTGATCGAGCACGCGCGAGAAACGGAACTTCTCGCCGGTGCCGCATTCCGCGAGGCTGCGACCGGCCGGCTCGTCCAGCGTGCCATCGGCTTGCGGGATCGGGTCGCCGTGCGGATCGGATTTCGGGTAGCCGAGGAAGGCGTCGATCCGGTCGATCAACAGATCGCTGACGGCGTGCTCCATGTGCTCGGCTTCTTCGTGGACTTCGTCCCAAGTCATCTTGAGCGTGGTCGAGAGGAACAGCTCAATGAGGCGATGCCGCCGCATGACGCGGAGCGCGAGCTGCGTGCCTTGCGGCGTGAGTCGCACGCCTTCGTAGGGCGTGTACGTGGCGAGGCCCGTCTCGCCGAGCGTCTTGAGCATGCTCGTCACGGTGCCGGGCGACACGCCGAGCGATTCGGCGACGACGCCTGTCGCAGCCGGTTTGCCAGCCTCTGCGGCGCAGATTTGCCAGATTGTCTTGAGGTAGTTTTCGACGGTTAGGCTGGCCACGCGGTCGTCTCGACTGAGATGGGATCAAATTGGGAAGCTGACGCACCCGAGGAACCGAGCGAAGCGCGACTGCGTTTGCCGGTGCCGCCAATCATTTCCGGCCCCTCTCTTCGCCGGGCCCGGGGGCGTCTCTTACACCGATTGTAACTCGCGCGCGAGGAGTTCGACCAGTTGCGATTGGTGAGTCTTAACGAAGAAGTGGTCGCCCGCGAAGAATTGCATTTGGAATCCGGCCGACGTTTGCAGACTCCAATCGGCCAACGATTCCGGCGAGACCTCGTCGTCGCTCAAGCCGCCCAGCGCCGTGAGCGGAACGGCCAGCGGCGGCTCCGCGCGGCATTGATAGGTCTCCAGCACTTCGAAATCGGCGCGGAGAACCGGCAAGAGCAGTTCCAACAACTCGGGTGTTTGCAGCACGACTTCGGGAGTGCCCTTGAAGCGGCGCAACTCGGCGATGAAGTCGTCGTGGCTCAGGCGATGAATGAGCGGCGAGCGAGCGTGGTCATATTGCGGAGCGGGCGAAGCGGCGACGATTAACCGCCGCGGTTGGGGAAGCCCCAGACTCCGCAGCCGGCGCGCCGTCTCGAAAGCGATCAGTCCGCCCAGGCTGTAGCCGAAAAACGCGCAGGGAAGATCCATCAAGGGCCGCAAGGCATCGACGACGGCCGCGACGACCGACTCCATGGATTTCAGCGCCGGTTCGCGGTGCCGCTCGTCGCGACCGGGAAGTTGCAGCGCACAGAGTTCGACGGCGTCCGCTCCGGCCCGGCGGAAGCATTCGGCCCAGCCGTGAAACAAGCGCGCGGAGCCGCCCGCGAATGGAAACAAAAACAGCCGCTTTCGGCTTGGCTCCGGCCCCGCGACGCCGCGTTGCCAGTAGAGGTCGTGAGATTCGGTAGACTTTGCGGCCATCGTCGCGGATAGTGCAAAAACAGTATGTTTTGAGCCGATCACGAACAGAAGCGGCGTTCTAACTGCGACTGATTGTCTTATAGAATTAGACGCCGGGCCGCCATGCCTCGCACGGCCGTCGCGCCGTTGCGCGAATTGTGACCGCACCGTGCACCCACCACCCAAACGGTTTTGTAATCCGAGTGTCTAGCAAGCGCGCAGACGTTATTGGCGCGACGATTGCAACGTTATGCCGGCAGGGCCGGGCAACGTCGACTAACACTAAGATTTTTTGACCGCGAACGCGTTTATGTCGCAAACCGTATCGATCGAGAGCTCCAGCGATTTGTCGGAAAAAGTCGTTCATCCGTTGCCGATACGCGATGTGCGCGACTTGGTGAAAGACTTGCTTGAGCCGAACCCGTGGTTCTATTGGCCCGATTTTTTGTTGAGCATCGGTGCGGCCAACGTGGGCATCGTGTTCTATATCAATCCGGCGCAGCCTGCGGCGCTGAGAACCGTCGGCTTTCTGACGGCCGTGCTCTGTTTTTATCGAGCGACGATCTTCACGCACGAGCTCACGCACTTCCGCCGCGGAACGTTTAAGGCGTTTCGGGTGGCTTGGAATGCTCTCTGCGGGATTCCCTTTTTGATGCCGTCGTTTTTGTATGAAGATCATCGGTTTCACCATGTGAACCATCATTACGGAACTGACGACGATTCGGAATACTTGCCGCTCGGGCACGGCTCGAAACTCGACATCGCCAAGTATTTCCTCCAAGCGCTTCTGGTTCCGCTGTTCGGCATCGTGCGCTTCGTCGTGCTCACCCCGATCACGTGGTTCAGCAAGGATTTTCGTAACTGGCTCTGGGCTCGCTCAAGCGCCGTCACGGCCATCAACTGGAACTACCGTCGGCCGCTTCCTGAGGACGAATCGGAATGGACCCAAGCGCGGGTGCTCGAGACTTGCGCGTTCCTCTATGGAACCACTTTTTTCGGTTTGATTCTCTCGGGCGTGCTGCATTGGTCGATTCTGCCGTACTTTTACTCGATCTTCGCCTGCGTGACATTGCTGAACTATTTGCGGACGCTCGGAGCGCATCGCTACATGAGCGACGGGGCTCCGATGGATTATCGCGGCCAGATTTTAGACTCCTACACAATTATTGGGATGCCGCTCGTAACGGAACTTTGGGCGCCGCTCGGGCTGCGTTACCACGCATTGCACCACTTGATCCCGTCGTTGCCCTACCACAATCTGCCTAAAGCCCATCGAAGGCTCGTCGAGGGGTTGCCGGCCAATTCGGCCTATCACGCCACGATTCGGCCGAGCTTGCGTGATGCGGTGCGCGAGGTGATCGCGCACGCTCGCGAAGAATCGTCGAGCCCGGTCCGCTCAGGCATGGCCGTGGGGCTGGCCGACTGAATCGGCCTTGAATCCGCCGTCGCCGGTTCTAGCGGGATCGCTCATTTTCCGCGGGCGAGCCGCGGTCAATGACGTAGTTTTTCGCTGACATTGTTCCGCCCGGCCGTGATAAGATTCGTGAGCCGCCGGCGAACAAATTCGCGGTGTGTTCGCGGCAGCCTGCGGCCGCCGCCAGTTTATCGCTTCCGGCAGGAGCCTATCGGTGAAGAGCGGTTATCGCGCGGCGCGCACGCGTCGTGGTTTCTCGATTAAAGACGCCGTCGTCGTGCTCGTGATCATCGGCGTGCTGTTGGCCGTCGGGTTCCCCACCTTCGTCTACATCCGCGAGCAGGCCCGCTCGATGCAGTGCGAAGGGAATCTCAGGAAGATCGGTCAGGCGCTCGATCGGTATAAAGCGGCGGACCCCTCCGGCACGTACCCCATCGGGTCGGGCTACGATCTAGCGACAAAGTCGTCGGGCGTCTCGTGGTGGGCCGAAATCATGCCGCACGCCGAGGGCCCTAGCCCTTCGAAGTGGATCGAAACTCCGAATCGCGGCGACTTCAGCCGGCCGACGCCGAACGAAAACATCAAATGGGTCGACGGCTACCAGCCGAGCATCATGTTTTGTCCGGCCAGCTCGCTGCCGATGTTCAACGACCCGCTCCGGCACATCTCCGAAGCGAATCGCCAGTTGCTCGGCGACAAGAAGCCGGTCGGCATTCCAGTGCCGATGTACTCGGCCGTCGCCGGCGGTGCGCCCGACTTGCGCGATAATAATCTGACGAAGTCGACCGACGCTCCGGCCGGCCGCAACACGCAAGACGGGCCCTGGGGCATACTCTCCGATTCAGGGCTGTTTCCCCCGAACAAGCGCGTGCAACATGCGGCGATCGTCGACCAAAAAGACAAGACGATCATGGTCGTCGAACAGTCGGGCTATGTGCAAGACCACACGGTGTCGCTCGAACCGCCGGATTTGTACGACGTGCGGAGCGCGTGGCCGCGGGGGGCGTTCATGGGAACCGCGGGCGATTACAAAGACTTGAAGCCGACGCAAACCGGCATCAACGGCGACGGCGGCGAGCGCTGTTGGAACTTGACGACGGTCCGCTACGGCATCAATTACTTCATCACCGGCAAGAAGGGGATCGTCACCGATCCGCCCCTGCCTCGTCCGGCAAAAGAAGGGGAAGAGCCCCCTCCGCCGCCCCCCTATCCGCCGGAAGGATACGGCCCGGGGCACAACCACCCGATCACGAGCCCGCACCCGGGCGGGGCAACGGTGCTTATGGCCGGCGGCGGGACGAAGTTTCTCAATCAGAACATCGATCTAATCATCTTGCTACGGATGGCGACGCGCGACGACAAGATCGACGTGGCGGACTAACGCCGACCTGCGAGCGGCGGGGTTGATCCCCGCCGTCTGTTTTGGATCGAAGTCGAATTGCCGACGGTGCGGGAAAGCTCGCCGCTTCCGATTAATCGGTCACACGTCTTTGATCAATCCCGGCTGCGGCAGCTTGTAGAGGCCGGCGGCGTCGGGAAGCGTAAGCGGCATCGTCTGCCAGTCGACGATCTTCTCCGGCCCGAGCGCTCGGCCGCGCTGGAAGCCTTCGTCCCAGGTCACGGTCCGCCCGGTATACGTCGCCATGCGGCCGAGAATCGCCGTCATCGTGGCGTTTGCGCCGGTTTCCGCTTCCATGTGCGGCGTACCGCTGCGAATGGCGGCGAACAGCGCCTCGTGCTCAACCTGGTAGGGGTTCGGGCCGGCCGCGTCGCGCTTCGCACCGCCGCGGGGGCGCGGGAAACTCCACTCGTCCGCGCCGCTCTTAATCTTGCCGTTGCCCACATCGGCCTCGCCTTTCGTCCCCACGGCGAATTCTCCGACGAGCGGTTCGCAGCCGGGCATTTGTCGACAGACGCCGAACATCTTCGTGCCGTCGGCGTAGGTGTACTCGACGGCATGGTGATCGAAAATGTCGCCGTAGTCTTTGCCGGTTCGCATTTGCCGGCCTCCCATGCCGACGGCCGACACCGGCGGGCCGCCCATGATCCAATTGCACACGTCGAGATTGTGCACGTGCTGCTCGACGATGTGATCGCCCGAAAGCCAGCAGAAGAAGTACCAGTTGCGCACTTGGAACTCGAGTTCGGTGAGTCCGTCGTGCGGAACCGGTTGCTTGATCGTCGCGCCGTTCCAATAGCAGCGCAACATGCGGATGTCGCCGATCGCGCCGTCTTTGAGCCGGCGAAGCGTCTCGAGATATTTTTCTTCGTGATGACGTTGCAGCCCCACGCCGACTTTGAGCCCCTTCTGTTCCGCGATCTTCGCCGAGGCCAACACGCGACGCACGCCGGGCGCATCGGTCGCCACCGGCTTCTCCATGAACACGTGCTTCCCTTGCGCCACGGCGTATTCGAAGTGCTCCGGGCGAAACCCAGGCGGCCCGACGAGCAGGGCGACGTCGCAGGCGTCGATCGCGCGCTTGTAGGCGTCGAGCCCGACGAAGCGGCGCTCCTGCGCCACCTCGACGCGCTTGCCGATCTCGGCCGGAATCGCGGCGCGGCGCAGGTTGCCTCCTTTGCTGAGGATTTCATGGCTCTGCGTGAGACGATCCTCAAAAGCGTCGGCCATCGCCCAGAGTTTCACCGGGCCGGTCGTCTGTAAGGCGTTCACAGCCGCCCCGGTGCCTCGATTTCCGCAGCCGACGAGAGCGATCTTCAGCGTTTCGTCGACGCCGCCGTGAACCTTCGGCGCGAGCGACGCCAGCGAAGCGGCCGCTACGGCTCCGGCCGAGCCTTGCAAAAATCGACGACGCGACGACGACGGACGATCCGCAGCGGGCGACATGAGGCGTTCTCCGGCAGATGACGTAGCAATGAAGCAGGGAGCCTGAGCGCATTAGCTTAAGGCGCGACGGTGCTACGAACAACGATCGCCTCCGGACCGATCCGCAAAGCGACAAGAGGTGGGTGAGCCGCCCGCTCGAGGACTCGTGAGTCTCGCCGACGAACGACGGGCTTTATCCGCCGCTGACCGGCGGGATGCACGCGACTTCTTGATCGCGGCGGATCGGCGTCGCGTCGCCGGCGTATTCGGCGTCGACGGCGAAGAGCAGGTGCCGCGCCGCCGGGGCGAGTTTCGGCACGGCCGCCAGGAGCGCGCGGCGCACGTCGGCCACCGTCGCCGGCTCGGCCACGTCGAGTTCGATGGATTCCGCCCCGGCCGCCTGCTTGGCCACGGCGAAGAGTTTGACCGTGATGTTCATGTCGCCCGCCTCGTGTCGCCGCTCATGTGACGATCAACTCTTGGCTCCGCGTCGCGAGCAAATCGTTCAACTCCGGCATGATGCCGTAGCTCAACGCCAAAAGTTTGAGCGGGTGGATCGTCGGCTTGCTCGTTCCCTGTTCCATCTGCATCTTGCAGGCGCTGCACTCCGTCGTGCCGGCGTTCCAGTCGGCCTCGCGCACCGTGGAAATGAGATCCCAGCCGGCGCGGATGCTGTTGCGGAAGTTCTCCTTTTTCAAGCCGAACGAGCCGGCCATGCCGGAGCACCCTTTTTCGACCGTCGCGACGGTCAACCCCGGCACGAGACGCAGGAGATGTTCGCCCGGCGAACCGATTTCCAACGCCTTCATGTGGCAAGGCTGATGATAGCCGACCACGGCGTTGATCGGCTTGAGATCGAGCTGCAATTTCCCGGCCGTGTGGAGTTGCCAGAGGTAATGGCAGGCTTCCATCGTGTTGTCGGCCACGAGCCGCGAGTCTTCATCGTCGATGAGTTGCGGATACTCCACCTTCAAGCAGAGCGCGGCGCTCGGTTCGGCGGTGACGATCGTATATCCCTGCCGCACCGCTTCGGCCAGCACGGCGATATTCTCACGGGCCGTGCGTCGCGCCAACTCCGCCGCGCCGAGCGAGATCATCGCGATGCCCGATTGCCCTTGGTTGGGCGGGACGAACACCGAGATGCCGTTGTGTTCCAGGATCGCCACCACGGCCTCGGCCAACAGCGGATCGTGGTAGTTGGCGTAGGTGTCGACGAAGTACAACACCTTGCGCCCCGCGACCCGCGACGGCTTCGTGAGCTGCCGGGCTTTCGCGCGCCGCATGAATACGCGCGACGTGAAGCTCGGGAGCTTGCGCGCCTGCGCGATGCCGATCACCTTTTCCATCAGCCAGCGAAACGTGCGATTGCCGATCAGCCAATTGGCGATCGGCGCGGTCATCGAACCGGCCGCGCCGAGAATGTCGTAGCGCGTGACGAGCCATTCGGCAAGCTTGAGGCCGTTGTTCGACACATACGCCGCTTTCGCTTCGAGCATCAAACGCGGCACGTCGACGCTCGCCGGGCATTCGAGCCGACACTGCTGGCAATTGACGCACAAATCGGCGACGGCCTTGAACTCGTCGGTCTTCACGCTTTCCGGCGGCAGTTGCCCGGTGAGCAGCCCGCGCATCAGGTTCGCTTTCGCCCGCGGCGACGCTTCCTCGGCCGGGCCGAAGCGGAAGATCGGGCACATGCGGACCTGCGAGTTTTGCGCGCGGCAGACGCCGCAGCCGTTGCAACTGTTCGTGGAGCGGAGGATGTCGTCGGGCGACCACGTGAGTTGCAGCTTGATCAGTTCGCGCGACACCTCGGGCGTCGGCGTTTCGCCCGCCTCCGACACGGTCGGCTCCGCCGAGAGCGGTCGTAGGTCGTGCGTCAGCGTGGGCAGCGCATCGCCGACGATCTTGCCGGGATTCAGGATGCCGCGCGGATCGAAGAGGCGCTTGAGTTCGCGAAACACGTCGCAGAGGTCGCCGTATTGCCGCCGTAGAAACGGCGTGCGGCTGAGCCCGTCGCCGTGCTCGCCGCTGATCGTACCGCCGACGGCCAGGACGACGTCGTATAAGTCCGACGCCAATCGATCCATCAGGGCCACATGCGCCGGGTCGGCCAGATCGAGAAACGGCCGCACGTGCAACTGCCCGTGCCCGACATGGCCGAACAGCGAGGCCGTGACCTGATGCCGCTTGAGCACGTTTTGAATTTCGACGAGCGCGAGCGAGAGCGCCTCCGGCGGTACGGCGAAATCTTCGACGAACGGCAGCGGCCGCGTCGACCCTTTGATGCTGTGCAACAGCGGCGTAACTTCGCGCGGCAGTTGCTGAAACAGGGCGATGTTTTCCGGGCTCAGAGCCTGACGCGCCTCGAAGGCCAACGCCTTGCGGTTTTTCACCTGATCGACGATTCGTCGCAGCTTTTCGCGGACCTCGGTCGGGTCGTCGCCGTCGACCTCGACGAGCAAGATCGATTCGGTGTTCGCGGGAATCAGGCTTTCGTAACGCGGATCGACCTCGCGGGCCAAGCTCAAATGCCGGCGATCCATCATGTCGCACGCCGTCGGTTCGAACTCCAGCACGTCGTGGACCGCGCGGGCCGCGTTTTCCACGCGCTCGAACATCAGCATCGCCAAGCCGGTATGGCGCGGCAGCGGCTGAATGCCGAGCGTCATTTCGGTGATGACGCCGAGTGTGCCTTCACTCCCCGAAATCAGACCGGCCAAATCGAGCGAGTCGTCTTTCAACGCGTCGAACACGGCATAGCCGCTCCGATTCAAACGCGACTTCGGCCGCGAGCGTTCGATGAGCGCGGCATGAGTGCGGAGCAGCACCACGAGATCGTTGACGAGCGACCGCTTTCGTTCGTCGGCGTCGCGGCTGAAACCGTCGACCAGCGGTTCGCGCCCGGCGTCGAGCCGATAGCCGTCGGCCAAGACGACGCGCAGGTTGCGCACGTGGCGGCGCGCCGAACCGTATTTGAGCCACCGCCGGCCGGAGGCGTCGATCGCGACGACGCTGCCCATCGTCGTCACCACGCTGTTCGCCGGGTCGGGCCCGAACGTCTTGCCTCTCTTGCGGAGCACCGTGTTCAACCGCTCGTGAACGACGCCCGGCTGGAGGCGCACGAAGTCGTCGCCGATCGACATGATCTGCCGCATGTGGGCGGAGCAATCGAGCACGAGCCCCGCGCCGAGCGATTCCCCGGCGAGGCCCGAGCCGGCGCCGCGCGGATGCAGCGGGATGCCGTTTTCGTGGCAGTAAGAGAGCACGGCCGCGACGTCGTCGGTCGATTTCGGTCGCACGACCCCCAGCGGTCGAATGTGGAATAAGCTCGCGTCGGTCGCATACAGCTGCAAAAAAACGTCGTCGCAGCGGATCTCACCTTCGATGAGGCCGCGCAAGTCTTCCTGAATGCGTTGTCGCTGCGGATCCATGCGTTAACGGTTCAGGGTTCGGCGTCCGAGTTCAGAAGTCAAACTCTTTACTTTCAACTAGTCCCGTGTGCGAGGGAGGGGGGCGCTTTGCATTCGCCTCATTCATTCTACGCGGCTCGCCGGCTTCAGTTTGCCGCCTGCCGACTGCGCTTCGCCGCAGCCGCTTCGGCTTCGCGCAAGCGAATCGCCTGCTGTCGGTAGCGTTCGTGGGTTTCCAAATTGAAATGGTCGTGATTGTCCAGTCCGGCCAGCCCTCGATACTGAGCGTCGCAGCGGTAGCAGTTCAGGCAATTCGGTACGGCGAAGAACAGCAGCACGTCGATCAAGGCCGTGGCGAACAGCACGCCGAACGTCCAGTAGGGCAAATAAAGGTACCAAGTCACGCAACTCACGGCGAACCCGAGCACGACGATCGAGACGCCGAGCCGTTGCGAAAAGTCTTTCCGAATGAACAACTCTTCGCTCGGGCAGACCAAGCATCGCTCCAGCCGACCGTCGTGAAAGGCCCCGGCCGGCACGCTCAACGTGCCGCCGCACGCCGGGCAGGCGATCGCAGCCGCCCCCTCGGGCACCTCGACCCGCACCGACTGCTCGCAACGTGGGCAAGCGAAAGCGACGTTCATGATGGAATGTGGCGTAGGCCGAAAAATGCTGAAACCGCTATTCTCGTTTCCGCCGCCGGCCTTTCATAGGGGGTACGCTCGCCCCGCCGAAAGCAATTGACCGACCAACTCGCCGAGAAACGTCGTTATCACGGCGACGTAGAGCATGCCCGTCGCGGCCTGCGTGTTCGGAATCTTCAACGTCGAGTACGTCATCACCACCAGCGCGGCCGTGCCGGCCATCCCGGCGAGCCACCGCAAGGCGAGCATGATCCGCTCGGCGTCTTCCAGCGGTGCGCCGCTCGCCCATTGCCCCCATAGGCCGAGCGCCGAGACCACGGTTCGCAACAGCACGGCCGCCCCCAACAGCAGCGTCAATCGCATCAACGGGCCGATTTGCATGCCCGGCGCGTTGAGATACCAGTGTCCCAAGAGCATCGCCGCCATCGTCACGCCGAGCAGCAAGCCCGACACGACGGCGTCGGCGTAGGCGAGCCCGCGCGCGAGCGGCGCGGCGCTCGCCGGAAACACCGTCGTGGCCGTGCCGATGAGCGAAAACGCCGCGATCAACACGAGTCCGCCGATTCCGGCCGCCGGCTTTTCATACAACCAGCACGCCGCACAGAAGTAGCTGAGCACGGCGGCGATCACGGCCGGCCACATTCGCAGCACGACGACTTCCTCGCCGACGATCACCCCGCCCGCCGACTCCGCGGCGCTCGGCGTCGCAACGCTCGGCACCGTGAACGGCCCACCGAACCCTACGGCCAGCGCCGCCAATAAGCTCATGCCGAGGAGCACATAGCAGTTGTTGCGGTAATATCCGCTCGTCACTCGCCGCGGCGATGTCGCGGCCATGGCCAGCGCCATGCCGAACGTGAGCCGATAGAGAAATTGAGCGAGGAGCAGCATCGTGGGGAGTTCTTCGTTTTGGGCTTCTGGTTTTTGGCGAAAGCGATCGCGAACGGAAGGCCCCGTAGGCCACTCGAAACTCAAACCGAAAAACCGTCGCCCGGCCGCTACTTCCCGTAGATCAGCGTCATGATTTCCGAGCGGCTGGAAAGGTGCGAGCGGAAGATGCCGCGCATCGCCGACGTCACGCACAGGCTCCCCGGCTTGCGGATGCCGCGCATCGTCATACACGAATGACTCGCCTCGACCACGACCGCCACCCCCTTCGGGTTCAACTCCTCGACCATCAGGTCGGCGATCGTTTCCGTCATCCGCTCCTGCACCTGCGGGCGCTTCGAAACGACCTCGACGACCCGCGCGAGCTTGCTCAGTCCGAGCACCTTGCCGCCGGGGATGTAGCCGATGTGGGCCTTCCCCAAAAACGGCAGCAGGTGATGTTCGCACATGCTGTTGAACGAGATGTCTTTCACCAGCACGACCTCGTCGTACTTCTCGGTGAAAACCTTCTGCAGGTGGATGCGCGGGTCTTCATGCAACCCGCGAAACATTTCGGCGTACATCCGCGCCACGCGGGCCGGAGTCTCCAGCAGGCCTTCGCGCTGCGGGTCTTCGCCGACCGCGGCCAAGATTTCGCGGACGGCGTTTTCGATTCGCTTCAAATCGACGTTGGCCGGCAGCGGCGCATCGCCCGGCTTCGGCACATAGCCGCCGCCGTCGCGGATCTCGCAATCATCCCCTTCACACGACCCGCCGAATTGAGCCCCGTCCGCCATCATGCCCGCCCTAAAAAACACCGTGAATCAAGCGACAAACAACTAAGTCTAGGCGGGCAACCGAGGGGCTTCAAGAAGAACGAAGAATCACCACGTCGCGTCGACGCCGTCCGCCGCATTAACCGCCGCTTTAGGATCTTGGTGCGTCGCGCCGCTCCCCAGACGGCGGCGTTAAGTGATACAATGGCCGCATGATCTCGCTCACGCGCGCCGCAATCGATTCGCAGGCCTTGCTCGACCGTGTCACCGTGCCGGCCGCCGGGGCGGTCGTCTTGTTTCTCGGCACCGTGCGCGAACTCACCGGCGATCGCCGGACCTTGGCTCTCGACTATGAGGGCTACCCGGAAATGGCCGAAAAGAAGCTGCTCGAGTTGGAAGCCGAGGCCCGCCGGCGTTGGCCGCTTTGCGAAGTCGCGCTGGTGCATCGCTTGGGCCGGCTGGAGCTGACGGAAGCGAGCGTCGCCGTGGCCGTGAGCTCGCCGCATCGCGGCGCGGCGTTCGAAGCCGGCCGCTGGCTTATCGACACGCTCAAGGAAGTCGTGCCCATTTGGAAGCAAGAGCACTGGGCCGACGGTACGACCGAGTGGGTGCATCCGGGAATGAACGGGGACCCTAATGCCGGGCATGCGGAGCGCGAGTCGTTCCGCGCTTCCGCCGGAGGTGCCCCATGATCGATACCTTCGGGCGGATTCACACCGATTTGCGGATCAGCGTCACGGATCGCTGCAACATTCGCTGCTTTTATTGCATGCCGAACGAGAATATTCGCTTTCGGCCGCGCGAAGAGCTGCTCACGTTCGAAGAGATCGAGCGGTTCGTCCGCGTCGCCGCCGGGCTGGGCGTGACGAAGCTGCGGCTGACCGGCGGCGAACCTTTGGTGCGGCGCGATTTGCCGCGGCTTGTCGCCAAGCTGGCCGCCGTACCGGGCATCGACGACATCGCCCTCACGACCAACGGCATTTTGCTCGCCGAGCAAGCGGCGGAGTTGCGCGCCGCAGGGCTGAAACGGTTGAACATTAGCCTCGATGCGCTCGACGATGAGCTGTTTCGGCAAATCGCACGCCGCGACGGGCTCGACCGCGTGCTGGCCGGCATCGCCGAGGCCCGGCGCGTCGGCTTCGACAAGATCAAGCTCAACGCCGTGGCGATTCGCGGGCTCACGGAATCGCAGGTCGTGCCGCTCGGCCGCTTCGCGCGGGAGCGCGGGCTCGAATTGCGGTTCATCGAATACATGCCGCTCGACGCCGAAGGACGTTGGAGCGACGAACAAGTCTTAAGCGGCGAAACGGTGCTGCGGCTTTTGACCGAGGAATTCGGCGCGCTCGAGCCGATCGAGCCGAGCCACGCGGGGCAACCGGCGAGCGATTTCCGCTTCGTCGACGGCGGCGGCACGGTCGGCTTCATCAACCCGGTGACGGAGCCGTTTTGCGAAGCCTGCAATCGGCTGCGGCTCACCGCGGAAGGGCAGGTTCGCAATTGCCTCTTTTCGCTCGAAGAATGGGACGCGCGAGCCTTGCTGCGCGGCGCCGCCGGCGACGAACAATTGGCCGCGCTACTGCGTGACTGCGTCCGCGCCAAGCGAGCCGGCCACGGCATCAACGCCGCCGATTTCCAGCGGCCGCAGCGGGCCATGTTCCAAATCGGCGGGTAAGGCTCTTGAAACGCATCTATCTCGACAACGCGGCCACAAGCTGGCCGAAGCCTGCGGAAGTTTACGACGCCGTCGATCGTTGGCAGCGCGAGAACGGCGCGCCGTCCGGGCGCGGGGCCTACGATAGCGCCGCGGCGACCGACAAGCTCGTGCTCGACGCGCGGCGGGCCGTCGCTCAATTGCTCGGTGCGAGCGAACCGAACCGCATCGTCTTTACGCTCAACGGCACCGACGCGCTGCACTTGGCGATTCAGGGGCTCATCAAGCCGGGCGATCATGTCGTGACGACCGTGGTCGAGCACAACTCCGTGTTGCGGCCGCTGCGACAGCTGGCCGACGGTCGCGGCGTGGCCGTCGCACACGTCGGCTGCGACGCCGAAGGAATCGTTTCGGCCGAAAAGGTGATCGCCGCGCTGAATTCGAAAACCAAGTTCGTCGTCGTCGCGCACGCCTCGAACGTGACCGGGGCCTTGCAGCCTATATCTGAAATCGGCGCCGAACTGCAAAAGCGCGGCGTCACGTTCGTCGTCGACGCCGCGCAAACGCTCGGCGAAATTCCCCTTTCGGTCGACGAACTCCACTGCGACTTGCTCACCGCCCCCGGCCATAAAGGACTGCTTGGGCCGCTCGGCACCGGCGTCTTGTACGTTCGTCCGGGAGTGGAAGAGCGGATGATGAGCATTCGCACCGGAGGCACCGGCACCGAGAGCTCTTCGCTCAAGGCGCCGACGCAAATGCCGGTGAAGTTCGAAGCGGGCAACTTGAACGTGCCGGGAATCGTGGGACTTGGGGCCGGAGTTCGCTGGCTGGCGGAGCGCGGAGTCGCCGCGTTGCGAGAGCAGGCGATCAGGCAAACGGAGCGGCTACTCGACGGCCTCGTCGGATTGAAGGGCTTGCGCATCGTCGGACCGCAGGGTGCGCAAAGGCGCGTGGGGATGGTGAGCCTTGTCGTCGAGGGCTATGATCCTCAAGAAGCGGCGGCCGTGCTGGCCACGAGCTACGGAATCGAAACTCGCGCCGGCTTGCACTGCGCTCCGCTGATGCACAAAGCGCTCGGCACCGCGGACGCGGGCGGCACGCTGCGGCTCAGCCTAGGGCCGCTGACGACCGATGCGGAAATCGACGCGGCGCTCGGCGCCCTGCGAGATTTAGTCGCGGCGACTTAGCGACGTCGCCGACCGACGCAAACAACCATTTTTGGAGCAAGGGAGAGTCCAATCGATGGCCGGTGCACCGTGGTACAAGGACGGACTTCGCTTCGAATGCACACAGTGCGGCGACTGTTGCACGGGCGCTCCCGGTTTCGTGTGGGTCAACCAAGAAGAGATCGAAACGTTTGCCAAGGCTCTCAAGATGGAGCCCGACGCCTTCGAGAAGAAGTATGTGCGCAAAATCGGGATGCGCAAGAGTTTAGTGGAGTATCCCAACGGCGATTGCGTGTTTTTCGACACGGAGAAACGCAACTGCATGTACTACGACGCCCGGCCGCGGCAATGTCGCACTTGGCCGTGGTGGAACTCCAATTTGAAGTCGGAAGAGGCCTGGGAAGAAACGCGCGAGGCCTGTCCCGGTTGCGGCAAAGGAAAGCTGCATACGTTTGAAAAAATCGAAGCGGATCGGTCGGTGATCCGGATCTAAGCGGCCGCGGTCTCGCTATTCCCCGCCCGCCGCAGGTTTCTCCGAACGCCGCAAAGGGCTTTCCCGACACGACTTCACCCCATGCGCGCACTCGTGCGCCGGCAGTCCTTCTATACGGGCTGTGACTTTTTTGCGGATTGAGTGGAGTTTGCGGCCGCCGTTTGTCGATGACAATGCCGCGCCGATATCAGATTCGCATTCGGCCGGTCTCGACGTTCGCTGACGATCGTAGGGATTGGCCTAACGCTCAAACTGGTAAAGGTTTACGGTGATTCCTGTGGCCCGGGGGGCAGGCGAATCGCCTTAAGTTCTTTGACAATTGATGCTTAGCTCCGATCGAAATGCCCGAATAAGGCGGCGTTTACGACTCCTGCTCGCGACCTAACTGGTTGTTCGCAGAAGCCGGGAATCGCTGAATCGCCTTGACACTAATGCTTACGGCATCTACACTTGGAGCGTGACTTGTCGATTACGGCGACGTCCTGCGAAGGATCACTTTCGTCGCCGTAGCGTACCGCTTGTCGGTAACATGCCTGGAGTCATGCTGTGACCAAGAAAGAAATCGTAAAGACGATCTCCGACGAGATTGGGCTGACTCAGCTCAAGACCAAAGAGATCGTTCAAAAGACGTTCGATGCGATTGTCGAGACGCTTGTGGAAGAAAAGCGGATCGAACTGCGAAATTTCGGCGTCTTCGAAGTGAAGAAGCGGGCCGCCCGCAAGGCGCGCAACCCGCGAACCGGCGACAAGGTCTACGTACCTGAAAAGTACGTCGTAACCTTTAAGCCGGGCAAGGAGATGGAAGAAAAGGTTCGCGAGCTTGAGCGGCAAGCCGCCGAGCGAGCCGCCGCGGCGATGGCCGCCGAACAAGCGACCGTCGAGTCGCCGCCGGCGACCAATCCGCTGGGAAATGCTTCCTAGTCGAAGCGGTTCTCGAAAGCGAACGCCGAAAAGCTCCAAGCTCCTCGATCTCAACGATTTACGGCCGCTTGAACGGCCGGAAGTGGTTCGGATCCGCTCTTCACGCCGAGTTCCCGCTCTTGTGGGGATCAACTCCTGTCGACGCCTCGCTCTAGCGGCGAAAAGCCATTTTCGCTACTTTTGCACCCCCTTCCCCAGCCTGCGGACTCGCTCTCGCCCTTCGGCCGAGCGTTTCGCTCGCAGCCAAGCATCAACGTTTGCATCGCCCGATGCAAACGCCGTTTGCACAACGCGCAACGGACGTGAGTCCCACGTCGCTGCGTCTGGGTCATGGAGGATCGGAGTTTATGCGTAAGTTACTTCTCGCCGTGCTCGCCGCCGTGAGCTTGTCGACGTCGACCGGGTGTCTGACGCCGATCTACTCCGGCGATCCGGGTCGCCGTACGCAGCAGTTGATCTACACCTCGGAAAACTTGCGCATGTTCCTCGAAGACTGGGAGCGAGCCTGGTTGCTCGATCAGCCGAGCCACATGTCGCCGCATCGCACGCACGGCGGCATCATGTAACGCGGACCGAAAGCGACGCTCGACCGGTGCGCGCGGCTCTGGGTTGCCGCGTCTCGGTCGAAATCGCAGATCGGGCCGTTGGGAAGACCGAGATATGAGCGTAAGTGCGCGGTGGGTCGCCGCGCACTTACGCTTTTTTTGTCGCCTCGCGGCGACCCGATCGTGCCGGAAAGGCGACCGTCGTCGGTTGCCGCTTGCGCACGTAAGGGCTAAATTTACGGCTCCGCCGCATCGTATTCTGCGCGGCGGCTTTTCGCGGTTTCGCCCCCTCGAGATTCCCAGTGGATGCCCTTGCCGTCGACCTCGAGGTTCGCCTCGGACGACTCCGACTTCCGAACCCGATCCTGGTCGCTTCCGGCACGTTCGGCTACGCCCGCGAGATGGCCGGCTTGGTCGACCTGACGCAACTCGGCGGCATCGTGCCGAAAACGATCACCAAGCTGCCGCGTCCGGGCAACAAGCCATGGCGCACGGTCGAAACCACCGGCGGCATGCTCAACTCGATCGGTCTCGACAACGACGGCATCGACGCCTTCATCGCCGGTCATCTCCCCTATTTGGCTTCGGCCGGCTGCCCGATCATCGTCAGCATCGCAGGCCGCGACGAAGACGAGTTCGCCGAACTCGCCGGCAAGCTCAGCGGCCGCGATGAAGTGGCGGCGATCGAGCTTAATGTATCGTGCCCCAATGTGAGCGGCGGCGTCGACCTGGGCACGAACCCGAAACGCTGCGAAGTTGTCGTGAGAAAGTCGCGCGAGGCGTGCGATCGGCCGATCATCGCCAAGCTCACTCCCAACGTCACGAGCGTCGCGGAAGTCGCCAAAGGCGCGGAAGCCGGCGGGGCCGACGCCATAGCGCTGATCAACACCTGTTTGGGCATGGCGATCGACTGGAAACGCCGCAAGCCGCTGCTGGGCAACGTCATGGGCGGGCTGAGCGGTCCGGCGATCAAGCCGATCGCGCTCCGCTGCGTGTATCAGACGGCGCAGGCGGTGAAAACGCCGCTGATCGGCATCGGCGGCATCGCCACGCTCGACGACGTGATGGAGTTCGCCGTGGCCGGGGCGTCGGCCGTACAACTCGGTACGGTGAACTTCTACGACCCGACCGCGGCGACGCGCATCCTGGCGGCGCTGCCCGCCGCCGTCGGCACGCTCGGTGCGGAGCGGTGGACGGACGTCGTCGGCACGCTCGGCGGACCGGCGCCGGTCGCCTGTGGTTCTCCGGCCGCTAAGTAAACTTCCGGCCGACGCGCAGTTTCTCCTTTAGCCTTCATTCCTCAGCATTCAGCCTTCCGATATGCGCGTTCTTTCCGGCATTCAACCGACCGGCCGTCCCCATTGGGGCAATTATTTCGGCGCCATTCGGCAGTACATCGATCTGCAGCACGGCAACGAAGCCTATTACTTCGTCGCCGACCTGCACGCGCTGACTACGGTCCGCGACCCGGAGCGTTTGCGGCAAAACGTCATCGACGCCGCGCTCGACTTGCTCGCGCTCGGGCTCGATCCGGAAAAGGCCGTGCTGTTTCGCCAGAGCGACGTGCCCGAGGTTTCCGAACTCTGCTGGCTCCTGATGACCGGCACGCCGATGGGCCTGCTGGAGCGGTGCCATGCCTATAAAGACAAGAAAGAGAAAGGGCTCACGGCCGACGCCGGATTGTTTACCTATCCGGTGTTGATGTCGGCCGATATTCTCGCGTACGACGCCGACATCGTTCCGGTCGGCGCCGATCAAGTGCAGCATATCGAAGTCTGCCGCGACCTGGCGGGCAGCTTCAACCATGTGTTCGGCGAGACGTTCGTGCTGCCCAAAGCTCGCACGCTCGATGCTTCGGCCAAGGTGCCCGGCACCGACGGCGAGAAGATGTCGAAGAGCTACAACAATACGATCGAGCTGTTCGAGGAACCGAAGGCGATGCGCAAGAAGATCATGCGCATCGCGACGGATGCGCGGCCGATGGAAGAGCCGAAAGAGCCGGAGGGAGATCATCTCTACCAACTCTATTCGCTGTTCGTCGACGACGAGCGGCGCGAGGCGATGGCGGCGATGTATCGCCGCGGCGGCTTCGGCTACGGCGACGTGAAGAAAGCCTTGGCCGATGCGGCGGAAAGCTTCTTCGCCCAGGCTCGGGCGAAGCGCGCCGAGTTGGTCGCCGATATGCCGCGCGTGAATGCAATCCTCGCCGACGGCGCCGCTCGGGCCCGCAAAAAAGCCGCCGCCACGCTGCTCCGCGCCCAACAGAATTGCGGGCTAAAATAGAAACGTATGCTCAACGGGCAAAAAATCGTCGTCGTGATGCCGGCGTACAACGCCGAGAAGACGCTGCGCCGCACAGTCGACGAAATCCCGCGCGACGTCGTCGACGGAGTGCTCCTCGTCGACGATGCGAGCCGCGACAGCACCGTACGCCTGGCCGCGTCGCTCGGCATCCCCACGTTCGTCCACGTGCGCAACTACGGCTACGGCCGCAACCAAAAGACCTGCTACGTGCAGGCCTTGCGAATGGGGGCCGACGTCGTCGTGATGCTGCATCCCGACTACCAATACTCGCCGAAGCTGATCACCGCGATGGCGGCGCTCGTCACGAGCGGCGAGTTCGACGTCGTGCTTGGTTCGCGAATTCTCGGCGTCGGTGCGCTGGCCGGCGGCATGCCGCTTTATAAATACGTCTTCAATCGCTTTCTCACGCTCGCGCAAAACTTGCTCGTGCGGCATAAGCTCTCGGAGTATCACACGGGGTATCGCGCGTTTTCGCGGCGCGTGCTTCAGGAGCTGCCGCTCAACGAAAACTCCGACGACTTCGTGTTCGACAACCAGATGCTCGCGCAAGCGATCTACTTCGGCTATCGAATCGGCGAGGTCAGTTGCCCGACGAAGTACTTCGAAGATGCGTCGTCGATCAACTTCCGGCGCAGCGTGAAATATGGGCTTGGCGTGCTCGGCACGTCCGTGCTGTTTCGGTTGAACAAGTGGAAGCTCGCCTCAAGCCGACTTTTCGCCGCCGACGGCCGCAAGCTCGACGACGCTTCGCTGCCGCCCGACTATTACCGCGAGCAGCGCGAGCCCGTCGCCGCGGAATCGGGGAGCTAGCCGCATGAGCGGACAGGCCGAGCCGACGGCGATTCACGAACCGGCGCGGCCGATCGCGGCGACGTGCAACTGGTGCGGCTCGCCCAGTGCGCTGCCCGCTTGGCCCGGGGCCGAGCCGCCGGACTTTCAAGTTCGCCGCTGCACGCAGTGCGGTCATCACTACACCGTGCCGGTTCTCGGTCCGCGGGAGATCGGGGCCTACTACGCCGAAGAATACTACGGCGCGAAAAACAAACGCTTCAATCCCGTGATGGAGGCGCTCGTCGGCTGGTTTCGCGGCGGACGCGCGCGGATGCTGACGCGGCTCGCGGGCGAGCCCGGCCGCGCCGGAGTCGGCAAAGTGCTCGACGTCGGCTGTGGGCGCGGACTCACGCTCGCGACGCTCCGCACGCTCGGCTGGCGGACGCAAGGCTGCGAATACAGCGCGACGTCGTCGCGCTATGCCCGCGAAGTGCTGGAGCTCGACGTCGTGTGCGACGGCTTCGATCCCGCTCGCTACGCCGACGGAGAGTTTGAAGCCGTGAGTTTCTGGCACGTGCTGGAACACATGGCCGACCCGCGCCAGACGCTCGAAACGTGCGCCCGCATCGTCAAGCCGGGCGGGGTGCTGGCGATCGCCGTGCCGAATTTCGAGTCGTATCAAGCGCAGGCCGCGCGCTACGGTTGGTTTCATCTCGACATGCCCCGGCACTATTCGCATTTCTCCGCGTCTTGGTTGCGGAAGCGATTCGCCGAACTCGGCTTCGAAGTCGTGAGCGAGTTTCACGGCTCGGCGGAGCAAAACCCGTACGGCTGGATTCAAAGCTTGGAAAATCGCTGGGGCCTGCGACGCAATCTGCTTTACGACGTGCTCCGCAGCGAATCGGCGCGAACCGTTAAACGCCCTTGGACGGAACTTCCCGGCCAGGCGCTGGCAAGCCTCGTCGGGCTCGCGATCTTGCTGCCGTTTTCGTTGGCGATGTTGTTGCCGGAGATCGTGTTTCGTCGCGGCGGCACCGTCGAATTCTACGCCGTGCGCAAGCCGAGCGCCGCCAAGTCGCAAGGCTAACTCGCATGGCGATCGCCTCCGCTGTGAACGATGCAACGACGCCGGTCGATTCTCGCGTGCCGACGCGAACCGCGTACAGCGCGATCACGGCCGCGGCCGGCATCGTCGCCGCGGCGCTGTTGTTTGTGAATCTCGGCTTCTATCCTTTTTGGGGCGACGAAGCCGACACGGTGATCATCGCCCAAGGCGTGTGGCGCACGGGGGATACCAGCGCCTGGTACGGCGACAACTTGTACGCCTACCGCGGCGGCACGCTGCTCAAGCATTTCAAGAATCGGAGCGTGCCGCCGGCGGCCTACTATCTGGTCGCCCCGTTCTACGGCGCGTTCGGCCCCGATCACTTCGCGCTGCGCGCCGTCTTCGCCGCGCTGGCGCTGGCGACCGTGGCGCTCGTCGGACATTGGCTCTATCGCGTGCGGGCCGGGCTCGGCGCGTCGGCGTTGATTCTTTTCTCGCTGGCGCTCAACGTGTCGTTCTTGCTCTACGGCCGGCAATGCCGCTACTACGCGTTGGCGACGCTGCTCACCGTCGGCATCGCCTATTTATACGACCGCTACGCCGGTTCGCGCCTTCGTTTGGCCGCTCTCGCGGCGGCGCTTGTCTTGCTCGCCGCGACGCACTACATGCACTTTGCCGCCGCCGTCGGCGCGCTCGTCGTCGACTATGCTCTCTTCGGTCGGCGGCGCTATCGTCTCTCGCGGAGCGAATGGGCGCTGCTGCTCGCGCCGGTCGCGATCGCAGTCGCCGGTTTGGTTTGGCTGTACAACCCGATCGGCAAACACAGTTCCGGCGAAGAGCTTCCGCCGGGGAACTTCTGGTTCGAGCGGGCCAAGCTGTTCTATTGGTCGCTGCGCGATTTGAACGCCTGCGAATACGGCGTCGGCCTCGTCATGGCCGCGGCGCCGCTCGTGGCTTGGTGGCGACGTTCGCCGACGCTGATCCGGCTCTTTCTCGCCGGGCTCGTGTATGTCGGCGTGACGACGCTCGTCTCGCCGCAACCGGTCGCGAGGGCGCTCGAAGCCGATATCCGTTATCTGGCCCCGCTGATTCCGCTTTGCGTCGCGCTCACGGTCCTCACGATCGATCGCACGCTCGGCGGCCGCCTGTGGCTCGCCGCGCCGCTCGTGGCGCTCTGCGTCGGCTCGAATATCTTGCATTTGCCGTGGGATCGCCTCGCCTGGCGTTCGACGATTGCGCAGTTCGCGCACGAACTGCGGGAACCTCGCGTCGTCGCCGGACGCGTCGTCGCCGATTGGCTCAAAGCGCACGCGCAGCCCGGGGCGACGGCCTGGGTCACGCCCGGCGAGTGGGTCGCCGAGCCGATGGTCGAAGCGCCGCAAGTCGTCTACGGGTGGCAGTTGGAGCACGACGTCGACGATCCGCGCCGCGCCGCCGAATACGCCGCGCTCCCGACGATTCACTTCGCCGGCCAAGTCCCCGTCGACTACATCGTCGCCTACGGGTTCGGCAATCTGCCGACGACGGCGATCGACCACGTGCGCGAAGTCGTGATTCCCGCGATGGCCGAGCGCGGCTTTCGTTACGAGCAAGCGGCGTCGCTCGACGTCTACTTCGACGACCGGACGCGTCCGGAGCTGTTTTGGCACTGGTTTCGCGACCAGCCGTATGATAGGAACGAACGCAACATCGTGATTTTTCAGTTGCAGAAGTGAAGCCCGCACGAGACGAAATGAGCACGGACTTGAGTACGGAGACGAAGCAGCCGACGCCGGAACTCGGCTACGGCTACCCCGCCGCGCTGGCCTGGATCGCCGCCGTGGTGTTCGGCTTGGGGACCGGCGCGGCGGCGGCGATGCTCCAGCGTTGGTTTTCGCCGATCGGCGTGTTCCCGTTGGCGATCGGCATGATCACCGGATTCGCGACCGGCGGCGTGTGGGCCGGCCGCGGCGGCGGAACCAAGCGGGCCGTCGTCGTCAGTGCGCTTGTGGCCGGGCTGCTCTGTGTGGCCGCGTGGCACGCGGCGTCGTTTCTGATCGCCAAAAGGGTCGAACAAGACGAGCAACGCAAGGTGCGCGAGGCGATGTTCAAGCTCGCACCCGATCCGTCGTTCCAACCGGTGGACGAGCCGCCGGCGACGATTCAATCGTATCTCACGGTGCAGTGGCATCACGGCCGCGCGCTTGGCCCGCGACGCATTACCCGCTGGTGGCTGTTGATTTGGTGGATCGGCGATTTGGCGCTCGTCGTCACGGCGTCGGTCTTAGCGGCCGTGGGCGTCGGCAAGCCGCGCGGAGCGGCACGGCCGAACCAGGCGGCGGGCGTCGCGTCGCCTCCGGGCCCGAATCAGGGAGCCGGTTCGTGAATATCATCGGCATCGGCAGCGAAGTCGTCGAGTGCTTGCGGGTGGCGCGGATGATCGAGCGGCACGGCGAACTCTTCATCAACAAGGTTTACACGCCCGCCGAGATTCGCCACTGCAACAGTCGGCGAATGGCCACTCAGCACTTCGCCGGCCGCTGGGCCGCGAAAGAAGCGGTGCTCAAGGCCTTGGGCGTGCGGAGCCGCAAGTCGTTCGATTGGCGCGACATCGAAATCCGTCGCAACAAGGCCGGCCGGCATTCCGCGGCGTTCCGCGGTGCGGCTCGCGACATGATCGAGCAACTCGACGTCGGCGACATCTATGTGACGATCGCCCAGTGTCGCGCCGTGGCGATGGCGACGGCGCTCGTCTTGGCTCGGCCGAAGAAGAAGCGACGGAAGTCTTAATTCTTCCGTTCCTCCGAAGGGAGTCCGAAGGGAGAAGGCGGTCTATTCCGCTTCCGCTTCCGCTTTGCCCGCGGCTTTTTTCTTCTTGGCCGGCTTCTTCGCACCGGTCGCAGCGGCTTTCTTCGCCGGCCGTTTCTTCGGGCTCGGGCCGGCGGCGGCGCGGGCCGCCAAGAGCGGCAAGGCCAATTCCAGCGTCGCTTCTTCGAGCGAGGTGTTCTTCGGCAGCGACGCGTTTGTCGTGCCGTCGGTCACATACGGACCGTAGCGGCCTTCGAACAGCTTCACCGGTTGCTTCGTCACCGGCGATTCGCCCAACACCTTGAGCGGCTCGCGGGCCGCACCAAACCCGCGCTTCTGCGCCTTCGGCTGCGCCAACAGATCGAGCGCTTCTTGCAGCGTGATCTCCAGCGGCGATACGCCCGAGGGGAGGCTTCGCGTATCGGTTCCGGCCTTGATATACGGGCCGAAGCGGCCGTTGAACACCGTGATCTTCTCGCCGTCGGCCTCGCGCACGCCGAGGTCGCGCGGCAACGAGAGCAGCTTCAACGCGACTTCGATCGTCACGTCTTCCGGCTTCATTCCCTTGAGCAGCGACGCGTTCTTCGGCTTCTCTTCGCCGTCGGTCGTGCCCAGTTGGATATACGGTCCGAAGCGGCCGACCTTGAGGAAAATCGGCGCGCCGGTTTCCGGATCGCTCCCCAGCGGCTCTTCGGCCACGGCCGCTTGGTTCAGCAAATTGAGCGCAGCTTCCATCGTCAGCTCGTCGGGCGGGAAGCCGTCGGGAATGCTGGCCCGACGTTCGCCCCATTCGAGGAAGGGTCCGAAGCGGCCGACCCGCACGTAGATCGGCGTTTCGCTTCCTTCGGGCGTGCCGAGCAACGTGCGGCAGGCCTCGCGGGCGTCGATTTCGTCGGCCTTGCCTTCCACCTGATGCTTCAAGCCCGATTCGCCGTCGTCGGCCCGCGCGTCGCCGTGATAGAACTGGCGCAGATAATCGGTTTGCCCGCGCTCGCCGCGGCTCACGGCGTCGAGATCTTCTTCCATCTGCGCGGTGAAGCCGTAGTCGACCAAGGTCGGCAGGTGCCCGGTGAGCAGCTTCGCCACGGCCATCGCCGTCCACGTGGGCACGAGCGCGTTCCCCTTCTTGTAGACGTAGTCGCGGGCCAGAATCGTTTCGATAATCGAAGCGTACGTGCTCGGCCGGCCGATGCCCAGCTCTTCGAGGCTCTTGGTGAGTGTGGCTTCGTTGAACCGAGCGGGCGGCTGCGTGCTGTGGCTCTTCGCTTCGAGCCCCCGGCAATCGAGTTGTTGATTCACTTCGACGGCCGGCAGCACCGTCTCGCGATCGGCCAATTCGGCCTGCGGATCGTCGGAGCCTTCGACATAGGCCCGCAAGTAGCCGGCGAAGTCGATCATCTTGCCGCTGACGGTGAAGATCGCGCCGTCGCCTTCGACGGTAATGACGATTCGCCGGCCGCGGCTGTCGGCCATTTGGCTCGCCACGGTCCGCTTCCAAATCATTTCATAGAGCTTGAATTGCTCGTCGTTCAGCTCGCCGCGGAGCGTTTGCGGCACGGTGAACGGGTGACCCGCCGGGCGAATCGCTTCGTGCGCTTCTTGAGCGTTCTTCACCTTCGTGGCGTAGGTCCGCGGCGCTTCCGGCAGGTAGTCTTTGCCGTACTCCGACATCACCAAGTCGCGGGCCGCTTCGACGGCCACATTGGCCAAGTTCGTCGAGTCGGTACGCATGTAGGTGATGTAGCCGTTTTCGTAGAGGCTTTGGGCCACCTGCATCGTGCGCTTAGCCGTGAAGCCGAGCTTGCGATTCGCTTCCTGTTGGAGCGTGCTGGTCGTAAACGGCGGGTACGGCTTCGACGTATACGGCTTGTCGTCGAGCGACGTGACTTTGAAGGTCGCTTTTTGAAGCCGCTCGCGCATCTTGGCCGCGGCGGCTTCGTCCATCTGCAACAAGTTGCCGTCTTTGATCTTGCCCGTCGCCGGATCGAAATCCTTGGCGCTGGGAATCTTGCGGCCGTCGATGCTGACGAGTTCGGCTTCGAAGGCTTGAGCGTCTTTGATGCCGGCGGCCGCGAAGACCCCCTTCAAGTCCCAATAGGTAGCGGAGCGAAACGCCATCCGCTCGTTTTCGCGGTCGACGATCATGCGCACGGCCACGCTCTGCACCCGGCCGGCCGAAAGCCGCGGCCGCACCTTCTTCCAGAGCAGCGGCGACACTTCGTAGCCGTAGAGCCGGTCGACGATGCGGCGGGCCTCTTGAGCGCGAACGAGGTTCTCGTCGATATCGCGCGGGTGCTCGAGCGCTTCGTGAATGGCTTCTTCGGTGATCTCGTGAAACACGAGCCGCTTCACGGGGATCTTCGGCTGCAGAATTTCTTGGAGATGCCAGCTAATGGCCTCTCCTTCGCGGTCTTCGTCCGTCGCCAGGTAGAGTTCGTCGGCCGTCTTCACCAACCCCTTCAGCTTACGAACGTGCTCCGTTTTCTCAGGCGGAATCACATAGATGGGCTGAAATTGTTCTTCGACGTTGACCCCGAGATTGGCCCACTTCTGCCCTTTGAATTGGGCCGGAATCTGCTTCGCTCCCTGGGGCAGATCGCGTACGTGGCCGATCGAGGCCTCGATCATAAATTCGGGGCCGAGAAACTTGCCGATCGTGCGCGCCTTGGCCGGCGACTCGACGATGACCAGCGCCTTGCCCGACGAGGAGCTGGGCTTTTTGGCGGACGATTTCGCGGCTTTCTTGGCCATGTCGGGCTGCGTTTCAGAGCGGGTTTTTCATGGTGGCTTCTCGTCGTGAACCCTGTTTGGGATTGCATTTACGACGACGAAACCTAAAATCACGGCCGATTTGGAGCGACCGCTTTCACGCTCACTGTTACTCTTCCGTTCCACCCGCTGTCAAGGGTTGTCGGCAGCGATAGCACTCTCGCCGCGCCCTCTCGGCGCTCCTGCGCTCACAGCCGAAAAGGATCTCGGTTACCGATGGCAAGTCCCTTCGCACTGTTCCGAAAAAATCAAAAAGTCATGATGGCCGTCGTGACTTTGTTCGCGATGTTCGCCTTTGTGATCATGGACCCGATCGGCATGGGCACCCGCATGGGCGACACGCCCGGCGGCGGCGACGCCGTGGTCGTCGAATCCAAGTATTTCGACCTCAAAGAGTCGGATCTCGAACGGGCCGTGGCGCAGCGCGGACTGGTGCAGCGCGTGCTCGCCCAGGCCGCGACGACCGTGTCGATGGAACAGGAAATGGCCATGTTCCAGCAGTTGCGCGGGCAAGACCAAGAGTTTTTGCAGCAGCTCTATCAGCAGATCAGCGGCCAAGTCGCCAATGAAGTCTTCATGATCGTGCAGCAGCGCGTCGGTTCGACCGACGAGCGGTCGGTCGTCGAAGGACTCGTGCTTTCGAATATGGCCAAGCAAATGGGAATCCAAATCCCCAACGAGCGGGTCGAGGCCTTTATCTTCAGCACGGTCGAGCAAGTCGCCCGCAGCCGGTCGCGGATGCAGCGCCAGGACCAAGTCACCGGGCTCACTCGCGATCAATTCATCAAGATTTTGAAGGATCTCAAGGGCTGGACCGTTCCGCAGGTTTACGAAGCCTTTCGCCGCGAAATGATGGCCGAGACCGTGTACTTCGTGCTGTCGACGAACGCGGCGATCAACGTGGCGTCGTCGACCGGTCAGCCGACGCCCGTCGCGACCCCGATCGACCGCTGGAACTATTACCTGCGACAAAACTTGCGGGCCAAGGCGGAAGTGTTGCCGGTTTCGGCGCAAAGCTTCGTCGACGCCGGCAAGGTGGCCAACCCGACCGACGCCGAACTCACCGAGTTCTACGAAACGTACAAGTACAACGAACCGGTGACCGGCTCTCCGGAACCCGGTTTCAAGATTCCGCACAAGGCGGCGTTCCAATACTTCCAAGCGGATGAAGGGCACTTCATCGCGCCGGAAAAAATTACGACCGAGATGATCGCCGCGCACTACGATGCGAACAAAAGCCGCTACCCTTACGTGGCCGAAGATTTTTCCGTGCCCGCCGCTACGAGCACCCTGCCGGGCGTGAGCCCGGCGACGGGGACTTCGACCACGCCGACCCCGACCCCGCAGGCGACTGCAAATCCTGCGGCTACGGCGACCGGCACTGCGTCGACAGGCACCGGGGCGAAGCCTGCCGCTTCGGCGACGCCGAGCGCGACCGCGACCGGAACGAAGCCTGCCGCGACCTCGACCGGAACGGCCAAGCCGGCCGCAAGCGACGGAAACTGCGAATCAGCGCCGGAAGCGGACGCTATTGCCGACGGCTTCGGCGACGACGGCTTCGAATCGGCGACCGACGATTGCCAGTCGCCGACCGCGACCGCTTCGGCCACGGCAACTCCGACCGCTTCGGCAACTCCCACAGGTAAGGCCGCTCCGACGGCCACGGCGACCGCGACTGCGAAGCCTACGGCGACGGCCACGGCGACCGCCGCCCCTTCAGCGAGCGCGACCGGCACGGCTGCGACGACCGCCCCGGCTCCGACCGTGACGATCTTGCCCCCGTTGCCGAGCGAAGATGTCTTGCTGCCCGACGACGTTCGCACGGGCCGCAATCCGCAATTCGAACCGCTGTGGCGTATCGAAGATAAAATCCGCAACGAACTGGCCGCCTCGGCCGCGCGCGACGAAGTGAACCGGATTTTCGGCGAACTCAAGAAGACGATCGACGCCAAGGCTCTGCAGCGCAGCGTGAGCGGTAAGGAAACCGACGCTTTGCTCTACAGCGCGGAAGAATGGGAAGCGCTCGCGAAGCCTTATCCGGGGATCGTCGCGCGGACGACCGCGATGATCGATCGCGTCCAGGCGCAAATCGAAGCCGAAACGCCCGGCCTCTTCGCTTCGCAGACGACCGGCGGCGTGAGCTTCGTCGCGAGCGAATACTCGACCAACGCGGTTTACACGTCGAATCGTTCGCAAGAAGTACCCCAAGCCGACGATGCGCTCACGGCCGAGGCTCTGGCGCAAAAGACGGTGCATTACCTGTATTGGAAGACGAAGAACCAAGCTCCGCGCGTCCCGCCGCTCGACGAAATCAAGAAAGACGTCGAACTGGCCCTCAAGCTCACGCGGGCCCGCAAGCTGGCTCGCGCCGAAGCCGAATCGCTGGCCAAGCAAGCCCGCGAAAGCGGCAAGCCGCTGGCGGAACTGTTCAAGGATCGCGGCGCGGCGCTGACGCAGTCGTTTTCCTGGTTCAAAACGGACACCTCGGGCAACTTCAACCAAGGCGCCCAGCGCGAACTTAGCGATGTCGACAACGTCGTCGACCCCGGAATGGAGTTCATGCAAACGGTGTTCAGCCTCGACCCGGGGCAGATCGACGTCGCGATGAACAATCCGGAGACGATTTGCTACGTGATCAACGTGCTGCAGATCGACCCGTCGCGCGAGTCGCTCTTGGCCGACTTCGAAATCGACAGCTTCGGCACCTACATGCAATTCGGCATTCGCGACGCTTCCGAACTGCGGATGCAGGTCTCGGAAAAGCTGGTGGCCGACGCCGATCTGAAGTGGCTCCGCGAACCGCGGGCGGACGACGGCCGGTAGCCGCGCCGGACGCGTCGGGGCGAGGCTCGGCGCGTTTACCGCTCCGGTTTGAACACGCAAACGCTGAGCGGCGGGAGCACGATTTCGATCGAATACGGTCGGCCGTGCCACGGAATCTTCTCGGCGTGCGCGCCCATCACGTTGCCGATGTTCGAGCCGCCGTAGTATTCGGAATCGCTGTTCAGCACTTCGCGATAGTAGCCGAGTTTCGACACGCCGATGCGGTGATTCGTGCGGGGCACCGGCGTGAAGTTGCAGGCCGTGAGCAGGAAGTCGTCGGGGTTTTTACCTTTGCGGAGGAACGCCAAGACGCTCTCTTCCCAGTTGTGGCAGTCGACCCACTCGAAGCCGTGGTGATCGAAGTCGAGCTCGTGCAGCGCCGGCTCGCTCGTGAGCAGCTTGTTTAAGTCGGCCACGTAGCGCTGCAGGCCGCTGTGCGATTCCCACTGCAGCAGGTGCCACTGCAGGCTCGTGTTGTAGTTCCATTCTTCCCACTGGCCGAACTCGCCGCCCATGAAGGTGAGCTTCTTGCCCGGATGGGTCCACATGTAGCCGTAGAGCAGCCGCAGATTGGCGAACTTCTGCCACAGGTCGCCCGGCACTTGGTCGAGCAGCGAACCTTTGCCGTGCACCACTTCGTCGTGCGAGAGCGGCAGCACGAAGTTTTCGGTGAAGGCGTAGATCAGGCTGAACGTGAGTTCGTCGTGGTGATACTTGCGGTGGATCGGCTCGTGCCGCATGTAGCTGCGGGTGTCGTTCATCCAGCCCATGTTCCACTTCAGGCTGAAGCCGAGGCCGCCGATGTAGGTGGGTCGCGAGACGTTGGGCCAGGCGGTGGATTCTTCGGCCACGGTGATCGTGCCGGGGAATTGCTCGTGCGTCTGCACGTTGAGCTCGCGCAGGAAGTCGAGCGCTTCGAGATTCTCGCGGCCGCCGTATTTGTTCGGCTCCCAGTCGCCGTGTTCGCGGCTGTAGTCGAGATAGATCATCGACGCCACGGCGTCGACGCGCAGCCCGTCGATGTGGTACTTGTCCATCCAGAACAAGGCGTTCGACACGAGGAAGTTGCGCACTTCGTGTCGGCCGTAGTTGAAGATGAGCGTGCCCCAGTCGCGATGCTCCCCCTTGCGCGGGTCGCTGTGTTCGTAGAGGTTCGTGCCGTCGAAATAGGCCAGGCCGTGGCCGTCTTTCGGGAAGTGGGCCGGCACCCAGTCGAGCAACACGCCGATGTTGTTTTGATGGCAGTGGTCGACGAAGTACATGAAGTCTTCGGGCGTGCCGTAGCGGGCCGTCGGCGCGTAGTAGCCGACTTGCTGGTAGCCCCAACTGCCGGAAAACGGATGCTCGCTGACGGGCATCAGCTCGATGTGCGTGTAGCCCATCTCTTTGACGTAGTCGACCAGGTCGTGGGCCAACTCGCGATACGTCATCCAGCGGTCCGGGTTGTCTCCCGGGCGCTTCCAACTGCCGAGATGCACTTCGTAGAACGACATCGGCGCGTCGAGCGCGTTGCGCTTGATGCGTTCCTGCATCCACTGCGAATCTTCCCAGCGATACTTCGACAGGTCGACCACTTTCGAGGCCGTCTTCGGCGGGCACTCAGCGGCGAAACCATAGGGGTCGCACTTCTCGGCCGTGAAGCCGCCGTTTTTCACGCGGTATTTGTAGATCGCCCCTTCGGCGAGGCCGGGCACGAACAGTTCCCAGAAGCCGCTGGGAATGTGCTTCCGCATCGGGTGGCGGCGCTCGTCCCACTTGTTGAAATCGCCGACGATGCTGACGCTCGTCGCGTTGGGCGCCCAAACCGCGAAGTTCACGCCCTTCACGCCGTCGATCGTTCGCACCTGCGCGCCGAGCTTTTCATAGCTCTGCCAATGCGTTCCTTCGCCCAACAAATAGAGGTCGAAGTCGGTGAGCGAAGAGGAATAAGCGTAAGGGTCGTGCATAGTTACTCGCTCACCACGGTCGAAAGCTACCTGCAGACGATAGGGGGGCGTCGCCCCTTCGGCGCCGAGCGGCCGGATCGCCTCATACAAGCCGGAAGGGTGAATGCGCCGCATGGGATGAGCTTCCCCCTCGGCCTCGTCGACGACCCAGGCCCGCTCCGACTGGGGAAAAAACGCCCTCACGGCCACGGCCTTGCGCCCGTCGTGCTCGACGACGTGGGGGCCTAACAGTTGCCTGGGGTCTTCCATCCGGCCGTCGATGAGCCGTCCGATCGTTTCCAACGAGGCTTGCGTACGCACGCGCGTTCCTTCGGCTTGCTGCTGATTGTGCTTGTGTTAAAGCGGGTCGTCTAGGAGGTAGGCGAGGGTTCTATCGGGTTTTCGGACAAAAGCCGGCCGCCGCATGACTGTTTACGCCCCGGTTCCGCCTGTGCGGCCCGATCCGGAGTTAGTGAATTTCGGTCAATTCAGCCAGCTCGTCGTCGCCACGCTGGAGCCGATCGATGCGCACGACAGCGCCAGACCGTCGACCCGATCGCGCATCCGCCGCCGCATTCGCGACCACGAGTTGCGCAACCGGCGCACGCCGGCCGCCGACGAATCGTCGCCGTCGGGCGCCGTCGCGGCCTCGGCCGTCTGCGGGCCGTCGCCGAACGTGTGCGCTCCGTCGAAGCGAAACACGCGCCGCGTTTCCAGTTTGTGAAACGCCAGGCAGCGGTCGAGCCGCATCCACAGGTCGCGGTTCTTAATCGGCACCAGCTCGCCGTACGACTCCCACATCCAGCCGTTGCGGCGCCATTCGTCGAGGCCCGCGTCGAGCACGCGGCGCACGTTGCGTGCGCCGGCCGTGAGCGTCACCGTCGACGGTTCGTCGAGCGATTCCAGCGCGCGGATCACCGCGAGCAATTCCAGACGTTCGCCGGCCAAGCCGGGCTCGGTGTCGTCTGCCGTGAGTTCCGCCGATCCATCGGCCGCAGTCAGGACGAATTTCCATTCGCCCCGGTCGTCTTCTTCCCGCGCCTCGCAGCGCAAGAAAAAGTGCGGTTGGGAGGAAGTCATGAGTGGGGGAGCGTTCTTTCTTTGACGATTAAGGCGGGTAGTCCGAGGCGGGCGGTCGGCGTCAGCCGGCCGGTTGCGCCGCCCGAGCAAATTGTGCCGTCGATGCGAATCCGTCTCGCGCGTTCCAACCAAGAACGACGTCGAACGACGGTGATCGCGACCGGCAATGATTCACCATGTTTAGCTATCGGCAAATTCTTCGCGGGCTTCGCAGCTTTGCCGGCTTGCGCAGGAGATTTTTCTTCTCGCGCGGTCGCTGGTAGAACATAAACCGAAAGTAGCGACGACACGGATCGTTCGACCCGTCGGCCGCCGCGCTTAGCGAGAAAGCGAATCCATGCCCGCCAAGAAACTCCTGATGCTCGTCGGCGACTTCGTGGAAGACTACGAAGCCATGGTCCCCTTCCAAATGCTCACGATGGTCGGCCACCAGGTCGACGCCGTCTGTCCCGGCAAGAAGCCCGGCGACACGGTCGCCACCGCGATCCACGATTTCGACGGCGCCCAAACCTACAGCGAAAAGCGCGGCCACAACTTCCACATCAACGCCGACTTCGCCGCCCTCCGCGAGGCCGACTACGACGGGCTCGTCATCCCCGGCGGCCGTGCGCCGGAATACCTGCGGCTCAACGAGCGCGTGCTCGAGATCGTGCGCCATTTCGCAACTGTGAAAAAGCCGATCGCCGCGATCTGCCACGGCCCGCAGATTCTCGCCGCGGCCGGCGTGCTGCGCGACCGCACGGCGCAAGCCTACCCGGCCTTGAAACCGGAACTCGCGCTCTGCGGCTGTCGCTGGACCGACCCGGCTCCAGGGCTCGACGACGCCACGATCGACGGCAACCTCGTCACCGCGGCCGCTTGGCCGGCGCACCCGGCGTGGATCCGCGCTTTTCTCAAACTGCTCGGCACGCCGGTCGGCGACTGAGCCCGCCCGTCCCACGCAATTCGGTCAGGTTCGGCGACTTCGCGCGCTTGTGAACGGCGTGGTGAACGACTAGCCTGTCGCTCATCTCGTCCCTCGTGAAGTCGCACCCAATGCTTACCGAAACCGAAACGTCGCGCGATCCGGCCGTCGCCCAAGCGCTCGACGTCGTCCGCGAACTTGCCGCCGGCTACGATCGCCGCGACGTCGCCGTCCGCTTTTGGGACGGCACGGTGTGGCAAGCCGATCCCGCCGGCGAACCGAAGTTCACCCTGGTCTTGAAAGACCGCGGTTCCCTCCGCGACATGCTGTGGCCGCCCAGTCCCATGTCGTTCGGCAAGGCGTTCATCTACGGCGCGATCGACATTGAAGGCGATTTGGCCGCCTTCGCCCATTTCGGCCGGCACCTCGAAGGCACCTCGCGCCGGCTCTCGCTTGCCGGCCGCCTCGGCCTGGGTTGGAAAATCATTCGCCTGCCCAAGGTGGAGCGCGTGCGGGCCGGCCGCAAACAGGCCGAACTCTCCGGTAAGGTGCATTCGCTCGAGCGCGATCGCGACGCCATTCGCTACCACTACGATTTGTCGAACGATTTCTTTCGCATCGCGCTCGGCCCCGACATGGTCTACACCAGCGCGATTTGGGAGAGCGACGACGAAGATTTGGAAACGGCCCAGTATCGCAAGCTCGATCTGCTCTACACCAAGCTGCGACTCAAGCCCGGCGAGCGTTTGCTCGACATCGGCTGCGGTTGGGGCACGCCCCTCATGTATGCGGCAAAGAAGTACGGCGCGGAGTGCGTCGGCGTGACGATCAGCGAGCGGCAGGCCGAGTGGGCGACCAAGCAGATCGCCGACGCCGGCCTGGCCGATCGCTGCCGGATCGAACTCCGCGACTATCGCGAACTCACCGAGCGCGAGTCGTTCGATAAGATCGTGATGATCGAGGTCGGCGAACACTTCGGCTTCGACGAGTTTCACGGCTACTTCCGCAAGTGCTTCGACCTGCTGAAGCCGGGCGGGCAGTTGATGATTCAACAAATCACCGTGTTCGGCCAAGAGCGCCGGCCGGCCATCCGCGCCGTCGGCAACGCCTTCGTCTTTCCCGACGGCGAATTGGTGCCCGTGAGCTGGCTGCTGAAGTGCGCGGAAAACGCCGGCTTCGACGTCCGTGACGTCGAGAGCATTCGCGAGCAATATCCGAAGACGCTCGATCGCTGGCTCCGCAACGTCGAAGCCAATAAAGAACAGGTCATCCAATTGACCGACGAAGCGTCGTATCAGACGTTTCGGCTCTACTTCGCGACGGCGAAATACGGCTTTCTCACGAACGTTTACAACCTGCACCACATGCTGTTCGTGAAACCGGACAACTTCGCGAGTCCGGTGCCGGAATCGCGCCGCGATTGGTATTCGGGCCGCTAGACCGCGCGACCGAAAGTCGTAGCGTGGGTGCCCGGCGCAGAACGAAGTGATGCCCCGGCGTCTGGGGCTTCGCCTTCGGCTCCGGCCCCAGGCACCCGCACCCGACGTGCTGCGTTCCGCCGACGCGCTTGAGTCGACGACCTGTTACTTGGCCCCGAGCAGGGCCTTGGCCGAATCGTCGATCTTCATCGTGATCGCGATCCCGGCCGAGCGGTTTTCGGTGCTCTTGCGATTCGGCAGGTGGCACTTGAGGCACTCGTTCGTCAGACAGATCATGCCGACGTAGCGGTACATGCCGTTCTCGACGTGGTCGTACGTCTCGTCCCCCTTGCTGAGCGCGGCGACGGCCTCGCGCTCGAACTTGTCTTGCGGCAAGTGGGCGACGTTCATCGCCTGCCCGTCGACGGCCAGCCAGCGCAGTTGCACTTGCCGGCGGTCCTCTATCTCGCGGAACACCTCTTTCATGGTTACCGCGGGGAGCGGGAGCCCTTCATCTTCGCGGTAGAAGTAGTGATGCGTCGCATGCAGCATCGCCTCGAACGACTCATGCAGCAGCAAGGCGCGACCGCGGGCCTCGCCGGCCGTCGGCAGCGCGCCGCCCGGCACCGTCTCGCATTTGTCGGCGGCACTGCTTTCAGGAGCATTGCGCTCGGCGGAATGGGCCGCCGGATCGCCCGCCGGCGTGAGGCCGAAGCTCAGCGACACCGTGGCGCAGATGAGCCCAAGGGTGAAACGTTTCATGCGACGGATTCCGTAGGCAGGTGGGGAGGGCGGGGGGGAGCGGAGGCGGGAGACGTCGAAACTGGACATCGACATCCACTTTGGATGTTATCGACCGTTTTTCGCGCCGTCAACGACTTGTTTCGCGCGACGACCAGGTTTGACGATTCCGCCCGGCCCGCACACGTCGCGCGCGCCTTCCTCGCACGGCCTCGCACGCAGCACGCTCCGTCGCCACGAAAAAAAAGACGACGACCTGCGGACAATTGCGGTCCGCAAGCCGTCGTCGAGAGAGTGTGACTAATTAACCGGGGGAAACGGCCGGCTCAAGCCGGCCGCTCGCCCCGTATTCTCTTCCTGGCGCCTGACTCCTGCCGCCCGGCGCCTTCCTCGTTAAGCCGCCAAAGCGACTTCGCGCTTCGAGCTCATCGGAATCACGGCCGGTTCGTCTCCTTCGATCGCCGGAGCTTCGCCGGTGATGCCCCAGATGAACTCTTCGACGATTCGCAGGTCGAGCGCCGTCGCGCTATCGGCTTCCGGGTGGAACTGGGTGCCCAGGGCGAACCAATCCGGGCGAATGCTCTCGATCGCTTCGCACACGCCGTCCGGGCAGCGGGCGGTGACTTGGAAGCCCGGCGCGATTTCGTCGCAGGCCATGTGATGCATGCTGTTGACGCGAATTTCGCCTTCGCCGTACACGCGCTCCATCAGCGTTCCCCGCACCACTTCCAAGGCGTGGCGGTGGTTCGGATCGAGCGGGTCCTTGTGCGGCAGGCTCTTCGGCATGTCTTCCGGAATGTGCAGGAACAGGTTGCCCCCTTGCGAGACGTTGAGCAATTGCATGCCCACGCCGATGCCGTAGAACGGCAGGCGGCGATCGGCCACCATGCGAATTAGGCGGCGATCGAACGTTTCGCGGCGAGCGTCGAGCAACCGAACGGTCGGGTGGAGCATGAAGCCGTCGCGGCGCGGATCGAGATCGGCTCCGCCGATCATCATCACGCCGTCGAGCAGGTCGAGCACGCGGTTCAAATCGGCGTCGTCTTCAAGCATGGGAATCACGACCGGGATGCCGCCGGCCTTGACGATCGCGTCGTGGTAGCCCGAGCAGAGGTAGCTCATGGCCGGGCCGTTCTTACCGGCGGCGCGAAAGTCCATGTTGATTCCGATCATCGGCTTGCGAGTCATCTTCATACTCCTGGGTTGGGACACATCCTGTGTCTTGAGTCGGTCAACCGCGAGCAGGTCGTCGTGCGGCGACGTCCTGATCATGGTTTTCGTCCGCCGAGGGCCGAGCGCCGACCGAACGCACCGCGCCAAACGCCGGAAGAGCAGGAGCCGAGCGATGACCTGCCGAGAACTTCGCGCCGCGGCGAGCGTCGCCGAGAAGCAGGACGTCGAGCGAGCGATCCGCAGATCGCAAGCCGCGTCGAATGCGCGAAAAGTCGGACATGAAGCGTCATCCCTTACGCCGAGTCGAATCGCCGAGAACTCATCCCGAGTCTTGCGAACGACTACTCTTCCGGAACTTGCCGAAGCGAGTCGCCGGATAACGATATCCCTATCGTTAGTGCCTCGCGGAAGCCTTGGACGAACGTCCGGGTGACGGCCGCCGCGAGCGAACAAGCGAGTTATAAAGCGGCGACGAACTTTTACAAGAATTTCATCCATCTTGGGTGAACACCCCGATGCCGGCACATGATTTGGTGCAAGCACTCCCGTGCCGGCATGGCCTGCCGGCTTGCTCAAGCGGCAAGTTCCCGGTAGTTTCAGCCCTTTGCTCTTGATTCGCCGTTCTTGCTCGGAAGGTCTGCGGACAACACATGCGGTTGCGCTACGAAAACGTTTGCCTGGAGGCGTTCGGCTACGATTTACCGAGCGAAATCGTGTCGACGGACGAGCTCGAACGGCGTCTGACGCCGCTCTACGAGCGGTTGCGTTTGCCCGCCGGCCGGTTGGAGCTGATGACCGGTATCCGCGAGCGACGTTTCTTTCCGGCCGAGATGCCGCCGAGCGAGGCGAGCGTGCGCAGCGGCGAGCGGGCGATCGAAGCGGCGCAGTTCGATCGCACGCAGATCGGCGCGCTGATCCACGGCTCGGTCTGTCGCGACTACATCGAACCGGCCACGGCCTGCGGCGTGCACCGCGGCCTGCATCTGCCGCACGAGTGCGCGGTGTACGACGTCTCCAACGCCTGCCTCGGCATCTTGAACGGCATGCTCCAAGCGGCCGATATGATCGAGCTGGGGCGGATCGACGCGGCGCTCGTCGTCGGCAGCGAAAACGGCCGGCACTTGGTCGAGAACACGGTCGAGTATTTGAACGGAGCGACGGACCTGACGCGCGAGTCGGTCAAGCCGTCGATCGCGTCGCTCACGATCGGCTCGGCGAGCTGCGCCGTCTTGCTGACGAGCAAACGGATCAGCAAGACGCAAAACCGCCTGCTCGGCGGCGTCGTCTGGGCCGATACCGAGCATCACGAACTCTGCCGCAGCGGACGCACCGAAGCGCAAGTCGACGGCGTGCGGCCGATCATGGCGACCGATTCCGAAGCGCTCCTGCAAGGCGGCGTCGCCGCGGCTCGCTCCGCCTTCGAGCGCTTTCACGCGACGCTCGGCTGGTCGTCGGCCGAGATCGACAAAACGGTTTGCCATCAAGTCGGCACGGCGCACAAGAAGCTGATGTTTCAATCGCTCGGCCTCGACGCGGCGAAAGACTTCAGCACGTTTGAGTTTCTCGGCAACACCGGCTCGGCCGCGCTGCCGATCACCGCGGCGCTGGGCGCGCAGCGCGGGCACCTCGCCGCCGGCGACCGCACGGCGTTCCTGGGGATCGGCTCGGGCATCAACGTCGTGATGCTCGGCGTCGAATGGCAGCCGGTTCCGGTCGTCGGCAATCCGGCGACCGAGTCGCCGGAATCGCTACAGACGGGCCGTTTCGTGGGCGAAGAGGCCCATTCGCCGCATGTTCAGCGAGTCGGGCCACTTGTTTCGCCCCGCTCGTCTGCCAAAAATCGGGTATGAAACTTATTCGGGTCGCCTCCGCCGTTCTCAATCAAACGCCTTTCGATTGGGAAGGCAATAAGTCGCGCATTCTCGCCGCGATCGCAGCCGCCAAGGCCGAACAAGCGTCGATCCTCTGCCTGCCCGAACTGTGCATCACGGGCTACAACTGCGAAGACGCCTTTCATTCGCCGGCGCTGCAAGACACGGCGCTCGCCGTGCTGCACGAGATTTTGCCGGCGACCAAGGGCATCGTCGTTTCGCTCGGCTTGCCGCTGCTCTATCGACAAGGGCTCTTCAACACCGCTTGCTTGGTGTGCGACGGCAAGATCATCGGCTTCACGGCCAAGCAGTTTCTCGCCGGCGACGGCATCCACTACGAGCCGCGCTGGTTCAAGCCGTGGCCGACCGGCGAGGCGGGCCAAGTCGAGATCGACGGCGTCGACTATCCGCTGGGCGACGTGTTCTACGACATCGGCGACGTGCGGATCGGCTTCGAGATTTGCGAAGACGCCTGGGTGGCCGATCGGCCGGGAAGCGAGTTGGCGCTGCGCGGCGTCGACATCATTTTGAACCCCAGCGCGAGCCACTTCGCGTTCGCCAAGTTCAAGGTCCGCGAACGCTTCGTGCTCGAAGGCTCGCGGGCCTTCAACGTGAGCTACGTCTATTCGAACTTGGTGGGCAACGAAGCCGGCCGCTCGATTTACGACGGCGGTGCGCTGATCGCCTCGTCGGGCCAGATGCTCGCGACCGGGCCTCGGTTCACGTTTCAAGACATGGTTCTGACGACGGCCTTGGTCGACGTCGACGCGACGCGGATGGTGCAATCGCGCACGGGCAGCTATCGACCGAATCTGCGCAAGCACGACGCCTGCATTGAAGTCGATTTCGATTACCCGGTGTTTCCGCCGCAAAAGCCGCTGGTGGATCAAGCGGCGTGGGAGAAGGGGCCGAATCTCAAAGAAGAAGAGTTTGCCCGCGCGGTGAGCCTGGCGCTGTTCGACTACATGCGCAAGAGCCGCTCGCACGGCTTCGTCGTGTCGCTCAGCGGCGGCGCGGACAGTTCGGCGATCGTCTGCCTGGTGCGGTTGGCCGTGGAATGGGGCGTGAAAGAACTCGGCCTCGCCGGCTTTCTTGCCAAGCTGTCGTATTATCAACGAATTCAAAACTGCAAGTCGGTCGACGAGATCGTGGCGCAGTTGTTGGCCTGCGTTTATCAAGGCACCGAGAACAGCGGCGACGTGACGCTGACCGCGGCCCGCGAAGTCGCCAAAGCGGTGAACGCCGAGTTTCTGGTGTTCGACATCTCGCCGCTGCACCGCGGCTACATGGAGCTAGTCGAGAAGTCGATCGGTCGCCCGCTCAGTTGGCAGACCGACGACATCGCGATGCAGAACATTCAAGCTCGCGTGCGCTCGCCGGGCGTGTGGATGCTGACGAACCTGCGCGGCTCGCTGCTGTTGGCGACGAGCAACCGCTCGGAAGCGGCGGTCGGCTACGCGACGATGGACGGCGACACCTCGGGCGGCCTGAGCCCGATCGCCGGGATCGACAAAGCCTATCTGCGTCGCTGGCTCGTCTGGCTGGAGAAGACCGGACCCGAAGGCTTGCACCCGATTCCGGCGCTGCACTACGTGAACGCGCAGGCGCCGACGGCCGAACTCCGTCCGCCCGGCGAGAAGCAGACCGACGAAGCCGACCTGATGCCGTATGACTTGTTGAATCGCATCGAGCGCTTCGCGATTCACGACAAGTTGATTCCGGTTGAGATTCTGCAGAAGCTCCAAGTTGAGTTTCCGCAATACTCGCTCGATCAGCTCGTGACTTGGATCGATCGCTTCTTCAAACTTTGGTGCCGCAACCAATGGAAGCGCGAGCGGATCGCGCCGAGCTTCCATGTCGACGATTTGAATCTCGACCCGCGCACCTGGTGCCGGTTTCCGATTCTCTCCGGCGGCTACGAGCGCGAGATGCGCGAGTTTCGCGAGTATGCGGCGAAGCTGAAAGCAAAGTAGCGGACTGGCTGTTTCTGGGCCCAGGTTCGATCAGAATCGGAACTCCGAGCGGCGCCCGGCCGGCGGCGAGCCGCTCCCGGCTGCCAAATAGCGCCAAAAGAGCGTCTTTTAAGCGGTTTTAACCGCTCCGGAGCGGCTCTGAAGCGGCCCGCCCGCTCGGTCGGAGCGACGTTCGCGTAGAGGCTCCGACCGAAGATCCGTTTCGCAGTTTGCCGGGGCTAGGTTTCGTCTTGCCGGAGCCACTTGCGAACGTCGGGCGGCGTGTAGGCCGCGAGTTGCGCTAAAAGGGCCCCGGCGTCGTCGCTTTGGGCCAGCATCGTCAGGTGCTCCGGCCGCATGAATTGCTCGTCGGCGGCATGACCTAGGAACTCGAGCAAGCGGTCGTAGAAGCCCGCCGCATTGAGCAACCCGCACGGCTTGCGATGGAAGCCAAGTTGGCCCCAGGTCCAGACTTCGAAGAGTTCTTCGAATGTGCCGATGCCGCCGGGGAGGGCGACGAAGGCGTCGGAAAGTTCGGCCATCAGCGCTTTGCGTTCGTGCATCGAGCCGACGACGTGCAGCGAAGTGCAGCCCTGATGAGCGAGTTCCTTCGTGGCCAAGGCCTTGGGAATGACGCCGATCACCCGACCGCCGGCGGCGAGGCAAGCATCGGCCAGCGTTCCCATTAGACCCACGCGGCCTCCGCCGTAGACGATCTCAATGCCGCGCTCGGCGAGAAGCCGTCCGAAATCGGCGGCGGCCGCATCGTAAGCGGGGAGTCGTCCGCTCGACGATCCACAGAAGACGCAAACACGACGCAAATCAAACATGGGGCGAACGGCGGATTGAAGTCGGGCGGCAGGTGGATTACAACGCGAACATCATACGTCGAATATCGTCCCCGCCTAAGAGTATTCCGCCATGTCGCTGCTTCGCTTCGTCTTCCCCCTCACGCTAATCGCAACGTTCGTCGGGCCTGCGCGAGCGGGGGAGATATCCACGATCGCCGGAAGCGGTGCGGGAACCGATAACGGCGGCGTCGGGGGGGCGCTGGAAACCAATATTAATCAGCCGTTCGGCGTAGAGTTCGGCCCCGACGGCGCTCTGTATATCTGCGAACGCGGACTGCATCGGATTCGCCGCTGGGATCCGCAAACCAAGCAAGTGACGACGTATGCGGGCACCGGCAAGCCGGGATTTGCCGGCGACGGCGGACCTGCGACCGAAGCCCTGCTCTTTGAACCGCACGAACTGCGCTTCGATCGGGCCGGAAACATTTACTGGACCGACATGCGGAACCACGTGATCCGCAAGGTGGATTGGAAGACCAAGATCATTTCGACCGTCGCCGGGCAGGGGGGGAGCGACGGGTTTTCAGGCGACGGCGGTCCGGCGACGAAAGCCCTGCTCAAGCAACCGCACAGCATTGCATTTGACGAGGCCGAAAACCTCTACATCGCCGACATCGGCAATCACCGCATTCGCCGCGTCGACGCTAAGACCGGCGTCATCGAAACGATCGGCGGCACCGGCGAGCGGAAGCTGCCGCAAGACGGCGCCGTCGCCAAGACTTCGCCGATTCTCGGCCCGCGGGCCTTGTTCGTCGACGGCGAAACGCTCTGGGTTGCGTTGCGTGAAGGCAACAGCGTGTGGAAGCTCGACCTTAAAGCCGGCACGTTTCATCACGTGTCGGGCACGGGCAAGAAAGGCTTCGCGGTTGTCGACGGCCCGGCGAAAGGCGCGCAGTACGACGGCCCGAAGGGCATCGCCGTCGGTCCCGATAAGCTCGTCTACGTCGTCGATAGTTCAAACCACGTCATTCGCAAACTCGATCCGGTGAAGGGTGTCGTGACGGTGATCGCCGGCGTTCCGAAAGAAAAGAAATTCTCGGGCGACGGCGGGGACTCGGCGAAAGCGCACCTCAACAATCCGCACGCAATCTGCCTGACCAAGGACGGTACGATGTATATCGGCGACAGCGACAACCATCGCGTGCGCGTCGTAAAACCGTAACCGTAGAACTGGCGACCGACGCTACGACCATTCTCGCTCGTAGACGACGTAGCCGCTCGGTTGGAACCCGAGGTTGTCGTAGGTGGAAAGAGCCGCGTTGTTGGCAACTTCCACATAGAGCCGCAACCCACAAACATCGGGTTTTTTGCGCGCCAGCGCTTCGACATATTCATACAGGGCGCGAAAGACGCCGCGACGGCGATGCCCGGCATCGACATAGACGCTCTGGATCCACCAGAAGTCGCCGTTGCGCCAGTCGCTCCACTCGTAGGTGATCATTAACTGACCGACGACGCGTTGCGCGCCCCCCTCGGCGGTCGTCGCGACGAAGTATCGGCCTCGCCCCGGCTTCCCGAACACGCCGGCCACTCCGGCGGCGAGCTTGGCGGGATCAAGCCGCTTGCGTTCCGTTTCCCAAGCAAGACGGCGATTGAATTCGATGATGACGGGGGCGTCGTCCGCTAAGGCTTCGCGAATCTGAGTCATTTGATGAAATCCATCGATCGCGACAATTTGCCGCTCGTGCGGTTTGCTTGACGCTTCCGGCCGGTTCATTCACACTAAAGTTCCGCCTGCGATTCTATCCCGCCTCGGAGCCGGTCTCTATGAGTCGAACCTTCGCCTTTGGGTTCGCTTGTCTATCGGTATTCGCCGCCGCCGTTCAGAGCGCGGATGGTGCGGCAATTGGATTTCGGCAACTCACCACGGCATTCCCTTGCGCCGTGCAAGTCGGCACGACGGCGACAGTTCAGTTGCGCTCGAACTTTTCGCTCGACGGCACCTACGCGTCGTTTTTCGAACCGGCCGGACCGACGATGAAGCTTGTGGAAACGAAGCCGATCGACGCGCCTTTGGCGGGGCGTGGACGACCCGGCACGCCGTTTAAGTTCGAAGTCACGGTGCCCAAGAAGCAGATGCCCGGCTTGCATGAGTTCCGGCTGGCCACGCCCGCGGCTGTTTCCAGCGTCGCTGATCTGCTGGTCACGGAGTATCCCGTGATCCTGGAAGCCGCAAAAGATAATGGGACCCGCGAGAAGGCCGAGCCGATCACGCTGCCGGCCGCGGTGTGCGGACTTTGCGATCCGCAAGAAGACGTCGATTGTTATCGCTTTGTGGGCAAGGCCGGTGAGACGCTCACGTTTGAGATCTATGCCCAGCGGATTACGAAGTCGGTCCACGATATGGTCGGGCGCTCCGGCTACCACATGGACGCGATTCTCACGCTGCTCAGTCCGACCGGGCAGGTCGTTGCCATGAACGACAACGTCTTCGGCGGCGACTCCTTGCTGACGGCTACGCTCGCACAAGACGGCGAGTACGTGCTCGCCGTACGTGATACGAGGTACGGCGGCGATCCGCGGTATTCGTATTGTGTGGAAATCTCGCGCGGGCTGCCGGCGCTGAGTACTTTTCCGCTGGTTTGCGAAAAAGGAAAGTCGACCAAGGTCGAAGTGCTTTCGATCGGCGGCAAAGTGCTGGGGACCGCGACCGTTGCGCCGCCGGCCGGGAAGCAGGGAGGCACGGTCCGCGAGCGACTTACGATCGAAGGCAAACCGACGAACTCCGTCGATCTGGTCACCTCACCGCTGAAACAGGTCGTATGCGTCGAAGCCACGAAGCAAGATAGGCCTTTTGAATTGTCCGCCCCCTGCGGGGTCAGCGGACGTCTTGCCCAATCGGGCGACGAGCATTGGTTTGCGTTTCAGGCCGAGAAAGATCGCTATTACACGGTCGAAGGGACCGCCCGCCGGTTCCACCTGCCGCTCGACGTGATGCTGGAAGTTTACGACGCCAAAGGCAAAAAGCTGCTCGAAGCCGATGATCAGGCGTTGACGTCCGACGCAAAACTTCAGTTTCGCGCTCCGGCCGACGGTAGGTATTTGTTGCGGGTGCGCGATCTCCACGGACGCGGTGGGTCGGAGTTCGTCTATCATCTCAAACTTGAGCCGAGCGGCCCCGATTTTGAGCTCACTGGAAAGCTCTACTACGCGTTACTGGCTCCGGGCACGCGTTATCTTTGGTTCATCGATGCCGCAAGGTTGAACGGGCTTGATTCGCCGATCGAAATTCGCGTGGAGGGATTGCCCGAGGGCGTGCGCGCCGTGCCGACGACCATTCCCAGCGGCATGAGCCGTGTTGCGATCGTCTTGGAAGCCGACAAATCAGCGAAGGTCGGCGCTTCGCTCGTTCGAATCACGGGTCGCGCGAAGCTCGGCGAGGGCAAGAAGTCTCAAGAAATCGTCCATGAGACCGTGATCACGTGCGAATTGCAGTCGCAAGGCGGTTCGCAGGGCCACTGGCCGGTCGCAACGTCGCTCGTCGGCGTCTGCAAATCCCTCGACTTGAAATCCGTGACGGTCACTCCCGCGGAAGCGATCCTTGCGCGCGGCGGTAAAGTCGAACTGAGCGTTAAGATCGAACGGAGCGCAGAGTACAAGGACCCCGTTTCCCTCGACTTCACATGGGGATACTTCGGCAGCAAACTCGGCGAACAGTTGCCGCCCGGAGTTTCGCTCGGTAAGGGAAGCGCGACGAGGCTCGCCGGCAATACTCTCGAAGGAAAGTTAATCCTAGAGGCCTCCAAAGACGCGTTGGCCGTCGAGCGGCTGCCGATCGCCGTCATGGCCGGTTGTTCGGTGAGTTTCTCCATTGACACAAAGTACGCGTCAAACCCTGTCTATCTCACCGTGCTCGGCGGCGAGAAGAAGCCGGCGAATGTCGCGAAAAAATAGAATCGCAGGCTGGTGCAAATTGCATTCGATTGTGTTGTTGAATACGATCGAAGACCGTAGACTTTGCCGATAAGAAGCATGGTCGCTGCGGCGACCGCACGCCTGAATCCGCTCGCCCCGCCCTGGTTCGCGAAGCTCGATATTCCCGCCCCGCTATTGCCTCGCTCTACGAGAGGTATCGCCATGCCGTACCTGCAACATGCCGCCGTCTCGCGTCGTGTCGCGGTTCAGGCCGGCGCCGTCGGCTTGTTAGGGCTCGGCGTCAATCATCTCACGCCGTTGCGGGCCATGGCGAAGAGCGGCTCGCAAGCGGCCGCCTTTCCGGAAAAGGCTCGCTCGGTCATCTACATTTTTCTTTCCGGCGGACTGTCGCAGATCGACAGTTTCGACATGAAGCCGGATGCGCCCTCGGAAGTGCGCGGCGATTTCGATCCGATTGCGACGAAGACTCCCGGGCTGCAAATCTGCGAGCATTTACCGCAACTCGCCGCGCGCAGCGACAAATGGGCCGTGCTACGCTCGCTGGCGCATAAACAGCCGGAGCATTCCGCCGGGCATTTATTGATGCTGACCGGTCGCTCGATTCTGCCGGCCGGTTTCAGCACTGCGCAACCGAAGGCGACGGACTGGCCGTCGATCGCGGCCGTGGCGAACGCCGTGACCGCGCCGCGCAACAACTTGCCGCCTGCCGTCGTGCTTCCCGAGACGCTCATTCATCGGACCGGCCGAGTGATTCCCGGCCAGTTCGCCGGGGAAATGGGTGCGCATCGAAACCCGATGTTCTTGGAGTTGTGTCGATTCAACTCAACCGCTTACGGCGCCTATCCCACCTACGCGTTTAATCATCAGCAATTGCACGGCACGGTAAAGCTTGACGATTTTAAGTTTCAGGCGCCGAATTTGTCGCTGCCTAACGAAATGTCGCCGGAGCGCTTTCGAGGTCGTCTCAAACTCGTCGAGAGCCTGTCGCGACAACGGCAGGCCCTGGAAGCCGCGGCGGAAAGTGAAGGCTTCGATCGACATCGGCAGCGGGCCGTGTCGCTCTTGGCCGATCCGACCACGCAGAAAGCTTTTGAGGTCGCCCACGTCGATCCGAAACTACAGGATCGCTACGGCCGCAATACGTTCGGTTGGTCGCTGCTGATCGCCCGACAACTGGTCGAAGCCGGCGTGAATCTGGTCCAGGTCAATCTGGGCAACAATGAGTCTTGGGACACGCACGGCAACCAGTTCAATCACTTGAAGAATTTTTTGTTGCCGCCGACGGATCAAGCCGTGAGCGCGTTAATCGACGATCTCGACGAGCGCGGGCTGCTGGACTCGACCTTGATCGTGATGGCCGGCGAAATGGGGCGCACGCCGCGACTTTCGAAACTGAGCAAGTTCTATCAGGAAGCGGGACGCGATCACTGGGGAACGCAAAGCGTCTTTTTCGCCGGTGGTGGAGTCAAAGGCGGGCAGATGTTGGGCTCGACCGACAAGATCGGCGCTTATCCCGCGACATTCGCGCAATCGCCGGAAAACCTGGGAGCGACGATCTACCATGCGCTGGGCCTGCCCCGCGAGACGTCGTGGCAAGACCCCTCCGGTCGCCCGCATTTCATTTATCATGGTGAGCCGATCGCCGGTTTGATGTAATTCGCCTGCGCGAGTGTCGGCGACGATAGCGCCGTGTTTGATACGAACACACGGAAGAGGAGTTGCTGCGCTTCTCAACGCTTGCGATCATGTGGCAAGTGAGTTCAGTTTTTGGCGGCGCAATAGTCGTCGCTATCCCGTGCTTGATCCCGCCCGCGGAGTTCTTTGCATGCTGCGTTCGTCGTTCCTGCTGTCGATATTCTTGATGGCCGCGGCCGCACTGAATGCCGCCGAGCCCAATGTGAAGTTGCCGAAGAGCCCGCTCTCGCCGGAAGAATCCCTCAAGTGGATCGAACTTGCCGACGCCGAACTTCGCGTCGAAATCGCGGCTGCGGAGCCTGAGGTCGTCGACCCGGTTGCCGTGCGTTTCGACGAACGGGGCCGCATGTGGGTCGCCGAGTACCGCGACTACCCCAACGGTCCCGCGGAAGGAGGCAAGCCGCTGTCGCGCATCAAGCTTTTGGAAGACAAAGACCACGACGGCCGCTTCGAGACGGCGCATGTGTTTGCCGATGAGTTACCGTTTTGCAACGGCATTCAACCTTGGGACGGCGGCGTACTCGCGACGATGGCCGGCCGCATCGCTTTTCTGAAAGACACCGACGGCGACAATCGGGCCGACGTCAATACGACGTTGCTGGTGGGCTTTGCGGAGGAGAATCCGCAGTTGCGCGTGAATCATCCGCGCTTCGCCCTCGACAACTTCGTCTATGTCGCCAACGGTCTGCGCGGCGGCTCGGCCGTCGATGCGACGAGGTCAGATGCAAAGCCGGTCTCGCTCAAAGGACACGATCTGCGCTTCGACCCGATCACAAAATCGTATGAACCGATCGCCGGCAACGGCCAATTCGGACTAACGATCGATGATTTCGGCAATCGCTTCCTCTGCAGCAATCGGAATCCTCTGTACCATGTCGTGCTCGAAGACCGATACTTGGCTCGTAACCCGAATCTGACCGTGCCGAAAGTGGTGAACGACGTCGCCGCGGCGGGCGAGGAGTCGCACGTTTTTCCCATCGTGCAAGCTTGGACGACTTCGATCTTGCATGCCGGGCAATTCACCGCGGCCTGCGGGATTGATCTTTACCGCGGCGATTTGCTGCCGCCGGCCTACTACGGCAACAGCTTCACCTGTGAGCCGACCGGAAGTCTCGTTCATCGAGAGATTATTCAGCCGGCAGGAGCGACTTTCATCGGCAAGCCGGCCTATGAAGGGCGGGAATTCTTGGCGTCGCGCGATCCTTGGTTTCGCCCCGTTTGCGTCGAAAACGGCCCCGACGGCGCCCTGTATGTTTGCGATATGTATCGCGCGGTGATCGAGCATCCGCAATTCATGCCGGAAGAACTGAAGAACCGGCCCGACTTGCGGTACGGGGACGATCGCGGACGCATTTATCGGATTGTGCCCAAGAATTTCCGCTGCGCCGAAGAGTTTCCCTCGCTGGCGAACGCGAGCCCCGAGAAACTCACGAAGGCGCTGACTCATCGCAATGCTTGGTGGCGCGAAACGGCGCAACGAATGATCCGTCTGAAAGCCCCCAACGCCGATGTCGCCCGACTGCGTGAGCTTGCAAAAACGGCGGAATTGCCGCAGACTCGCGTGCAAGCGATTCGAACACTGCAAGGGGCGGGGGCGTTGAATCGCGACGACGTCATGATAGCTCTTGGCGATAAGCATCCGCGAGTTCGCGAGCTCGGCGTGATGCTGGCCGAACGGCATCTGGGCGATTCATCGGTTTTGGAATTAGTGCTTAAGCAGGCCGGCGACGGGGACGCGCGACTTCGTTTCCAAACGGCTTTGAGCTTGGGCGAGATCGAGCAAATCGACGAACGCACGCTGACGGCGCTGGTCGAGATCTTGGAACGGGGCGGCGACGATTTTTGGACGCGTACGGCGGTCGCTTCGGCCGCTCCCCATGATGCCGCACGCATCTTGGCGAAAGTGATCGAGCGTACGCGGCCGACGGACCCGGCCGAAGCCGCACGCCGGCGCGGACTCTTGCGTGAATTAGCGGCCTCGGCCTCGCGAACGCTGGATCCGCAGAATTCGGCGTCCGTGCGCGAAGCGCTGAAGCCGTGGGAGCAGAATGACGAAGGGCGACGATTGATTTTGGCCGTGCTGGCCGGCGTCGGCAAAGGTTGGAAAGGCGGATGGGGAACCTTCTTCGGCACCGAGGGCGCTACGGCGCTTGAGGCGGAAGTATTGGCGGTGGCGGGCGACGTGAACGTCGAAAAGGAAGCTCGCGTCGACGCGTTCGACATTCTCGGCGGCTTCGCGTCGACGGCCGGTTCGCCGCGCGAAAAGGAATTGGCTTCCATGGCATTGACGGTCGTCAAAACGGACGGCGACGGTGATCTGCGCGGCAAGGCTTTAGCGTATCTCGCTTCCCGCCGTTCGCCCGACACGGCCGAACTGCTGCTCGCGCTGTTGCCAAAGCAATCGCCCGCGATTCGCGGCCAGATATTCGATGCGCTCCTGAGCCGTCCGGAGCGCGTGGCGGCGCTGCTCGACGCCGTTGAGCAAGGTCGGATTAAAGCCCGAGAACTCGATCAGACACGCGCGACGCGATTACTTAAGAATGTCACGAAAGACTCCAAGGCCCGCGCCGAAAAACTTCTTGCTTCCGCGATGCCGGCCGATCGCACCAAGGCACTTGAACAGTACAAGCCGGCGTTGTCGTTGAAGGCCGACGCGGTACGCGGCAAAGAAGTCTTCAAGAAGAATTGCGCGACTTGCCATAAGATCGGCGACGTGGGCATCGAAGTCGGGCCGAGCATCGCCGATTTGCGCACTAAGACGCTGGAGCAGGTTCTTGTCGACGTGCTGCAGCCGAATAAAGCGATCGACAACAACTTCATCAGTTACACCGTGGTCACCGACGACGGTCTGCAATATGTCGGTATCGTAGTCGCCGACACGCCGGGTTCAGTGACGCTGAAAATGCCCGACGGTAAAACGGTCTCCGTTCTCAAAACGGAAATCGATGAGATGTCATCGAACGGCGTGTCGCTGATGCCCGAAGGCTTGGAGCGGAACATCCCCCCGCAGGAGATGGCCGACGTCATTTCGTTCGTCAAAAACTGGCGATATCTCGACGGCGCGGTTCCCGATGCGCCTGGCGCTCCGAAAGGTGTTCAGTCAAACTGAAGCCTAGACCCGGCAAGGGGTTACATGCGGCTGTACGGCGTTCGTTCCCGCTACAAGGCCGGCGGAACGGCTGGCCGTTTACTTTGACATTCGATCACCCGACCGGTTAAAATGTCGTAACTGCCTGCCCCATAACGACAAGCGTGTTTGAGCCTGATTGCTCAGCCGGACCTCCCGAGGCGTTGGACCTCGCTACGGCGACAGTGATTGGTTTGATCAAATGCGCTCCCGCCGGTTCGACTCCCTGACGAATGGATGCCGCTCATGCGTAGATCCGCTTCAATTGCGGCGACGCTGCTTTTCGTTTTTGCCTCTTCGTGCTGCTCTACCGCTTCTGCGGCCGCTCCAACTGCGGGCAACGATGCCGCGACGCCGGCGAAGTTTTCCCCGGACCAAATCGAGTATTTCGAGAAGCACGTTCGCCCGATTTTGGTGAAGCGGTGCGTAGAGTGTCACGGTTCGGAGTTGCAAGAAGCCGGTCTTCGACTGGATAGTCGAAAAGCGTTGCTATTTGGTATCGAGGGACACCCGGTTGCCATACCCGGCGATCCGGGGAAGAGCCAGATCATTTCGGTGGTGAAATACGACGGCAAAGTCCAGATGCCGCCCGACGGCAAAATTCCGGAAGACGAACTGGCGAAATTGACGACGTGGGTTTCGATGGGGTTGCCCTGGCCCGTCGAATCGACGGCGGCTGTGACGATGGCCGCTCCCTCCGCTCCTCCCACCGATACGCTGTGGAGCGGTACGATGGATGAGCGGTATCGCAAAGCTCGCGAAAAGCACTGGGCGCTGCAACCGGTCGTGCGCGTTCAACCGCCGCAAACATCGATTCCTGAGTGGAATCGGAGCCCGGTCGACCGATTTGTGTTCGCAAAGTTGGCGGAGAAGGGGCTGCACCCGTCGCCGCCGGCGGACAAACGCACGTTGCTCCGCCGCGCCTACTACGACCTCATCGGGTTGCCGCCGACGGCCGACGAAGTTGAGGCCTTCGAACGCGATGCGTCGCCGGACGCGTTCGCCAAAGTCGTCGATAAATTGCTGGCCTCGCCCCAATACGGCGAACGCTGGGCCCGCCACTGGCTGGATTTAGCGCGCTACGCCGATACGAAGGGCTACGTGTTCACGGCGGAGAAGCGCTTTCCGTTCGCTTACACCTATCGCGATTATGTGATTAGCGCGTTCAACGAAGACAAGCCCTACGATCAATTCTTGCTGGAACAATTCGCCGCCGACTTGCTGCCGACGACGAAGACCGATCGCGAGTCGCTCGCGGCGCTCGGCTTCCTGACACTCACTCGGTTCGCGAACCCCGGCCCAGATCGAATCGACGACCAGATGGACGTCGCGTTTCGAACGACGATGGGATTGACCGTCGGTTGTGCTCGCTGCCATGACCACAAGTTCGACCCGATTGCGACGAAGGACTATTACGCACTATACGGCGTGTTCAATAGCGTGCAGACGCCGGCCGAGTTGCCTCTCTTGGCCGAACCGCGGAACTCGCCGGAATACGAGCAGTTCAAGAAGGAAATGGCCGATCTTGTCGGCAAGCAGAACGCCTATGTGGCCGAAATGCAGGCGAAGCTGACCGACGAGACCCGTCGCCGTACCAGCGAGTATTTGGCCAAAATCGTTGAGGAACGATCCTCGCAATTGCAGGGCCGCGCCGCTAAGCAGGCTCTGGGCGACCTGCGAGCGAACGTGTTCGGCGATTGGAAAAACTACCTCTCGCGTTCTCGCAATCAGCCGGGCGGCGTGTTTGGTGCTTGGCACCGCTACTCCGCGATCAACGACGCCGAATTCGGCAAGCAAGTCGCTGCGGTTACCGACGAACTGCTCAAATCGCAATCCGACCCGACGAGGCCTCCCTCAAATGCCGTAGTGAGGAAGGCGATCGAAGCACGGCCTCCGAAATCGATGAAAGATGTCGCGACGATTTACGGTGAGCTTTTCACGAAGGCCGAGGCGGAGTGGCGCGGACTACAGAATTCAAAAACGCGCAAACCGGCCGAGGCGGCGACGACGAAGCTTGCCGACCCCGCCTTAGAGGAACTGCGGCAGATCCTCTATGCAGCCGATTCGCCGGCGACGCTCACGGCCGACGAAACGCGCGCGGCATTCGATCGAAAAGAGAAAGATAAGTACGATAAGATTCAGAAGGACATCGATCGCTTGGTCGTAACGTCGCGCGGCTCACCGCCGCGCGCGATGGTCGTCGAAGACACGGCGACACCTCGTCCGACGACCATTTTTGTGCGCGGCAATCCCGCCAACCGCGGGCCGCTCGCGCCTCGCCAGTTCCTACCGGTCTTGGCAACGTCGACCTCTAAGCCCTACTCCGATAAGTCGAGCGGGCGCTTGGAGATGGCGAAGGAGATCGTCGACCCGGCGAATCCGCTCACGGCCCGTGTGATGGTGAATCGCATCTGGATGCTCCACTTCGGTCGCGGGCTAGTCGATTCGCCGAGCGATTTCGGAGTGCGGACCGAAAAACCGACGCATCCTGAACTGCTCGATTACTTGGCGGCCTCATTTGTCGAAGAGGGTTGGTCGGTCAAGCGACTCCATCGCGCGCTGATGTTGACACAGACGTATCAGCAAGCCAGCGCGTCGCCGACGACGACTCCCAAAACCGGTTCCAACCCGCTGATGGTGGATCCGGAGAATCGATTGCTCTGGCGCATGAATCGGCGCCGCTTGGAATTCGAACCGATGCGCGATTCGCTGCTGGCAGTTGCCGGGAGTCTCGACTTGAAGCCGTTTGGTCGTCCGGTTGATTTGTGGAAAGCGCCGTATCCGACGCGCCGCACGATCTACGGCTTCATTGATCGCCAAGATCTGCCGGGCGTGTTCGGCGTGTTTGATTTCGCCAATCCCGACGTGACGATCGAGCAGCGCTCGCGGACCACCGTTCCGCAGCAGGCTCTGTTTGCGATGAATTCTCCCTTCGTTCAGGAGCAAGCGCGCAAGGTCGTTTCGCGCCCTGAAGTCGCCGAAAAGTCCGACGGCGTGGCGAAAGCGGAAGCAATTTACCGTGCGGTATTAGGACGCCGGGCCACGCCGGGCGAAGCCGCCGCACTGTCGAAATTCGCCGGTGACGTGTCGTCGATTAAGCCGGTGGTGCCGACTTGGCAATACGGCTATGGAACCCTCGACGTCAACGCGGGGCGAGTCGAGGCGTTTCATCACTTCAAACACTGGACGGGCCAAGTGTGGCAAGAGGGGCCGAAATTCCCGGACGCGAAGCTCGGCCATGCGATCTTGCGGCAGACATCCGGTCACGCCGGGCGTGGACTCGACCAAACGACGATCATTCGCTGGACCGCACCAGTCGACGGCATCGTCGCATTAAACGGTCGACTCAAGCACGGTACCAAGGAGGGTGACGGCGTGATTTGCCATGCCGTCTCTTCCCGAAGCGGTAAATTGGGGGCCTGGAAGGCCTACGACGGTTCAGTGAATACCGCGGTCGCGGAGATCGAGATTCGCGCCGGCGACACCATCGACTTGGTCATTGAGCCGGGTAAATCAGGTAGTCACGATAGTTTCGAGTACTTGCCCGAATTTCGGTTGCGCGATTCGGCAACGCCGAAAATTTGGGACTATGCGAAAGATTTTCATGGCCCGCCCGCGGCGAAGATGAACGCTTGGGAATTGGCCGCCCATGCGCTCTTAATGAGCAACGAGTTTATGTTCGTCGATTAATCGAATCGGGCCTTGTCGGCCGTCTAATGGTCGTCGATGTGTAGCGTTTTATCGGAATGAGTCGAACGATGTCGAATTTCACTCGTGTTCCCGAGGTCGCCTTTTCACGTCGCGACATGCTTGCCCGCTGCGGTACGGGCCTAGGTATGCTTGGGCTCGCGGGAGTGTTGTCCGACGAAGGTGTGCTCTCCGCCGCCGCTCCGTCAGCCGCCGGCTACGGCAACCCGATGATGCCGAAGCAACCGCACTTTGCTCCCAAGGTGAAGCACGTTATTCACCTGTTCGCCAACGGCGGTGCGTCGCACGTCGATACGTTCGACCGCAAGATCACGCTCGATAAATACCACGGCAAGCCGGTGCCCAATCACTTGCCGACCGAACGGAAAACGGGAGCGGCGATGGCTTCGCCGTTCAAGTTTCAAAAGTACGGCAAGAGCGGCATCGAAGTCAGCGAATTGTTCGCTAAGACGGCGGCGGCGCACGTCGACGACATGTGCTTTATCCGTTCGATGCATGCCGACGTACCGAATCACGAGCCGTCGCTCATGCTGATGAACTGCGGAGCCTCGATCTTGGCTCGGCCGAGCGTCGGCTCTTGGCTCACGTACGGCTTGGGCACGGAGAATCAGAACCTGCCCGGCTTCATCATCATGTGTCCGGGCGGCTATCCGACGAAGGGGGCCGAGAATTGGCAATCGGCGTTCTTGCCGGGCGTTTATCAAGGCACTTATATCGATAGTCAGCACACGCAGATTGAGAAGCTGATCGAAAATATCCGCAACGGCGCCGCCTCGCCGGCGCAGCAGGAAAAGCAACTGGCCTTCTTAAACGAATTGAATAAGGCCCATCTCGAAGCGCACGGGCCCGATCCGGCGATGGAGTCGCGGATTCACTCGTTTCAGCTTGCCGCGCGGATGCAGTTGGACGCGTCGGACGCGTTCGACGTGTCTCAAGAGCCGCAGCATGTTCTCGACGCTTACGGACCCGGGACGCAAGCTCGGCAGATCTTGATCGCCCGTCGCCTCGTCGAACGCGGGGTTCGCTACATTCAGCTATGGCAGGGCGCCGGTCAACCGTGGGACAATCACGACAACTTGGAGCAAGGCCATCGCAAGCTCGCGGAGCAGGTCGATCAGCCCATCGCCGCGTTGTTGACCGATCTTAAACAACGCGGCCTGCTTGATGAGACTTTGGTAATGTTCGGCGGAGAGTTCGGCCGGACGCCGACCGTCGAACTGGCCGGCTCGAACAACGCCGGCAAGGTGAACGGACGCGACCACAACCACTACGGCTTCACCGTATGGTTGGCGGGCGGCGGCGTAAAAGGGGGCCATGTCCACGGCGCGACCGATGAACTCGGCTTTCAAGCGGTCGAAGATCGTGTGCACGTACACGACTTGCACGCCACAATGCTTCATTTGCTCGGCTTCGACCATACGAAGTTGACGTATCGCTACGCCGGTCGCGATTTCCGTTTGACCGACGTGCACGGCCGTGTCGTGCAGGAAATCTTGGCCTAGTTGATCTCCCATGCATCGCTCCTGATGTGAACGACCGAGGACGGCGAATGGTGCGCGTCGGTTTAGCTGCAGTCATCCTTCTTTGCGGCACGGCAATCGGGCGGAGCGCTGCGCCGTCGGAATCATCCGAGCAAATTTCGCCGCAACATGCGGCATTCTTCGAAGAGAAGGTGCGGCCGCTATTGGTCGCCAAATGTTACGAGTGCCATTCGGCCGATTCCAAGATTCTTCAGGGCGGGCTATTGCTCGACAGTCGTGCCGGTTGGCAGAAGGGGGGCGACTCCGGCCATGCGATCGTTCCGGGCAAACCCGAAGAAAGCTTGCTCATCCGTGCGGTGCGGTATCTCAAGGACGAGTACGTACATATGCCCCCTAAGGGCAAAATGAGCGACGATGAAATTGCCGTGCTCGTCGAATGGGTTCGACGAGGCGCACCTGATCCTCGCTCCGAAAAAACTCCCTCTTCGCACGGACGGTCGATCGACGTCGAGGAAGGGAAGAAGCATTGGGCATTCTTGCCGCTCATCGCACCGCAGCCGCCCAAAGTCGCCGACGATCCGTGGTGTCGTACTCCGATTGATCGATTTATTCAGGCGAAACTCGAAGCGGCGAACACTCACGCCAATCCGCCGGCCGATCGCCGCACCCTGATTCGCCGCGCCTACTTCGATTTGATCGGTCTACCGCCGAAGCCGGAAGAAATTGAAACGTTCGTCAACGACCCTGATCCTGCGGCGTACGATAAACTGCTCGATCGGCTTCTGGCGAATCCACATTTCGGCGAACGCTGGGGGCGGCATTGGCTCGACGTGGCCCGCTTTGCGGAGAGTCACGGATTTGAGCAAGACTATGATCGCCCAAACGCCTATCACTACCGCGACTTCGTCATTCGCGCTCTCAACGATGACCTTCCTTACGACAAATTCGTCAAATGGCAAATTGCTGGCGATGAGTTCGAGCCCGAGAATCCCCAGGCCTTGATGGCTACGGGCTTTCTCGCCGCGGGCGTGCACGCGACGCAGATTACGGCGAATCAGGCCGAAAAGGAGCGCTACGACGAACTAGACGACATCACGCGCACGATCGGCACGACGATGCTCGGTCTGACGATCGGCTGCGCTCGGTGTCACGATCATAAGTATGATCCTGTGACCCAGGCCGACTATTATCGCCTCGTCGCAACGTTTACGAAGACGGTACGGAGCGACCACGACGTTAATCTCGATCCCATCGGGTACAAACGTGCGCTCGCCGAATTTGAGCCTCGCCATCACCCGCTCGTGAACGCTCTCCGCAAGTACGAGGACGAAGTCATTCATCCTCGGTTTGAGAAGTGGTTGGCAAAGCAGGGCACACCGGAAGGGAAGCCGGAATGGATCGTTGTGACGCCGAAAAGCGCCGTATCGTCGGCGAAAAATGCCGGCGGCGACGTGGTGAAATTTTCGATTTCGCCCGACGGCGTCGTTGAAGCCCGCGGCACGCAGTATTTCTCGTTGAAATACACGGTCACGTTGGAAACCGCACTGCCGGAAGTCGCGGCGATCCGGCTGGAAGCGATGCGCGACGACATGTTACCCGGCGGGGGACCCGGCATGACGGGTGAGGGAGCCTTCCAACTGGGCAAACTGACGGTGCAAGCGACGCCGCGAAAAAAAGCCGCGACGCCGGTCGACGGCATGATCGTCAAGCGGTACGACGCCGCGGGACGTGCGGAAACGAAGAATTCGCAAGCGTGGCAAGTCGCCGCCGATGCGGCCGGCCGCGATCATGGTGCGGTCTTCGAATTGCGGAAGCCGGTTGGTTACGAAGGCGGAACAAGGCTGACCCTGACCCTGGAGTTTTCCGGCAATCATCAAGGTATCGGACGATTCCGTATCGCCCTCGCCGGTCCAGGCTCGACGCCCAAGTTGTCGGCTTCGGAGATTTCCGAAGCTGGCTTGGCACTGCTGCGATCATTCGAGAATGCGTCTGACGGACGAAAGCTCACGGCCGATGAGCGGACGAAGCTCTTCGCTTGGTATCGGACTCAAGACGCCGAATGGCGACGACTTCAGGAGCGGGTCGTAGCGAGCGAAACAACGCGCCCGAAGCCGAACGTCGTGAAGGCGCTCATTTCGGGGGAAGGCCTGCCCGCCGTGCGATTGCACACCCAAGGTCCGGATTTTTACGACAAAACGTACGTCGTCCGTCGCGGCGACCCGAATCAAAAGGTCGAGGAAGCGCGACCGGGCTTCGTGCAGGTTTTGATGCGCCGCGGCGACGATTCGAAGTGGCGAACCGCGAAACCCGCCGGGGCGACATCGTCGTTCGATCGGCGTAACCTTGCGAATTGGCTCTGCGACGTCGACGATGGAGCCGGACATTTGCTTGCGCGTGTAATCGTCAATCGGATCTGGTATCACCACTTCGGCCGCGGCTTGGTGCCGACGCCGAGCGATTTCGGATTTCAAGCCGAGCGTCCATCGCACCCGGAACTTCTCGATTTTCTCGCCGCCGAGTTGATCCGCGGCGGATGGCGCATGAAGCCGCTGCATAAGCTGATTATGCAAAGCGCCGCCTACCGACAATCGAACGCAACCGATCCGGCACGCCAAAAAGTCGACCCGGACAACAAGCTCGTCTGGCACCGGCCGCTACGTCGGCTTGAAGCGGAAATCGTTCGCGATGCGATCATGTCGACGGCGGGCGTGCTCGATGAAACGATGTTTGGGTCCGGCTCGCCTGCGGCCGACCAGCCTCGCCGCAGCATTTATTTCTTCGTCAAGCGAAGTAAACTCACGCCGCTGATGACGCTGTTCGACGGCCCCGATACGCTGCAAGATCTCGCCGTGCGTCCGGAAACGACCGTGGCCCCGCAAGCTTTGGCATTAATGAACAACGAGGTGCTTCGCGGCTACGCTCAGGCGTTCGCTAAACGCTTGAAGCCCGCTTCGCCGGGTGATCTGGAAGCGAGCGTCGCGCACGGTTATTTGGCGGCGTTGGGGCGCGATCCGACTTCGGATGAGCGACGGGACGCCGTAAGTTTTTTGCGAACACAAAGCGCCGCTTATCGCAGCGAGGGCCAGGCCGACGCCGCTGAATTGTCGGCTTGGACCGATTTTTGTCAGGTTTTATTCAGTGTGAACGAATTCATTTACGTGAAGTGATGGCCATGTCGCACACACCGCGAGTCTCCGATCGGCGGCGGTTCTTGAGTCGGGCGGGTCAAGGAATCGGCATATTGGCTTTAGCCGATTTGCTGAACAGTGAAGGCTTGTCGACGAATTCCGCAGTCGCGGCGACGCGCGACGCCCGCAGTTTGAATCCGCTTGCCGCCCGTCCGGCGCATTTCGCGGCGAAAGCCAAGAACGTCATTTGGCTGTTCATGAATGGGGGGCAAAGCCAAGTCGATACCTGGGACTACAAGCCGGAACTCGCTAAGCGCGACGGCCAAGATCTCGAAGGTTTCGACAAGAACACCGGCTTTTTCGTGAACGCAGTCGGCGGATTGATGAAGTCGCCGTTTCGATTCAAGCAATATGGCGAGAGCGGTACTTGGGCTTCGGGACTGTTTCCGAATTTGTCGCAACACGTCGATGAGATGGCGTTTATCCATTCTTGCTATACGCAGACCAATAATCATTCGCCGGCGCTATTTCAAATCAACACCGGCATGAGCCGCATGGGCTTTCCTTGCGTCGGCAGTTGGGTAACGTACGGCCTCGGCAGCGAAAGTAAGAACTTGCCGGCCTTCGTCGTGATGTATGACACGCTCGGCCGCGGCTTGCCCAAGGGATACGCTTCGAATTGGAGTGCAGGCTTTTTGCCGGGCGTGTATCAGGGAACGGCGCTCAACGCTCAGGGTGCGCCGATCGACAATATGGTTCGCCCTGCCGTGATGAGCGACGCCGACCAGCGTCGCCAACTGAATCTGTTGGCTCGACTCAACGCGCGACATCAAGCCGAGAACCCCGGCGAAGAAGAACTTGCGGCGCGCATCGAAAGCTTTGAGTTGGCCTACCGCATGCAGGTCGCCGCGCCCGAAGCGTTTGATTTCGAGAGCGAGCCCGAGAACGTGCGCAAGCTCTATGGTCTCGACGATAAGAAATGCACGCATTTCGCCAAGCAGACGTTGATCGCCCGCAGGCTCGTGGAGCGCGGCGTACGCTTTGTGCAAATCTATAGCGGCGGCATGGAGAACCAACTGAGTTGGGACGGTCACAACGACATCGAAGGCAACCATCGCGGATTCGCCGCCGAGACCGATCAACCGATTGCCGCACTGCTGACAGACTTGAAGAATCGCGGCCTGCTCGAGTCGACGCTAGTTGTATGTTGCGGTGAATTTGGTCGCTTGCCTTTGGCGCAGAAGTCGGCCAAGCCGGGGCGTGATCATAATCCCCATGCTTTTACCTGCTGGTTCGCCGGCGGGGGCGCAAAAGGGGGCGCTCACTACGGTGAAACGGACGAGTTTGGTTTCAAAGCCGCCGTAAATCGCGTGAGCGTTAACGATTTGCACGCGACGATCTTGGCGATGCTGGGGCTGGAGCACACGAAGCTCACCTATCGACTCAACGGCCGCGACTTTCGCCTGACGGACGTCGCAGGCAACGTCGTAAAGGAAGTCATCGCTTAGCGGCTACGACGTCAACAACCCGGCTTCGCGAGTCTGCAACTCTCGCAAGTGCGGGCGATCGAGAACCTTGAACGGCGACACGAGCGGCTGCCAACGCTCGCCGACTTGCTTGATCAAGAAGTCTTGCATCTGGCCGAAGCCGATTTCGCTCGCCAGCTTGAGATAGCTGATGCGCGACGGATCCATGCCCATGATCCGAGCGCAGGTCGAATCGACCGCGAGTCGATCGGCGCCGACGACGACGATTCCCATCTGCTTCGACGTGCCGAGGATCGGCCCGTCCCCTTCCATGCATTCGATGCCGTCGACGACGGCGATCGTCGGCGGCAAGCTCGCGTTGATGTCGACGACCGTCTGCGGAATGCCTGCATGATGCAACACATTTTTCGGCCAGCCGTAGCGATTGCCGGGCAGAGTGCCGTAGAGGTTCTTCATCGAGACCGTGACGCCGACCCAGTGATGAGTCTTTAATTTCGGCATCGAGACGATCAAATCGGCTTCGAGGATCGACTGCGGAAAATAAAACCCCGGCAACGCGGAACGCTTTCCCGCGTTGCGAAGAAACTGGCTTTCCTCGTAATTGAGGTCGGCAAACGGCAGCTTGGCGTCGAGCAAAGCTTCGCCGAGCCGCGCTTCGACGAGCGCGGCTTCCGTATCGCGCATATGGCCGGGGGCTTCGCCGACGCTGACTCTCGCGCCCGCCTTGAGAAATACCTCGGCGCAGGCGACGACCATGGCCGGGTGCGTCGTCATTTGCGGGCTGCCGCGCATCGGCTCGACCAAGTTGGGCTTGAGCAATACGCGTTTGCCGTTGTAGGCAATCGGGTCGACTCCGCAGTTCAGGAGTCCGTCGTGGATCGTTTTCGTCAACGGACCGTCGTACTTCTGTTTGGCGGCGACGAAGACCGGCGAGCGACCGGCGTGAAGTTGGCGGATGAATGGATAGCCGGCGTAGCCCGCCGCGCCGGCCACGACCGCGCCGCCTGCGACGAGCAATGCGCGTCGATCAAATTTGGCGGACTTCGAAGGCGGGCCTTCTTTTGTCGCGTTCGGCGGTGCGTGTTCGTCGCTCATGCGGCGGCTCCGGCGCGACTCAGCGTCACTAATGGAGATTTGTCGCCCAGCGCTGCGAGAGCGGCCAGCGAGCGACGCGGCAACTCCGCGCCGAGCTTGATCGTCGGCTTGCTTAAGGCGTGTTCGAGACGGGGCAGCGCGTCGGCGGGGAACTTGCGCTGCGCCGCTAGTCCCAATAGGGCGGCGGCAAGTGAACCACTGGTTGTGTCGTCGTCGATCGCTTGCGAAATCCAGGCTACGCTTTTCACCACGCGCTCGTGGTCGTCGGCGTCGCCGGCCAATGCCAGAAGCACGAAGCCGGTCGGTTGAACATGCGGCCGCAATGTTTGGCCGAGGACGATCGTGTTGCCGTAGTTGCAGCCGCCGCCGGGAAGAAGTCGGTCGAGCATCAAAGCGACGGCTTCTTCGGCGCGGGGGTGGCTTCGCATGTCGGCGGCCTTCAAGGCAAGAAATGCCCAAGCCGTCGGTTCCAGCCAGGAGTGCGTACTCTCGACCCACGGCCAACCGACGAGCATCGTATTGTGGCTGACCTCGTCGCCGGGCGGGATTGTCTTGCCCTCCAGCCGCACGAGAAACTCGCAAGCTCTTACGACCGCCGCTCGATACCTTTGCGCGGCATCGCCTTTTGGCGGCGCCTTACTTTTCAGGGCGGCGCACCAAGCCAGCGCCGACTGCGAGGTCGCCCAATGCGGCGCCGTCTGTCCCTCGTATATGCCGACGCTGCCGTCTGACCCTTGAAGTTTACTCAATTCTTCGAGCAGCGGCCCCGCGTCGCGGCCATGGCCGATCAGCGCTAACGCCGCCAGCGCGAGCGGCTCCGCGGCCGGGAGCTCGCCGATGCGATATCCCCAATGATCGCGGCGCGGTAGTGCGTTCAAAATGTCGTCGATTGCCGGCATGTCGAATTCTAGGTAACTCGTTCGGGCAAGGCACAGGCGGCGATTTCGGCGTTGCCTCGCTGCAGCGGTGTTGCCGTGACGCAACGCCGTATTAGAGCGAAAGCGGGAAAATCACGCGACATCGACCGCCCGGCGGAAAACTTGGTTTCGCAATTTGACATCGTCGACGGGCGACCTACGTTTGCGTAGGAGATTGGCTTTTCCGCCGCTCCGACCGCGTTGCCGGCATGCGATTGCAGGCTGCGGTGATACGAAAACCATCGTCGCTTCAGACGAATTCAATTAGAGAGAGACGCTCATGAAGACGTTCGCATTGAAGATCAAGAAGTTTCTGCAATCGGAAGACGGCCCGACGGCGGTGGAATACGCCGTGATGCTGGCCTTGATCGTCGTGGTCTGCTTGACGACGATTCAATCGCTCGGCACCAACGCCAACGCGACCTTCTCCAAGGTCTCGACCTCGCTCACCACGGCCAGCAGCTAGTCCGCCGCGGCTCGCAGCTCCGCTCATTTCAACACGCCCTTCTCGCGGTTCGCCGCGGCGAAGGGCGTGCTTGTTTTCTGCGCTAATTAATTGCATCTTTCGGCTCGGCCGCCGGAATTCTTCAGATGCTGGATTTGACAGTCGGCGTAAGTGACATAGGGTTTCGATGTCAGCCGACTGATCGATATTCGACCGGTCGACCGGCCCACAACACTGCCGCGACGCTCGTCTGACTTTCAACGAAACGCACGGCGACTTAGCTTTCTCAGCGGAGACGCAGATATGAAGACGTTCGCATTGAAGATCAAGAAGTTTCTGCAATCGGAAGACGGCCCGACGGCGGTGGAATATGCCGTGATGCTGGCCTTGATCGTCGTGGTCTGCTTGACGACGATTCAATCGCTCGGCACCAACGCCAACGCGACCTTCTCCAAGGTCTCGACCTCGCTCACCACGGCCAGCAGCTAGTCCGCCGCGGCTCGCCGCTTACGCTACAACGGGAAACCTCGTCGCCTATCTCGGCGGCGAGGTTTTTCGCTTTTGTCAAAGAACTAGGCCGGCAGGTTGCAACAGGCTTCGTGCGCCGCCGCGATCGTGGCGTCGATATCCGCCTCGGTGTGGGCCGCGGAGACGAACAACGCTTCGTACTGACTGCAGGGCATGTAGATGCCGCGGTCGATCAGATTCCAAAAGTACTTCGCGAAGCGATCGGTGCGGCTTTTCGCGGCCGAATTCCAATCGACGACCGGGCCCGATTGGAAGAACAGCGTGAGCATGCTGCCGACGCGCGCGGTGCAACTTTCTACTCCCGCCGCCTTCGCCGCCTCGCGCAAGCCCGCCTCGAGTCGGGCGCCGAGCCGCTCCAGTTTCGGATATGGGTTTTCGTCGCGAAGCACTTTGAGCGTGGCGATTCCCGCGGCCGTGGCGAGCGGGTTGCCGGAAAGCGTGCCGGCTTGAAACACTTTGCCCGCCGGCAACACGTTATCGAGTATTTCGGCCCGGCCGCCGTATGCGCCGACGGGGAGTCCGCCGCCGACGATCTTGCCGAGCGTCGTGATATCCGGCTTGATGCCGAGCAGCGATTGAGCGCCGCCGTAAGCCACGCGAAAGCCGCTCATCACCTCGTCGCAGATCAACAGCGCGCCATGCTTCACGGTCAACTCGCGCAGCGCCGAGAGAAACTCCGGCGACGGAATCACCAAGCCCATATTGCCGACGACCGGCTCGAAGATTACTCCGGCGATTCGTGCGCCGTGCTCGGCGAATGCTTGCCACAAGGCGGCGACGTCGTTGTAGGCGAGGCTGAGCGTATCCTTCGTGGTGCCGGCCGTCACGCCGGGCGAATTCGGCACGCCGAGCGTCGCCGCGGAGCTTCCCGCCGAGACGAGCAGGCTATCGACGTGGCCGTGGTAGTTGCCGGCGAATTTGACGATCACGTCGCGACCCGTGTATCCGCGTGCTAAGCGAATTGCGCTCATCGTCGCTTCGGTGCCGCTGGAAACGAGCCGCACACGCTCTATCGACGGGACCGCTTCAATGATTAATTCGGCGAGTTCGCTCTCCGCTTCCGTCGGGGCACCGTAGGTCGTCCCTTTATGCAGCGCCGTTTCGATCGCCGCGACGACGGCCGGGTGGCGATGCCCGAGAATCAGCGGTCCCCAGGACCCGATGTAGTCGATGTAGCGATTGCCGTCGAGGTCGTAGAGATAGGCTCCCTCGCCGCGCTCAAAAAAAATCGGTTCGCCGCCGACACCGCCGAAGGCGCGGGCCGGACTGTTGACGCCGCCGGGAATGAGTTGCTTGGCACGAGCGAAGGCGGCGGAACTGCGGGCACGAGTCATGCGAGCGTCTCGATGAAAAAGGGGGACATCCCGCGCGAAGCGGGTCGGAGGAGTGTGCGAAAGAGCGTGCTTACGATTTCAGCCAGCCGGCGAGGTCTTTGGCCCAGTAGGTGATGACGATCGTAGCGCCGGCCCGAACGATGCCGGTGACGATCTCCGTCGCGGCGGCGCGCTCGTCGATCCAGCCGCGGGCCGCGGCCGCCTTTACCATGCTGTATTCGCCCGACACATTGTAGGCGGCGATCGGTACGCCGGGGAAAGCGTCGCGCACGCGGGCGATGATGTCGAGATAGGCCAGCGCCGGCTTCACCATGACGATGTCGGCACCTTCGGCGATGTCGAGCGCGGTTTCGCGCACCGCTTGCGCCGGATCCGCGGCGGAGTCCATCTGATAGGAGCGCCGGTCGCCGGACTTGGGAGTGCTTTCGGCTGCTTCGCGAAACGGCCCGTAGAATCCGCCGGCGTACTTGGCGGAGTAGGCCATGATCGGGAGATGCGCAAATTTCGCTTCGTCGAGCGCCCGGCGGATCGCACCGACCATGCCGTCCATCATGCCGCTGGGGGCGACCATGTCGGCACCGGCCCGGGCATGGCTCACGGCCTGCTTGCCCAACAGCGCGAGCGTCGCGTCATTGTTCACGTCGGTGCGGCCGGTCGAATCATCAAGCACGCCGCAATGACCGTGATCGGTGTATTCGCAAAAGCAGACGTCGGTCACCGTGAAAAGCCGCGGAGCGACGCGCTTCACCAAGCGGAGCGCCTGTTGAATGATCCCCTCGTCGCAGCAAGCGTCGCTACCGACGGCGTCTTTCCGATCTGGAATTCCGAACAACAACACGCCGCCTAGGCCGAGCCGCTGGACTTCGCGAACCTCCTTTTCCAACTCGTCGAGCGAGAGTTGGAACACGCCGGGCATCGAGCTGATTTCCTGCCGCACGCCGCGCCCGCTTCGGACAAACAGCGGATAAATGAGTTGCGCAGGACTCAGCCGAACTTCGCGGGTCAGCTCGCGCATTTGCGGATTGTGGCGCAAGCGGCGCAGTCGAGTCGTCGGGAAGCCGCCGGGCGAAGGGGAATCGGTGGGCATGAGTTCGAATAGGTTATCGGGTGGGCGGAGGCAGATCGCAGACGGCGACGTCACGGTGAGACGGCCGTGGGGAGGCGCGCTGCCTGCGGCTTAAGCAGCGGGACGGCCCAGGTTTGGTCGCCATACAACTCTTCGATCGCGGCTCGAATGCGCCGGGCCGCTTCCGGATCGGTCGTCTCGAGTCGCGCCGCGTCGGCCAGCTTTTGCTCGACCAGCCGCTGGTCGGTCGTGGCTTGCTCCGCCAACCGGCGATCAAGGCGATCAAGTTGCTTCTGAGCCAATTGTAAACAGTCGCGGGCTTGTTTGGAGTCGTCTTTTGAGTCGCGGAAGAGATCGATCATCGCTTGCAGCTTCCGCCGGCCGTCGGCCGGATCGATCGGAATCCGCCCCATGGCCTCGAAATACATCCGCTCGATCGGAGAGAGTTCATCATTTTTAGAAAAGAACTTCGCTCGAAACTCAAACCGCCGCTCAAGTCGATAGAGTTCGATTTCATCTTGATACGACTGCATTTCTCGAATGCGGCGATCGGCCGGATAGTGATCGATGAACTTCTGTATCTCGTTTTCGACGGCAATCAAACGCTCGACTTTCCCTTCTTCGGCCGCTGCCTTCACCGCGGCGTAAAGCTTCTCGGCCGAGGGGGGCTGCAGCCAGTACCAAGCCAGCAGCCCGATCGTGAGCATCGAGATCGCCAAACCCCAGACGCCGGGTGAAACCCACGGGGCCGGTTCTTTGTCGCTCGTCGCATTCGACCGCCGATCCGCCGCGATCGGCGTGTAGACGCGGGCCGGCGCGACACCCATCGTGCGGTCGACCGGCTTCGCATCGCGCGGTTCGCGAACGGGCAGCCGAGCCGCCGGCGGTGCGACGCGAAAGTCGGCGGTCATTCGGTCCGCCGGCGGTTCCGCGAGTTCAACGTCGGACGCGGGCACGTCGCTTTCGCCCGCCCGCCCAACTTCGAACGCCATTTCGGAGAGAGCGGCCGGACGGTCGCTTCCTGGCGCGTCTTGTGTCACGTTCGCCGGTTGTTCGCCGGCGGCGGCGACCCGGGGCGGCACCGGATCGTTCTTATCCTTGCGGTTTTGGCCCGATGTCGCCTGATCGTAGGCCAGCATCGATTCCAGCTGCCGGCCCACGACGAGCGCGGTGGGAATGCGCTTCGCCGGGTCTTTGTGCAGCAGTTGAGTGACGAGGTCGTTGAGAGCGCGGGGCGTCGCCGGGTTGAGGCGAATGACCGGTTCTGGATCGGCGAAACGCTGCAACTGCAGCATCTCCACGAGGTTTTTGGCGCGAAACGGCGGCCGGCCCGCGAGCAGCGCGTAAAGCACTCCGCCGAGGCTGTAGAGATCGCTGCGCTGCGTCGCAGGTCGTCCGTCGGCTTGTTCGGGCGACATATATTCGGCCGTGCCGATGACGCCGCCGTCGGCCGTTTGGCCGGAATTGCCGAATAGCTTTGCGATCCCGAAGTCGGAGAGTTTGACGACGCCGTCGCGCGTCAACAGAAGATTGGCCGGTTTGATGTCGCGATGCACAATGCCGTGGTCGTGGGCGTGTTTTAAGGCCCGGCAGATCTGCACTCCGATCCGCACCGCTTGCTGCCAGCTCCACCGCTCGCCGCTCTCCAGCATTTCTTGCAGGCTCAGGCCGTCGACGAGTTCCATCACGTAGTAGCGGCAGTCGTCTTCTTCGCCGTAGCCGAGGATGCGGACGATGTTGGGGTGATGCAACATCCGCAGGCTCTCGATTTCGGCGGCGAAGCGATCTTGGAGTCCGTCGTCTTCGCCGTGCGAGAGCAGCACTTTTACGGCCGTGCGTTCACCCGTGACGTCGGTTACCGCGGAATAGACGACGCCCATGCCGCCGCGGCCGATCCGCTCTTCCAATCGATAGGGGCCGAGGCGTTCCCACTGCATGAGGGCACGAGCGATGATGGAGTCGAATCGGGAAGAAGTTCGGCGACGATTCCATCGTACCTAGATGCGGATGCGGCTGCGAGCGTCGCCGCCTCGAGTTTGCCCCGGCGAATCGCCGGCCTCCGCGCGCAGCGCGGCCCAACACGAACAAAAAGAAGTTTCGTGCGCGGCGTCCGGTCGGACCGATCGCAAGAAAAAGATTCGAACACCAGCCTCGGTCCGCTAGGTCGGACGCCCCGCACAGGAACGATCCCCTCGTCGGCGAGCATGGTTGCGACTCGCGGCGGCGAACGGGTGAGGATCGCCGGGGCAAATCGCGCTCTCATTAACCGAACATT
>JAEUIN010000199.1 GCA_016793115.1 Planctomycetaceae bacterium
GCCCCGACGGACAAGCTCGCCGCCGATCTAATGAAGATGAACCAAGTCAGTCAAACGGCGCAAACGGCCTCGACCGATGCCGGTGCCCCGGTACAGCAGCAGCCGCAACAGCCGGCCCCGCCGAGCGCGCCGCAACAAGCGGCCGCGGAAAGCGCTCCGCCGATCGATCCGGCCGCGATTGTCGGGACGTGGCATGCCACCCGCAGCGACGGCTCTTCGTTTGATCTCACGTTGAACCAAGATAAGACGTTCGTTTGGGACGTGAAACACAACGGACACGAACAGAAACTAACGGGCACTTACGACGTCGAAAAGAATCTGCTCGCGCTGGAAAGCCCGCAGGCCGGCGGCATGATCGCCCAAGTTTCGACATCGAACCCGGACCAGTTCAACTTCAAGCTGCTGGGGGCTCCGTCGACCGACCAAGGCTTGGCGTTTAGCCGCTAGGCGGGCGTTCAAGCGACTTGGCTTCCCATGTCGAGGGCGGACGGGTCACTCCCGACGCCCTCGCCGTTTTTTACAGGTTACAAAAAGGAGCGTTTTTCATGGTCGGCACTAACGAGCTATTAAGCGGGAAGCGGATCGCGATTCTGGCGACCGACGGCTTTGAGCAAATCGAATTGACGTCGCCCCGAGAGGCGTTGGAACAAGCCGGAGCCAAGGCGGAAGTCGTCTCGCCTACGAAGTCGAAAATTCAAGGCATGCACCACGATCAGCCGGGCGACAAGATTCCCGTCGACGTCGCGCTCGACGAGGCGGCGGCCGACGCTTACGACGGTCTCGTCCTCCCCGGCGGAGTCGCGAATCCCGATTCGTTGCGTTTGGAGGAGAAAGCGATCTCCTTTATTCGCGCCTTTGCCGACGCCGGCAAGCCGATCGCCGCGATTTGCCACGGACCGTGGACGTTAATCGACGCCGGTCTGGCCTCAGGACGCCGGATGACGAGTTGGCCGTCGCTGAAGACCGATTTGCGGAATGCCGGCGCCGAGTGGGTCGACGAGGAAGTCGTGGTCGATCGCGGCTTAGTCACAAGTCGCAAACCCGACGACCTCCCGGCCTTCAATCGCAAGATGATTGAAGAGTTCCAAGAAGGAAACCACGGACCGGGTTTGAGCGGCAACGCTCGCGCGAAAACTTGATCGCGCGATTCACATCGACGGGACTCGCGTCGCCTCTCTCTTATGAGACCGGTCCGCTTGTCGCGTTCGGGCCGGCAGGGTTTTTGCCAGTCGGCGACCTCGCGAGCGCTCCCGAGCCTTTAAAACTCAAGAACCGTCGACCCATAGGGCGATCGTCGGCGTGTAACGATTTGGCCGGAGGGAGCCGATTTCTCAGCGCATCCGAGCATCGATCAGGCCGGGCCGGTCGGAACGACAAACCGAGCCAAGATTTTACGGAACCACGGAAATCGAGCACAATCGAACGGCACCTTTGGGCGTCATTTTATCGGCCTCCGCCTTCAATTGCCGCCATAAGCGTTGCCGATGCCGGTCTGAAGAGCGGTGGGAACTCATCCAAATCCGTTCGGGGTTCCAATGATTTGTCGATTCGTCGCCTTGTTGCTGGGAATGTCGACGGCCTTGTTAAGCGTTACAACCTTGTCGGCCGGAACGAAGCCCCCTAACGTCTTATTCGCCATCGCCGACGACTGGGGCGCGCATGCCGGCGCGTACGGCACGTCTTGGGTCAAGACGCCCGCCTTCGACCGCGTAGCACGCGAAGGCTTGTTGTTTCAAAACGCCTACACACCGATGGCGAAATGCGCCCCATCGCGAGCGATCGTGCTGACGGGGCGCCACCTCTGGCAGTTGGAAGAGGCAGGCAACCACATGGCCGTGTTTCCGCCGAAATTCAAAAGCTGGCCCGAAGTGCTGATCGGACACGGTTGGCACGTCGGTCTGACCGGCAAAGGCTGGGGGCCCGGCATCGCGAACGATGCAGCGGGCAAGCCCAGGCTCATCACCGGCCGGCCGTTCAATCAACATAAGGCCGCGCCCCCGACGACCGGCATCCTCGCCAACGATTACGCCGCGAACTTCGGCGATTTTCTGGATGCCGCTCCGCCGGCCACGCCATGGTGCTTCTGGTACGGCTCGCTGGAACCGCATCGCGGCTACGAGTATCAATCGGGTGCGGCCAGGGGAGGCAAGCGGCCGAGCGATATCGAACGCGTGCCAAGTTATTGGCCCGACACCGACACGGTCCGTCACGACATGCTCGATTATGCCTTCGAAGTGGAGCACACCGACGCACATCTTCAGCGCATGATCGACGAGTTAGAGCGTCGCGGGCTGCTCGACGACACGCTGATCATCGTCACGAGCGATCACGGCATGCCGTTCCCCCGCGCGAAGGGCTATGCCTATCGCGATTCGAACCATGTGCCGCTCGCCGTCCGTTGGCCGCGCGGCATTAAGAAGCCGGGGCGCGTGATCGACGACTTCGTCGACTTCACCGATCTCGCGCCGACGATCCTCGACTACGCGGGAATCGATCCGTCGGCCGGCGGGATGCAGCCTATCACCGGCAAGAGTTGGCGACCGATTCTTGAGAGCGAACGAGCCGGCCGGGTCGTCGCCGAACGCGACCATGTCTTGGTCGGTAAGGAACGAACGGACGTCGGCCGCCCGCTCAACCAGGGTTATCCGATTCGCGGCATCGTCACCGTCGAGCACCTTTACTTGCGCAACTATGAACCGACGCGCTGGCCCGCGGGCAACCCTGAAACCGGATACTTGGACACCGACGGCAGTCCGACGAAAACGTCGATCCTCGAACGAGGTCGCCAAGACGGGAGCGACCGATTTTGGCAACTCAATTTCGGTATGCGACCGGCGGAAGAACTTTACGACCTCAAAGTCGATGCCGATTGCGTACAAAATCGTGCCGGCGACGTCGGACAAAAGTCCACTGCCGCCGGGTTGCGAGAGCGCATGGAAACGGAACTACGGGCCCAGGGTGACCCGCGCATGTTCGGCCGTGGCCGCGTGTTCGACGAATACCGTCCGACGATGGGCGACGGGTTCTACGAACGTTATCTGCGCGGTGAAAAGATCAACGCCGGCTGGGTCGAACCTTCGGACTTCGAACCACGGCCGCTGGAGCCGTAAGGACGGACGATCGGGTCGGGCGTCCACCGACCGAGCGTCACACTTGCGGCGCGCACGGCATTCGACAGCGGTTGAGCCGCCTGAACCGCGAAGGGTCAAAACAACGTCTACAACCGCAATGAAGGAGCTTCCCTGATGAAATACATTGTGACTCTCGTTCTGAGCCTCGCGTCCGGCACTGTGGCGACTGCCGCCGAGAGCAAGCCCAACGTCTTGTTTCTCGTCTCCGACGATTTGAATAACTTTTTGGGCTGCTATGGCGATCCTCGCGCCAAGACGCCGCATCTCGACAAACTCGCCGCCCGCGGAGTCCGCTTCGAGCGGGCCTATTGCGCATTCCCATTGTGCGGTCCGAGTCGCAATTCGTTTCTGACCGGTTTGTACCCGAACAGCACCGGAATCTTGGCCAACGCCCAGATCTTTCGGCAAACGATTCCCGCGCACCGCAGCATGCCCCAAGCCTTTCGCAACGCGGGCTATTTCGCCGCGCGGATCGGCAAGCTTTATCACTACAACGTGCCGAAATCGATCGGCACGAACGGTCATGATGATCCCGGCTCATGGGAATTGGAACTCAACCCCGCCGGCGTCGATCGCTTAGCGGAAGAATCGAAAATCTTCAGCCTCACTCCGGGAGAGTTTGGCGGCACGCTCAGTTGGCTGGCGTCGCAAGCGCCCGATGCGCAACACACCGACGGGCTTAACGCCGCCGACGCCGAGTGGGTGCTCGAGCGCTGCGCAAAGCGCAAAGATCGTCCTTTCTTCCTGGCCGTCGGCTTCTTTCGGCCGCATACGCCCTACGTCGCACCGCAGGATCCGTACTTTGGCTTCTACCCCGAAAGCGAAATGCCCGTCGTTGAGAACGTGAAGGAGGATCAGGCGGACATTCCTCCGCCAGGCCTGGGAAGTTACAAGAAAGAGCAGGATCAGCTGACCGACGATTTGCGCCGCAAGTGCGTGCAAGCTTACTACGCGAGCATCAGTTTTATGGATGCGCAAGTCGGGCGCGTCGTCGCCGCTCTCGATCGCTTAGGCCTCAGCGATAACACGATCATCGTGTTCACCAGCGATCACGGCTATCACCTGGGCGAGCACGGTCTCTGGCAAAAGATGAGTTTGTTCGAGGAAAGCGCGCGGGTGCCGCTGTTGATCGTCGCGCCGGGTGCGAGCGTCAAAGCCGGTGTCGCCCAATCGCCGGTGTCGCAAGTCGATTTGTTTCCGACCTTGGCGGAACTGTGCGGCGTGCCCGCCCCCGACGACCTGCAAGGACAAAGCCTAGCGCCGATGTTGAAAGATCCGAGCTTCGCCGGTCGCGGTTGGGCGTTGACGCAAGTCATGCGCGGAGGCGGGCCCAATCGCGCCTCGGTGACGACGAACGTGGGCTCCGACGGACCAAGATTCTTCGGTTACAGTCTGCGCACCGCTCGTTGGCGCTACACCGAATGGGACGAGGGGAAACAAGGGCGCGAGCTTTACGACCACGACGCCGACCCGAGAGAATTAAAAAACCTGGCAAGCGATCCCGCACACTCGGCGACCGTCGCGGAACTGTCGACGAAGCTGCGCGAGGCGGTGCGGACGACGTTTCCCCCTTCAGGTACGACGCCGGAACTTAAGGCTGGTCAATGGGCGCCGAATCTGACGAATCCGTAGCTCTCAGGCCGCGACCTCCGGCCGGAAGAGCGCCGCTCGCTCTTCAAAGAAAAGAATCGCGTCTTCGCGGAGCGCCATCGACGGCAGGCTCGAATCGTCGCGACCCTTCCCCGTCGAACCCGGATTCCACGGCGAAGCGAATCAACTCGGGAAAATTGGAGACCCCGAGTTTTTTCATCAACCTAGTCCGACGCCCTTCGATCGCCGCCCGAGAGAGCCCGCTCTCGGCGGCGATCTCGCGGTTGTTCTTGCCCGAGAGCAACTGCCGCAAGACCATCAACTCGCCTTCGGACAGCAAGGAGAGTTTTTGAATGCGATGATTGCGCAACTCGAATTCGCGGAAATTGCGCGCGTCTTCGACCAACGCTTTCTGCAGCGCCTCCCAAAGTTCCGATTCGGTCGCCGAACGCCGAAAGAGAAAATCGAACGCTCCTTTGCGTACGGCCTTGACGACGATCGCCACTTCATCGTCGTCCGTCAGATAAACGATGGTTGGCAGAATCGGGGCGGCCGACAACCGCTCCTGCAAATTGAGGCCGGTTGCGCAAGAGCGCGAATCGATCAACAAACAGCCGCGTCGCGCGGCGTCGTAAGAGCGGCAGTATTCGTCGACGGAGGAAAACGACTCCACGACGAACTGCATCCCCTCAAGGATTTTCACAAGCGCGGACAAGCGCGACGGTTCGTCCGCGACGACGAATACCGTCGGTTTGGAGGGGACGCAGACGCGCGAATCGGCGTGTGTTCGGAAATCCGGCGGTCGCTGCGTCATGAATCCGGGCATGATTCGACTTGTCAATGTGGCCAAGTTGGCCCGATGACGTCATCGGCCCGGCACACGACAATGTCATCATATTCCCGGCATAGGAGAACGCGCGCAAAGGCTTACCACAGAACCAAGTCGGAGTTCCACGTGCGCTCGGAGATAATCTGCGGTAATCAATCATTGCTGGTCGGGAACCTTCATTCCCGCGTCGATCGCGAAGCGAACCAGATCAGGAAGCGTTTCCGCCTCGAGCTTCTTCATGATCCGCGCCCGACGATCTTCGACCGCTCGCTGACTGACACCGAGCGACGACGCGATCCTTTTGTTGGGGTAGCCGGCGAGAACCAGTTCCAACACCTCACGTTCCGGCTGACTGAGCAGTGCGAGCTTCCGCGCGCGCTCCTCGGCCACCACGTGCGCGACCCGGCGTTCGGCGTCCAGAAGAATGGCGCGCTGAATGGCGTCGCGCAGTTCACCTTCGGAAAAGGTCTTCTGCAAGAACTCGACCGCCCCCTGCTTGAGCGCTCGCAGAGCGATGGGCACCTCAGCGTGACCCGTGAGAATGATGATCGGCGGACAAAGCGAATACTTCGCCAGCCGCTCTTGAACCGCTAAGCCGCTTTGATGGGGCATGCGCACGTCGAGCACGATGCAGCCGGGCTGTCGTTCGTCGAAGCTCGCCAAGAACTCGTCGCCGGAGCTGAAGGTCTTCGACTTCAAGCCCATCGAAAGAATTAAAACGCCGAGCGACTCCCGAAAAGCGGGATCGTCGTCGACGATGAATACGGTGGCTGCTTCGTTCATAGCGCGATTCGTCCGGTCGACAGCGGCAACGTGAAATAGACGTCGGCTCCGTGGGCCGACGACCGAGCTTCGAGACGACCGCCGTGATCTTCGACGATCGATCGACTAATCGACAACCCCAACCCCATACCCGAGGACTTCGTCGTGAAGTAGGGTTCGAACAATCGTGCTAGATTCTCGGGCGGGATTCCCGGTCCGGTGTCGGAAACGACGACCGTCAGCACTTCCCTGTCGAACGATGTGCGAATGGTCAACTTCCGCCGCAATCGTCCGGAATTCTGCACGGCTTCAATGGCATTACGCACGAGATTCAGCAACACTTGCTCGATCTGCACGCGATCGGCCGAAACGTTCGGAGCCCCTTCGTCGAGCATCAGCTCGAGTTCGATCGACGGGCCGTCGTCGGACGGGGTACGCAAGGCCGAAACCGACAACGACACGACCTGCTCGATCAATCGATTGACGTTCACCAGCGAGCGGGTACCGCCGTCTTTTTTCACGAACGAGCCGAGGCGTTTGACGATGTCGACGGCGCGCGTGGTCTGGGCGACCGTCTTTTCCATCCACTCGACCATTTGCTCGGGAGTGACGCCTCCCTGTTTATTGCGGGCGAATGCCACGCAGGCCCGCGCGTAATTCGACGCCGCCGCCAGCGGTTGATTGATCTCATGAGCCAATTCGGAGAACATCTGGCCGACCGTGCTCAATCGGGCTACGTGCGCCAGTTCGGCCAGTTGATTGCGGGCGCGATCTTCCGCTTCCTTACGCGCCGTAATATCGACGATCGCGCTCAGCACCAACGTCTCGTCGCCGGTTTCGATCGGATTCAATCCGATTTCAACGGGAAACTCGCTGCCGTCTTTGCGGCGGCCGAACAAATCGCGGCCGGCTCCCATCGACCGCACCGTCGGTGAAGCGAAAAACGCTTCGCGCATCGCGGGATGCGGCTTCCGAAAACGCTCCGGCACCAGAATCTCGACCGGTTGCTCGAGAAGCTCTTCGCGCGCGTACCCGAACAACCGCTCGGTCTGCAGATTGACGAGCACGATCTTACCTTCGCAATTGATCATCACCATCGCGTTGGGAGCGGATTCGACGGCCGACCGAAACCGACGCTCGGCTCGCTGGCGCTCCGTAATGTCGACGATCGATCCGAGCACCGCAGGCCCGTCGACCGTGAGGATCGGACTCAAGCCGATCTCGACGGGAAACTCGCTGCCGTCGTTGCGGCGACCGAACAAATCGCGACCGGCTCCCATCGGGCGCATCGTGGGATTACGAAAGAAGGCGGCTCGATCGTGCACATGCTGCCGTTGGTAGCGTTGCGGCACTAGAAGTTCGACGGTCTTCCCGATGAGTTGCTCGCGCGGATAGCCGAACATTTTTTCGGTTTGCGCGTTCACCGATAGAATCTTGCCGCTTTCGTCGACTAAAACCAAAGCGTTGAGCGACATCTCGACCATCGCCCGCAGACCGTCTTCCTGACGACGGCGCGTGGTCACGTCGCGAACCACGAGTGCGTAGCCTTGCAAATCGCCGACCTCGGCAATCACTCTCTGGAGAATGACCGACGCCCAAAACGTCGTACCGTCGCGGCGTACGGCTTCCAATTCGTCGTGAAAGCGGGCGCCGGACGCGATCAACGGCAGCTCGAAGTTCGGGCTACCGTCGTCGCCGCCTGGTTTGCGAAACAAGAACTCAATTGTGCGACCGATCGCATCGACTTCCGAATAGCCGAAGATTCGCACCGCACCGACGTTCCACGCGGCAATACTGCCGGCGCGATCGAGAGCGACGACGGCGATTTCATCCAACTGCGACACTAGCGCATGTAGAAGCCCCGGAGTCGAACCCCGCTGAACCGTCGCTTCTTGTGTTGCAGCCTCGCTTGTCACTGAGGTTTAGCTCACGAAGATGCCCTAAAGCGCCTAGTTGATGTCGGCGATTTCCCGACGCGCCGCGTTGTCCGTCCGCAACCGTCATGAGCATACTGAAACCCATCTAGTGGGTCGATGGATGTCTGACTTCCACAGTAAAAATTTGTGGTATGCCGCCGATCCGACGACCCTCTGATGAACTCCATGACGCGCCGGCGCGAGCGGGCGACGACTCTCAATGCGCGTGAGGGGGCTCCGGATTGAGTAAATAGCTATGTCGCCGAGCTCCGATCGTCGCCCGTCACGGTCTCCGTCTTCACGGCAACCGACATTTCCAGGTAGTCGGCCGCCGTGCCGTGAAACATTCCGGAAATCGGCATGACTCCGCGAGGGTGATTGCTCACGCCGGTCACGACGTGCTTGAGCGAAGTCGCCTCGCCGAGCGTCGGGTCGTAGCCGCACCAGCCCAAGAGCGGCAGATAAACTTCCGTCCAAGCATGTGTTGACGCGCGGCCGGCGATCGACGCGGCGCAGTCCAGATACCCGCTGGCGAATCGCGCCGCCAAGCCGAGCACGCGCGCCGCATCCATCAACAGCGTGGCCATATCGCGGCAACTTCCGGTCCCCAGCCGTAAGGTTTGCTCCGGGGTTTGCACTCCCTTCTCGCTCCGCCGCAAATACTTTATCTGCTCGTTCACAATAACGCAGAGCTTCGCAAAGGTTCCTTCGGCGTCGGTCGGATCGCGATCGGGCAAAACTTCTTCGAGCCAAGCCCGCAAGGGATCGACGTCGTCGGGATACGAAGAATGTTGATAGGCTGCGGCGATCGTTTGCTCCAGCGGATCGTAAACGACGGGAAACGGCACGTGTTGCCGAGCATGCGGTTCTTCCGCGGCGAACGGCAGCGTTCGTTGCACGACGAATTCGCTGCGAAACTCCAACCGCTCGGCCTGCTCCGTGAAATCGACGACCGCGATCGAGTTGCCGAACACGTCGCGCGACCAGTTCACGCGGTGAGCGGGAAAAATGTCGAGCGACATTTGCACGACGCGCACATCGTGCCCTTCGCGCGGCCGCAGCACGAGCCGATGCCTGCCGAATTCAAGCGCCCGGGCATAACGATAGATCGTGTGATGCTCGATTCGCAGCGTCGCCATTCACGGCACCTCAACGAACGGGGCCCACGTCGAGCGATACGCCGCGGCGTTTCAATTGCTTCCTACCGAGCGGCGCGTAGCGCTGCCCCGGAGCTAGGCGACAATCGACCGTCATCGTGCGGCAGCGGACGCGTCCGAAGATGCTCGCCACGGCCGCGTCGGCCGCGTCGCGCCCGTTGCCGATCCGCACCAGTCCGTTCACATGCGCCAACCGGGTCGCGTCGAAGATGAGCCAGCGACCGCCGATATAGGCTTCGAAGCAGGCATGGAAATCCGGGGGCTGCAGTTGGTATGCGTATCCCGAGAAGTAGCGCGCCGGAATGTTCAGCGCGCGGCAGAATGCGATGCCTAAATGCGCGAAATCGCGGCAGACGCCCGTTCGTTGCGTCACCGTATCGTAGGCCGAGGTCTCCCAGGTCGTACTGCCGCGCACGTATTCGACGTTTCCATTGATCCAGTCGACGATCGCCACGACTTTGTCGTACGGATTTTCGTACTTACCGAAGTGATCCCAAGCCATGCGGCTCAGCCGATCGCTTTGGCAATAGCGGCTGGGAAAGAGGTACGGAATCGCGGAGCGATCCATCTGGGCGATCGTCTGCGAATCGATTTTTTCCGCTTCGTGCAAATGATAGTCGCAATCGACCGCTCCGGCGTACGCGATCGTGAGCCGCTTCCGCTTGCCGGTCTGCAAACGAAGAAAGCGATTCTCGCTGCCCACGATCGTAAACTCTTCGACCTTGATGCGCGGTTCGATCGCTAGTCGCTCTTCGACGATGGTCTGAGCCGCATTGCATTGCGGATGAATGTTGAGGATCAGCGTCGAGGGGAATTCGACGTCGTATTGCAATTCACACGAAACAAGAAAGCGTAGCGACATGGATGGTTCACTGAGCTGTTGCTGCGCTGCGAACGAACCACGCCGCGGCGACGAACGCATCGGGTTCGCCGCGACGAGCGCCGCCAAGTCCTTCGGTTTGCAGAGATGAGATGGAGAAGTCAAATCGCTCCGATCCTCGAACGGGTGACGCGATGCGTCGGCCGGTGAACGCAAACACCATGCCGTACTGAAATTTCATTTGGCGTTTCGGCCGCGACGGGTGAAACTGATCGGCCGCTCGCCGTCCCGCGCACGCATCGTCCACCCCGGTAGGATTCCCGATGGCCGCGTTATTGCTCCGCACGTTTAGCGTCGCTTCCGCCGCCCTATGGCTCTGCGCCGCGGATCCCGGCGGAGCCTTCGCCGACGCGCGACGTCCGCCCAACATTCTCTTCATTCTCGGCGATAACCTCGGTACCGATTGGATCGGCTGCTATGGCTCCGATGACAAAGCCACGCCCTACATCGACAAGCTTGCCGCGCAAGGCGTTCGCTTCACCAACTGCTGGATGACGGCTTTCTGCAGCACCTCGCGGGCCGCGATTTGGTCAGGTCGCTACCCGTCGCGCACCGGCTGGCATGTTCACCACGACGCCGCGATCTACGGCGGCGGCGGCTTCGACGCCGAGCACGAGACGACGTTCGCTCGCGTGCTGCGCGATGCCGGTTACGCCACGGGAATCTTCGGAAAGTGGCAAATTAACGATCTCTACTCCGAGCCCGAAGCCTTGACCAAGGCAGGCTTTCGGAGACAGTTCGTGTGGACCGGCGCGCTCGTCGGCAGCGGTAACGCCTCCGAGCGTTTTACGGCGACGCGCGGCGTCGCGGCGGGCGAACGCGCGCTCGAAAGTCGCTACTGGAACCCGGTCGTTTTCGACGACGGCGCGCGTCGCGAACTCCACGGCAAGTTCGGGCCCGACGAGTTCGTTGCGCAACTCATCGATTTCGCGGCACGCAACAATGAACGGCCCTTTCTCGCCTACTACGCCGCCCCCTTCACTCACATTCCGGTGACGACCACTCCGAGTTCGCGCGACGAGCACGCGCCGGAGCGCGAACGGTTCCTCGGCATGCTTCGCCACTTCGACGGTCAGGTCGGGCTGCTCGTCGGCGAACTCGAACGTCTCGGCCTGCGCAACGACACGATTATCGTCTTTACGACCGACAACGGTTCCGTGCGCAAGTTCGGCGGCCGCGTCGGCGGAAAAGACGTCCGTGGCATGATGGGTACACTTGCCGAAGTTGGACTCGACGTGCCGCTCATCGTGAGTTGCCCTTCGCGCGTCGCACAAGGTCGCACGAGCGACGCGCTCGTCGACTGCGTCGACTTCTACGCGACCTTCGTCGAACTTGCCGGCGCGAAAATGCCCTCGGACCAGTCTTACGATGGGCAGTCGTTCATCGCCGAACTCGATGACGATCCGGCGACGCGCGCGCCGCGCTCTTGGCAGTTCACGGAATACGCCGGCGTGCGTACCGCCGGCGACGGCCGCTATAAGCTTTTTTCCGACCATCGCCTTTACGACCTGCGACGCGACCCGCTGGAAGAAGTCAACCTCTTGGAGACGACCGACCTTGCCCCGGAAGCTCGCGCCGCACAAGTCACGCTGCAGACCGCGATCGATTCGATCCCGAAATCGGTCGACCTCCCCTTCCCGCCGCGCAGCCAATCGGCTTTCAAACTACGCGGCGAAAAGCCGTAACGAATCGGCGAATCGGCGCTCTGAGGCCGATCGGCGAGCCGATTTGCAAAACACAAAGAGCGACTTAATGCGATTCCATAGTTTCGCTTATTGAGACTTGGCGTCGTTGGTGTTAGAGAGGTGAATTCGTCGAACCGTTCCGGCCGCTCTCTCTCTCTCTCTCTCCGACGGACTCGCCTTTATGAAGACCTCCTCGTTAAGTGCATTGGCGTTCGTCGCTTTATTCGCCTCCTCCGCCGCGGGGCAACTTGTCGCACAGCCGGTACTTAGATCGCAAGACGGCGGCAATCCCATCGTCATTCACTTCCGCAACGTCTTGCCGCAGCCGGTCGACATCTTTTGGGCCGACTTCGACGGCCTGGAAGTTTTCTACACCGCGCTCGACGCCCGCCAAGAGTACGACCAAGACAGCACCTCCGGCCACGCATGGGTCTTCCGCATGGGCGGACGCAAGGTCGGGGAATACGTCGGCACGATCGTCGCCCGACAAGCGTTTGATATCGGCGCCGCGCCGAAACTGAAAATGGCCCTGACAAGTTCCGCCTTTCTCCACGGCGCGGCGCTGCCGAAGCGCTTCGCCGCGCCGCCGGAAGGGGAGAACGTATCGCCGCCCCTTAAGTGGACCGGTGCGCCCGCCGAAACGCAGGAGTTCGCGCTCGTCTGCCACGATCCCGACGCCCGCGGCGGCGACTACACGCACTGGATCGTCTACGGCATCCCGCCGTCGATCACCGAAGTTCGCGAGTGGGTTTCGCCGAGCGGTACGCCCGGCTTGAACTCCACCGGCCGCGACGGCTACGTCGGGCCCTCGCCGCCGGCCGGCGATAAGCCGCATCGCTACGTCTTCACGATCTACGCTTTCCCCAAACGAATGCTCGTCCCGCAAGGCCTCGATCGCACTGCGTTCCTCAACGCCATTCAAGGCCAAGTGCTCGCCGAAGCGAGCCTAACCGGAACCTATCAAGCGGCGATCACGGCTGCCGGTGCACAGCCGCAGCGGATGCCTGCAAGAGTCAATCCGAAAAATGTCGCGGCTCCCGGCGCAGCCGTCGGCGGTCGGCCCGGCGTCGTTGCACCTGGAGTCGCGGTACCAGGAGTCGCCGTTCCCGGTGTCGTCGTGCGGCCCGGGCTCGCGATGCCCGGCGGCGTGCAGATAGGCGTCGCCGGCGTCAATCCCAACGGCCCTGTCGGCGCCGTGCCGGACCTCGGTGCGGCCGGAGGGGGAAAGCCCATTCCCGGTGTCGGCCCGCTCGCTCCCGCGGCGCGTATCCAAACCGGCTTTGCATTCACCGACGGTCCCCTCGCCGACGGCCCCAATCTCTACTTCGCCGACGTCACGGCCGGAGTCGTCTATAAGCTCGACGCCGCAGGCCGCGTAAGCCCGTTCATCGCCAAGTCGAACGGCGCATACGGCCTGAAGCTCAACGCGCTCGGCGAGTTCATCGCCTGCGAATTGACGGGGCGGGTCGTCGCTTACCGCGCCGACGGTCGTACGATGCGCGTCGTCACCGACAGTTTCCAAGGGCAACGCTACAACGCGCCCAACGATCTCGCCGTCGATCTTCGCGACGGCATCTACTTTACCGATCCCCACTACGGTGCACCGCAACCGCTGCCGCAAGGCAAGACCGCGGTCTACTATGTCCGCGCGACGGGGGAAACGTCGCGCCTGATCGACGATTTGGCCGCACCCAACGGCATCGCCCTCTCACCCGACGAGCAAACACTCTACGTCGTGCCGTCGCAGTCGTCCGAAGTTATGGCCTATCCGATCGTCGAACCCGGCAGGCTCGGTACCGGACGCGTGTTCTGCACCTTGCGGCAACGCCCGGGCGAGACCGATCGAGGCGGCGACGGCGCGACGATCGATTCCGCCGGCAACGTCTATGTCGCGACCATTCTCGGCGTGCAAGTGTTCAACGCCTCCGGTCGCTATCTCGGCGTGATCGAAGTGCCTGAGCAGCCGTCGAACTGCGCGTTCGGCGGTCCCGCCGGCACGACGCTCTTCATCACGGCTCGCAAGTCGCTGTATGCCGTGCCGACGGCCGTCGCCGGGCGACGGGCCGCGCCCCCTGCGCCGTAGCCGCGGTCGCAACGCCGCAAAAGTGAATTCTCTCTCCTCGGCCGCGCAGGCCGGCCGGTGTTTTCCGCGCGCCTCGCGGGTTATCATGGCGGGCTCTCACCCGCCTTGCCTTCCTATCCGGTGCGCTTCGTATGACCTGCCGCCGTTTGCTTTCGCTCGTCGTCGCCTGTTCCGCTTCGTTCGTCGCGGCCGCCGAGTTTCCCACGCCGTACGACTCGGAGCCCGACGTCGGGGCAGGCGCCATGCCGGCCGAGCGCGTCGCCGCCGAGTTGCAACTGCCGCCCGGCTTCAAAGCCACGGTGTTCGCCGCCGAACCGCACGTGCAAAACCCGATCGCACTCGCTTGGGACGCCAAGGGGCGCTTGTGGGTGGCCGAGAACTACACGTATGCCGAGGCGACGATCAAATACGAGCGCAAGCTCCGCGATCGCATCATCATCCTCGAAGATAAAGACGGCGACGGTAAGTTCGACGACCGCAAAGTGTTCGCCGACGACCTGCAGATTCTCACCGGCCTCGAAGTCGGCCTCGGCGGCGTGTGGGCCATCTGCCCGCCGCAACTCCTCTTCCTTGCCGACAAAGACGGCGACGACAAGCCCGACGCTCCTCCTGCGCCGGAAGTCGTGCTCGAAGGCTTCACCTTGCCGCCGGAGAACTACCACAACTTCGCCAACGGTCTCCGCTTCGGCCCCGACGGTTGGCTCTACGGTCGTTGCGGCGCGAGCGCGCCGGGCGACGTCGGCCGGCCGGGCGTGCCGGTCGCCGAGCGCATCCCGGTGCGCGGCGGCATGTGGCGGTATAGCCCGTTCACAAAAGTGTTTGAATCGCTCAACGCCGGCACGACGAACCCGTGGGGCCACGATTGGGATAAGAACGGTGAGCTGTTCTTCATCAACACCGTCAACGGCCACTTGTGGCATTCGATTGCCGGCGCGCATTACACCCGGCCGCACACGATCGACCCGAACCCGCACGTGTACGAACTGATCGATTTTCACGCCGACCATTGGCACTTCGACACCAAGAACGACTGGAGTAAGAGCCGCGACGGCGCGGCCAACTCCTACGGCGGCGGGCACGCGCACATCGGCTGCATGATCTATCAAGGCACCATGCTGCCGACCAAGTATCGCGACCGGCTCTACACCTTGAACATGCACGGCCTGCGCGCCAACCAAGAACGGCTCGACCGCGACGGCTCCGGCTATCTGGCGAAGCACGAGCCCGACCTGTTCATCTCGAACGACAAATGGTTCCGCGGCATGGAACTGACCTGCGGCCCCGACGGCGGCGTCTACGTGGCCGATTGGAGCGACACCGGCGAATGCCACGAACGCAATGGCGTGCACCGCACCAGCGGGCGGATTTATAAGATCACGCATGCCTGCGCGGAAACGTCTAAATCAACGCTGCCGACTAATCTGACTCAGCTTTCACCAAAACAACTCGCCGAGCTTTCCGTCTCACCCGACGCCACCGCCTGGCATCGCCGACAAGCCTGTCGCCAACTTGCCGCGCTGACGGCATCGAGCGTCGACGTCAAAGAAGCTGAGAAAGTTCTAGTCACAGAACTCAAGTTAGACGGCAGCTACTTGCTCGCGGCATGGGGACTGCTAGCGATCCGCGGCCCTCACGACTCTCGATATGGCTTCGCCTATCTGTCGCAATCTACGGACGAATACGAAATGACTTGGGCGGTCCGCCTTCTCACCGATCACATGCCTTTGGATACGACTCTCTCGCAACGCCCGACTGGAACCGCCGCGCGGCTCGACGAAGCCGGCCACTCTTGGTTGATCGCGCTCGCCTCGAACAACAAATCCCCTCATGTCCGCCTCGCGATCGCCTCCGTGCTCCAGCGTCTCCCGCACGACCAGCGCATCCAGATCGCCTATGAACTCGTGCAGCATTCGGAAGACGCCGCGGATCACAACATTCCGCTCATGATCTGGTACGGCCTCATCCCCTGCGCGGAGAAACACGCTCTGCAACTCGTCAACGTCGCCGCCGATTGCAAGCTGCCGACCACGCGTCGGCTTATCGCTCGCCGCTTGGCCGAAGACTTGGAGAAGAATCCCGAGCCGTACAACGCGTTGCTCGCCGCAGCCATCGAGCGCAACGATCGCGGGCTCATGTTCGACATCGTCGACGGCACAGTGGCCGCCGTGACCGGTTGGCGCAAGGCTCCCAAGCCGACAGCTTGGGAAGCGTTTGCGACCCGCGCCGACCCGCGCGACGACAAAGAGTTCGCCGCGAAGATCCGCGAACTGAGCGTGCTCTTCGGCGACGGCCGCGCGCTCGACACCGTGCGCAAGCTGGCCCTCGACAAAGAGGCCGACATCGCCACGCGCAAAGCCGCGCTCGAAACGCTGATCGAAGCTCGCCCCGATGACCTCAAGAAAATCTGCCACGCCTGCCTCGGCACCCGCTTCTTGAACACCGTCGCCGCCCGCGGACTCGCTCTTTTCGACGATCCGAAGATCGCCGAGGAACTCGTCGAAAACTATAAGAAGTTTCATCACTCGGAGCGGGCCCAACTCCTCGCCGTGCTTGCCTCGCGTCCGAGCTTCGCCAAGGTGTTTCTGCGGGCCATTGAAAACGGCACGCTTCCCAAGACCGATCTCAATGCGTTCCTCGCTCGCCAGATCTACGGCTTCGCCGCCGCCGATCCGGAAGTGAAGGAACTCCTCTCGAAGACTTGGGGTGAGTTCCGCGACAGCCCGGCCGAGAAGAAGGCTCAAATCGCCGAACTCAAAGCGAAGCTCACTCCCGGCACGCTCGTCGCCGCCGACAAAGCGGCCGGCCGCGCGCTGTTCGCCAAGACCTGCGCTCAGTGCCACAAGATGTTCGGCGAAGGGCAATCGGTAGGCCCGGACCTGACGGGCGCGAACCGCGACAACCTCGACTATCTGCTCGAGAACATGGTCGACCCGAGCGCCGTCGTCTCGGCCGACTTCCGCATGTCGGTCGTCACGCTCGACGACGGCCGCACGTTCAACGGTCTCGTCACCGCGGAGACGGAGCGCACGCTCACGTTCCGCACCGCGACCGACACGGTGACCGTCGAGCGGAGCGAAATCGAAGAACGCAAGATCGTTCCCCTCTCGCTGATGCCCGAAAACCAATTGCAACCGCTCACGCCCGAACAACTCCGCGACTTGATCGGCTATCTGCAAAGCCGCGAGCAGGTGGCGCTGCCCGCCGGGCACCAGCCGGTGCCGGCTTCAGAGCCGCGACCATAAGGGAGCGGGTCGACGCGAATCTAGTTTCCGAGAGACAACGAAACCCTCGCGCCGCGAAACCCGTCGGACACGCTCCCGGCACTGAAAACGTTGGTCAAATCAACCCCGAACTCCGAACCCTGACCCCTGCACCCTAAACGAAGTTCTATGCCTCGCCTCATCACGTCCTTCGCTTTGCTCGTCACCTTCGTCGCCTCATCCGCGCGCGCGGCCGAGTACGACATCGTCATCTACGGCGGCACCTGCGGCGCCGTCACCGCCGCCGTTCAGGCCAAGCGGATGGGCAAGTCGGTCATCATCGTCTCGCCCGATCAACACCTCGGCGGGCTCTCCTCCGGCGGCCTCGGCTACACCGATACCGGCAACAAAGCGGTGATCGGCGGCTTGGCCCGCGAGTTTTATCATCGGGTTTGGAAGCACTACGACACGCCGCAAGCCTGGGTTCAGCAGAAGCGCGAGGAGTACGGCAACCAAGGACAAGGCACGCCGGCGATCGACGGCGATCAGAAGACGATGTGGATCTTCGAGCCGCATGTGGCCGAACAAATCTTCGAAGACTTCGTCCGCGAGAATCAGATTCCCGTCGAGCGCGACGAGTGGCTCGATCGCGAGCGCGGCGTCGCGAAAGAGGGCGTCCGCATCAAATCGATCACTACGCTCTCCGGCAAGACCTACGCCGGCAAGATGTTCATCGACGCCACCTATGAAGGCGATCTCTTGGCCACGGCAGGCGCGAGCTACCACGTGGGCCGCGAAGCCGCGGCGAAATACGGGGAGCAGTGGAACGGCGTGCAGACCGGCGTACTGCACCACCGTCATCACTTCGGCACGATGAACATCAGCCCCTACGTGGTGCCGGGCGATCCGAAGAGCGGCGTGTTGCCGCGTATCAGCACCGCGCCGCCGGGCGAATACGGCGCGGAAGACAAAAAAGTGCAAGCCTACTGCTTCCGCATGTGCCTGACGAACGATCCTTCGAACCGGGTGCCGTTCCCCAAGCCGGCCGGCTACGACCCGAAGCAGTATGAGTTGCTCGTGCGCATCTACGAAGCCGGCTGGCGCGAGACGTTTGAAAAGTTCGACCCGATCCCGAATCACAAGACCGACACGAACAACCACGGGCCGATGAGCACCGACAACATCGGCTACAACTACGACTATCCCGAAGCTTCCTACGAGCGCCGCCGCGAGATCGTCGCCGAGCATAGGACCTATCAACAAGGCTGGCTCTACTTCATCGCCAACGATCCACGCATCCCGGCCGACGTGCAAAAGGAAATGCGCGAGTGGGGCCTCACGAAAGACGAATTCCGCGACAACGGCGGCTGGCCGCATCAGATCTACGTGCGCGAGGCCCGCCGCTTGGTCGGCGCGTTTGTGATGACGCAGAACGAGTTGCAAAAGACGAAGCCGACGCCGGATTCCGTCGGCATGGGCTCCTACGGCATCGACTCGCACAACATCCAGCGCTACATCACGCCGGAAGGGCACGTGCAGAACGAAGGGGATATCGGCGTCTCGACCTACGGACCGTATTCGATCGCCTACGGCTCGCTCACGCCGCAGCGCGACGAGTGCGACAATCTCTTGGTCCCCGTTTGCGTGTCCAGTTCGCATATCGCGTTCGGCTCGATCCGCATGGAGCCGGTGTTCATGATCCTCGGCCAATCGGCGGCGACCGCGGCCTCGATGGCAATCGATTCAAGCGGCGCGGTGCAAGACGTGGCCTACGCCAAGCTCCGCGAGAAGCTCCTGGCCGACGGCCAAGTGCTCGAGTTCGACGGGCCGGCGAGCCCCAAGGCCTTGGACCCGAAAAAGCTGGAAGGCACCACCGTCGACGACGCGCAAGCCAAGCTCACCGGCAAGTGGAGCGAAGGGCGCGCGGCACTGAAGTGGGTCGGCGATTGCTACCGGCACGACGGCAAAAAGGGAGATGGCACATGCTCGGCGACGTTTGAGGCCAAGCTCCCCGCGGCCGGCAAATACGAAGTCCGCTTCGCCTACACCCCCAACGGCAACCGCGCGGTGAACGCCAAGGTGCAAGTGCGCCACGCCGGCGGGAGCGACGTCGTGGAAGTCGATGAAACGAAGACCCCGCCGATCGACGGCGTATTTATTTCGCTCGGCACTTACGACTTCCCGGCCGACCAACCGGCCGTGGTCACCGTGACCAACGCCGGCACGAAGGGCTACCTCGTCGTCGACGCCGTACAGTGGTTGCCGGTGAAGTAAATGCCGCGTCGCTTGCGCAACACGAGCACGACGTAGCTCAGAAGAAGCCGATGATGAGCATCGCCAAGACTGCGAAAGAGATCACTACGTAGAGTCGATCCCGCTCCAGCGCGAAGGCGACGATCGAAAACGCCACGCGAGCGATCGGCGTCGCCGTCAGGACCAAAACTCCGGCTTGAATCAAGCCGCAGGCATCGCCGCGTGCGGCGAGCGCGACGATGCCTGCGAGGGATTCTAATTCCGCCGGTTCTCCGACGAACATGCTGCGATCGACCGGCGCTCGCCCCCGTTCGATGATTAGCTTTCCGCCGCCGATAAGTACGATGGACAGCGCCAGCGCGACTCCGGTGCGGAGCAACGCGGCGATAATATTTTCCAGTCGTTGATCGTTCATCGTCATCGTCGGTGCGCCGGCGCTGTCGTCGCCGGTTCCTCGATTTAGAGTCGTCCGGTCCAGCCGTTGTAGATCATTTCGCAGCCGAGCGCGGAGATGACGACGGCGAACATGAGCCGCAGTATCGCGACCTTCGCACCACCGAGTACGCGAGCTCCCGCGAGCGCTCCAGGCAGAACGCCCAACAGCACCGGCATCGCTAGCGCGGGATCGACGAATCCCCGACGCAGATACACGCCCGCTCCGGCCGCGGCGGTGACGCCGATCATGAAGTTGCTCGTCGTCGTCGAGACCTTGAACGGGAGCCGCATCGCGCGATCCATCGCCAGCACCTTGACCGCCCCGGAGCCGATGCCTAGCAGACCGGACAGCACTCCTGCGCACCCCATCAGAGCAAAGCCGAGCGGCACGCGGCGGACGCGGTAGGCGACGGACCCGGCCGGCGTCGGATAAGTGGAATCAAGTTTGAGCAGAGTCGCCAAGCGATCCGGAGCGATTGGGGCAATCGAGTCTTCGGCGGTATGCCGAGAAAACAGGGCTGAAAAGATCAACACGCCGCCGAACACGACGGCGATCGCCGACGTCGAGACGAGACCCGCCAGATGTGCGCCGGCGAGCGCACCCAGCGTGGTGGCGATTTCAAGCACCATGCCGACACGGATGTTGGAGTAACCTTCGCGCACATAAGCCGCCGCCGCCCCGCTCGATGTGGCGATGACGCTGACGAGCGAAGCGCCCGCGGCATAATGAATATCGACGTCGAACCCGAGCGTGAGCAGGGGGACGATGACGACGCCCCCGCCCAGGCCGGTCAGCGCGCCGAGAAATCCGGCGACGAACGAACCAAGCCCGACCAGCGTCGCGAAAAGCCAGTAATCCATCGAGCGCAGTCCTGCGTCAGACGAGCCGCCGTGCGACGTGGTTCGACGGCGGACGCGCAGCAGAACCCTTCACAACCGCGGAGTCAACAGGGGTGAGCGACAATTAGCCGCTCGCTCCGTAACGCCGATGGGACGACCTCGCGGCATTCATCGTAACTTTGAAACGTGCGGAGCAGTTTCAGAACCGCGCTCCGCACGGTCGTCGCGCCGCCGTAGGCCGCGTTACGCAGGTCCGCGAGCGAATCTTCGAACACGGCCGGATCGAGATCGGCCTGCGCCGAAAAATCGAGCAGGCCCATGTTCCAGCGCTCGAAAACGCGTTCCTTGATCGGGTAATAGGCCAGCCGTGCGATCTCCTCATGCCGCATGTCGATCCGGATTTTCTGAAAGAGTAGATCGACCGCCTCGCGTTCCCCTTCCAGTACTTGCAAGAAGTGTCCGGCGTTGTACAGCAACAACCCGGTAACGCCGCGACCTTGGTTGGCTTTCGCCGCCACGGACGAGAGTTGACTCAGCTTCGTCTCGAAGTTCTTCAGCCGAGCATACCAGGGAGCCACGCGGCTGACGTAGATCATGTGACAGAGCGGCATGGGGATAACGGGCCTCGATGATCCGGCAGGACGAACGAAGATGCGAACAAGCGACGACGCAAAAACCTAGACGCGCGTCGACACGTGCGACGGGAAACTCCGGACAAACGGTCGTAAAGAATCTACATAGGCGCAGGCGTCTGCCGATGCGTCGTGAAGATCGTTCCGATTGTTCCGCGAAGCCGCTTGCCTCGCGCGAGGGACGTCTTGCGGCGGCGAATCGTCGTCAAGCGGGATTTCTGGCGCGGCCAAAAAGAGACTCGACCCCGAGCGCCGCTGCGCCTAATGTGCGGAGTGGTCGACCGAACCTGAGCATCCGGCAGTCGCCCGCCGTCGGCACACGAAGGCAGGCGGCCAAAACAGGGGACAAACGATGCCCGAGTTGCTGCGCAAACCGCGCATCTATTTTGCCGATAGCTGCGCGGATTTAAGTAAGACAATAGGGGTGCGCATCTATCGACTGAATAGATGCGCACCATCGATCTCCGCCTGTCGACCAATTGATCGGACTATTGCGCGAGTTCCTCTTCGCTCGCGCCATGCTTCAATACCATCACGACTTCTTCGGCGGGGGCGGCGGACCGAACGTCCAGTAGCTCAGTTTTTCGACGGCCCGCGACACGAGCCGGCGATCGGGCGGCGGCAGGTTCTTTTCGATGACGAGCTTCACGTCGCCCAACAGCGTGAGGCAGTCGCCGTAGTAGGAATGGCCGAGCAGATCGGTGTCGATGTCGGAGGCGTCGACCGTGTCCATGCCGTCGAGAATCACGATGCCGCGGCTGGAGTCGCCGAGACGGACGCTGTCGTTGAAGGCATACGAGGCGTGCAAAGCCCAATCATTCCGCGAGCAATAGAGCGTCGTGCGATTAGCGATCTTATGCATCCGCGGCGCGATTTGTTCGCGGAATACGTCGGCATCGACATCGGGGGCGGCCAGCACGATCTGGTCGAAAATGCGGCCGCGATCTCCCATTTGCACGATCGCCTTGCTCACGGCATCGGCTCCCATGCTGTGGGCGATGACGTGGATCCGCTTGGCGTCGAGTCGCTGGGCCGCGTCGAGCAGGAACTTCGCCACGTGCTCAGCGCTGTAGTTGATTTCGTTGCGGTCGGAAAAGTAGCTTCGCACCGCGGCCCGCGACGGCCAACTGTAGAACATCGGCACGCCGGTGAATTTCAAATCGTAATGAATCTGCGCGGTCCGCATCGCCGCCTTCTCGAACGACACGTTGTAGCCGTGTACGAAGATAAAACAGTTGCGATCATCGCTCGGTCGATCCTCCAGCAGCGCGCGGACTTGCTTGTAGAAGTTTTGTTCCTCCACCTCCTCCGTGCGCCGAAGGATCACGTGCTCGGCTTCGTCTTCGACGCCGAACGTCGGCCGCTCGACTTCACCGGCCTTGTGGCTCGGCGGAATCGAAACGTCGCAGTAGCCGTAGTGGACTCCGCCCGCCTTGTCGCGCCGCGGGCCGTAGATCGTGCCGGAGGTGACCGTCAGCGATTCGCGCAGCGCGGCGTTCCACAAAAAGAATACGTAGACCGACGCGCCCAGCAGCAGGGCCGTCGAGAACGTGCCTCCCACGATGCTGCTCGTCGTCTTCTCTCGCACGCTTCGACGGACTCGGCGATAGGTGAGATAAAGCAAGAACAAAAACAGCACGGGGAGACCGTAGAGCGTCCAGCCCGGATCGGGACGAACGTCAAGAACTTCGCGATTCGTGCCGTAGAAGACGCGCACGACTTCCGGCTTCTCCAGGTCGAGATCGCGCTCGCTGTGCACGGTCGTCTCCGACAGCGGCGAGCCTTTGGCGACCGCGACCGGTCCGCCGGAGCCGAGCGGACCGAGCGCGGCGCTCGACGCGGCGCCGCCCGGGGTCGGTCCGACGACGCGCCCCAGCGCGATCGCCGCCGACTTGCGGAGCGCGGCGTCGTCTCCCTTGATCAGTTCGAGCAGACGTGGAACGGCGTCGGCGCCCCAGCGATCGATCTGTTTCTGAGCGGCCTCGACGGCGACGGGATCGTCGGAAGCCAGAGCCTCGAGCACCGCCCGGAAATAGTCCGGCGGCGATTTCGCCCAGGGGAGCGTGCAGTTGGCCAGCGCCAGCACGACGTTGCGATAGGCCGCGGCGTCGCCTCCTTTCACTTGTTCGAGCAAACGCTCGGCGACGACTTCATCGAGCAGCCCAAGCCGCGCAAGCTGCTGCGCGGCCTGTCGGCGAACGGCGGGCAATTTGTGGCCGAGCGCCTCCTTCAAGATGGCGGCACTCTCGTCGGCCGTGAGCGTGGCGCGACCGAAATGCCGCTCCAGCGCGAATTCCGCCGCCTTGTCGTCGGCCAACGCGGCACGGAGATCGGCTGCGGTCACCGTGGTTTTCTTGGCCAACGGATCTTGCTGCAGCAACTCCCCGGCCCAGTCGTCGGCAGGCGGAGTGACGACTGCCGGAGCGGCAGTCGTCGCCGGCTTCACGGCCGACGGCACCGAGGCGGCGACGGGCCGTGTTCCCGTCGGCAAGCTCAAGTCGGGCTTCGTCGCGCTCGGCTGAATCGCGGCGGGCCTCCCAGCCTGCGGATCCGCCGCGTAAACATCGCCTGCGACGAGCAGCGGCAAGACGAGAAGAAACGACTTTGCATCCATAACGGCCGCACCTTTGAAAGCTTAGTAGCGCAATCGCACAAGATACACCTGTCCGCCCGCGTCGGTCTCCACCGTCAGTCGCAAGATCTGCGACGACTCGGCCAGCGCCTTATCGAAATCGGCGACGGAGGTGACCGGTCGCCCGTTCATCACGGTGATCCGCATACCCGGGCGCAACGCCACGTATTGTTCCGTGCCGACGTCGAAGGCTCGCGCCGCCGGGGAATCGGGCACGATTTCCGTGATCACGGCTCCTTGCCCGTCGTCGTCGCGCACGGCGATACCGGCGCGCGGGCCGCGCGCGGCCGGTTTGCCGGGGTATTCACGGGCGTAGACGTTTTGATCGCGCTGCACGCCGGCGCCCTTCGATTTAGCGAACGCGACGCCGTCGGGATAGTTCCGCCGAAACGCTAAGTGAGTTCGCATGCCGACCTCGTCGAGCAACTGATCCCAACTCACACGTTTTCTGCGATGCTCATCGGCCCACTTCACCAAGGCCGTGGTGAACAGCGAACCTTCCGGATCGTCGTCCTCGTCGCGCGGCGGAGGAGCGAAGAACGCGCTTTGGCCAGGTGCGCAGGCGTTGACGTCGATGACCCCGCTCGGCTCGATCAACAATGAGCGAAACAGCGGCGTAAAATCTTCGGGAATGTCCGGAGCGGGCGCCCGAGCCTCGACCTGCGCTTGCCCGTCGTCGCGGGCGTTGCAGCAATCGGAAACCAGCGCCGCCAGGCGCGGTCCCTTCGATTTCATGAGCGCGAACACTTCGTCGCGGTAGAGTCGGCCGCCGATCATGTCGAAGTAGCTCCCCCGGTCGTCGATGCCTCCATGACCGGTGTAATAAAAGAGCACGGTATCGTTCGGCCCGGGTTGCAATTGGTCGAGCGCTTCGAGAACCGACTGCGGCGTGGCCTGCTCGTCGTCCATCATGTAATAGAACTGAGCGTCGAGTTTTTCGGGCGGCGCGTTTTCCACCAAGAACCGATACATATTGCCCGCGTCGGCGTCGAGATTGGGGCGATGAACACCCCAGCGCGCTCCCGGAGTGACGTCGGTGACGATCAGAGAATGCAAGCGTTGCGCCGCGGCGGGCGTGGCCTCGGCCGAGCCGATGCACAGAGCCGCGAGTGCGGTCAGCAACGGCGTGTATCGTCGCGATTTCATGGCGCAATTCGACCGGTTATGGCCGGCCGCTCGTAAAGACCGTCGAAGGAGAAACATCCGCGACGGGCACGGCCGGTTTCGCCGTCTGATGCCGTCGCCGGCCGACGCGTCACCGCAAATTTGTTACGGCGAAAATCGGCAATTTATGGCGACGATTTTTCCGACGGATCGAGCAACGGCCCAAGCCCTCGGTTCGATTTTAGCCGTTTCCCGGCCGTTTGCCCCGACGGAACGGACTTTACGGCCGAAGTGCTTTGCCCGTTTTGAGTTTCAAACATGTCAGTAGCGGTAAAACGCGGCCAAATCGCCGCCGCCGCCGGCGCAATCAGCTTCGGCGGCACTACGAACGTAGGCAACCCGCTATCGGCGTCGAAGCACTCTTTGGCCCGCCGCTTGCCGAATTCAAACTCCGTGGCGGCCGAAAGATCGCGATGATCCATGTGGCTTTCGAATTCGGCATCGGGGCAGGTCTGCAAGTCGGCCCACCATTCCATGCGTTGCATCACTTGCTCGGTGTCGGCCAACAGCCAATCGCCGACGGCCGAACGCGCAAGCAGGTCGAAGTGCCGAAAGCCGGTGCCGAACGTACGCACGCCGGGCAACATGCGGCGTACGTCTTGAGCAGGCGTGGCCATGATGTAGCCGCCGTAGTAGGCGCGGCGCCGAACGTTACCCAAGTCGCCGAGCGCACCGTCGCAGCGAAGCTTCGACGGATCCGGTTCCGACACCGGGTCAAAATACGTGGGCTCGGAAACCGAGGCCTTGATCGCCAGCGCCACGTCGGCCGGCGTCTCCAGCAGTCGAAGATCGGCCAACCGCTCTTCCGTGGGTAATTGACTCAGCAATTCGTACATCGAGCGATCGACGAAAAACGTCATCGCTCGGCCGATGCGTCGCGTCTGCCCCAGAATCAGATCGGGATGATCCGCGGCGAAACGTTCCGGGTGCGCCTTGTAGAACTCGTACACCTCTTCGCGCCAGGAGACGGTCATCGTCGTCGGATCGAACTCTTTGAACCGCGCGGCGTTGCGGCCGTCGCTCGCGTCGGCGTCTTCCAACACTTCCTTGTTACAGCTTACGATTAACAGCGGGAATCGCGGCACGGCCGTGCTGCGAGCCGCGACGGCTTCGACCGTCGGCGCGTCGCGCCAGTTTTCCACCCCCAACGCGAAGCCGACGTACTCGCGCAGATTGGCATGCGAGATCTCCGTCGACTGGCCGCGCAGCATTTTCGTGAATTTCGTGCGCGGGTTCTCCATATCGCGCACGGCGTCGCGATTGCCGTTCGTCAATCGCGTCACGGCATAACGCACGTTATCGTCGGTGAACCCGTAGCAACCGAAGAAAGCTGCGGCGATCGACCCGCTGCTGTTACCCGTCACGACTACGCGATTCTCGCGGAGCGCCGGAATTCGCTCGTAGGCCTCGGCTAGAATTCCCGCATCGTAAGGCAAGCAGGAGCCTTTACCTTGAAAGCAAAACAGCAGCTTTATGCCGGCAAACCGCTCACGCAGATCGTCGGAAAGTTCTTCGGCTCCGGCAGCCTGCGCCGTAGCTAAGATTATGGACCATCCGAGAATCGCAACACAATTCGTTCGTTTCATTGCTTAGTTCCGTGCGATTCCCACGCGGCGAGGCCGACTGCGGACGCCGCGGCGACGCCGGCGGGCTGCGACTCCGGGGATGCCTGTTCCACACGGCTCGCGCCGAGCGACAGCCATCCGTCGCCGAGCGTCACGTATTGCAAGGTTAATCGTGACTGAAAGCTCGCATTGCGAAACTTCGGCAGCGGCTCGATGATCGGCGGAAGATAGTGAGCCAAAACCGCCTTCCAACCCGCGTCGTCGGAGAAGTTTTCCCGCTCGCGCACGAAGCGCAAACCTTGCGGTCCGGGCGCGAGTCGATAGCGGACCTCGACGACTCGCGGGGAACTCCAATTCGTCCGCTTATCGGTCGAGTAGCCGCTTAATCGCAGCGTCAGGTCGATTCCTTGCTCGCGAAAGCGCACGATCAGCGGGTCTTCGTCGGCGAATCGCACGACCGCAGCCGCGCGCGACGAAGGCAACGTATCGAACGCCGGGCTGAACACCTTCACGTGCTCGCGTAACAGCGCCAGGAAGGTGGCCTCGTCGAGATAACGGCTTCGCAATCGGCCGGCCCAATTGTTTACGGCCGACTCGTGGAGCACGCTGAACATATCGAACTTGCCGGCGGGCACAGCCGGGGAGAGCGAAAGCGCTCCCAGGTCGTCATGATCGGCATAGAGCGCGGTCCAAGTGATGTCATCGCTCGAGCTGCGGATCGTGAGCCGCGGTGCGTCGCCGTCGTCAGGGAAGTGCTCCGACGTCAACCGCCCAAACTTGCCGTTGATGCGGTAAGCGATATCGAAGCCTTCGTCATTAATCTTCTCGCGGACATAGTCTTCGACCTTGTTCGCCACAATAGGATCTTGTTCGGCCAACTTCTTGGCGGCGATACGCGACGCAATCGTCTCAACGACGCGCGCGATTAAGCGCGATCGCAGGCACACCGACAAGCACGACAGCATCGTACGACTACAATCACGTACCACCGGACCCGGCGACTCGACGCCGGCAGGCGTGAGATACAAAGTCTGCGACGACGCCATCTTTTGCGCGTTCGAGGCCTGCAAAGACATCCGCCCCTTACGGCCGGTTACGGTGAAACGTCCGGTCGACTTCACGTCGACGCGAACCTCGGCTCGCTCCGAATTGGGGACGACTTCCGCGGTCGCATCGGCGACGGCCGTGCCGTGTACGCCGATTTGGAATCCACCCGCCGCATGACGGACGTCGACGGGTAATGCGAAGTGCTTGACCGATTCCGCCTCGACGTAATCGGCCGTCAACACCGTCTTATAGTTGGAGTTTGAGTGCTTGGCCCGATACTCGCCGAGCAAATCGTCGGCACGGTGCAATTGAGCCAGTTGACGGAAGGCGAGCCGTACTTCCTGGTCGTCGCGCGGCGTAAGCGGCTTGTCGCGGCGCGCCGCGGCGGCCAGTGCGGCGACGTCGGCTTCCAATTGCTCTTTGTATTGCGGCGGCGCACCGAACACGCCGAACCAAGCGGCCGTCGCACGATACGCGGCGCGGCGCGCCTGCTCCAACGGCGGCGGACCCGCTTCGCGGAGCGCAGTCAACCAGATGCGGAACTCCTCCTTTGTCTCCAGCCGTCGCGGCAACTCGTCGAGGCGCCAACGGCGTTGCCAGATTACGCCGTCGGGCAGAACTTCGCAGGCATCTTTGAGCGCAGTCAACGCGACTTGTGCTTGCTTTCGAAGCTGCTCGCTTTCGGCCGAGGTCGGCATTGCCAGCCGCTGCAACACTCGGCGACTCCATTCATCATTCGGGACCGGCGGCGTCGCAACGCTTGCGGGTTCCTTGACGGCGGTCCGTGTCCTCCTAGTGACTTGAGGCGACGGGTCGGCGAGCGCGTAGATCAGGGGCGACGTACAAAGAACCAGACCGATTACCGGTATCCAACGCGATCGGCGCGAACCGACGGTCCAACGCGTATGCGGCACGGGATTCATGCGGATCGATCAATGCTGAAGTTAGCGACATGGCAGAACGGAGCGACGCGCCCGTTCCGAATTGTTTCGCCGTGTTCGGCGGAGCGATACCGATTGTAATTACCCAATTTGAGCGGGCAAAAGGAAAGTCTGAGTAGAGGTCGCCGAAAACCGGCGCACGCGGCCGCGCATTCGTTAACGCCAATCCCCTGACAGCCCAAATGCCGCCCAATAGCGTGGGCTAGTCCTCGTCGTTGGTTCTTCACTCACGGGATCGACGCCCCGCAGCGCCTCCGGATGGTTCAAGATGTAAAGCTCGGCCTCGCGCAAAGCGTCGAGCCGAGGCATCTCGCGTTCCCAGAGATTGCGATAGAACCGTTCCATGAGCTGGCGCGTCACCAAATCGTCGACCTTCCAATAGCCTGCCACCGTCGTTCGCGCCCCGGCCACTTGAAACGCTCGCTGGACGCCGAGCAACCCTTCGCCTCCCGCGGTCTCGCCGAGCCCTGTATCACACGCCGAAAGAACGACCGTGTCGACGCCGACGAGCGGCAGAAACGCGATCTCTTGAGACGTTAAAATCCCGTCATCGGTCTGCGCCGCCGGTTCGCGGTTGGCGCCGGCCAGCGCTAATCCGGAAAGCAAACCGGGGTTGAAGCCGATAAGCGGAGAATCGCGGGCGACGAGTCCGCCACGATGGCCGTCGCCGACGGCGCGACTTGGCGCGGGGCTTTCAAACGCCGACTGATAGTCGGGCGCGGCGAAGAAACCGTGGGTCGCTAAATGCAAGTGGCGATACGTGCCGGCGAATTTACGGAAGCTCTGCTCCGTCGCATCGCCTTGTGCGAGCGCTCGCGGGTCATCGTCGGCGACTTCGTACAACCGGCCGTAAAGGTCGCGGATGGCCGCGATTTCACCGGCCGTGTTGGCGAGCCGACCGAAAACGACGTCTCCTGCCGGAGCCCGATCGGCGTCGATCGACGCAGCGGTTATCGATCGATTTTCTCCGGGCCGACTCGGGCGTTTCTTCTTAGTCGTCGGAGTTGACGTTCCATCGGGAGCCGCCTCGTAGTCGACGTCGCCGATCAGCAACAGTTCGCGAGTGAGCTCGCGTTTACCTTCTTCGTGGATCAGAGCCGGCAACAATTGCGGCACGGGAATCGTCGCCAGCCGGTGGTCTTCCAATAGATACTTTCCCGGTTCGCGCCCCGGCAGCGCACCGAGCGGCAATCGTCCGAGTGCGCCGTCGGTCGCGACGAGAATCGTTTGCGCGTCGCCCAGCGCGGGCAGCAAAGGTTCCCAGATCGCCTTTCGTAATTCGGCGCCGGCTTGAACTCCCTGCCGCGACATTCCGAACGACTCGCGCCAGATGTCGATCGCTTGCGCGACGGGCTGCGACGCTCCCAGTGCGACGAGTCGAATTCGCTCCGCCTCTTCCGCCGCGGGGCGCACGATGAAAGCGACAAACTCGCGGACCATCGTCGGCCGTTCCTTCTCCCTCGGGTCGGGCGTCGTACGCCAATACTCAAGAAAGTCGACCAGCGCGGCGTCGGCAGGCAACGAGGCGACGAGTTCCTCCGGCATCGTGCCGCGAACTGCGCGACGAAACGTGGCGCTGCGCCGACTCAATTCCGCCTCCAAGCGTTCCTTTTCCAATGTAAGTTCCGTCAACTGCTCCCGCCAGGCGGCCTCGCGCCCTTCTCCCTCGGGTACCGCGCGGCCCGCCGCAGTGAGCGAGCGGGTCGCATCTTGAAGTCGGCGAAACAAATCGGCGACGCTCGGATCGTCCGCCGCGGCGCGTATCTCGCGCTGGCGGACGAGCGTCGCTCCCTTCCACGCCAAGACTTCGGCAAAAGCTTCCTTCTGAAACTCGCGATCGGCGGCGGCGAGCGAGATGAAACCGTCGAGTCGGAAACGGAGCGACTGTCCCATCGCCAATTGCCCGCGTTCCGATTGCACGACCGCCGTGGCTTCCAACAACCGACGCGTCACGGCAAGGGTTCGGCGAAAGTACTCCGCGGCCTTGGTAGAATCACCCATTTCAAAGTATTGAAATGCGACGTTGCCGAGACTCATCGCGTAGTCGGGATGAAATTCACCCAAAACATCCTTGCGAATCTCCATCGCTTGCAAAAAGAGGCGGAGTGCTTCCGCCGGCTTGCCGTTTCGCGATGTGAGCGATGCGAGGTTATTCAGAGTGTGTGCGTAGGCGTAGTGCCGTTCGCCGAGATTCTTGCGATGCGATTCCAGCGCTTGCCGGAACAAGGCTTCCGCCTCGGCTGTTTCACCTCGATCGGCGAGAAGCGCAGCCAGATTGTTGAGCGCCGCGGCGGTCAACGGATGATCGTCGCCGAGTTGCTTACGACGAATTGTCAACGCAGCCCGATAGAGCGGTTCCGCCTTCGCATAATCCCGGGCCGCTAGATAGATACGAGCTAGGTTGGAGGCGACCGTCGCATAGTAAGCATGCTCCACGCCGAACACCCGGGAGTAGACCTCCACACAGCGGAGTTGCGCAGCTTCCGCTTGCGCAAGGTCGCCGGTCGAAAAATGCAATGTCGCCAAGTTTTCGAGCACGCCTGCGTAATCGACCGATTCTTCGCCGTACGCAAGCTTCATGACACGGAGACTTTCGCGGAGCAGCGGCTCGGCGCGCGCGTAGTCGCCGTCTTGGATCGCCGCGAGACCCATGTCGTCGAGGGTGACGGCGATTTGAGGATCGTTGTCGACTAGCGCGGCGCGGAATACGGCGAGCGATTGTTCAAAGAGTCGGCGCGCTTCGGCGGCGTCGCCGAACGTTTGCCGTAAGCGGGCCAAACTGCGAAGCGTCGCCGCGTATTCGACGTCGTCGCGTCCGAGCGCCTCGGCACGGATGGAGAGCGCCCGCTCCCAAAGTTCCTGAGCCCGGCGGTAACGACCTGCCTCCACGGCTTCCAAAGCCAAGTTGTCGAGCGCCAGCGCATATTGCGGGTGCTGCTCGCCGAGGAGCGCACGTCGCAGTTCGGCGACGCGCTCATAGTGCCGCTGGGCCTCGACATATTTCCCCGAGCCTTGCAGGGCCGAAGCGAGACCTTCCAGCGCGTCGACTGTGTCTTCCTGAGTTTCGCCGAGTACTTTGCGGCGAAGTTCGAACGCCTGCCGCGCCGGCTCGACGGCGTCGCCATATCGCGAGGCCAGACGCAAATCGAGCGCTTCGAGATCGAGCCGATTGGCCTTTGCCAAATCGGCCAGGGCGGCGGGCGGCAGCGCCTGAAGCTTCGGCAGCGAATCCCGCCGCCGCCGCGCATCGCGGGCCCGCCAATGAGCCGCGCCGAATCGCTTCTCGGCCCAACTCGCGGCCTCGTCACGGTATTTCTTCGCCGCGTCCCAAAGCTCCCCTTTCTCATTGGTCGCGGCCAGCCAAGTGATCGTATCGAGCAATTCGGTGCTGTCTTCCTCCAACACGATTCGTTCCAAAGCAAGCATGGTCTCGCCGACGGAAGCCGCCTCCCGATAGCGACTCTGCGATTCCAACTGCTGAGCCTGTTCCCAGAGTTTGTCGCGCGCGGTGATGCGCGCATCGGACTTTTCTTGCGCGGCGAGCGGAGCCTCACAAGTGAGCATGACCACGAGCACGACTGCGACCGACACGCCGCAATAAATGCCGCCCGAGCGGTGATAATGGAATGCCGCCATAGACGACTCGTCAGCGAGTTTTGCGATGTTCACTCTTAACGGACGGAGCCGGCTGAACTTCGAGCGGAATCCGGCGCACAGCGTAGGTTTTGGCATCTTCGACGGTGCGCGTTCGCCTCGCTCCGCTCAACGACGCCTTCAGCAACCGATCGAGCGGCGCGGCGCTCTCGCCTCGCTCGCGGCGAAGATCGGCCACGGTTAGTCCCGGTTGCTCCAAAAATGCGAAGTACGTCGCGAGCGGAGGCGTATGCGCAACCGCCAAGATCAAGATATCCTCTCTGCCGACCGTTTTGTCATTGATCGAAAGCACGACTTCCCGCGATTGCCCCGCCGCGAGCGTGTTATAGGCGCCTGTGAGGGCCGCTTGCGCCGTCGGAAAACAACTTTGAATGCGCATCGCCGATTCGATGTAGAGCACCGTGGCGTCGACGCGCGACACGCCGACGTTGCGGAGCGTGATCCGCACTCGATCTCCTTTCGTGAGACGATTCCCCATCGCGGCGTCGAGCGGCCGCCAGGGCTTATCGTCGCCGCGTCGTCGCTCGACCGTGACGGACAATCCGACTTCTCCGGCGGCGAACTTTGTTCCCGGCGCCGGTTCGTCATCGGCAGCCAATCTCATTAAGTTGTAGGCGACGGCGATGCGGCGCAGATCGTCGGCGGCAGCCGGCCGCGCACCGGCTTCGATCGGATAAGGCCCGAAGGACGGCGTAGCGTTCGTCCTCTCCGCCCGTGCTGAGATTGGCCGACACCGGAGAGTCAGTCGCGCGGAGCCACCGTCTACGGTCAGCACGACGTCGGCCGATTCGCCCGGGCGCGCCAAACGCACCAACGCCGGTTCCGCCGCGATCCATTCTTCTAACTGAGCTCGCAGTACATCGGCCGATTCTCGATCGGCGGGCGTCGCCGCCGCAATGCATACGCCGATCTGAGCCTCACTCTCATCGACTTCCACGACTTCGCATCGGGCAGGCGTCGGCAACGGTCCGTCGGAGCGCCGCGTAGCGCCGTCGTGCACTCGCTCCACGCGGGCGGTGAACGGCGAGACTTCGCGCACGACGACGAAATTCGCGGCCGGGGCCGATTCGTCGGCGCTTTTCGGCGGAAAGGCTTTTAAGACCGTCCCGCGCGTCAAACCATGCGCGGCGCCTTGATTCAACCGGAGCGCTCCGCCGGCGTCGGCCGTGACGATGATAGCCGAGCGATCGCGCCACTCCCGTTTGCCGAGGACTTCTCGATCAAGCGCATTCCCCTCGAGCAGAGGCAGCAAATGGAAATCCCAATCGCCGTATTGCCATGCCGCGCGCTGTGCCAACTCCCGATAGGTAAGCGGCTGCTCGGCCTGCGCGAGCACATGATATAGGCAATAAGTCAGCCGACCGTAGAACGGTCGATCGGCGCCGCCGGGCGGCGGCATCGGTTGTTCAAGCTCCAGCGCCGTCGCGGGCACGGCGTAGATCGCCGCCAAGCCGCCGACGGTCGCCGCGTCTCCGGAAAGCTGCTCGCGCGGCCGATCCGGTCCGCGTGCTCGATTCGCCGCGGAGTTCAGTTCGTCGTCGCTCGTCAATAGTTCACGCGGCACATGGCGCGCGAGCGACGCCCCCTCGTGGTCCTCTAGTCCGCGCGACATTGTCCCCGAATGACACGTGTCGGCGATGAAGAATACGAACGCTCCGCGCGACCGCATCGCGGAAAGCTTCGCTTCAATCTCGTCGTCGCGAATGCCCGGCACGGCCGACGCCGCGCCCGTGGCTTTCGTCCCTGGAAGGGTTACGTCTTCCGGCAAAAAAACTTCGTCGAGCCCGTCGTCTTCGTCGAGCGAATCGTCGGGCACTTGGCTACCGTGACCGGCGAGAAACACGACGATTTCATCTCCCGGCCGTGCGTCGGCGGCAAGGGTGTCGAACTCGCGGAGTATGTTGGTCCGCGTCGGCTGTCGCGCCTTGTCCGTCGCATGCGGCAAGCGCACGATTTCGTCACTGGCAAATTGGAACCTCTCTCGCAGCAGGCGTTCGATCAAGCCCACGTCGTTGGCCGGCCCCCGCAGCCGGTAGCGTTCGCCGAGGGTCGGGTATTCCGAGCAGCCGACGAGCAAGGCCCGCCGGCGGTGCGTCGCGGGAACTTCCGGCGACGAGGGAGGAATTTCCGCGGCCGCGGCGCCGCAGCAAACGGCGTAGCCCAGTGCGACGAAGATCGTCGAGCGCAGGAGCATTGCGAAGGATCCGGATACTAAGACTGCTCAAGCGGCGGAATATATTTATTCAACATCTCGGCGTAGTCCTCACGCACCGGGCTAAAGCAATCGAGCACGACCGCGGGCCCGTCGATCGCCACGGCCCGATGTTTCACATGCGGCGGAATGATGAACATCGAACCGGCTTCGCAGAGCCGGGTTTCGTCGCCGATCGTGAGTTGCATCTTGCCGCGAATCAGAATCCCGCCCTGCTCATGGGGATGCGAGTGCAGCGGCACCTCCGCCCCGGCGTCCATTTCCAGGTAGGAGAGCATCAAGTTTTCGCCGAACGGCGTCCGCATATGGCAACCCGGAACAGGTTCGATGGCAGGCACTTGGCGGATATCAATAAACGGCATGGGCGCGATCCCTTCGCGGCGAATCAACATCTTGGCGGCGACATGCCGGCATTGTCGCTTGCGGTTTTGCAATCGTCAAACTGCGGTCGGCGCACCGCCAATGCCGGCAACTGCGTGAGATTTTGTTCGCTGTTGCGCTGATTGGCATTGTCAGATTTTGCCCGCCTCGGCATGATCCCGCCCCCTGTTCGGCGCGATTGCATGGATGCGACGCCCGCCGCACAGGTCGACGAATCCAGGGAGGGATTCCATGACGACGGTTCAGGCCGCGCTCCTCGTGTGCGCGCTCAGCGGTGCCCCGGCTGCGAGCGATCAGACCGTGTTGCTCGACTTCACCGCTTCTTGGTGCGGTCCCTGCCGCCAAATGCTGCCGGTCGTCGAGCGGCTCGCCGCCGAAGGCATTCCGGTTCGCAAAGTCGATATCGACTCCGAACCGCAGCTCGCCAAGCAATTCGGGGTCAAGGGCGTACCCTGCTTCGTCATGATTTCCGGCGGCCGCGAAACCGGCCGACTTGTCGGCGCGACCGGCTACGAACAATTGCGTCAACTCGTCGCTGCGGGCGGAAACGTCCCCGCAAATTCGCTCCCGCCAAGCATGCCCGCTCCGCCGACGATGCCGACGTCGTTGGCCGCGCACTCGGCTGCTGTTCCCGCCGCAACCCCGACGACGGCCGCTTCGAACGGCCAAATCACGCAACAACTCATCGACCGCCTCATGGCCGCCAGCGTGCGGTTGAAGATTTACGACGAAGGCGGCCAATCCGTCGGCAGCGGCACAATTATCGATTGCCGCGAAGGAGAAGCGCTTGTGCTCACTTGCGGTCATATCTTCCGCGACTCCAACGGTCAGGGTCGGGTGACCGTCGACCTGCAAACCGCCGACGGCGCGCAAGATTTGCCCGGGCGCGTGATCGGCTACGACTTGGAATCCGACGTCGGCCTGTTGAGCTTCCGTCCCGGAGTCGAAGTCGCTGCGGCGAAAATCGCGCCCCCGGGCTACGCAGTGCGACCGAACGACGTCGTCGTCAGCATCGGTTGCAACCACGGCGATCCGGCGACGGCCCGCGTCAGCCGGGTGACGACTATCGACAAGTTCCTCGGCCCGCCCAACCTGCAAGTGGCCGGCCAACCGGTGCAAGGCCGCAGCGGCGGCGGTCTTTTCAGCGCCGACGGCCACGTGATCGGCGTCTGCAACGCGGCCGATCCCGAAGACGACGAAGGGCTCTACGCCGCTCTCGCGGCGGTGCATGCCGAGATTCATCAATTCGGCTTGGCGAAGTTTTGCCTGCCAAATGAACCGATCGCCGCCGTCGCCCCGCCGACGATGCCCGCCAAGATGCCGGCCTTCGGCAGCGCCGACGCCTCGCAAACCTTGCCCACCTCCGGATCGCTGCCGGTCACGCAAGCCGCGCAGCTCGCGACGAGCCAACTCACGAATGCCGCTCAAGCAATGACGCCCGTCGCCGCTCAAGCTCTCGCTCAGGCGCGTTCGCTCGCCGGCGGCTCGCACTCCGCAGCGGAGCAAGCCGCCCTGGCCGAACTCGGGAATCTCTCGGCCGGCGCCGAAGTAGTATGCATCGTGCGTCCGCTTGCCGACGCGCGGGCCAAGAGCAAAGTGATCGTCATCGACAACGCCTCGCCCGACTTCTTGCGTCAGTTGGCGAGCGATCAACGTCGTCAGGACGCCCGCTTCGCGACCTCCCACCAGGTTCCCGTCGCCGGCGAATCCACGACGACCGCGACCGCCGCCGGTTCGTGGCAACCACAGTGGCGCTCGCCGCAGAAGTGACTCGCTGGCGGCCGCGGCGAGTCGATCGAACTTCTGCAAGCCGATATGCCCGCTGCGCTTACGCCGAGCCGCGGGCGACGCGTTTCTCCCCTGTTTTTCCGCTCGTTTTTCCGCACCCGCCACTGCTGCACGCGGCCGGGGCGTGATACAATCGCGGGCTCCACTTCTCGCCCTCGATTTGGCGGCCGTGCGGGCGTTTTTCTCGCCCTTGCGTAGCGGCCCCCGTTTGCCGCTACATGAAACATTGGGACACCGTCGCCGTCGTCGGAGTCGGCCTCATCGGCGGGTCGATCGGGCTCGACCTGCTCGCGAAAAAGCTCGCGCGGCGAGTCATAGGCATCGGTCGGCGACAAACCAGCCTGGACGCCGCGAAGCGAGTCGGAGCGGTGACCGAAACGACGCTCGATCTGCGAGCCGGAGTCGGCGACGCCGACCTGATCGTCGTTTGCACGCCGGTCGGACGGATTGTGGACGATGTGCTCGCCGCCGCCGCCGCGGCGAAAGCGGGCACCCTTATTACCGACGTCGGCAGCACTAAGCAGTCGATCGTCGCCGGAGTCGCCGGCAGACTGCCCGGCGGCGTGACGTTCGTCGGCAGCCACCCGATTGCGGGAAGTGAAAAAAGCGGCCCCGAAGCGGCGCTGCTCGATCTCTTCGACGGCCGCACGGCGGTCGTCACGCCCGCCGCCGACACGCCGCCGCAAGCGACGGAGGCCGTCGAACAATTCTGGCGGCAACTTGGCTCGCAGGTCGTGCGCATGACGCCCGCCGATCACGATCGGGCATTGGCCGCGACGAGCCACGTGCCGCACATCGTCGCCTCGGCGCTCGCCGCCGTGACGCCCGAAGAGTGGCTGACGCTCACCGCGGGCGGCTGGCTCGACACGACGCGCGTCGCCGCGGCCGACGGCGAATTGTGGGTCCAGATTCTCACCGATAACCGCCGCGAAGTGCTGACCGGTTTGGCGAACGTCGAGCGTCGTCTCGCCGCCGTTCGTCAAGCCTTGGAAAACTGCGATTCGAACGAACTTGAAACTCTGCTCGCCGAAGGACGTACTCGCCGCGAAGCCGCCGGCAAGCTGCGCCCCCGCACATCTTCGAACAGCTCGACGATAAAAGGAACTTAGCCGTGTCATTGTGGGAAGTTGATCTCTATCCGCTTGAGCGTGAACCCGATCTGGAAGCCGGCCGAGTCGCGGCCGAAGCCGCCGCGCTGGGGCTCGGCAAGATCGGCCTGCGCACGGCCCGCGGCTTCCTCATTCAGTCGGGCGCCCATTCGCCGGAGCTCACACAAGCCCAGGCCGAGAAGATTTCCCGCGAACTGCTGTGCGATGCGGTCGTCGAACGCGCCGTCGTCGGCAAGGCTGGCGACAAAACGCTGCTCCAAGCTCCGGTCGGCTACGAACGGCTTGTCCACGTGTTGCCCAAGCCGGGCGTCATGGATCCCGTCGCCCAGAGCGTGCTAGCCGCGATCGCCGATCTTGGAATCAAGGTCGACGCCGTGCGGACGCTGAAGAAATACTGGTTCGCGCCGCTCGCCGACGACGCGCTCAAGCTCCTTTCGTCGAAAGTCTTGGCCAACGACGCGATCGAACAAGCGATCATCGGACCGCTCCCGTTCACGAAGCTCGAGTTCGGCTCGAAGTATGAGTTCCAGCTTGTCCGCGTGCCCCTGCTCTCGCTCGACGACGTCGGCCTTATGAAGCTGAGCAAGGAAGGCCAGCTTTATTTGAGCCTCGTCGAAATGAAGACGATTCAGGGGCACTTCCGCGAACTCGGCCGCGACCCGACCGACGCCGAACTCGAAACGATCGCCCAAACCTGGAGCGAACACTGCAGCCACAAGACGCTCGGCGGCCGCATTCGCTATCGCGACGACCAGCAAGAAATCGTGTTCCAAAGCATGCTGAAGGAAACCATCTTCGCGGCGACCCAACAGCTGCGCAAACAATGGGGTGACAAAGATTGGTGCGTCAGCGTGTTTAAAGACAACGCCGGCGTCATCACCTTCGACGATCAGTACCACGTTTGCTTCAAGGTCGAGACGCATAACCATCCCTCGGCTTTGGAACCTTACGGCGGCGCCAATACCGGGCTCGGCGGCGTGATCCGCGATCCGCTCGGCACCGGCATGGGAGCGAAGCCGATCTGTAATACCGACGTGTTCTGTTTCGCTCCCCCCGACATGCCGGCCGCGGCCATCCCCCAAGGCGTACTCCATCCGAAGCGCGTCATGAAGGGCGTCGTCAGCGGCGTGCGCGACTACGGCAACCGCATGGGCATCCCCACGGTGAACGGCGCGATCTTCTTCGACGAGCGTTATCTGGCGAACCCGCTGGTCTATTGCGGCAACGTCGGGCTGATCCCCGTCGACAAAGCGTTCAAGGAAGTGAAAGCCGGCGACCTGATCGTGGCCGTCGGCGGACGAACCGGCCGCGACGGCATCCACGGCGCGACGTTCAGTTCCGCCGAACTCACGACCGAAAGCGAAACGGTGAGCGGCGGCGCCGTGCAGATCGGCAACGCCATCACCGAGAAGATGGTGCTCGACGTCATCCTGCAGGCCCGCGATAAGAACCTCTACAACGCGATCACCGATTGCGGCGCGGGAGGCTTCTCCAGCGCCGTCGGCGAAATGGGAGAAGAACTGGGCGCGGAAGTGCAGCTCGACAAAATCCCGCTCAAATACGAAGGTCTTTCCTACACCGAAATGTGGATCTCCGAGGCACAGGAGCGGATGGTGCTCGCCGTGCCGCCGGAGAAGTGGGAAGCGTTTCGCGACTTGTGTGCGAGCGAATCCGTCGAAGCCACGGCCTTCGGCACGTTCGTTCCCTCGGGCCGGCTGAAGCTGTCTTATGAAGGAAACGAAGTCGCCGACCTATCGATGCACTTCCTCCACGGCGGCCGGCCTCCGGTCGTGCGTGAAGCCTACTACGAACCACCCGCCACGTTGCCTCAACCGCTGCCGACGAAGTACACCTGGGACTACACTCCCGAGCTTAAGCAAATCCTCGGCTCGCTCAACGTAGCGAGCAAGGAATGGGTGATCCGCCAATACGACCACGAAGTGCAAGCGGGCAGCGTCGTGAAGCCGCTCGTCGGCGCGCAGAACGACGGCCCGAGCGACGCCGCGGTCGTGCGGCCCGTGCTCGGCGGCAAGCGCGGCATCGTGATCTCCAACGGCATGAACCCGCACTACGGCGATTTCGACGCCTACCACATGGCGGCGAGCGCGATCGACGAAGCGCTCCGCAACGCCGTGGCCGTGGGGGCCGACCCGGCGAAGATCGCCATTCTCGACAACTTCTGCTGGGGCGATTGCGAACAGCCGGAATCGCTCGGCTCGCTGGTGCGGGCGGCGCTCGCTTGCCGCGATCTGGCGCTCGCTTTGGAAACGCCCTTCATCAGCGGCAAAGACAGCCTCAACAACGTGTTCCGCTTCCAAGGAGCCGACGGCAAGCGCAACACGATCTCGATTCCGCCGTCGCTGCTCATCAGCGCCATCGGCCAAATCGCCGACGTGTCGAAAGCCGTGACGATGGATCTGAAAGAGCCGGGCAACCTGCTCTATCAGGTCGGTGCGACGCGCAACGAACTCGGCGGCTCGCACTTCGCGCTCGTGCAGAAGCTTCCCGGCGGACAAGTGCCGCAAGTCGAGCCGGCCTTGGCGAAGCGCACCTTCGCCGCGGTGCATAAGGCGATCATGGCCGGCACGGTTCGCGCCTGCCACGACTTGAGCGAGGGAGGCCTCGCCGCCGCCGCCGCCGAGATGGCCTTCGCCGGCAACCTCGGCGCTCGCGTCCACTTGGCCGAAGCTCCTTACTCGCTCACGCTCGGTCCCCGCGCTCAGGACAACGCACAACGCTTGGCCGCGGAGCACCCGCACCTCGAATTGCACGAGCTTTCGTCGCTGCCCGAGGCGACCGCCGTGCTGCTGTTCTCGGAGTCGAACAGCCGCTTCCTCTGCGAAGTTCCGCAAGCCAAGGCGGCGGCCTTCGAGAAAGCGCTCGCCGGCGTGCCGCACGCCGCGGTCGGCGAGGTCACGAACTCCGGTCGGCTTGAAGTCTTCGGACTCCCCCAGCCGGTCCGCGACGCCGCCGACGAACCGAGCGAACTACGCGTCCCCAAAGTCGTCGACGCCGCGGTCGCCGACTTGAAAGAAACCTGGCAACGGCCGCTCCGCTGGTAGGCGGAACCGCAAAACTCAGAACGCAAAATGCAAAATCGGCGGCTCGCCTGCGGCGACTCGCCTCCGACCCCTGACAACCGACCACTGACAACCGGCAACTTCCGCAAATGTCTCAGCCTCGCGTTCTCGTCCTTCGCGCTCCCGGCACCAACTGCGATCTGGAAACGGCCCACGCCTTCGAGCGGGCCGGGGCCGTCGCCGAGCGACTGCACGTCGAGCGCGTGCGGGAAAACCCGAAAGTCCTCGACGACTTCCAAGTCCTCTGCCTTGCCGGCGGGTTCAGCTACGGCGACGACGTCTCCGCCGGGCGCATCCTCGGCAACCAGATTCGCCTGAAGCTGGGCGACGACTTCCGCCGCTTCCGCGACGCCGGCAAGCTGATCCTCGGCATCTGCAACGGCTTCCAGATCCTGCTTAAGAGCGGCCTGCTGTTGGAAGACGACGCCCCGAAGTCCGGCGGCCCGCCGAGCGCCCAGGCCACGCTCGCGCTCAACGAGAGCGGCCGCTACGAAGACCGCTGGGTGCGGCTCGCGGTCCGCGGCGACAAGTGCGTCTTCTTCAGCGGCGTCGAAAGCATGTATCTGCCCGTCGCCCATGCCGAAGGAAAGTTCGTGACGCGCGACGCCGAAGTGCTGGCCCAGCTCGAAGCGGCCGGCCAGGCCTGCTTGAAGTACCGGCCGCTGGAAGAAGAAGGCTCCGCGGCCGCGGCGGCCCCGTCGAGCGGTACGCATACGGTCCCCTACCCGGCCAATCCGAACGGTGCGACGAACGACATCGCCGGCATCTGCGATCCGACCGGGCGCGTGTGCGGGCTCATGCCGCATCCCGAGCGGCATATCGACGCGACGCAACACCCGCGCTGGACTCGTATGAAGCAACTCCCGCCGGAGGGAGACGGCTTCGCGATCTTCAAGAACGCGGTCCGCTATTTCCGCTAAGCGAGTTTTCAAAGAACGCCGTCGGATTGCCGCCGCGGCATACCCCGTGGCGCCTTCTGTCCCCCGGGCGGAGAAGGCCATCCCATGTTTCCTCCGCGCGCAGCGCGGCCCAACACGAACCAAAGAAGTTTCGTGCGCGGCGTCCGGTCGGACCGATCGCAAGAAAGAGATTCGAACACCAGCCTCGGTCCGCTAGGTCGGACGCCCCGCACAGGAACGATCCCCTCGTCGGCGAGCATGGTTGCGACTCGCGGCGGCGAACGGGTGAGGATCGCCGGGGCAAATCGCGCTCTCATTAACCGAACATT